>NZ_CALWUM010000003.1 GCF_944384765.1 uncultured Agathobaculum sp. | reverse complement strand
CATGCGATTTTCAAGGTACAAATATATCTGAAATGCGTCTCCGCAATTCATTCATAAAATTTTCATTTTAGACTTGACTTTTAATAGTTAGTCTTTCTATATAGGTTTATTGGTTATTGATTGATTTCTTTTATTTCTTTATATAGTATAGCAGGATGCAGCGGAAATTTCAATGCAGTTTTCTGCAGGCTGCGCGGGAAACCGGGCTTGCGGCCGCGCAGGGGAGCGGCAGCAGAAGAAATTTCGGTTTTCCCGAAAAAAATCCTTGTAATTTGCCGCCATACATGGTAGAATAATTAAGCACCTGTGAACAGGCGATACGGAGAAGTATCGAAGTGGTCATAACGAGCTCGACTCGAAATCGAGTTGACGGTAACACGTCACGTGGGTTCGAATCCCACCTTCTCCGCCACGAAAACCGCAGCTTTTCAAAGCTGCGGTTTTGCTTTTGTGCGGGAAAACCACCGCCTGTAACCGCCCGGTCTTGATTTTGCTGCCCGGCTCTTATATAATAGAATACGTCAAGCGCATCCTGACATCAAGCCTGCCATATGGCCGGCTGCGTGAAAGGGGCCGCCGGGTAAACAGTTGGGAGATACGGCTGCACCTTTCTGTGGGTGCGGCCGTTTTTTTCTGTTTGAAGTGAGGGAAATGCATGAAAACCAGAGTTGCCGTGATGGGTATTATTGTAGAAGATATGGACTCGGTCGCGCAGCTGAATGAACTGCTGCACACCTATGGGAAATATATCATCGGACGCATGGGTATCCCGTACCGCGAGAAGGGCATCAATATTGTCTCGATCGCGATCGATGCACCGCAGGATACGATTTCGGCCCTGTCGGGCCGGATCGGCAACCTGCCCGGCATCAGCGTCAAAACCGCCTACTCCAACGTGACCGGCGATGAATAAGAGCATACAGACACTGATCGACCGGTTGGAACAGAACCACGCTTTGACCGAAGCGGAATATGCAGCGCTGATTACCGGGCGCACGGAGGAGGCTGCGGCTTATCTTGCCGAGAAGGCGCGCCACGCCCGCCGTCGGGTCTATGGCGATCAGGTCTACATCCGCGGCCTGATCGAAGTCAGCAACATCTGCCGCAATGACTGCCTGTACTGCGGCATCCGCCGCTCAAACACCAACTGCGCGCGCTATCGCCTGACCGCAGAGCAGATTTTGTCCTGCTGCCGCAGCGGATATGCGCTCGGCTTCCGCACCTTTGTTTTGCAGGGCGGCGAGATGGACACGCATATGGTGGACGCGGTGTGCCGTGTTGTGCGGGCGATCAAGGCGGAATTTCCGGACTGCGCGGTGACGCTTTCGCTGGGCGAATACCCGGCCGAAGCCTATCAGGCCATGTTTGACGCAGGGGCGGACCGTTATCTGCTGCGGCACGAGACCGCGGACCGGGCGCATTATCAGTCGCTGCATCCGGCCTCCATGTCGTTTGACAACCGGATGCGCTGCCTGCGCGACCTCAAGGCGACCGGCTATCAGGTCGGCTGCGGGTTCATGGTCGGATCGCCCGGTCAGACCGCGCAGACACTGGCAAAGGATCTGAAATTCGTCGAGACCTTTGCGCCTGCCATGTGTGGCATCGGTCCGTTTATCCCGCACCGGGATACGCCCTTCCGCGACAAGCCTGCGGGCAGTGTAGAGCTGACGCTCTATCTGCTGTCCATCCTGCGTCTGATCCGGCCTACGCTGCTGCTGCCCGCCACGACTGCGCTCGGCACGCTCCGGCCGGACGGCAGGGAACAGGGGATGCTGGCGGGCGCCAATGTGGTCATGCCTAATCTGTCCCCGCCGGATGCGCGGGAAAAATATACGCTATACAATGGCAAGCTGCACAGCGGCGCGGAATCTGCGCAGCAGGTGGCAGAACTCAAACAACGTATGTCAGCAATCGGTATGCGCGTTGTCACCGACCGGGGTGACGCAGCAGCCGGCTGAATAAACCACATCTGAAGGAAAGAGACATCTGACCTACAAGAAAGGAAGAAGAAAAGCAATGGCGATCTATGATCCCAAATCTCTCACGGCCGAGGAGTTCATCAACCACGAGGAGATCCTTGAGACCATCCGCTACGCGGAAGAAAACAAACACAACCTGCCGCTGATCGACAGTATCCTCGAAAAGGCGCGGCCGCAGAAAACCGCGACTGGCGTGCACTGCGCGGGGCTGTCCCACCGGGAAGCGTCCGTGCTGCTCGCGTGCGACATCCCGGAAAAGGTGGAGGAGATGTACCGCCTGGCCGAGGAGATCAAGCTGGCGTTTTACGGCAACCGCATCGTGATTTTCGCGCCGCTCTATCTGTCCAACTACTGCGTCAACGGCTGCGTTTACTGCCCGTATCACGCGAAGAATAAGCACATTACACGCAAAAAGCTGACCCAGGACGAGGTGCGCGCCGAGGTCATCGCATTGCAGGATCTGGGCCACAAGCGCCTGGCAATTGAGTCGGGCGAGGACCCGGTCAACAATCCGATCGAATATATCCTCGAGTGCATCAAGACGATTTACAGCATCAAGCACAAAAACGGTGCGATCCGCCGCGTCAATGTCAACATCGCGGCGACCACGGTCGAGAATTACCGCAAGCTCAAGGAGGCCGGCATCGGCACCTATATCCTGTTTCAGGAAACCTACCACAAGCAGAGCTATCTCGAGCTGCATCCGGTCGGCCCCAAGCACGACTATGCCTATCACACCGAGGCGATGGACCGCGCAATGGAGGGCGGCATCGACGATGTGGGTCTCGGCGTGCTGTTCGGCCTCGAGCGCTACCAGTATGAGTTTGCCGGCCTGCTGATGCACGCCGAGCATCTGGAAGCCGTGCACGGCGTCGGCCCGCACACGATCAGCGTGCCGCGCGTCAAGCGGGCGGACGATATCGACCCGGACGTGTTTGACAACGGCCTGAGCGACGAGCTGTTTAAAAAGATCATCGCGTGCATCCGCATCGCGGTGCCCTATACCGGCATGATCATCTCCACGCGCGAGAGCCAGGCCGTGCGCGAAAAGGCGCTCAAGCTGGGTATTTCGCAGGTCAGCGGCGGCTCGCGCACCTCGGTCGGCGGCTATACCGAGGAGGAACGCCCGCACGATTCCGAGCAGTTTGAGGTTTCGGATCAGCGCACACTTGACGAGGTCATCCGCTGGCTGATGGATCAGGGCGAGATCCCGTCCTTCTGCACCGCGTGCTATCGTGAGGGCCGCACGGGCGACCGGTTTATGAGCCTGTGCAAGAGCGGGCAGATCCTCAACTGCTGCCATCCGAACGCGCTGATGACGCTGGCGGAATACCTGGTCGACTATGCTTCCGAGGATACCAAACGGGTTGGCATGGCGCTGATTGAGCGCGAGTTGGAAAAGATCCCGCGCGAAAACGTGCGTGAGATCGCGCGCGAGCACATTCAGGAGATCTATCACTCCAACCGCCGCGACTTCCGGTTCTGAGGAGGCGCGCCATGGGACTCAATGACGTGGTATCCGCCGACCGCCCGCATATTGGCTTTTTCGGCCTGCGCAATGCGGGCAAATCCAGCGTAGTCAATGCGGTCACAGGGCAGAACCTGTCGGTTGTGTCCGAGGTAAAGGGCACAACCACCGATCCGGTGCAGAAAGCCATGGAGCTGTTGCCGGCGGGGCCGGTTGTGGTGATTGACACCCCGGGCATGGATGACACCGGTGCGCTCGGTGAGGAGCGTGTGCACCGGGCGCGGCGTGTGCTCGACCGCACGGACGCCGCCATCCTGGTTGTGGACGGTACCATCGGTTTGCAGGATGCAGACCGCAGCCTGCTCGAGCTGTTCCGCGACCGGAACATCCCCTATCTGATCGTGTTCAACAAATGCGACATGCTCGATACCCTGCCGCAGACAGGGGAGAAGGCGCTATATGTCAGCGCGGCGGATGGGACCAACATCCATACTTTGAAGGAGCGCATTGCTGCGCTGGTCCGGCGTGACGGTCCGGCAAAACGCCTGGTGGCCGATCTGCTCTCGCCCGGCGACCTGGTGGTGCTCGTGGTGCCGATCGACTCGGCAGCGCCCAAGGGACGGCTGATCCTGCCCCAGCAGCAGACCATCCGGGACATCCTCGAGGCCGGCGCGGTTTCAGTTGTCACCGGGGTGGAGGAACTGCCGCACACGCTCGCGTCGCTGCGGCAAAAGCCGCGCCTCGTGATTACGGATTCACAGGCCTTCGGGCAGGTGAGCCGCGACGTGCCGCCGGATATTCAGCTGACCTCGTTTTCCATCCTGTTTGCACGGTATAAGGGCAACCTGAGCCGTGCGGTGCAGGCCGCGGCGGCGCTCAGCCGCCTGCGGGACGGGGACACGGTGCTGATTTCCGAGGGCTGCACGCATCACCGCCAGTGCGGAGACATCGGCACGGTCAAGCTGCCGCACTGGATTCGGCAGTATACCGGCGCGGAGACTCAGTTTGCCTTCACCTCCGGCCGGGAGTTTCCCGATGACCTGTCGCCCTATGCGCTTGTACTCCACTGCGGCGGCTGTATGCTCAACGAGCGCGAGATGCAGTCGCGCGCGCAACACGCCGCGGAAAGCGGTGTGCCGATGACCAATTACGGCATTGCGATTGCGCAGATGCACGGTATTCTTGCGCGCTCGCTCGAACCATTCCCGGACTATCTGCGTCAGCTGACACAGGCAGAAACAAACTGATACGCATACAAAAAAGCTCTGTCTCGCCTGAGACAGAGCTTTTCGCTGTTTCTGAAGGATTATGCGGGTTCTTCCGCAAAGTTGCCGGTGTAGAGCTGATAATACTTGCCCTTCTTTTCGATCAGCTCGTCGTGCGTGCCGCGCTCGATGATGCGGCCCTGTTCCATGACCATGATGCAGTCCGCGTTGCGCACGGTGGACAGGCGGTGCGCGATGACGAAGGTCGTGCGGCCGGTCATCAGCGCGTCCATGCCGTTCTGCACCAGTTTCTCGGTGCGCGTATCGATCGACGAAGTAGCCTCGTCGAGGATCAGAACCGGCGGATCGGCAACCGCCGCACGCGCAATCGCGAGCAGCTGGCGCTGGCCCTGCGAGAGGTTGGCGCCGTCGCCGGTCAGCATGGTGTCGTAGCCATCCGGCAGGCGGCGGATAAAGCCGTCCGCGTTGGCCAGCTGCGCCGCAGCCATGCATTCCTCATCCGTGGCATCCAGGTTGCCGTAGCGGATGTTTTCCATGACCGTGCCGGTAAACAGGTGGGTATCCTGCAAGACGATACCCATCGAGCGGCGCAGGTCGGGCTTTTTGATCTTGTTGATGTTGATGCCGTCATAGCGGATCTTGCCGTCCGCAATGTCGTAAAAGCGGTTGATCAGGTTGGTAATTGTGGTTTTGCCCGCGCCGGTTGCGCCGACAAACGCGATTTTCTGACCGGGCTTTGCCCACAGGCTGATGTTGTGCAGCACCAGCTTGCCGGGGTCGTAACCGAAGTCCACATCGTCCAACACAACGCCGCCTTCCAGCTTGCGGTAGGAGACTGTGCCGTCCGCCTTGTGCGGGTGCTTCCACGCCCAGACATTGGTGCGCTCTTTGGTTTCGTGCATATTGCCGTCTGCATCTTCGGTTGCGTTGACCAGCTCGACATAGCCCTCATCCGTCTCGGGCGTCTGGTCCATCAGGTCAAACACACGCTGTGCACCGGCTGCCGCCGTGACAACAAAGTTGATCTGCTGGCTGACCTGGGTGATCGGGTTGGTAAAGCTCTTATTCAGGCCGACAAAGGTGATGACCGTGCCGATCGTGACACCGGCAAAGCCGTTGATCGCGAGCAGCGCGCCGATAATCGCGACGCAGGCATAGCTCAGCCAGCCGATGTTTGCGTTGACCGGCATGAGCAGGTTGGCATAGCGGTTTGCCTTGTTGGCGCTGTCGCGCAGGGCCTCGTTGACCTTGTGGAAGTCGCGGATGGCTTCTTCCTCGTGGCAGAATACCTTGATGACCTTCTGGCCGTCCATCATTTCCTCGATGAAGCCGTCTACAATGCCGAGGTCACGCTGCTGCTTGACGTAGTAGCGGCCGGACAGGCTGGAGAACTTCGCGGTGACATAGAGCATGATCAGCGCGGTCAGGATGGAGATCACGGTCAGCGCGGGGTTGAGCACAATCATGGTGATCAGTGTAGCGATCAGGGTGATGACCGAGTTGATGATCTGCGGGATGCTCTGGCTGAGCAGCTGGCGCAGGGTATCGATATCATTGGTGTAGACCGACATGATATCGCCGTGCGCATGGGTATCGAAATACTTGATCGGCAGGGATTCCATCTTGTGGAACAGGTCGTCACGCAGCTGGCGCATGGTGCCCTGGCTGACGTTGACCATAATGCGGTTATACAGGAAGGCCGTGATAACGCCCACCGCCATGATGCAGGCCAGCTGCACCAGCTTGTGGAACAGACCGCTGAAATCATGCGAGCTGCTGCTCAGCATCGGGACAATGTAGTCATCTACCAGACTCTGCGGGAAGGCCGCGCCGATAACCGTTGCGATCGCGGTGATCAGAATAAATAAAACAACAAGCGAAAACAGGATTTTATAGTGTTGCAGCATGTACCGGATGACCCGCTTGAGGACAGTCATCGAACGCTGCTTGTTGCTGGATTTCATACAGATGCTCTCCTCCTTTTATGCGGGCTGGTCGAAGTCGCCGCCGCCCTTGACCTGGGACTCGTAGATCTCCTGGTAGATGGCGTTGGTTTCCAGCAGTTCCTCATGCGTGCCAAAGCCGTTGATCGTGCCGTTGTCGAGAACCAGGATACGGTCGGCGCCCTCGACGCTCGAAATACGCTGGGCGATGATGATCTTGGTCGTGCCCGGGATGCGCTCGGCAAAGCCGGCGCGGATCTTGGCGTCGGTCGCGGTATCAACCGCGCTGGTCGAATCGTCCAGAATCAGCACCTTGGGCTTTTTCAGCAGCGCGCGGGCGATGCACAGACGCTGCTTCTGGCCGCCGGATACATTTGCGCCGCCGCGCTCGATGCGGGTGTTGTAGCCGTCCGGCATGCGGTCGATGAACTCATCCGCGCACGCGGCCTGGCAGGCTGCAATGCACTCTTCATCCGTCGCATCCGGGTTGCCCCAGCGCAGGTTCTCCAGAATGGTGCCCGAGAACAGGGTGTTCTTTTGCAGCACGACCGAAACCTGATTGCGCAGCGCTTCCATATCGTATTTGCGCACATCAATGCCGCCGACACAGACCGAACCGCTGTCCACATCGTACAGGCGGCAGATCAGGTTGACCAGACTGCTCTTGCCCGAGCCTGTGCCGCCGATGACGCCGATCGTCTCGCCCGGCTTGATGTGCAGGTCGATGTCGGACAGGGCGTTCTTGCCGCTGCCGTGCTTATAGGAGAAGTTGACGTGGTTGAAGTCGATCTGACCGTTCGGAACGATCATGACCGGGTTATCCGGGTCTTTCAGGTCCGGGGTCTCATCGAGCACTTCGCTGATACGGCGGATGCTCGCCATCGACATGCTGATCATAACGATAACCATGGACAGCATCATCAGGCTCATCAGCAGGGCCATGATGTAGCTGAATAGACTGGTCAGGTCGCCGGTCGACAGTGTGCCGCCGACAATGAACTTCGCGCCCAGCCAGGATACCGAAATGATGCAGAAATAAACCGCAACCATCATCGCCGGGCTGTTGAATGCAAGCAGGCTCTCCGCCTTGACCGAAAGATTATACAGGTTGCCGGATGCTTTGGAAAACTTGCTGTTTTCGAATTTCTCTCGCACGAACGCCTTAACCACACGGATTGCAGAGATGTTTTCCTGCACGCTGGCGTTCAGGTCATCATACTTGGAGAAAACCTGGGAGAAAATCCGCATCGTAATAACCATGATCGTACCCAGCACAATGGCGAGGAACACGACTGCGATCAGGAACATCAGGCTCAGATGTACGTTGATGTACAGGCACATCAGGAAACTGAAAATCAGGTTGAGCGGAGAGCGGACCGCCACGCGGATGACCATCATGAACGCGTTCTGTACGTTGGTGATATCGGTCGTCATACGGGTGACAAGGCCCGGTACGCTGAACTTGTCGATATTGGAAAAGGAAAAGGTTTGGATGTTGGAAAAGATGGCCTCGCGCAGGTTTGCGGAAAGGCCGGCCGACGCACTGGCAGCATATTTACCGGCCGTTGCGCCAAAAAACAGGCTGAGGAACGCCAGCACGACCATCAGGATGCCGTAACGGTAGACCGTCGGCATGCTGCCCGCACTCAGGCCTTTATCAATGATGATAGAAGTGATGAACGGAAGCAGAATATCCATGACAACCTCGAGTGCGGTCAGAAGGACGCACAGGAAGGTATCCTTTTTATACTGCTTGAGTTGACGCATCACATTTCTCATGTTCTGATGCCTCCTTGTGATTACTTGCGTTGAGTTGGCTCAGCCGCAGCAGCATTTTGCGCTGCAGGTGATCCATCGCTTTCTGCTCGGCTGAGGTGAAGTTTTCGTCCAGCCAGACTTGCGCCTGTTTATTGATATCTGCAATGGCTGAAAGGATTTCTTCGCCTTTTTCCGTGCCAAACAGCAGCTTGCGCCGGTCATCGCCCCGGCAGGGTTCGACCCTTACATATCCCTTTTCGCGCAGATGTTTGATCAGCCCGGAAAGGGTCGCTTTGGAGTATCCATACGCGTGGTGGATCGCTGTCAGCGATGCGCCGGTGTCCGCATGGCGCAGAATATACAGCAGCACCTGGGACTGGCATCCGGTGAGCTGATGCCGGCTCAGTTCGTGATTGGCCCAATGCTCCAGCTGAATGCCGATCTGACGGTTGTTGCGCGCCAGCGTACCGATATCCAATGCCATCTGTCATTTGCCTCCCTTCGATTGTTCGGTACAAAACTATTTTATCCCTTACTTTTATAGCACAAATCCGATTGCATGTGAAATACAAATATGCTATTATCTATAAAGAACATTTATTGCTTTCGTGTATTGCACAAATTTACTGTGATAAATCAGAGGTTTTTTATATGAATACTACACAGTTGGAGTGCTTTATGGCGGTTGCCAATTTTTTGAACTTCTCCCGCGCAGCAGAGTCTCTGCGCCTGACCCAGCCGGCGGTCAGCCACCAGATCAGCACACTGGAAAATGAGATGGGCGTGCGCTTGTTCCATCGCACGAGCAAAAGCGTCCGCCTGACGCAGGAGGGATATGTATTCACCCAGTATGCAGGGGAGATGCTCAAGCTGACGCGCACTGCCCGGTCGCGTTTGCAGGAATCACGCCGGTCCCAGCCCATGCGGCTGGGTATCGGCTGCCGCAGCACCTTTGACCTTGGTCTGGTGCAGCGCCCGCTCGAGCTGTTCCGGCAGGAGCAGCCCAATCTGCTGCCCATCCTGCGGATCATTCCGTTCGACTCGCTGGAAAACCTGCTCGAAGACGGCGAGATACAGCTGATGTTTGCTTTCCAGGAGTCCGCCCCCAAAAAAGCACAGTACCGCGAGCTGGCTCGCTGTCCGGTTGTGTGTGCCTGTGCAGCGGGCCATCCGCTGGCTGCACGCAGTATGCTTTCTGTGCAAGACCTCAAGGCAGCGGGACGTGTTGTCACTTTTCATCCGCCGGTCTACCCGCCGTCTCTGTTCCACATTCAGAGCCAGATCATCGCCGGCCAGATGCCGGACCAGCTGTTTTTCTGCGACAATCTGGAGGTGCTCAACACGATGGTGGCTGCGGGCTTCGGCTTTGCCATTGTCGCGGATTTTCCGCACATGCGGCATCCAGGCGTGCGCTATATTCCGCTGACCGGGCTGGAGCCGCTTTCGTTCGGCGCAGCCTATATGCGCGGCGACTCCTATCCCATCCTGCGCCGGTTTCTCGAACTGGTGGAGGATTGTATCCACCCAGACGAGGCGATGCAGCAGGCCTGACAGACAGAAATAGGACAAAGCGCGGCAAACCTTAAAGGTTCGCCGCGCTTTGTCACAGATGTGCCCGAAAGAACGCCTGCATTGCTTGCAGGGCCTCTGCCTCATCCGGCCCTTCGGCCGTCACGGTTAAACGGTCGCCGTGCCGCAGTCCCAGCCCCATCACGCTCATCATGCGGGTTGCGTCCGCCGTGTGGTCGCCCTTGTGTAGCAGGATGCGGCTTTGATACCGCCGTGCTTCCTGAACCAGCAGCCCGGCCGGTCGAGCATGGATGCCAACCGGGTCGGTGATTTCATAATCAAACTGTTTCATGTGAACCTCCATTCTGTTCGGTTTTCGTGTGCCAGGGATGGCCGACTTCATGCAGAACAGGCCTGCCACCGGCAATATACCTATTTAATATGTGCCGTAAAGCGCAGGGCATACAGAAACAGGCTGGATTTTGTGCATTTGCAAAGACGCGAACGGATGTTTGCTTTTGAACTGTAACTGTGATATAATAGCCGCACAAACCACAGGCAGGAAGGAAAGTGCACAAGATGTCGGCGCTTTTGGAAGAACTGAACGATGAGCAGCGGCAGGCGGTCACGACGACCGAGGGCTATGTCCGCGTGATCGCTGGCGCAGGTTCGGGCAAGACGCGCGCGCTTGCGCATCGTTTTGCCTGGCTGGTCAACGAGATCGGTATCCTGCCGGGCAACATCCTCTGCGTGACCTTTACCAATAAGTCTGCTGCCGAGATGCGCCAGCGTATCCGCCGCCTGACCGGGGACAATGACACCGGTTATATCTGTACCTTTCACAGCTTCTGCGTCTCAGTTTTGCAGGAGGACAGCCATGCGGTGCAGTATCCCAAGCGTTTCCTTGTGCTCGACAACGCGGATATTGACGCGATGCTGCAAACCATTTACGAAGAGCGCGGCCTGACCTTACGCGATATGACCTTCTCCAAGGCGCGCGATATGATCGAGATCCGCAAAATCTTCAAGGAGCCGGACTATTACCGGGATATGCTTGCCATGCCGCTCGAGGCGCTGCACGATAAGTACCGGAACGCAGTCGATGCGGAGGACATCATCTTTTACGGCTATCTGTATCAGGAGAAAAAGTGCTTTGGGCTGGATTACAATGATTTAATCAAGTTTACGCTCTATATCTTTGAGCAGAACGACGCCATCCGCCTGAAGTGGCAGCAGCGGCTGGAATACATCATGATCGACGAGTTTCAGGACATCGACGAGCTGCAGTACCGGCTGATGAAGGTGCTGTGCGGATACCATCAAAACCTGTTCATCGTCGGCGACCCGGATCAGACCATCTATACCTGGCGCGGGGCGAGCGTTAAATACCTGCTGAACTTTGAAAAGGAGTTCCCCGGCTGCCAAACCATCCTGATGATGCGCAACTACCGCTCCACACCGCAGATTTTGCGTGCCGCTAATTCACTGATCGATAAAAACGTGCACCGCATCAAAAAAGAGCTGCTGCCCACGCTGCCGGACGGTCAGCCGGTCTGGTATCACCATGCGGACGCGGCTGCGCACGAAGCGGCGTGGATCGCCGGGCAGATTGCACTGCTGCAGGCACAGAGCGTGCCGCTCAGGGACATCGCGGTGCTCTACCGTGCGCACTATGTGACGCGCACGCTTGAGGAAGTATTCCGCAAGCGGGAGCTGCCCTACACGATTTACAGCGGCGCACAGTTTTTCGACCGCAAGGAGATCAAGGATGCGCTGTCTTACCTGCGCATGATCGCCTATCAGGACGACCTGTCCTTCGCACGCATTGCCAACGTGCCGCGGCGCAATCTGGGGGAGAAGCGTATGCGCTTTCTGAAGGAATACGCCGCACAGAACGATTGCTCACTCTACGAGGCCTTGCAGCGCAACCTGGAGCACGAGCTGTTCCGCTCGTCCAAGGCGTCGCAGTTCGTTCGCCTGATCGGGGATTTTTCCGCGGACTATGCGGGCAAGCCGGTTTCCGAGGTGCTCAGTGCGCTGCTGAACCAGAGCGGCTATGAGGAGATGCTGCGCACCGAGGGCAGCCAGGAGCGGCTGGACAATCTGGCCGAGCTCAAGCAATCGGTCTATGAATACGAAAACGCCTGCGGCGAGGAATGTACGCTTGAAGATTATCTGTCCCACGTCGCGCTGTTTTCCAACAGCGACACAGCCGCGCGGCAGGAGGCGGTCAAGCTGATGACCGTGCACACGGCCAAGGGGTTGGAGTTTCCGTATGTGTTTCTGTGCGGCCTCTGCGAAGGCGTATTCCCGTCCACCAAGGTAAAGACCCTTCCCGCCATGGAGGAGGAGCGGCGGCTTGCCTTTGTCGCGATGACGCGGGCACAGAAAGGGCTTTATCTGTCGGACAACGCGGGCAGGAACGTGGACGGCTCGTCACGTGTGCCGTCGCGGTTTGTGCTGGATATTGACCGGCCGCTGCTGCAATTTACCGATGCGCTGCCGGACAGCCTGCTGCGCGCAGCGCAGGATCACATCCGCTTTACCGAAAAGCAGATGCAGATTCTGGCCGATGGGCCGGCGTTTGCCGCAGGGGACCGGGTGGAGCACGCGGTGTTCGGGGACGGTACGGTGCTGGCCGTCGACACAGACAGCGCGGTTTACCAGATCCAGTTTGACGATCTGCCCACGCCGCGCCGGATCTCTTTCAAGGTGGCGCTGCGCCGGATGGGATAATCATGCGGTTTTGTCAATAATCATGCTTGACAAACTTGTAACAAAATGCTAATCTATAACTCGCAAGGGAGCTTCTGTGAGAGGCTGAGAGGAGGTTTTACAAACCTCGACCTTACCTGATTTGGATAATGCCAACGTAGGGATGCGAGAAACCGTATGCCGCGCTCGTACGCGGACAGAGAAACGCATACAAAAGACATCCCGCTGCGGGATGTCTTTTTTGCATTTATATTGCTGTAATGGAGGAGAAAACCATGAAAAAGGTGCTTACCATCGCGGGGTCGGACTGCTCGGGCGGCGCGGGCATCCAGGCAGACCTTAAAACCATGGCCGCGCACGGCGTGTTCGGCATGAGCGTTATTGTTTCGGTCGTGGCGGAGAACACCGCCCGCGTCATCGATATTCAGGACATCAGCCCGAAGATGATCGAGGAGCAGATTGACGCGGTGTTTGAGGACATCGTGCCGGATGCCGTCAAGATCGGCATGCTGTCCTCGCCCGCATGCATGCGCGCGGTGGCGGACAAGCTGCGTCAGTATCAGCCGCCGCACATTGTGCTCGACCCAGTGATGTTTGCCAAAAACGGCGATGCGCTCATGGCGCCCGAATCGGTCGGCGCGCTGGTTGAGACCGTGGTGCCGCTGGCCGAGGTGCTCACGCCCAACATCCCGGAGGCGCAGTATCTTGCGGATATGCAGATCACGACCCCGGCGGATATGGAAGAGGCAGCGCGCCGCATCCACGCCAAGAGCGGCGGCAGCGTGCTGGTCAAGGGCGGCAAGAACATGGCCGGTGCGGTGGATGTGCTGTTTGACGGCGTCTCGTTCCGCCGCTATGAGCTGGGCCAGATCAACACCACCAGCACGCACGGCACAGGCTGCACCCTGTCCTCGGCGATTGCTTCCAATCTGGCGCTTGGGTATTCCATTCCCGAGGCCGTGGAGCGCGCCAAGGAATATGTGACCGATGCCATCCGCCACGCCCCCGGCCTGGGGCACGGCTGCGGTCCGCTGAACCATTTTTGCCGTATTTTTCCTGAGGAGTGAAATGAGAAATGAACAACAAATCCGTCCGTAAGCTGACCATTGCAGGTCTGCTCGTTGCAGTTGCTGTGGTGGGCAGCCTGTTTTCCATCCCGGTACTGGGTTCCAAGTGCTCTCCCGTGCAGCACATGGTCAATGTGCTCGCGGCGGTGCTGCTCGGACCGTGGTATGCGTGCGGCATGGGCTTTGCCGCCGCGCTGCTGCGCAACCTGCTTGGCCTCGGCAGCCTGCTGGCGTTTCCCGGCTCGATGATCGGCGCACTGCTGTGCGGCCTGCTGTATCGCGCGTGGCCCAAGCTGCCGGTCGCCTATGTGGGCGAGGTGTTTGGCACGGGCATTCTGGGCGGCATGGCGTCCTATCCGATCGCAGCGGTGCTGATGAACAATTCGGCCGCAGCGCTCTTTACCTTTGTGCCGTCCTTCCTGGTTTCCACCGCGGTGGGCGCGGCGATCTCGGTCTTTGTGCTGGCAGCGCTTAAACGCACGCATGTGTTCAGCCAGGTGGAGGGTGCGCTGCGGTGAAAGACGCAATCCGGCAGGTCATCCAGACCACAATGAAGACCCATCCGCTTGTCCACTCGATCACCAATATTGTCACAGTCAACGACTGCGCGAATATCATTCTCGCCGCGGGTGGCACAGCCATCATGGCGCAGGATGAGCGCGAAGTCGAGGAGATCACCACGGGAAGCGCGGCGCTCGCGCTCAATATGGGCGCGCTGCGCGCGCAGGAGGCCATGCTGCTAGCCGCGCGCCGGGCAAAACAGCTCGGCCACCCAGTCGTGCTCGACCCGGTGGCGGCGGGCGCCAGCCGGCTGCGCAGCGAAATGTGCAGTCATCTGCTCGCGGACGGGCTGGTCTCGGTCATCCGCGGCAACGCATCCGAGCTGCGCGCGCTCGCCGCAGGGGAGGAGCACGCTGCAGGCGTGGAGGCCTCTGCGCTTGACCGCGTAACCGAGGACAATCTGGCGGAATCCGCAGCGTGGCTTGCAGCGTTCAGCCGGAAAACCAAAACGGTCGTTCTGCTCAGCGGGGCAATCGACCTGATTACCGATGGAAACCGCACCGCAGTGCTGCGCGGAGGCAGTGCGCTCATGAGCCGGATCACCGGCGCAGGGTGCATGCTGACCTCGCTGACCGCAGCGTATTGCGGGGCGAATCCAGATAAATTATTGCAAGCCGCCGCAGCGGCATCGGGGGTGATGAAAGTATGCGGCACAGTAGCCGAACGGCGTGTACGTGAAGAGATGGAGGGCACCGCTTCCTTCCGAACACGTCTGATCGATGCGGTCAGCCTGCTGTCAGCGGAAGAGCTGGCTGAGGCAGTCCGGATCGAATTAATCTGATGAAAATTTAACCAACAAGCGCTGTCGGCCGCCGGCCGTCAGTCAAAACCGATTTCATTGGGGGTACCACCTTGAAAAACAACCAAACGACCGAGCGACTGCTCGCCGCGTCCCGCACGATTTGGGAGGGCTATCTGACCCATCCCTTTGTGCAGGGCATTGCGGACGGCAGCCTTGCTGCTGAAAAATTCCGTTTCTATCTGTTGCAGGATTACCTGTATCTGTTCGACTACGCCAAGGTATTTGCACAGGGCGTGGTCAAATCGCGCGAGCCTGAGGTGATGCGCACGTTCGCGTCCTATGTCTCGAGCATCTTAAATGGGGAAATGGCCATTCACAGCGGCTATATGAAACGGCTGGGCATCACAGAAGAACAGGCCGAGCATGTAAAACCTTCGCTCAGCAACCAGTCCTATACCGCCTATATGCGTGCGGTTGCGGCCGAAGAAGGTCCGGCGGAGATTATGGCGGCCGTGCTTTCCTGCGCAATCAGCTATGAATACATCGCAAAGTGGATCGTGCAGCACTATCCGAATGCGGCGCAGCACGAATTTTACGGCGAATGGGTGCAAAGCTACGCCAGCGAGGAATACGCGGCGGAAAACGTGCGCCTGACCGGGCTGCTCGAGCACCTGACCGCGGGCTATACCGAGCCGCAGCTTGCACACCTGACCGACATTTTTGTTGATTGCTCGCGCTTTGAGGCGATGTTCTGGGACATGGCATGGAACGAGGCGATGTGAGCATGCTCGAGTTCCGGAATGTCGTTTTCCAGTATGACAGCGAGGATTTCAATATCATCGACGGGCTGTCCTTCCATATCAATCCGGGCGAGTTTGTGTCCGTGATCGGCCCGTCCGGCTGCGGCAAATCCACGATTTTCCGTCTGACCAATCAGCTGCTGCCGCGCAAAAGCGGCGAGATCCTGGTCGGCGGCGAGCGCATTGACGGGCGGCGCGGCTACTGCGGCTATATGCCGCAGCGCGATCTGCTGTTTCCGTGGCGCACGGTGGCGGGCAATCTGTGCCTGCCCATGGAAATCCGCGGCGGCCTGAGCCGCGCAGAGATGGACCGGCGCGCCGCCGAAACGCTGGAGCACGTCGGCCTGGCCGGCTGGGGCGATAAGCGGCCGGATGAACTTTCCGGCGGTATGCGGCAGCGCGCGGCCTTTGCGCGCACGCTGCTGACCGGATCCGAGCTGCTGCTGCTTGATGAGCCCTTTTCCGCGCTCGACTTTTTGACGCGCATCTCCATGCAGGAATGGCTGCTTGACCAGTGGGAGAGCGACCACAAGACCGTGCTGTTCATCACGCATGACGTGGAGGAGGCGATCTTCCTGTCCGGCCGCGTGCTGGTCGTGGAGGAAACGCCCATCCGGCGCCTGGTTTCGATCGAGGTACCGGCGGCCTATCCGCGCACGCGCGCCTGCCTGACCGAGCCCAAGATGCTCGAACTGCGCGAAAATCTGATCGACCTGCTGCGGCGGGAGGTGTCGGCATGAGAAAGAACGCCAACCTGCCCGCGCTGATCTTTCTGTTTGTCCTGCTGGTGATCTGGCAGGCGGGTGCAATGGGCATGGATGCGGCTTATATCCTGCCGTCGCCCACGCAGATCCTCGTGCGTATGTGGGAGCTGCGCGGCCCGCTGCTGACCGCACATCTGCCGGCAACCCTGTTGTGCACCGGTATCGGACTTGCGATCTCGATCGTGCTTGGCTTGCTGCTGGCAGTGCTGATGGACGCGAGCCCGGCGGCGGAAAAAATGCTCTATCCGCTTATCGTTGCCTCGCAGACCATCCCGACGACTGCACTGGCGCCGCTCTTTGTGCTCTGGTTCGGCTACACGATCTGGAGCAAGGTGCTGGTGACCGTGCTGATCACCTTTTTCCCGATCGCCATCACGGTGTTTGACGGCTTCCGCTCGGCCAAAACCGATATGGTGGATATGCTTAAGACTTTTGGCGCGGGCAAAAAGGAGGTTTTCCTCAAGCTCAAGCTGCCTGCGGCGCTGCCGTATTTTTTCTCGGCCATCAAAATGGCGATCCCGCTGTCCATCATCGGCGCAGCAATCGGCGAATGGCTGGGCGCTCAGGCGGGTCTTGGCTACTTCAGCCGACGCATGATGACCCAGCTGGACGGCGCGGGCGTGTTTGCGCCCATCGTGCTGCTGAGTGTGGTGGCCATGCTCGCGGTCGCGATCGTGTCGTGGATTGAGAAAAAAGTCGTCACCTGGCGCGGCAGCCTGTAAGGACACAAAAAATCATAAAACCAAATTTCCTCCCGCGCGTCTGCGGCGCGGGGTGGATCTCCTGCAACCGATAGAAAGGAACGGAATATATGAAAAAGAGAGTTTTCGCCGCTTTTGCGGCTTGTGCCATGCTGCTCACCGGCTGCTCTGCCGGCCAGAGCGCGGACAGCAGCACCACCGATACCGCGCAGACACAGTCTGACGGCGAGCTGCGCGAGCTGACCGTCGTGCTCGACTGGTATCCGAATGCGCTGCACGCTTTCCTCTACCAGGCCGAGCAGGCCGGCTATTTTGCCGAAGAAGGCCTGACTGTCAACATCCAGCCGCCCGCGGGTGTCAATGATGCAATGAGCATGGTGGCGGCCGGCCAGGCGGACATCGGCCTTTATTACCAGCAGGACGTGATTCAGGCGCGTGTTGAACAGGGCGTGCCGGTCAAGTCGATCGGGGCGGTCGTACAGGGCCCGCTCAACATCATCCTTTCGCTCAAGGAAAAGGATATCACCGAGCCTGCTGATCTGGTCGGCAAGACCGTCGGCTATGCAGGCACCGAGCTGAGCGAAGCGCTTGTGCGCAGCATCATGGAATACAGCGGCGCGGACCCGTCGAGCGTCGAGCTGATCGACGTCGGCTTTGACCTGATGAGCTCGATGGTGACCGGCAATGTGGATGCAACCATCGGCTGCCTGGTCAACCATGAGGTGCCGCAGATGGAGAAGGAGGGCTTTGAGGTCAATTACTTCTTCCCGGATGATTTCGGCGTGCCGCAGTACTATGAGGGCATTTTCCTTGCCAGCGACACCATGATCGCCGAAGAGCCCGACGTGCTGGCCGGTTTCCTGCGCGCTTGCGAAAAGGGCTTTGCGGACTTTAAGAGCGATACCGACGCGGTGCTGCAGGTCCTGCTGGATAATCAGGACGAGTCCAACTTCCCGCTCGACCCGGATGTGGAAAAGCAGTCCTGCGAAACCCTGCTGCCTCTGATGGAGACCGCGGACGCGCCCTTCCTCAGCCAGACCGAAGAGTGCTGGCAGGAAAACATCGATTGGATGTATGACCAGGGCCTGATTTCCCAAAAGCCGGACGTCTCCGAGGTCATGGCGTCGATCGAATACTGATTTCCTGATGACAGATACAAAAAAGCCTGCTCGTTTGAGCAGGCTTTTTTGATGCAGCATTTATTTGGTTTCGACCGGCAGCTCGTGCAGGATGAAGTCTACAAGGTGTTCGGTCGCGTCCGGATGCGCAATAGCGCGCATAGTTTGGCGCACGGTCTGCAGCCGGACCGGGTTGCTGAACAGCTCATAGACCGCTTCATCGATCGGGAAGTGCTTGGTGATCAGCGCGGCCATGCCGTTGTTGACCAGAAACTCCACATTGCGTTCCTCGTGCCCCGGGATGGGGTCGACCAGAAGCATGGGCAGGTTTTTTGCCAGTGCCTCCGAAACGGTCAGACCGCCCGGCTTGGATACGATGCAGTCGGATGCGCTCATCATGACCTCGACATTGTTGACAAACCCATACGGCTTGATGATGCACTGCCCCTCATATTTGGCGGCAAACTGCTCGACACGCACCTTCATCTTGGCATTGTTGCCGCACACCACCAGCAGCTGAAGCGGCAGGCCGATCTGCGTGAGCACCTCGAGTGTTTTGACGTGGTCGGCATAGCCCATGCTGCCGCCCATGAGCAGCAGCGTGCGCATGGCGGGATCAAGCCCCAGCTGCGCGGCCGCGTCCTCACGCGACAGATACCGGTTGAACTTGGGATGCACCGGGATGCCGAACGGCAGGATGCGGTCTTCCGGAATACCGCGCTTAACGCAGCGGTAGGTGAGCAGTTCGCTCGCCGTCACAATATACTGCACGCGCGGCACATCTTCCCAATAGGGGTGCAGGGTATAGTCAGTGACAATGCCGATGGTCTGAATATCCGCCAGCTTTTTGCGCTTTTTGAGCTCATCCACCATCTGCGCGGCAAAAATATGCGTGCAGACGATCGCGTCGGGCGCATAGCCGGCGAGTACCTTGGCAAACTTGGATGCGCCGAGCGCGTTGATGATATTGATGATGCTGGGCGCAGAGGAAAAATAGCTTGCGCCGTTGTTTTCCGCCAGTTGGTAGACCAGACGGTACAGCGTCTGCATGTGCTTGGAAGAAAACAGATAGCCTTTGTCGATCGTGGTTTTGATCAGATTGCTGATATAGGCGTACACATCCAGCGTGTGCACTTCAGCGCCGCGGCTGGTCAGCAGGTCGCCGACGGCCTTGGCCGTTGCATGGTGTCCGTAACCCGCGGTCACGGATAAAATCAATACTCTCATACCGAACCCTCTCCTTGTACAAGAGTTATTTTATCCTATGACGGGGGAAAATGCAAATCATTCCGCAAAAAACCGCGTCGCGCTACTGCAAAAAAGAGGCGCGGTAGGCGTCGAGCACCTCGTGCTCCATCTCCTGCCGCAAGGCATTTCCAACCGGGTGCGCAATATCGCGGAAGCGGCCGTCCGGCATACGGCGGGAGGGCATGGCGAGGAACAGACGGTCATGCCCGTCAATGATCTTGATGTCGTGCACCGCAAGCACCCCGTCAAAGGTGACTGAAACCAGCGCGCGCAGCCGGCCGGACGGCTCGACATGGCGGAATTTGATGTCGGTGATCTGCATAATGAAAATGAACTCCTTTTTTCTGAATTGTCCGCATAAATTTGTGTGTTTGACTATTTTATTTTTGTCAGATTTGGCTTATAATATACCAGGTATCAGAAGTTATGCTGTGAAAAAACAGAGAAAGCAGGAGGCAGAGGGAAAATGGCCCTGTCAATCAAACCCTATATCAAAAACAAAGAACGCATTCACTTGATCGGCATCGGCGGTGTGTCCATGAGCGCGCTGGCCGAGCTGCTGCTCAGTTTACATGTGCCGGTGTCCGGCTCGGACCGGCTGAAAACCGATGTGACCGCGCGCCTGGAGTCGCTGGGCGCCAAAATCACTTATGAACACAAGGCGGAAAACGTCGAGGGCGCGGCGCTGATCGTGCGCACAGCAGCGGTGCACGACGAGAACCCTGAGATCGTCCGTGCACACGAGCTGGGCATCCCGGTGATGGAGCGCGCAGAAGCGTGGGGCCACCTGATGCGCGATTACGATAATGTCGTTTGTCTGGCGGGCACGCACGGCAAAACCACTTCGACGTCCATGATGACACTGATGACCATGGAGGCGGGCCTGGACCCGACCGTGATGGTTGGCAGCAATCTGCCTGCGATCGGCGGCACGCTGCGCATTGGCGGCAAGGGCTGTTTTGTGGCGGAAAGCTGCGAATACTGCAATTCCTTCCTGCGTTTTGCGCCGACGGTTGCGGTCGTGCTCAACGTGGAGGAAGATCACCTGGACTTTTTCAAGGATATTAACGATATCATCCACTCGTTCCGTTCGTTTGTCGAGCTGACGCCGATGAACGGCCTTGTGGTTGTCAACAGCGATGACGCCAATGCCGTGCGCTGCGTGGACGGACTGGATCGCCGCATCCGCACCTTTGGCCTGAATGCGAATGCGGACGTGCGTGCGGAAAACATCCGTGATGAAAACGGTTATTACCGCTTTACCGTGCTCGTCGAGGGCCGGGAATACGCGCATGTTGCACTTTCTGTGCCCGGGCGGCACAATATGCTCAACGCGCTGGCCTGCTGCGCGGCAGCGGAATTTCTGGGCGTATCGGGCGAGGCGGCGGAGCGCGGCCTGAACAAGTTTACCGGCTCGTCCCGCCGGTTCCAGCTGGTCGGCAAGATGCCGAACGGTGCAACCGTGGTTGATGACTATGCTCACCATCCGAGCGAGATGAAGGCCACACTGTCCACTGCCCGTGAAATGGGCTTTGACCGTATCCTGTGCGCTTTCCAGCCGCACACCTACTCGCGCACCAAGGCGCTGTTCCCGGAATTTGTGGAGGCGCTCAAGCTGTGCGACCAGGCGGTGCTCGCGCCGATCTACGCGGCGCGAGAGCAGAACACGATCGGAATTTATTCGTCCGATCTGGCTCATGAAGTACCGGGTGCCGTGTGCTTTGACACCTTTGACGAGATTGCGGACTATCTGCGCCGCGAGGCCGGACCGAACGATCTGGTGCTCACCATGGGCGCGGGCAACATCAATCAGGTTGGCCCGATGCTGGTCAAGTAAACAGCATAAAAACAACAGGACGCTGTGGCAGCGTCCTGTTTGCGTGTCCAGCGATCTGCTGGCTGCAAAGCGGTGTGCATCAAATGGTGCGCACCGCTTTGCTGTTATGATGCCTTTGCCTGGCGTTTGCCTTTTGTGCAGAAGATGGCGATCCCCAGCAGGATCAGCGCACCGACGGCCATCCAGAAAAACGCCACGTTCATGCCGTGCATCGCAGCGGCGTCGCCGTATGCAGCCTGTGCGCCCGCGCTGGCGACCGCCATAATTCCGACGAAAACCGCCGAGCCAATCGAGCCTGCAATGGTGCGGAACGAGGTCAGCAGGGAAGAAGCGTCTGCGATTTTGGTCGTCGCAACGCTGCTTGTGCCCCAGGTCAGCAGCGGCATCATCAGGCTGCCGATCGCCAGGTTGCGGATCACATTGAGAACAGCGGCGCCCCAGAGCGGGGTATTCATGGTGATAAACACCATGCCGGCGTTGCTGATCACAAGCGCGGCCGCACCGGCGATAAAGATTTTGCGGATACCCATCCGGTCGTACATCCGGCCCGCGAGTGGGCTGATAATCGCAGTTGCGAGCGAGCCGGGCAGCGTCACCAAGCCGGAGGTAACGGCGGAATATCCCATTACGCTCTGCACATACAGCGGCATCATGACCGAAGAACCCATCATCACCAGATAAAGCACCATGCTGGCGACCACGCTGATCATATAGTTCCAGCTGCGCAGAATTTTAACATCTAGAAATGGCTTTGGCAATTTGCACTGCCGCAGCACAAACAGCGCGCATACCACAATGCCGATCAGCAGCGGCAGTCCCGCCTGCAGGCTCACCAGTCCATAGCTGCTGAGATTGCCAACGCCGAGCGTGATGCCGCCAAAGGCGAAAATACTCTCTGCAAAGGAGAGAAAATCGAACTTCTTGTGTTCGATTTCCAGCACATCCGCAAAGGCAGCGGCGGAAATCACAAAGGAAATCACCATAATGACCAGCACCAGATAGAAAATGGATTTCCAGCCAAACGCATCGATCATCAATCCGGCGATTGTCGGGGCGATGATCGGCGCCGCGGTTGTCGCAAGGCCGTACGTTCCCATCATGGTGCCGCGGTCCTCGCGCGGATATACGGTCAGGATCACGACTTGTGCCGCTGAGAGCAGCACGCCGTTACCACAGGCCTGCAGCACGCGGCCTACCATCATCAGCGCAAAATTGCGGCCAATGATGCTCAGCAGGATGCCTATGATAAAGCAGCCGATACCCGTCATGTACAGCTTTTTGGTGGGAAAGCGCGTGATCAAAAAGGCTGTCAGCGGCATAACCATACCCATGGCGAGCGAGTAACCGCTTGTCACCCATTGCCCCAGTGCGGTCGACACACCGAAATATTCGACCAGGTTGGGCAGTGCGGTGGTCATCGCAGTGGATAAGATCGAAGTTGCAATACCGGAAACGACCAGGTTGATGAAAATCAACGTGCGTTTCCGGTGGGTCAGTTGTGAGATTTCATTCTGTTCCATCAGGTTCCTCCATTCTGTGCCATACCTTGTGATTGATGTTCTCCACCATGCGGCGCAGTGTTTGTTCGGTCAGAGCCAACGCTTCCGGGGAGATATCAGCGCTGAGTGTGTCATAAAACCCTGCATGGATGCACTTGATACGCTCCGCTGCCGGGACGGCTTTTTCCGTCAGATAGAGGTGTTTGACACGCCGGTCTTTCTGGTCGCCGACCACCCGGATATAGCCGACTTCGGTCAGCTTGCGGATGATCTTGGTCAGCGTCGCTTTGTCCACGCGGATCCGGTCTGCCATTTGCTGCGGCGAAGCACCGGGATGATCGTAAAGATATTCCACGTAAAACTGCTGGCCCCAGCCGATCTCATATCCTGCCAGACCGTGGTCATAATACATCTTCATGAGCCGGTCAAAGATCGAGATATACCGTCCCAAATCTGAAAAATGGTTATTCATTCCTCACACACTCCTTTTGCGCCCGAGAGATACTATACCGCAAAATAGTAGCGAACGCAACTATTTTTTTTCAAAGTATAACAAAGCAGGCAGATGCGAATTCTGCCTGCTTTGTATTTCGTCATATCATCCGATCTGCCGCAGCATTCGTTCGTGCATCCAAAACATCAATATCAGGAGAAGCAGCAGATAGGCCGGCAGCAGCGCGGCGCTGATATGGCCTGCGATCAGCCCGAATACAGGCGGCATCAGACAGGTGCCGACATAGGCGGATGCCATCTGCACGCCGATCATAGCCTGTGACCGGTCGCGGCCGAAATGGTCCGGCGTCGCGTGGATGATGGATGGATAAACCGGCGCACAGCCCAGCCCGATCAGCACTAGTCCGGGCAGCGCGCTGCCGGTTCCAAACGGCAAAAATAAACACAGAATACCCAGAAGGATAATGCCCTGTCCGAACCGGATCATCTGGGTATCGCTTAGCCGAAACGTCAAAAATCCGCCAAGCGCCCGGCCGACCGTGATACCTACAAAGAACAGGCTTGCATATCCGGCCGCCGCTTCTGCAGACAAGCTGTGGCACAGTACAAGATAGCTGCTCGCCCAGAGGATTGCAGTCTGTTCCACCGCGCAGTAGCAAAAGAACGTGACCATGATCTCCTTCGCCCCCGGGATGCGGATGATCTCCCGCAGGGAAAGCGCCTTGCCCGCACTGGGGGCGTCGGGGGTGGTACGATCCAGCGCCTGCACGGTTTTCCACATCGGCAGGCTGAGCAGCAGGATCACAGTCAGTCCGCACTGCAGGAAAGCAATGTAGCGATAGCCCATATTCCAGTTATACCCGCCAGTCAATGCGTAGCCCATAATATACGGCCCCAGTGAGGCGCCGATGCTCCACATACAATGCAGCCAGCTCATGTGCCGGCTGGCATAGTGCAGTGCGACAAAATTGTTGAGCGAAGCGTCTACGCTGCCCGCGCCCAATCCATAGGGGATGGCCCACAAGCACAGTGCGATAAAAGAATGACTGATCGAAAAGCCAAACAGTGCAACTGCGGTTACCAGGACGCTGCATGCAGTGATTTTACCGGTTCCAAAGCGCTTGGTGAGGCGGTCGCTCATCAGGCTGGAGACGATGGTGCCGAGCGCAATGATCATGGAGATCACGCCCGCCCAGGAGACAGGGACCGAAAATTCCCGATACATACTCGGCCAGGCCGAACCGAGTAGAGAATCCGGCAGACCAAGGCTGATAAAGGCCAGATAAATGATAATCAGCAGCAGATGAAACATCGCTGCCGCCTCCTTTCCGTTCTTTGCCTCCAATAATATACAGTAGAATGGAAGAAAAAGCAAGAAAATGTCGGGTGAGCGAGTACGCCGTTCGTATTTGTCGCAGGGGATGGAATACTGCAGTTCCACACAGGAAAAGCACATGTGCACGGAGGAATTTTGAAAATTCCTACAAATCTGCTTGACAAATTAAATAAAATAGTGCATACTGAGATTACAAAGAATTATGCAATATGTATAATTCAAACCGGTGAGGAGGGTGCGTTATGAATAACAACTTGATTATCACTATTAGTCGTCAATATGGTACTGGCGGCCGTGAAATCGGCCAGAAACTCGCGCTCCGCCTTGGTATTCCGTTTTATGACCGCGAGCTGATCACGCGCGCGGCCAAGAAAACCGGCTTTGACGAAAAACTGTTTGACCAGCTCGACAAGCGGGCGACCAACAGCTTCCTGTATTCGCTCACCATGTTCGGTTCGGTCGGCCTGAACGGCATGAGCCTGACCGATCAGCTCTATCTGGCGCAGTCCAATATCATCCGTGAGATGGCGGAGGATTCCTCGTGCGTCATTGTAGGCCGCTGCGCGGATCATGTGCTACGCGACTTCCCGAATAAATTCGATTTCTTTATCCACGGTTCGATCGAGGATCGCGTCAAGCGCATCCAGACCTGCGGCGATTATGAGATCGAGGGCAAGACCCCGGAAGCTGCGCTGGAGAAGATGGACAAACAGCGCTCCACTTATTACAATTACTACACCGGCAGGGTGTGGGGCAAGTGCGACCACTATGATATGTGCATCAATGCGGGCCGCCTGGGCGTTGAGTATTCGGCGGACATTGTGCTGGATTTTGTCAACCACCTGAAAAAATAAACCGCTGTGAGCGGATGAAGAAGAGAGAGCAAACGCCGCGTTGTCGAACGCGGCGTTTGGTTTATCTGTATTTTTCGGAACAAAGCGCATTTCTGTCCGTCTAACCAGATAAACAACAGACAGGAGGGATCACTATGAAGCGATGGTTTACTTTGCTCACGGCAGTTGTGGTTGCCGCAGGCCTTGCAGGCTGTCAAACCTCGATATCCGATCCTCCGGACGAAAATTTGGCAGCCAAACCTGTCATTTACCTCTATCCGGAGGAGGAGACCGAAGTCAGCGTCACACTGGACTACGACGGCACGCTGACTGCCGCCTGGCCGACATACAAGGACGGCTGGCAGGTGGCCGCGCAGCCGGACGGCACATTGCATGATGCAGCCGGAAACGAATACTCCTACCTGTTCTGGGAGGGTGAGTCGGATACCGTGTATGATTTCTCCCAGGGCTTTTGCGTAGCAGGAGCGGATACAGCGGCGTTTCTGCGGGATACGCTGGCGGAGATCGGCCTGACACCGCGGGAGTACAACGAGTTCATCGTCTATTGGCTGCCGCAGATGCAGGACAACGCATATAATTTGATCTCGTTCCAGTCCGAGCGCTATGCGGAGACCGCCAAACTGGATATCACACCTGCACCGGACAGCATGCTGCGCGTGTTCATGGCGTGGAAGCCGCTCGACCAGCCGCAGCAGATCGAGCCGCAAAGTTTTGAACCCTTTGTGCGCGACGGCTTCACGGTTATCGAATGGGGCGGCTGCAAAACAGCATAAACAAAAATCCGGTGCAGGGATGTGCACCGGATTTTTTCTCAGACCAGCTTGGCTTTGCGCATTGTGCCGCTGACCGGCTTCCAGATCAGCAGGGAGATTGCAAAATCCACCATCGAGTGGACAAACGAGCCCACACCGACCAGCAGAACAATCAGACGAATTGCCTCGCCCATGGACAGCGCGCCGTAGAACGGGATGACGATCAGCGCCTCACAGACCGCGTGGATGACACTGACCCAGCAGCCAAACAGCAGGATTTTAAGCCCGCGGTTGGAAACCGTCTGCTTAAAGTCCAGCAGATCGGGATGCTTTTGCAGGTATACTGCGCCGATCGAGACGAAAATAATATGGGAGAGCGCACGCAGCACGACCGGCAGCGTGAACCCGCCTAGGAAAAAACCCAGCGTTGTACCCAACGCGACTGCTGCGCCCACAGCCGGCGAGATGAACATGGCGAGGAAAACTGCAACATGGCTCGCGAGCGTGAAGCTCATCGGGTCAAGTGTAATCTTGATCGGGGAGAAGATCGGAATGATGATACCGATCGCGCACAGCACACCGGCGAGCGTGATGTGATAGATGCTTTTGCTTTTTGTCATGGGTGTCCAGCTTCCTTTCTTTTTTGCTCAACGCGTTTTAGTATACGCTTTTGTTTGATAGGTGTCAAGACATATATCAAACAAAAGATGCGGTTGCAGCACGGGGAATGTTGTGCTATAGTGCTATCAGAAAACTAGAATTGGCGAGGGAGATCCAATGGTTTCAATCGATCGTTTTGAAGATATACTCGAGCAGCTCGCGGAGGAGCTTCCCGCGGAATTTTATGACCAGCTTAACGGCGGTATTGTTGTCGATCCCGGGCATCCGCTGCATCCGGCGGATGAGGATGGCGACCTGTATATCATGGGGGAATACCGCGTCGATCCGGGAATGGGTAAGTATATCGTGATGTTTTACGGCTCGTTCCGCCGTGTTCTCGGCGGAGCGGATGAAAGTGAGTGGATCAACGAGATGCGTGACGTACTGCGGCACGAATTCCGGCACCATATTGAGGGACGCGCTGGAGTGCGGGATCTGGAAATCTGGGATGAGGAGCAGATCGCGGCCTACCGCGCACGCAGCCGGGAGAAAGAAAAGCACGACTGAAGCGCTTCCATCAGGCGGGCTGCAGCTGTTGCAATAAAAAGAACCATGGAGTTGTGTTGACAGCTTCATGGTTTTTTGCGCCATCTGCGGCAAAGCATCTTGCCCGTCCCCGGATTTTACTGAGCAAAGTTCCTGCGGTTCCTGTTTGGGTTCTGGTATTCCATCCGTGCATGACAGATGATAAAAGATAAGTATTTTACTTCATCCATATAAAGCGTTATACTATAACCAAAGATAAGATCACACGCGGCGGCGTGGGCAGGGCTTCGCGCCGGACGGGCGAAAGATCATCAGGAGGAAAGGTGTTTGCAATGAGGATCAATGACAAGCAAGAATTTGACAAACAGAATGTGTTCGGTCTGGGCAATCCCAATGCGGCGTATGCGCAGTATTTTATCGGCAACTCGTATCTCAATCCGCTGACCGAGGCAGGTAAGTGCCCGGTGTTTCTGGCCAACGTCACCTTTGAGCCAGGCTGCCGCAATAACTGGCACATTCACCATGCCAAGTCCGGCGGCGGTCAGCTGCTGATCTGCACGGCCGGCAGCGGATGGTATCAGGAGGAAGGCAAGCCCGCTGTCAGTCTGGAACCGGGCACGGTCATCACCATTCCGGCGGAGGTCAAGCATTGGCATGGCGCTAAGAAGGACAGCTGGTTCTCGCACATCGCAGTCGAGGTGCCGGGCGAGCAGACTTCGAACGAGTGGCTTGAACCGGTAGACGACGAGACTTATAACGGCCTGGAGTAACCCGCACAGGCGTTTCAGAACCAACAGGGGAACAGAGGAGGTTTTTCAAGATGGATTACCGTCAGACCGACCCGGAATTTGCAGAGCGCTTTGCGCACTTTGCGTTTGACGAGGTCGTTCACGAGCCGGAACAGCAGTTGGATGACGTCACCCGTCATTTGGCTGTTCTGGCGACGCTGCTCGGCTGCCAGGGCGTGGATGAGTTCCGCGATGCCCTGCCGCGTGCGCTGGATGCAGGTGTTACACCGGTGATGGCCAAGGAAGTCGTTTATCAGGCTACGGCATATCTTGGTATCGGCCGGGTACGTCCTTTCCTGGATGCGGCAAACGAAGTGCTGACCGCTCGCGGGATCGCACTTCCGCTTGAGGGCCAGGCTACAACCACGATGGAGGACCGTTTGGAAAAGGGCGCGCAGGCGCAGGTCGATATTTTCGGGGACGGCATGAAAGAAGCCTGGAAAAGCGGTACGATCAACCGCTGGCTGGCGGATAACTGCTTTGGCGATTATTACACACGCACCGGGCTGGATCTGGCTCAGCGCGAGATGATTACCTTTTGCTTCCTGGCCGCGCAGGGTGGCTGCGAGCCGCAGCTGACCGCACACGCGGGTGGGAACATGAATATGGGTAATGATAAGGCGTTTCTGACAAAGGTTGTTTGCCAGTGCCTGCCGTACATCGGCTATCCGCGCAGCCTGAATGCGATCCGCTGCATCGAGCAGGCGGCGCAGTCGCGCAGCTGACTGCCAATGAACTGAATGAGAGGAACAAAAGCAGGGTGCAAAGCGCGACAGACTTTGCACCCTGCTGGGCTATCAGGGATATCATCATGAGATGGGAAAAAGAACTTGACGAAACAGACACCTGATTGGTATCCTTAGTGCATGATAATACGCTTTACGGATAAAGGAGCATGACGGCATGAGCGTGACTGCAAAGCAGGCAGAAAACACCATACACGAGGTCTGCAAGGCCATTCTGGGTAAGGAGCACGAGGTGCGGGAGACTATGCTGGCCTTTTTGGCCAACGGACATATTCTGCTTGAGGACATGCCCGGTGTTGGCAAGACCACACTCGCGCGCGCTTTTTCCCGCGCGATGGCGCTGGACTGCCGGCGTGTGCAGTTTACGCCCGACGTGACGCCCTCCGACCTGACCGGCTTTTCCATCTTCCGCAAAGAGGAGGAGCGGTTTGTCTATCAGCCCGGCAGCGTGTTCTGTAATCTGCTGCTGGCAGATGAGATCAACCGCACCTCGCCCAAGACACAATCCGCGCTGCTCGAAGTGATGGAGGAGCGCCGCGTTTCAGTGGAAGGGGTGACGCGGCCTGTGCCGACGCCGTTTCTCGTCATCGCTACGCAAAACCCCTTTGGTGCTGCGGGCACGCAGCGTCTGCCGGAAGCGCAGGTTGACCGGTTTATGATCAGCATGTCGCTGGGCTATCCGGATTTTGAGAGCGAGCTGGAGATGGCCAAGGAGGTTGGCGCGGTAGACCGCTTGGAGCAGGTGCAGCCGGTGATCGGTCAGGCAGAGCTGCTGGAGATGCAGCACGAGGTAGAGCAGGTTTTCATCCACGATGAAGTATACCGATATATCCTGAACCTGGTCACCGCGACCCGCCGCCAGACCTGCTGGGAGCGCGGCGCCAGCCCGCGCGCCACCATTGCGCTGGTGCGCATGGCGCGTGCTGCAGCCTGGCTGGAGGGACGCAGCTTTGTCACACCGCGCGATGTAGCAGATCAGTTCCTTTATGTGGTCCAGCATCGCCTGCAGCTGAACACGGCGGCGCAGATGGATCATCTGAGCAAGGAGCACTTGATTGACGACTGCCTGAACGGTGTTCGTATGCCGCCGATGGGTGTGCGCGGCAGATGAGAAAACTGGTTTATGCGCTGTTTGCGGCAATCACCGTGTATCTGGCCAGCATGTACCGGCTGCCGCTGCTGACCACGCTGTTTATTGCCGAAATGCTGCTGTTCATACTGCTGTTTGTGATGGCGCATGTGTTTCGGCTCGGCACAAGTATTGCCCTTGCGCCGCCGGCTGCGGCGGCGCAAAAGGGACGGGAGGCGGATTGCCGACTGACTGTGTCCCGCCGCGGCAGATTGCCGGGCGGGCAGCTGCGCCTGCGGCTGCATTACCGCTATCTGCGCGAAAAAAAGGAGCACACCCGTATTCTATGTCTGGAGGGGCAGGATGAGCAACTCCTGCCGGTCTGCGGACGCAGCTGCGGGCTTCTTCAGTTGCGCATCGACCGGCTGTGGACTTGTGATTATTTGCAGTTATTTTCACCGGGCAAGCGCGTTTCCACGCAGATCACAATGCCGGTTTTTCCGCGCGAGCGTCTGCTGCGCTTTACACGCACGGCAGACAGCCGGGAGGCGGCAGTGCCGGAGGAAATCTCCCTGCAGCGCCCCGGCGAGAGCGATCAGGAGATCCGTCAGATCCGGGAATACCGTCCCGGGGATGCGCGCCGATTCATTCACTGGAATCAGAGCGCCCGGACGGGTGACCTGTGGATCAAGGAATATGAGCGGCAGGAAGAACCCTGCGCCGTGCTTCTGCTGGACTGCGGCGCATCCGGTCCGCCGCAGGGCGCGGATGCGTGGGATGCCTTTTACGAACTGCTCACCGCGGTGATCAACGGTCTGCTGCAATGCACCCCGGCGGTGCAGGTCTGCTGGTATGATCCTGTCGGCGCTGCCGGACGCACAGAGACGATTTACGATGCAGCGCAGTGCCGCCTGCTGCTGTATCGGCTGTATCAGGCAGAGCCTGCGATACGAGAAGGCAAGCCGCTGGGAACGGCTGCGCCGGAGCAGGATCATCTGCGCCTGACCACGGACTTGGCGCTGTATCATGGTACGGCGCTGTTGGCTCATTTCACGCAGCAAGGGCTGCACTATGAGATCGCGGAACGGATCATCACGATATAGGAGGACGCCATGAGAGCCAGCATTCGGATCGGGCCGACCCATGCGGAAAAAGTGAAAAACACATCGGTGGCTGAGCTGCTGTTCCTGCTGGCGGGTGTTTGCGGCCTGCTCACGGCATTGCAGGGCCTGCCCGGTGTCACCTGGAATATGCCGGCGGTATACGGCACCGCAATGGTCATGAGTGCGGCGCTCTGGTATACCTATGCGCTGGGACGGGGATGGTTTGCCGCAGCATTTCTGATTATTGTCGGCGCATGCGGGATTGTGGAGATCCGGCAGTGGGCGCTGCTGGGTAGCCAGATCGAGGAGATCATCCGCGGGCTGACAACAGGAGCTGCGGATGCCCCGGCGGATGTCACGGCCATCATGCTGATTTTTGCGGCGCTTTTGTCGCTGCTGCTGTTCCTGTGCGAAATCTGGATGCGAAGCAGCCTGCTGCTGTTGCTGCTCACGATTTTAGTCGTATTATGCGGCCCGATCATCGGGCTGCAGTCGGGCTATGCAGCCGTTATTCTGCTTTGCGGTGCATTGTGTGCGTTTGCAGCAAGCCATGCTGCCGGACCGTGGCGCCGGGGTGTGGCGCTGGCTGATTCGCGCAGCAGCCGCGGGACTGTAAAACGTGCTGCGGCAGCCTGCCTTGCAGCGCTGCTCGTCTTTCTGGCTGCTGTCCCGTTGACCACACACAGCCAGGACGCGATTTACCAGACAGTATACGCCGCAGAAGGCGCCGTGCAGCGCGCGGTACGGCAGATCACGGGAGCAGATGCAATTTCGGTTTCAAACGGGACAATCAGCCGCGGCAACCGATACCCGACCGGAACCATACAGATGGAGATCGTGACCAACCGTATGCCGACACAGCCGCTTTATCTGCGCGGCTTTACGGGCGCGGATTACGCCGGTGGCGAGTGGACACAGGCGGATTCCGAGACGCTCAGCGAGCAGATCTGGAGCAATCTGTCGCGCGAGCCGGCCAGCTGGTCTATGTCCGGCATCAACTATTTCAACCTGTATTTCGTGCTCAACATGATCAGCGCGGGCGAGCCGCCGTATGTCGTCACCATTCAGCCCGCAGTCGCATCCGGCATCAACAGTTATTATGAACCGTATTACAGTTATTGGACGGACAACTGGTTTGCTGACAGCGGCTATGGATTTCAGTATTTCCAACCGGAGCAGATGCATATCGAGTGGGAAAACATTGCGGGCATGAACAACGGCTGGCTGCAGGTGATTGCACAGCGCATCCAGGATGCCTATCTGCAGGCGGTGCAGACGCTCTATACTGCGGCGCCTGACAGGCAGCTCCCACGCCTTACCGCGCTCTGTGAAGCGAACCCGCAGCAGGGCTTGGAAAACGTGACCGCGTTTATTCTGGACACGCTGCACAGCCGCGCATCCTATTCGACTACACCCGGACTGGCGCCGCTCAATGAGGACATTGTGGAGTATTTCCTGTTTGAAAACGGGGAAGGGTATTGCGTGCATTTTGCCGCGGCTGCCACGCTGATGTACCGCATGTACGGCATTCCGGCGCGGTATGTATCCGGTTATATGGTGCAGCCCGCAGATTTTACCGAGGGCGAAGACGGACTGTATCACGCACAGGTGACAGATGCTGATGCGCACGCCTGGACCGAGCTGTTTGTGGAAGACAAGGGTTGGACGCCGGTTGAGGTCACCCCTGCGGCGCAGGAGTCCGAGATCGAGGCGGTCGAGGGCAGCGGTGCGGTATCCGACACGGAACAGACGGAAACGCCCTCGTCCGACGCTGGACAACCTGTGGACACAACGGACAGCCCGGAGCAGGATGCAGCGCAGGAGCAAACGCAGCCTGTGCAGGACACTTCCGCGACGCGGCAAGTGGACTCCTGGAAAACCGTGCTGTTCTGTGCGCTGGCCGGAATGACGCTGGTGGTATTGGCGCTTGGCCTGCTTGTCTGGCAGCGCCGCTGGCGCCTACGCCGGCTATACCGCAGCGGATGCCGCGTGCTGTTCGACCGCCTGCTCGCGATGCTGGCGTATACCGGCAGGCTGCAGGGCTGCACCGGACATGAGCCGGATTTTGCCTCGCGGCTGTGTGCGGCGGTGCCTGCTATATCACGCGAGGATGCGCAGCGCCTGGCGGACATTGTCAGTCGGGCAGCTTTTGGCCCGCAGCCGCCATCGCCGGAGGAGGATGCCTTTGTCAGTCGGCTGTACCGTCAGATCGCAGCTGCGTGCAGCCGAGATCTCAGGCCGGTGCGCCGGCTGCTGTTCCGATACGTTAAGGCGTACGGTTGATTGCCGTTTTTCTTCAATAACAGGACAAGGCCGCCCAAACCGGGCGGCCTTGCTGATGTTATGGCAGCTGATTTATCTGGAAGCATCCTGCATCAGCCGGTCGAGAATAACGCGGTCGGCCGGACAGAATTCGTATTGCGGAATTTCAGCGGCGGTGATCCATTTCATGTCGTGATGTTCGAGCATCTGTGGGGTTCCTGCGGCGATCGACGCGTGAAACAGCGTCAGGTGAACGGTCATATCCGGATAGGTATGCGTAACCTCCATGAATATATCCCCCACGGTGACCGTGACCGCCAGTTCTTCCTGACATTCACGGATCAGCGCCTGCGCCCGGGTTTCGCCCGGCTCCACCTTGCCGCCAACAAATTCCCACAGCAGCCCGCGCGCCTTGTGCGGCGGACGCTGGCAGATCAGGAAACGGCCCTGCTCCCAGATCAGTGCAGCGACGACTTCGGTCATGTTGTGTCCCTCCTTTTGCACCCAGTATAATACAGGTCGGCCGCTGGTGCAAGCCGCAGTACCGGGATTGGCGTTTTGCGCAGGATATGATACAATAATGGCAGATGCCGCAGGAGGGAAGCGTATGCCGGATTTTATCTACTGCAAAATGGAAATTTTTATCCCCGAAAGCCATTTGCCCGCTTTGCAGGCTGCGCTGCAGTCGGTCGATGCGGGGCACATCGGCCAATATGACAGCTGCCTGTCTTACAGCCAGGTAACCGGCTGCTGGCGGCCGCTCGCGGGGACGCATCCTTATCTGGGAAAAGAAAACGAGATCTGCAGTGCACCCGAGCTTAAGGTGGAGGTCACCTGCCGCACTGCGGATATCGACCGGACACTCGTTGCTGTCAAAGCGGTGCATCCGTATGAAGAGCCGGTGATCAATGTCATTCCGCTGTATCGCACCGGGCTGTGAGCGGGGAGGAGCGTGCACCATAGAACGACTGACAGAAAAAAACGAAAACGGTTACTGTGTGCCGCCTGCACAGCAGGCGCGCGCCTTTGCGCGCCTTGGGCACTGGGAGGATATGGCCGGGCAGCTCGAGCAGGAGCAGGCGGATATCGCGGCGCAGTTGGAAACACTGCGCCAGGCTGGCAAGGAGAAATCTGTGCGCTTCCGCGAACTGTTCGCGCGCAAGCTGACCATATCCACCATGCTTGATCTGCTGCGCCGCAGCGACGGCGCATAAAAAGCAGCAGGCGTCCTCCTGCATGACAGGAAGCCACCTGCTGTCTCATGTGCAATACGCCGCCGCAAAGTCAGCGGTTGATGACGGTCATCTGCAAGCCCTGCATCACATCGAGTGCTTTTTCATGCAGGGCCGGATCAAAGCTGCGGCAGAGCGCAGCGTCCACCGTAATCTGTGCTTCCGGCCACTGGGCCTGCAGCAGTACCGCGTTGGAGATCACACACATATTGGTCACCACACCAACAACCAGGATCTCACGCAGGTCGGGCAGCGCCTGTCCCAGCCGGACCAGTTCCTCGGGCGGCATGCCAAAAGTGTGCTTATATACCGTGTGGATCTGGTGGTTGGCGCAGGTCTCGCAGCAGAGCTCCTGTGTCTTGCCATAGAGCCGCCAGCCGGCGTCATTCGGATTGCAGTGTGCGATGGGCAGGGCACGACCTTCGCGGGTTTTCAGATAGCCGTCGTCATGCGTATCATAGGTAAACAATACATGGTCGCCTTGTGCAAGATACGCCTGCGCCAGACGGGCAATCCCGTCGTCGATCGCGGCAGCGCCCTCAAAGCCGAGCGAACCGGTGACAAAATCGTTTTGATAGTCGATCACAGCAAGCAGTTTGGGTGTACTGTTCATCAGGCATGCCTCCATTTCTGCTCTCATCATATCATGATTTTGTGCAGCAGACAATGAATTTATTGCGCTCTGCTGCGCGGGGGCTTATAATGGACAAAGAGCGCGCATACGTTGAGACACGGAGGTGCGCGCAATGGACAGACAGACAGGCAGAAGGGTCGTGTTAGCAGCCGGATTGCTGTTGGCGGCGGTTTTGGTGTGTATCGGCGGCGGCAGCGCCGTGCAGGCGATGATGCAGCAGGATGCGCCTGCCGTGCTGGTGATCGATGCCGGACACGGCGGATTTGACGGCGGCGCGACCGGTGCAGCCGGTACCTCCGAGCAGCAGATCAATCTGTATATCGCGCAGCGCGTGCAGGCGTTGGCAGGCTTTTTCGGTGTGCAGACCGTGATGACGCGCGCGGATGAATCGGCGCTGGATTACGATCCTTCCCGCACAATCCGGGAAAACAAGATCGCAGATATCCGTGCGCGTGAGCAGATCGCAAATGAGCTTGCCGATCCGGTTTTTGTCAGCATCCACCTCAATAAGTTCAGCGATGCGCAGTATCACGGCGCACAGGTATTCTATTCGGTCAACCATGCGGGCAGCAAGGCGCTGGCTGAGCAGCTGCAGGCGTGCCTGATTGCGGGCTGCGACCCGGAAAACACCCGGCAGGCCAAGCCGGCTGACACATCCATCTATTTGATGAAGCAGCTAACATGCCCTGCGGTTATCGTTGAATGTGGCTTTTTATCCAATCCGGCAGAAGAACAGCTGCTGGGGGAGGAGACCTATCAGAAAAAACTCGCCGCCTGCATTGTGACCGGTTATCTGCGGTATGAGGGCAGGGGCTGAGGGAGGAAATATGAAGCAGAAAACAGTGTATCTTTGCAGTGAATGTGGGTATGAAGTGCCGAAATGGTATGGAAAATGCCCCTCTTGTGGGGCGTGGAACACTATGAGCGAGTACAAGGTACAGCCGGAGTCCGCTGCACGCGGTACAAATACCTTCCAGCGCGGCGCCTCGCGTCCCACCCTGCTCAGCGAGATTGAAACCGGGGATGAGACGCGGTTCCATTCGGGAATTGGAGAGCTGGACCGCGTGCTGGGCGGCGGCGCGGTGCACGGGTCGTTCGTGCTGGTTGGCGGCGAGCCGGGCATCGGCAAATCCACGCTGCTGCTCCAGATGTGTCAGGAGATGTGCAAATCCGCGCGTGTGCTGTATGTGTCTGGTGAGGAATCGCTGCGCCAGATCAAGCTGCGTGCGGCGCGTCTGCATATCTCCTCGCCCGACCTGTATATCCTGGCGGAGACCGATATGGACCAGATCATCAGCGAGACCGAGCTGCTCGCGCCCGACATTCTGATCGTGGACTCGATCCAAACGGTGTACAGGCGCGATCTGACAGCGGCTCCGGGCGGTACCACCCAGATCAAGGAATGTGCGATGAGTCTGATGCAGTATGCAAAGAACAAAAATGTGACCATCTTTATCGTCGGCCATGTCAACAAGGAGGGTACGCTCGCCGGACCCAAAATCCTTGAGCACATGGTGGACTGCGTGCTGTATTTCGAAGGGGAGAGCACCGGTCCGTTCCGCTGTCTGCGGGCAGCGAAAAACCGCTATGGCTCGACCAACGAGATCGGCGTGTTTGAGATGAGCGACCATGGCCTGCTGGAAGTGCAAAACCCATCGGCTGCCATGCTTGCCGGACATCCGCAGGGGGCTTCGGGCAACTGCATTGCATGCGTGATGGAGGGCAGCCGTCCGCTGCTCGCCGAGGTGCAGGCGCTTGCGGCCAAGACCCAGTTTGGTGTGCCGCGCCGCACTGCGGCGGGTGTGGACTATAACCGCATGGTGCTGCTGCTTGCGATCCTGGAAAAGCGGTGCGGCCTGTTCCTTTCCTCCTCCGACGTATATGTCAATGTGGTTGGCGGGATGCGGCTGGACGAGCCTGCGGTCGATCTGCCGATGACGCTGGCGATTGCTTCCAGCTTCCGGGACAAGCCGCTGCCTGAAGGCGTGATGAGCTTTGGTGAGATCGGCCTGACCGGCGAGCTGCGCGCGGTTTCCAATGCAGCCCAGCGCATCAATGAAGCATACCGGCTGGGTTTCCACACCTGCATCATGCCCATGCAGGACGTAGAGGAGGAAATTACCCGGAAAATGAATGTGGTGCGCGTGCGCACGGTAGCAGATGCAATCCGAGCAGTGCTCTGAAAAAACTACGAGTAAAACCGGCCTTTTTGCCGCAGACTAACAGCAGTTTTGCGGCGGGAGGTCGGTATTTTTATGGAAAAACGGGCGCGGATAGTTTTGATCGGTACAGCGGTTCTTCTCTCGGCCATGCTGATCTGGTCATGGCGCAGCCGCCCGCCGGAGGCGGTGCCGGTGCAGCTTGGTGCCGCGGCGATGCAGGATATCTATAACAGCGTGACGATCTCGGGTACGGTCGAAGCCGCGGACAGTACCGCGCTCTGTCCGCAAAGGAGCGGCACCGTAGCGGCGGTCTATGTATCAGCAGGCGACGAGGTAGCGCAGGGCGACGTGTTGTGCACGCTCTCGTCCCTCGCGCAGGACAGTGCGGCTTCCTCTGCGCAGGTAGTATGGAGCGCACTGACAGGCAGTGCAGCGCAGACTGTGACCGCAGCAGAGGCGAATATCCTGCGCGCGCCGGTCTCTGGTACGGTGCTGGAATGCCCAGCGTCAGGTTCAGCTGTGGTAGCCGGCCTGCCCTGCATCCGCATTGCAGATCTGGGTAAATTGCAGGTGCGCGCGCAGTCGCCTGAGTTATATGCGGGTGAGCTGCAGGTCGGCCAGCGAGCCAATGTGACCGCATCTGCCGCGGGGGATAAGGTATACGGTGCACAGGTAGCGTCCATTGCGCCGGTCGCAGTGCGGACAATGAGCCTGACCGGACAGAGCAGCGAAGCGACCGTGGAAGCGGTGCTGCCGCTGTCCGGTGACACAGAAGGGCTGCGTCCCGGCTATTCCGCCACGGTCAAGGTGTTTACCGAATTTCATCCGGATGCGGTCATCGTGCCGCATGAAGCGGTCTGTCAGCGGGGCGAGCAGGAATATGTGTTTTGCGTACAGGGAGACCGTGCCGTGCAGTGCGCAGTCACAACGGGATACATGCTCGAAACAGTAACCGAAATTCTTGACGGTGTGGCAGCGGGTGCGGCGATTGTACTCTCGCCGCCGGACACACTGACAGACGGCGCGCTGATTGAGGTGGACGCATGAAGGCGCGCGATCTGCTTCGGCTCGCCATGAGCAATCTGCGGGAAAACCCATTGCGCACGGCGCTGTGCGCGCTCTCAGTCGCCGTCGGGACGGGAGCACTTCTTGTGATTGCAGTGCTTGGGCTGTTCGGGCAGACCCAGCTGCAGGCAGCCCTGCGCACGATCGGCGTGAGTGGTTTGACTGTCTATCTGGACGATCATGGCGCAGGCAATCCGCTTTCCGCAGAGCTTGCAGACGCACTTGGGCAGGCTGTGTCCGGGATCGACAGCATTATGCCTATCAAGGCGAAAACCGGCACGGTTCGTGCCGGACATACAACGGAAAACGCGGTTTTCCTCGGCGCGGATGACAGCCTGGGCGACGTGATGCAGCTCGATCTGCTCGCCGGGTCGCTGCTCACGGCGCAGCAGGCGGACGCCGCGGAGCCGGTTGCGGTGGTGGGGGATACCCTGGCGCAGGCGCTGTTTGGCCGCACGAATATCACCGGGCGACAAATCCGTCTCCGCTGGGACGGGCAGGACCGGTATTTTACAGTCTGCGGTGTGGTCAAGTCGCAGACCAGTGCACTGGGCAGTGCGGTCTCTGCCATCGCACCCCATTTGGTATATATTCCATATACCTGCCTGGCGACTTTACAGGAAAATGCAGATCAGGTTTTTGTGCAGTGCACCGCGGCAGCCGATCTGTCCTCCGTCAGTGGACAAATCGAGGATTATCTGATCCGACGTGGACAGGTGGACGGTACGGTCCGTGTGCAGAATATGAGCGGCATGGTGGACACAGTCGAGCAGCTGGCGCAGCTGTGCGTGCTGCTGTTCCTCACTGTGGGCGCGGTGACGCTTGGGGTTGCTCTGATCGGGGTGCTGTGCTCCATGATAGCTGCCACTTACGAAAAGACCGGGGAGATCGGCATTTTGCTGGCAATCGGTGCGCAGCCGCGCGACATCCGCCGGCTGTTTCTGCTGCAGTCGGCGCTGCTGTGTGCATTGGGCGGCCTGTGCGGGCTGGCACTGGCAGGCGGCGCACTGTATGGCCTGACCGGCATGCTGGCGGACTGGCGCATCTGTCTTGCCCTGCTTATCGTGTCGGTCGCCTGCGGCGGGATTGCCGGACTGCTGCCCGCAGTGCGGGCGGCGCGGCTCGACCCGGTTGACGCAATGCGCAATTAAGCCTTTCCTTTCGCCTTTCCCTGTGGTATGATAGGAGAAAGAAGACAAAGAGATAGAGAAAGGGAAGGATACCCGATGCGTCACATCATTGATTTGTGCGACCTGACGGAAAAGGAATTTTCCGATTTGTATAAGCTGACCACCAACATCATCGACCGTCCAGAGGGCTATACCGACGCCTGCCGCGGCAAGGTGCTGGGCAGTTTGTTTTATGAGCCCTCCACACGAACCAACCTGTCGTTTTCCACCGCAATGATGCGCCTGGGCGGCAGCGTGGTCGGTTTTTCCGACCCGGGTTCCTCATCGACAGCCAAAGGCGAGTCGCTCAAGGACACAATCAACATGGTGTCCAGCTACGCAGACATGATTGTCATGCGCAATCCGCGCGAGGGCGCGGCCAAGGCGGCGTCGATGTACTCCTCGGTGCCGGTGATCAACGCAGGGGACGGCGGCCACCTGCATCCGACGCAGACATTGACCGACATGGTCACCATCCTGCGTCTGCGCGGTTCGGCGGACGACATGAAGATCGGCGTGTGTGGTGACCTCAAGTATGGCCGCACAGTCCATTCGCTGCTGCATTTCCTCGAGCGTTACCACAATGTGCAGATCTATCTGATCGCACCGGATGCGCTCAAGCTGCCAGACTATATGCTTCGTTTTCTGAAGGAGCATAATATGCCGTATTGCGAAGTATCCAGCATTGACGAAGTTCTGCCTGAACTCGACGTGCTGTACATGACGCGTATTCAGCGCGAGCGCTTTGTCACCGCGCAGGAATATGAGAATCTGGAGGGCAATTATCAGCTGACGGCAGAAAAGCTGAAGCGTGCCAAAAAGGATATGCTGGTGCTGCATCCGCTGCCGCGTGTGGATGAGATTGCGCAGGATGTGGACGATGACCCGCGCGCGGTCTACTTCCGGCAGGCCCGTTTTGGTATGTTCGGCCGCATGGCGCTGCTGCTGACGCTGTCCAAGCTGCCGTTTATCCGTGCCGGCCATCAGGATATCGGCGCACACGGCGTTAAATGTTCCAACCACAAGTGCATCACCAAAACCGAGCGCTATCTGCCCCTTTCCGGCAAGCCGGGGGATCGCTGCCCGTACTGCGACGGCGTGCTGGAAATGCAGCTCTGATGCAATCAATTGATCTGACAAACCTGCTGGAGAAATCGTTTCTCCGGCAGGTTTTCCTTTTGCAGGCGCGCGGCAAAAATTTAATGATTCAGCAACAAACCGCAAACAAAGCGGAAACATTGCTGCGGTATCCTTGCCATGCTGCAGGAAAGGCGGTGGACAGATAGATGAAGCGGTTTTGGAAGACAGGTTGGATGAAAATGCGCCGGTGGCTGTTTCCAAATTGGAAACTGGCAGTCCCGCTGGCGCTGGTGAGTGCAGCGACGCTTGTTATGATCTTTACCCGGGGGTACGAGGAGACGCTCCCGGCCTATGCCGCCTATCTGCTCTCCTGCTATGCGCTGGTTGCGATATGTGGTGTTGCGGCCCGCGCCCTGCAGCCGCTTTGGCGGTGGGTGACTGCGATCCCGCTGGTAGCGCACTGGCGGGCGGATGTTTATTTCCGGGTGCGGACGGGACTGGCACTTTCTTTTTTTGTCAATTTGTGTTACGCTGGATTGCGGATTATCAGTGCCGGGCTTTACGCCTCTGTCTGGGAGGCGGCACTGGGCGGCTATTATATTCTGCTGTGCGCTGTGCGGTTTTATCTCATCCGCTGTACACCGAAAGTTCAGGGAGAACGCCGCTATGCGGAAGAACTGCGGATTTACCGGCGCACGGGCTGGCTGCTGATGGCAGTCGATCTGACGCTCACCGGTGTGACGGTGCAGATCATTCAGGACGGACAGGGCTATCACTATCCGGGCACAATGATCTATGCAATGGCGGCCTATGTCTTTTACACCATCAGTATGGCGGTCGCCAATATCGTGCGGTTCCGCCGTTTTCGCAGCCCGGTGCTGTCGGCAGCTAAGGCGGTCAATTTAACCACTGCATTGGTGTCTATTTTCTCGCTGGAAACTGCAATGCTTGCTGAATTCGGCGGAGAGCCGGCATTTCAGCAGAATATGACCACGGCCACCGGTGTTGGCACCTGTGTGCTGGTCCTGGCGATTGCACTGTATATGGTGATCCGGGTGGACAGACCGCAAAAAAGAAAGAGAGGCAGTTTACGATGATTCATATCCTTGTTTTGGAGGATGATGCCAAGCTCAACCAGCTGGTATGCACCTATCTCAATGACAGCGGCTTTACAGCCAAGGGCTGCCTGAGTGCAAAGGATGCTTATGACGAGCTGTACAACAGTCTGTATGACCTGATTATCTCGGACATTATGATGCCGGATATAGACGGTTTCGAGTTTGCCCGCACGGTGCGGCAGGTAAATGAGCGCATTCCGATCCTGTTCATGTCCGCACGGGATGACCTGCCCGCCAAGCAGAAGGGGTTCCAGCTGGGGATCGACGACTATATGGTAAAACCCATCGACTTTGAGGAACTGCTGCTGCGCGTGCGCGCGTTGCTGCGCCGGTCCAATATCGAAGCAGAACGCAAGATTACAGTCGGCAATCTGACACTGGACGCAGATGGACTGACCGCAGAGATGGATGGGGAAGAGGTTCCTGTCACCACACGGGAGTTCAATATATTGTATAAGCTGCTGTCCTACCCGAAAAAGACGTTTTCCCGCGCGCAGCTTATGGACGAGTTTTGGGGCGTGGACAGCGACACCAGTCTGCGCTCGGTGGATGTTTATATCACCAAACTGCGGGACAAGTTCTCCGGCTGTGACGGGTTCGAGATCAAAACCGTGCGCGGCCTGGGATACAAGGCGGTGCTCAAATGAAGCGGGTAAATACCAAGGTTTATGGCTTGGTTCGGGTCAGCCGGTTTCCTTTGGCGCAGTTCGGCATTATCTTCGGCGGGCTGCTGCTGGCCTCCGGCCTTCACGAGGGGCTGCTTCTCCTGACAGCACGGCTGGATATTGGCGATATGATCACCGTGCATGTGGTGCTGGCATACTGGGTGGCTGTCTCGCTGGGACTTGCTTTTCTGACGCGCCATCTGATGAAAAAAACCTATGAAGAGCCGCTGCAAAAGCTGGCTGCTGCAGCCAGCAAGGTGGCGCGGGGCGATTTTTCGGTCTACATCCCGCCCCTTCATTCGGCGGATCAGTACGATTACCTGGATGTTATGATTTTGGACTTCAACAAGATGGTAGCTGAACTGGGCAGTATGGAGACGCTCAAAACCGACTTCTTTTCCAACGTCTCGCATGAGATCAAGACGCCGCTGGCGGTCATCCAGAACACCGCCCAGCTGCTCAGGGACAAGTCGCTGCCGCCGGAACAGCAGGCAGAATATGTGGAAACGATCGAAAAGTATGCTCGCCGTCTGTCCGACCTGATCGGCAATATTTTGAAGCTGAATAAACTGGAAAAGCAGACCATCCAGCCCAAGGCAGAGCCCTATGATCTTTGCGCCCAGCTGGCGGATTGCGCGCTGCTGTTCGAGAGCCGTTGGGAGGAGAAGGAAATCGACTTTGAAGCGGATATCGAGGATCGTGCTGTGATTCAGGCGGACGCCAGCTTGCTGGAGCTGGTGTGGAACAACCTGCTGTCCAACGCAATCAAGTTTACCGAGCACGGCGGAACGGTTTCACTGAGGCAGAGTACGGAAGGGGACCATGTGGTCGTATCGGTTTCGGATACAGGCTGCGGCATGGACGAGGAGACGCTGCGCCATATATTTGATAAATTCTATCAGGGCGATACTTCGCATGCAACAGAGGGGAACGGCCTGGGACTGGCGCTCGTGCTGCGGATCGTTCGAATGATGGGCGGCACCATTTCGGTATCCAGTCAGGTTGGCCAGGGGAGCACTTTTACGGTGCGTTTGCCGGTCCGGCAAGCAGAGGACACGGTATTGCCTGATTGAGAGAATAGGAGTGATACAGCATGAGCGATATTCGGGAGGATGGCGCCTCCTTTATTGGATATGAATACAAAGAGATTCCGGCCGGCGGCGAGCGGGCTTCCTTTTACCTGGATTGTTATCAAAATTTTGGCTGGGTGCTGGACGAACACACACCTGAACAGGCACTGCGTGGCAAGGGCAAACTGGTGCTCAAACGCAATCGCAGGATCGTCAACAAAATGGAACTGACACGCCTGCAGCGGCATTTTGAGGCCTGTCTGGATGAGCTGGACGCACTGGAGCGATCCAAAACATCCTGTGCCTCGCTCTGCGCCATCATCATCGGTTTGATTGGTACAGTATTTCTGGCCGGGTCTACCTTTGCGGTGACAGCAGCGGAGCCGCACGTGATTTTGTGCGCTGTGCTTGCTGTGCCGGGATTTATCGGATGGATTCTCCCCTGGTTTTTGTATCGGGAGATGGTGAAGCGGCGTACCCAAGTGGCAGATCAGCTGATGGAGCAAAAGTATGACGAGATCGATGAGATTTGCCGCAGAGGGCATGATTTATTGTGACGCTCCGATGAAGGCTAATATCCCTCTTGACAAATACGTAAGCTATCGCTATAATTAGTTCAAATGCTAACAAAGTTGGGGTGAGCGCATGACAGAGAAAATGCTTGGCATGGAACTGGTTGGAACAGCAAATGCGCTGCGCCGTCTCACGTTTCAGGATAGTTGCGCTGGGAAAGCAGGGGAGGACAGCCCCACCAGTATGCAGCAATGGTTTTTGGCGTATATCTGGGAACACTATCAGAGCGAAGATGTGTTTCAGAAAGATTTGGAAGCTGCCTTTAAGATTCGACGTTCGACGGCAACGGAGATCCTAAAAGCGATGGAGCGAAAAAAGCTGATTGAGCGGGTTCCCTCCGCTGCGGACAAGCGCAGCAAAAAAATCCTGTTGACTGAAAGCGCCATTGCAGTTTGCAAAGAAAACCAGCGCAAGATCTCGCATACAGAGGAGCTTTTGATGCGCGGCCTGTCGCAGGATGAAATCAAAGTATTCTTTAACGTGCTGCAAAAAATACAGCGAAATATTGAACTTTTTTGAGAACCGGATAAGGTTCTCAAAAAAATATCCAAATTGTTAGTATTTGAACAAAATAGGAGGAGATAGTATGGATGCAACACAAAGCTTTGGACAAGGGTCAATCTGGAAGCTGATCATCAAAATGGGAGTGCCGTCTGTAATCAGTATGATCGTCGTTGTCATCTACAACATGGCGGATACGTTTTTCGTCGGCCAGACGCATAACGATATGATGGTCGCAGCGGTTTCGCTGGCCGCGCCAGTGTTTACCCTGATGATCACCATCGGTACGCTGATCGGCAGCGGCGGCTGCACGGTGATTTCGAATGCACTGGGTTCTGGTCGGTATGCACGGGCAAAGCAGGTCTCCAGCTTTTGTGCCTATGCTTCGATCGCAGTCGGTCTTGTGTTCACAGCGGTGCTGCTGCTGTTCACCGAACCAATCCTGACCGCAATTGGCGCGACGGAGAATACGCTCGCCTTTGCCGCCAGCTACACGCGCTGGATTGCAGCAGGTGCGGTATTTATCATTTTCAGCAATACGCTGTCCAACGTCATCCGTGCGGAAGGCGCTTCGCGTGAATCCATGGTCGGCAATCTGATCGGCACAGTGGTCAATATTGTGCTCGACCCAATTATGATCTTGAGCATGGATATGGGCGTGCAGGGCGCAGCCATTGCCACCGTGATCGGCAATATCTGCGCTTGCGTGTATTACCTGCATTACTTCCGCAGAAAGAAGGACAGCCTGCTGTCGATCTCGCTGAAAGACTTTGCCATGGGCGGAAAAATCGCGACATCGGTCTTTGCGATCGGCGTGCCGGGTGCGCTGGGAAACCTGCTCATGAGTGTGTCCAATATCTTTATGAATTTACTATTGGTCGGATACGGGGACAACGCTGTTGCGGCTATGGGTGTTGCGATGAAAGTGGGCATGATCGTTGTGATGCTGCAGATGGGGCTTGCGCAGGGCATTCTGCCTGTGCTGTCGTATAACTACGGTGCAGGCAACCCAAAGCGGATGACCGAGACCATGAAAAAGTCCGCAGTCGTGTGCCTGGGACTGGGCGTTGGATTAACGCTTGCCTGCCTGCTCGCATGCCAGCCGATTGTCTCATCCTTTGTCACAGGGGCGGAGGTGATCGAGCTTGGCACCGCGATGACACGCGCAATTGTGTTCTCTGGGCCGTTCATCGGGCTGTATTACCTGTGTATCAGCGCAATGCAGGCAATGGGAAAATCGCTCGCGCCGATCATTGTTTCGCTGCTGCGGCAGGGCATTGTCTATGTGCCGCTGATGTATTTGCTCAATTACTGTTTCCAGCTGGATGGTCTAATTTATACGCAGACAGTTTCGGATTACATCGCAATTCTGGCTGCCATCCTGTCCTGCCTGCTGCTGATGAAGAAAACCGGTATCCTTCACGCGAAGAAATAGAAGCGGCCTGATTGAAAAAGTTGCCTGTCTTGATCGGGGACAGGCAGCTTTTTATATTTCAGCAACAAAACAGCAATCATTTCCCAATATTTGCGCAGTAAGATAGAGGCACAAAAGGGAACGGTGGTTCCACAAAAAGAAAGCGAGTGAGCGCCTTGGGCGAATACAAAATCAAAAACCAGGAAAAAACCGCAGAGATGGTCCGGAAAGCCTATCAAAAAGTGGAGGACGCAGTGGTGGGTACTTATCAGAAAATTGAGAATGGCGTGGTTGACGCTTATCAGAGGGTAGAGGATACCGCAGTAGGCGGATACAAAAAAATCGAGCAAAAGTTCGTGGACACATTTCTGGAAGAGGTGGAGGACGGGAATATCCTGCAACAGAGTGTGGATGCCGACACGCAGAAACGCATGGACAGCAAATAAAAAGTTATTTTAATCAAACAGAAACAAAACAGCAGAGAAAACGAAACAAACCACATATAAAATATGAACCATAAAGTGAAATACACAGGAAAGGGAAGAAAACGTATGAAAAAGAAAAATATTGCGCTTATCACTGCGCTTGGCGCGGCGGGCAGCCTGTTGGCGGCCGTTGGTGTATATGTGTATCTCAAAGTCAAATCGTAAATGGAACGAGAAAGGAAGAAAACGATATGAAAAGAAGTAATCTGGTTATCCTGACTGTTTTGGGTACAGTGGGCGGCCTGCTGCTCGCTATCGGTATGTGCATGTGCCTGCTCCCCGCGTGGAATGCTTTTGCGCCCGGTGTGGTGCTGGCAATCATCGGCGCAATCACATTGCTGTCCATTTGGCCGATCGGGCGAAAGGCGGCTGGCAAAGCGGCGATCCATTTTACCGCGGGCTATGCCGCAACTGCGTTGGTCGGTCTGATCGGTGCAATCGCATTCTGCATTGGTCTGGTCAACTGCCTTGGCACCGTATCGACATTTGGCCTGGCGGTCGGCATTGCAGGTATTATCCTGATCTTGGCTGCCATCCTGATCGTCCGGAAAGCCGCCGGCAAAACTGCCATTGCGGTGAATGGCCAAAAGCTACTTGCCTACATCATTGGCATCATTGGCGCGTTGATTTTAGGCGTCGGTATGTGCATGACTATGGTATGGGGCGTTGGTCTGATGATTCCCGGCATTGTGGTCGGTGTCATTGGCCTGCTGGTTTGCATCCTCAATCTGGTGCTGCGCGTTACCAAAACAGCATAATTGGATCTGCGAAAACAAACGCTGCGAAACAATCCTGTTTCACAGCGTTTGTTTTGTTTGCAATATTATAGAGAGATTGGGCAGAGAAAGAGATAGTTAGCGGTCGAACATCATTCAGCCCACTCGACCTTGTGCTGCAATGGACCCGAACCATGCCCCAGATCAAGGCCGTAGGCGATACAGGCGGTGAGGTAGCGCTTGGCACGCCGGACACTGCCAAGAAGCGAAACGCCCTGCGCCAGATTGCAGGCAATGGAAGAAGACAGTGTGCATCCGGTGCCGTGGGTATTGGGATTGTCGATGCGCGCTTCGTGCAGCCAGTGCGCCTGCCCGTCAGCATACAGCAGATCGTCCGCACAATCCGCCAGATGGCCGCCTTTGACCAGAACACCGCCTCGAGTGCGAGCCGCGATTTCCTGCGCGGCCTGCTCCATCTCCTCTTTTGTGCGGATCGGGCGGCCGCAGATCGCAGCAGCTTCATGCAGATTGGGCGTCACAAGCGTACATAACGGCAGAATATGTTCCAGAACGGCAGGGAGTGCATCCGGCCGGCTCAGATCATGGCCGCTGGAGGAGATCAGTACCGGGTCGAGTACAATATTCTTCGCATGATGCGCGCGCAGCCGGTCGGCAACCGCACAGATAATGTCGGCATCATACAGCATGCCGAGCTTGACCGCGTCCGGCCGAATATCGTCAAACACGCAGTCGATTTGTTTGGCGACAAGCTCTGGCGAAACGGGCTGCATCGCATAAACCCCGGTTGTATTTTGCGCAATGACAACTGTGATAGCCGCCATGCCGTACAGCCCATGCGCCTCGATCGTTTTCAGATCCGCCTGAATGCCCGCGCCGCCCGTAGGATCGGTGCCGGCGATGCTGAGAACGGTTTTCATATCGATTATTCCTCCAATCCAGTGCCATCAAACGCGGGAATAAAACTCTCGCTGATGGACTCATCCTGCTGAAAAAAGCCGCCGAGCCCAAGTTCGCAGAACAGGGCGCAGGCTTCCGCATATTCTGCATCGGTGATTGTGCGGTCCAGTTCGGGCCAGTCCTGCATATCGAACGGCGTATACTGCCGCATCAGGCTGACGAGTACGGTATCCCCAAATCGTACAGCGATATCCCGCAGGACCTGCGCTGTATCGCCGCCAAGTCCGGGCAGCATCAAATGCCGGATCACTGTGCCGCGTGTCAGCATGCCGTCTGCATTGTATTGCGGCGCGCCGGTCTGCCGCACCATCGCGGTGATCGCAGTGACCGCGGTTTCGCGGTAATCCGCCGCGTGGGAATAACGGTCGGCATAATAGCTGCTGTAATATTTGTAATCCGGCAGATAGATGTCAATCCAGCCATCCAGCAATTGTAGGGTTTCGATTGTCTCATATCCGCTGGAGTTGTACACAACCGGAACGGAAAGCCCTTTCTTTCGGGCAAGTTGCAGTGCCTCAACAATGTGCGGCGCATAGTGTGCGCCAGTGACCAGATTGATGTTGTGCGCGCCCTGTTGCTGGAGCGATAAAAAGGTGCGTGCCAGACCGGCAATTGTGATCTCTTGCCCGGACGCCTCGCGGCGGCTGATCTGGCGGTTTTGGCAGTACACGCAGCCCAGTGAACAATGGGAGAAAAACACCGTGCCCGAACCATGTGTACCGGAAATCGGCGGTTCTTCCCACATATGCAGGGAGGCGCGCGCGGCCTCAATCCGGTCGTTTGCGCCGCACAGGCCGCGTGTACGCGTGCGGTCCGCGCCGCAGGCGCGCGGACAAAGCCGACAGTGTTTGAGCAGTTCGGTCAATGTGATCCCTCCAATTCATTTTATTATATCGTATTTCCTGCTGGAAATAAAGACGCGAGTTGTGGTATACTTATGACAATGCGAATTATGCGAAAAACAGGAGATGATTCCCATGAAAATTTCCAAGCTTTTGAATCAGGACAAGGTAACGCTGTCATTTGAGGTGTTTCCGCCCAAAACCAGCAGTACATACGAGTCTGTCGCTCAGGCGACACAGGAGATCGCAGCCCTGCGGCCGGATTTTATGAGCGTCACATATGGCGCGGGCGGCGGCACAAGTGAGCACACGGTTCATATCGCCTCCGACCTGCAGAAAAAATACGGTGTGCCCGTGCTGGCACACCTGTCCTGTGTCTCCTCGACCAAGGAACATGTGGCGGTCATGCTGGAGAAGTTCCGGCAGAACGGCATTGAGAACGTGCTTGCGCTGCGCGGCGACATCCCGGCTGATGGCAGAGTCGCGCATGATTATCAATATGCCTCTGAACTTGTGCGTGAGATCAAGGCGCAGGGTGATTTCTGCATCGGCGGCGCATGCTATCCGGAAGGCCATGTCGAAGCGGCAAGCAAGAGCGAAGACATTCTGCATCTGAAGGAAAAGGTGGATGCTGGCTGCGAGTTCCTGACCACACAGATGTTTTTTGACAATAACATCCTGTACAATTTCCTGTATCGTATCCGCGAAAAGGGAATCACTGTGCCGGTGGTGGCAGGCATTATGCCGGTGACCAACGTCAACCAGATCAAGCGCATCACCTCCATGTCCGGCACCTATCTGCCCGAGCGCTTCAAGGCGATCGTCGATCGTTTCGGCCACAATCCGGCCGCTATGAAGCAGGCTGGCGTGATTTACGCGACCGAGCAGATCATCGACCTGATTGCCAATGGCGTCAACCACATTCATGTGTATTCGATGAACAAGCCTGAGGTTGCGGCCGGCATCCAGGCCAGCCTGTCGGAGATCCTCGGATGATCGCATTCGACCGCGATGAGGCGGTGCGCTATCTCGGCTATCGGGGCGGCGCCCAGCCGGATGGAGCCGTGGAGCAGCGCCTGTTGCATTGCGCTGCAAGGCTGCAGGCGACCGTGCAGCCGCGGTCGGTGTTTCGCCGGTTTACGCTGACGCAAACCGGGACGGATACGCTGACAATTGCAGATGTAACCATTCATAGCAGCAATCTTGCGCGCAATCTCAGGGGATGCACCGGCGTTTATCTGATGGCAGCGACGCTTGGCATCGGGGCAGACCGGCTGATTGCCCGCGCCAGCGCAGTGCGCATGAGCGACGCGGTGCTCTACCAGGCGGCGGCAGCAGCAATGATTGAAACCTATTGCGACGAGGTGAACGATACTATCAAGGCTGCGGCATCGCGCGAGGGGCTTTTCTGCCGTCCGCGGTTCAGCCCGGGATACGGGGATTTTTCAATTGAGCACCAGCGGGATTTCAGCCGCCTGCTGGATACGCCGCGCGCCATTGGATTGACCGTCACGGAAAGCTGTCTGCTGGCGCCGGTTAAATCGGTCACCGCGGTGATCGGGCTGACGGATTCACCGCAGCCGTGCCATCGCAAGGGCTGTGAAGAATGCGATAAAATAGATTGTGCATTTAGGAGATAACATCATGAAGTTGACAGAACGACTGGGCCGGGAATGGCTGTTTTTCGACGGCGGCACGGGCACCATCCTGCAGGAGCGCGGGCTGACGGCAGGCGAACTGCCCGAAACCTGGAACCTGACCCGCCCGGAGGAACTGATCGCCGTGCACCGCGCCTATCTGGATGCGGGCAGCGATATTATCTGCGCCAATACATTCGGCGCAAATGCGCTGAAATTTCCGCAGAATCTGCGTGAAATCGTGGAAGCCGGCATCCGTAATGCGCAGCAGGCGCGCCGCGAGGCCGGCAGGGAGGATGCCTATATCGCGCTCGACATCGGCCCAACCGGCCGCCTGCTGCAACCCATGGGCGACCTGCCGTTTGAGCAGGCGGTTGAGGTGTTTGGCGATGTCGTCCGCATTGGTGCTGCTGCGGGCGCAGATCTGGTGCTGATTGAAACCATGAGCGACAGCTATGAGGCAAAGGCCGCTGTGCTTGCTGCCAAGGAAAACTGTGATCTGCCCGTGCTTGTTACAACGATTTTCGATGAAAAGGGTAAAATGCTCACCGGCGGCACAGTGGATTCGGTAGTCGCCATGCTGGAAGGCCTGCGTGTGGATGCACTTGGCGTCAACTGTGGCCTAGGGCCCAAACAGATGCTGCCGATTGTCAAGCGGCTGACCGAGGTCAGCTCGCTGCCCATTATCGTCAATCCCAACGCCGGTTTGCCGCGCAGTGAAAACGGCAAAACGGTCTATGATATCGATGCGGATGAGTTTGCCTATCTGATGGAACAGATCGCCGATCTGGGCGTGCAGGCACTGGGCGGCTGTTGCGGCACAACGCCCGCACACATTCGCAAGATGATCGAAAGATGCAAAAACCACTATTTTGTTCCGCCCGTACCCAAGCACCGCACCGTAGTGTCCTCGTTTTCGCAGGCAGTTGAGATCGGCGCAAAGCCGGTCATCATCGGCGAGCGCATCAACCCGACCGGCAAGAGCAAATTCAAGGCAGCGCTGCGCGAGAACAACATCGAGTATATTTTGTCCGAAGGACTGACGCAGGAGGATAATGGCGCACACATTCTGGACGTCAATGTGGGTCTGCCCGAGATCGACGAACCCGCGATGATGGAACGGGTGGTCACCAAGCTGCAGGGCGTGACCGCGCTGCCGCTGCAGATCGACACCTCGGATACGGCAGCGATGGAACGCGGCATGCGGCTTTATAACGGCAAGCCGATGATCAACTCGGTCAGCGGCAAGCAGGAGAGTATGCAGGCTGTTTTCCCGCTGGTGCGCAAATACGGCGGTGTGGTTGTTGGCTTGACGCTGGACGAAAACGGTATTCCGGATACGGCGGAGGGCCGCGTACAGATTGCAAAGAGGATTTATGATACCGCCGCGCAGTATGGCATTGCAGCTGAGGACATTGTGATTGACGGCCTGGCGATGACCATTTCGTCGGACAGCCGTTCAGCGCTGACGACCCTTGAAACCATCCGCCGTGTGCGGGATGAGCTGGGCGGCCGCACGATTCTCGGTGTGTCGAATATTTCCTTTGGCCTGCCGCAGCGCGAGATCATCAATGCGAATTTCTTCACCATGGCGCTGCAGAACGGCCTGTCCTGCGCAATTATCAACCCAAATGCAGACGCGATGATGCGCGCTTACCGTGCGTTTCTTGCGTTGACCGATCAGGACCCGCAATGCGCAGACTACATTGCAGCTTATGGCAACCAGCCTGCCGCAGCAGCGGTACAGGCGACATCGGATGCTGCGATGCCGCTCGGCGAGAGCATTGAACGCGGCCTGCAAACGCGCGCAGCAGAAGCCGCCAAACAGGCACTCATCTCCATCCCGCCCCTCGAACTGGTCAACACCGAGCTGATTCCCGCGCTTGACCGCGTAGGCAAAGGATTTGAAGCGGGAACGGTATTTCTGCCGCAGCTGCTGATGAGTGCGGAAGCGGCCAAGGCGGCGTTTGAGGTGGTTAAGGATGCGATGCGCGGTGAAACACAAGCCGTGCGCGGCAAGATCATTCTGGCGACTGTCAAGGGCGATATTCACGATATTGGCAAAAACATCGTCAAGGTGCTGCTGGAAAACTATGGATATCAGGTTATCGACTTGGGTAAAGATGTTGCACCCGAGGTAATTCTGGACACAGTCCGGCAGGAGCAGGTGTCACTGGTCGGCCTGAGTGCGCTGATGACAACCACGGTTGTCAGCATGGAGCAGACCATTCGACTGCTGCATGATAAAGCGCCTGAAGCCAAGATCGTTGTCGGCGGCGCGGTTTTGACGCAGGAATATGCCGACTCGATTGGCGCCGATTGCTATGCAAAGGATGCAATGGCAACGGTGCACTATGCGGATCAGGTATTTGGATGACACTTTCGCACAAGACGCATGGCAGCAGACATTTCGCCGGAAGCAGACAAAATCTTCGCTTGACTTTTTGAAAAGCAATCCGGTATAATAAAGTTACAGCGTGTAGCATAACTGCGTAATTCCAGTTGTTACACGCTGTTTTGCGTTCAAACTTTATATTGGTATAAAAGCGTGTGGCCGGGGAGGCGTAAATCCAGTTTCCTCGTCCACACGTTTTTTATTTTGACAGGAGGATGCACAATGGAACAAAGACTCAATACCTTTTTGGAAACAGAGAAGATCGGCCGGCTGATGCGCCGGTATGCAGTCCCTTGTGTGGTTTCGCTGCTGGTCGCTGCGCTGTATAATATCGTGGATCAGATCTTTATCGCCAATGCAGACTATCTGGGCTCCTACGGCAACGCTGCCAATACGGTTGTTTTCCCTTTGACCGTGCTGGCGCTTGCTGTGGCCGTCATGATCGGCGATGGCTGCTGTGCTTTTGTCAGCCTTTGCCTTGGCGCGGACCGGAAAGAAGACGCGCACAAAAGCATTGGCAATGCGGTGCTGCTCTGCATCGTCAGCAGTATTGTGCTCACCGCGATTTACCTGATTTTCATGGACCCTATCCTTACTCTGTTTGGCGGGCGGGTCAATGATGCTACCTTCGGCTATGCAAAGGAATACTTTTTCTGGATCACGCTTGGCGTTCCGTTTTATATGTTTGGACAGGCGGTCAATCCGATCATCCGTTCGGATGGCAGTCCTGGCTTTGCGATGATCTCCACGGTCGTTGGCGCGGTCGCCAATATCATCCTTGACCCAATTTTCATTTTCGGTTTTCGGTGGGGCATGATGGGCGCTGCTGTGGCAACGGTCATCGGTCAGGTTCTGACGGCACTCCTGTCGGTCTGGTATCTCTGCCACATGAAAGCTGTTAAGCTGCGCGCAAACAGTTTCGGCTTTTTCGGCAAGCTGATGGCGAGATTTTTGCCGCTCGGCATTACAAGTTTCCTGGCGCAGATCTCGCTGGTTATCTCCATGGCGGCTGTGCAGAATATGTGCACGAAATACGGCGCGCTCGATCCGGTGTTCGGACAGGCTGAATATGCACAAATTCCGCTGGCTGTGCTCGGGATTGTCATGAAGTTTTTCCAGATCGTGATCTCGGTCGCGGTCGGTCTGGCGGCGGGCTGTATCCCGATCGTCGGATACAACATCGGCGCAGGGCGAAAAGATCGCGCAAAAAGCCTGTTTTCCCGTCTGTTGATCACCGAAGCCGTGATCGGTGCGGTTGCAACACTGATTGTCGAGTTGCTCCCATACCAGTTGATCGGTATCTTCGGCGCAGCAAACGAAAGTGCGTATTATACCAACTTTGCGGTCCGCAGCTTCCGTATTTATCTCTGTATGATGGTGCTGGCAACCGTAAACAAAGGTACGTTCATTTATCTCCAGTCTCTTGGCAAAGCAATCGCTTCCACAATGATCTCGCTGGTGCGCGAGGTGATTTTCGGTGTCGGGTTTGCATTACTGCTTCCTCGGTTTTTGGGGCTGGATGGACTGCTGTATTCGTTCCCGGTTTCTGACATCATGACCTTTATCATTGCGGTTATTGTGATCTGCTACACCTATAAGGAGCTTCGGGCAGGCGAACCGGTCGGCAAAATGAAGAAGGCAGCGAATGGATAACTGGCTCATCCAATCCGCATGCATTTGCAGAATGCTACTAGATTACGCTGGAAAACACCATGCCAAGGCTATCTCAATGCGCATAGATATTTGCTGGACGATATAAAACCATAATAAAAACATCCGCTGCAGCCGTTTGCCGCAGCGGATGTTTTTTCGTGTGCCTCTATATTGATTTATGCAGCCGCGAGTTCCGCCAGCGCCTCCTGTTTGTTGTCTGCGGAAAACAGAAACGCGCCGTTTTCATCATATACTTCAATGTGTCCGTTTACATATTCGATTGAGTAGCCCATATTCGGTTCTCCTTTCCTTTGATGTACTGATTGTACCAGGAAAAGAGTCCGATAAAACGGATTTAATCCAACATTGCTGCCAGCTGCTGCTGAAATTGCTCCTTCACTTCCGCAGGTTCCAGGATGCGAACCGCGCCGCCCAGACCGAACACCCAGGAGAAAAACTGCGGGCTGACGGCAACCGTGACGTCGACCGCAAAATGCTTTTCATCCAGCCTGCGCACCATCAGATCTGCACCGAAACGATCCCGCATCACCCCGATAAAGCGGTTTTCACAGGCAAGAACCACGGTTTTCTCCTCCCCGGAGAACATACCAAACACTTTGCGCGAATAATCCGCCACGTTAAACTGGTTTTGAAAGTTCTGCTGTCCTTCCCGTGTCAGCTCAGTTAGGGAAATGTGTTCCATCTTGTCAACTCGATAATGCCGGATGGCATCGGACGCGGCTTCATAGGCGATCAGGTAATAGTTTTCGTCATCCCAGGTCAGCGCCCAGGGGCTGACCTGATACAGCGCGCCGTCCCTGCGGTAGCGCTTGCAGATGCGCTCCTGTGCAGAAAAGTCCAGCACCCACTCGAAATACTGGAATGTGATCTGCACACCGGCAGAGATTGCGCTATGCAGCGCGTCGATATTGTAGTAAATGCTTTCATTCATCGTCTTGACGCGGCCGGAAACATAAACCTGCCGCTGCAATGCGCGCGCCTGCGGTTCGCTTGCCAGCGATTCGAGCTTTTTAATCAGCTCATTGGACTTCTTCTCCGTGATGAACCGCGAGCATTGGATCGCATCCACGAGCAGCTTGAGCTCAGGGAGCTCAAATGTCCGCGAGGCAACATAGTAACCGCCGCCCGGGCCGCGCTGATTGACAATGTCCAGCCCGAAATACTGCAAAGCTTCGATATCCGAATAAATACTTTTGCGCTCGGCTTCAATGCCATATCGCGATAGGGCGACAAGCAGTTCATCCGCGGTCATGCGGTGATTTTCATCGGTCTTTTGCAGCAGCAGCTGATACAGATAGACCAGCTTGAGCTTTTGATTGGATTTTTTAGGCATGCGATTGCTCCGTTTCCGCCAGCGCTTTTTGATAGGCGGCAAGCGTTGCTGCATTAAAGCAGACCATGGAGACGCATTCCAGTTCAGGATGCGAGGCAAGATACTGTAAAATAGTTGTCACAGCGATGCGTGCTGCGCGCGCCAGAGGAAAGTGGTAAACGCCTGTGCTGATCGAAGGGAATGCAACTGTTTTGCAGCCCAGCTCGGACGCAATCAACAGGCAATTCCGATAGCAGGAGGCCAGCAGGGCATCTTCGTTCGACGTTCCGCCGTGCCAGATCGGACCGGGAGTGTGGATGACATAGCGGCAGGGAAGGCGGTATGCCTTGGTCGCCTTTGCCTCGCCGGTTTTACAGCCGCCCAGTGTGCGGCATTCTGCAAGCAGCTCAGGACCGGCCGCACGATGGATTGCGCCGTCCACTCCGCCGCCGCCCAGCAGCGAAGTGTTTGCTGCGTTGACGATTGCATCGGTTGCGCACTTGGTGATGTCCCCCTGAATGATTTGCAGGCGATCCATAATCCGTCCTTCTTTCTGTTCGTTATAATGGACTTATTATACGTCCAAACCGCGTAAAGCGCAAGTTTGACAGTATAGCTTTACGAAAAACAAATATAAAACAGGAGCAGGCGAAATGCCTGCTCCTGTCTGAAAACCACCGGATATTCGTACGAATTGTCTCAATAACCGCTTGGCAGCAGCGGGCCATAACCGGCGTTTTCCACGCATTGCTGTCCCGCCTCGGTCAGCATAAAGGCGGCAAGCCTGCGTGCGGGCGCGTCATCCGGCGTATCCTTGCGCAAGACAATATAGGTATTGTTGGAAAGCGGGTAGCTGCCGTTTGCAATGGTCTCGTCGGTCGGCACAACGCCGTCGATTGCAAGCAATTTAAGGTGTTCTGCTGTGCCGAGTACCATATTGGCATTCCAGTAATAATAGTAGATGCTGTAGCCGAGTGCGTATCCGGTCGGATCCGCCGTTTGTGCGTCGATCACATCGGTCAGGATGCTCTGCATGGCATAGGAGGTGGTTTCCTGCCGGATGGTTTCATTGATCTCCTTGCCGTTCAGGAAATAACGCTCCATTTGCGCATGACTGCCGCTGTCATTGTTGCGGCAATAAGGATAAAGTAAGGCATCCGGCCCACCAAGTGTGCTCCAGTTGCTATAAGCATTGTCAACATAAATATCACTGATTTGCTGCATGGTTAGACCAGTGGCGGGATTATCTGCGTTGGTAAAGAAGACCATCGCATCATAGGCAATTGGGATAAGCTCCAGCTCAACACCTTTTTCCTGCGCCAGTTCGAGAATATCGCTCGCTGGATAAACCGAGGCAAACAGCATATCCACTTCGCCATTGATCAGCCGCTCATAGGATGCATGGCTCTTGCTGTGCGTCACAGGATTGGCCGGATGACGGATACCGTTTGTAAACAATGTCTGATATACTGCCTGGGTGATTGGCAGGGTGGAGGTGGAACCATCGATGCTTGGCATCTGCTCGTCCAGCCTTGCTGCTCGTGCAGCAGCCGTGGGATAAACCTGCAAAGACTGGATGCAGGAATTGATCAAGGCAGCGGCTTCCTGCCGCTCAACCATTTTCTTCGGTTCAGCAGAATAGAGGGAAGACGCGATATACATGGGATCGTTGTTGCCGGTCGGCACATTAGAGATCGTAAGCAGGTCCATGGTTGTACCAAGGCTTTCATAGGCATCACGCGCCCAAGGGGAAATGAGATTTTCGTCCTGCAACACAACCGTGTTTGGCGCGGGCTGATCCATATCAAGCAGGCCTGCACAGGACATGGCACGTGCCGTCATTGCGACAAACTGCTCGCGAGTGACCGGATCATTTGGATGAAACATGCTGTCTGGCGATATGATTCCACATTTCCGCGCAGTCTGTACAACCGGCGCATACCAAGCAGAAGCAGGTACGTCGGTGTAGCCGCTGTTTGCTCCGTCTGCCTGCGGAACCCCAAGCGTGCGCACCAGCATGGCAGCTGCTTCTGCGCGGGTGGTGATACGTGTGGGATGCAGGTCTCCGTTCGCGTCGCCGGTGAGCACGCCGCAGCCCAGCAGCTCCAGCATAGCATAGGGCATATCGGTATCAGCATACTGGTCGATGATTTCCTGCACACTGAACACCTCGACCGGGCGTCCGGCATTTTCAGCCGGAATCGTGGCGTACAGGCTGCCGTTCCAATCGCAGAGCGAAAGTGGGATGGGTGTCTGATCATCCGCATAACGAAGCCATTTGTAGTACACGCCGAAATCCTCTATGCCGTCCACGCGGACCGTGGTAAAGGTCGTGGCGCTCGCCACGGGACAGAGCAGCGTGCAGAGCAGCAGGGTGCAAATCAGTTGTCGAAATCCTCTGTTCATATGGAACACCTCCCTTTATTGATACTTATATTCTACATATGACGAATAACAAGCTCAAGTTACAAAATGAGAAACAAAAGCGGCAAACTGCTGAAAAACAGTTTGCCGCTTTGTGCAATTTTTCGAGTTTTCTCAATTCCCGTGAGAGGCGATGACATCGTTCATGTCATACATGCCGGGCTGGGTGCAGCCAGCCATGAAAGCCGCCGCATCGACTGCGCCGACTGCAAACACTTCACGCGACAGCGCAGTATGCTTGATCTCAATGATCTCGTCCCGGCCGCAGAACAGCACGCTGTGCTCGCCGACAATCGTGCCGCCGCGGATGGCCGAGATGCCGATCTCATGCGCCGGCCGCTTTTCACGGCGCTCGTGCCGGTCATAGACATATTCCGCCTCATAGGGCAGGGCATCCGCCACAGCGTCCGCCAGCATCAGTGCAGTGCCCGAGGGGGCGTCGAGCTTCTGGTTGTGGTGCTTCTCAATGATCTCCACATCGTATTTATCCCCGAGGACTGCCGCGCACTTGCGCAGCAGCTCGCTCATCAGGTTGATGCCGATGGACATATTGCCCGAACGGAACACCGGCACCTTGGTAGACGCTTCGCGGATTTTGGCAAGCTGCTCTGCCGAGTGGCCAGTCGTGCAGATGATGACCGGGGTATGGTGCTTTTCACAGTAGGCGAGCAGATGTTCAGTGCTCGAAGCGTTGGAGAAATCGATGATTACATCACATTCCCCTTGGAATTCAAACGGATCGGCATACACCGGGAAACCGCCGTTTTTCGCCGTGTTGAGATCAAAGCCCGCGACAATTTCCATGCCGTCCCGCGTGCTGACAATATCCGTAATGACGCGGCCCATCCGGCCGTTGCAGCCGGAAAGTGCAATTTTCAACATCCTGATATTCTCCTTTTCGGCAGTAAATCGGTCAGATCTTGCAGCCCGCAGCAGCAAGCTCCTGACGGATCAGTTCAATATGTTCCGCAGTCGGCTCGACAAGCGGCAGGCGCAGATCGCCGACCTGCCAGCCGAGCAATTCCATCGCCTTCTTAACCGGGATCGGGTTGACCTCGCAGAACAGCGCATCGATCAGGTTGTGGTACTTAAACTGCATCTGCGCCGCTTCCGGATAACGGTTTTCAAAGCAGAGCTGGGTCAGGTCATGGGTTTCCTGCGGCGCAACATTGGACAGCACCGAGATAACACCCTTGCCGCCGAGTGCCATGAGCGGGACGATCTGGTCATCATTGCCCGACCAGACGTTGAGGTTATCGCCGCACTTGGCCATGACAGATGCCAGCAGGCTGAAGTTGCCCGAAGCGGCCTTGAGGCCGTTGATGTTCGGATGCTTGGAGAGCTCATACAGGGTATCAGCAGTGAAGCATACGCCGGTGCGGCTGGGTACGTTGTAAAGCACGATCGGCAGATCGCAGCTGTCCGCTACTGCGGTGTAGTGTGCGATCAGGCCGCGCTGGGTGGTCTTGTTGTAGTACGGCGTGACAGACAGGCCGCCGTCCGCGCCGCACTCCTTGGCAAACTTGGTCAGCTCAATCGCGTAAGCGGTGTCGTTGGAGCCTACGCCCGCGATGACCGGGATGCGGTGGTTGACATATTCGCAGCACCAGGCGACGACTTCGCGGTGCTCAATGTCGTGCAAGGTGGAAGATTCACCGGTCGTGCCGCAGACGATGATTGCATCCGTGCCATGGGCAATCTGATAGTCGATGATGCGGCCGAACTCCTCATAGTTCACTTCACCAGTAGACTTGAACGGGGTGATAATGGCAACGCCGGCGCCGGTAAAAACAGGGTTCTTCATAAAAAACAGCCTCCTTAACGGTCCATATAGCCTTCAGCGCAAAGCAACTCCGCCATCAGGACGGCGCCGCCCGCCGCGCCGCGCAGGGTGTTGTGCGACAGGCTGACAAACTTGTAATCATACAGAGCATCCTCGCGCAGACGGCCGATCGAAACGCCCATGCCGCCTTCCAGATCGCGGTCAAGACGGGTCTGCGGACGATCGTCCTCATCAAAATAGGTCAGAAAATGCTCGGGTGCAGAGGGGAGTTTCAGCTCCTGTGCGCGGCCCTTATAGCTGCGCCAGCGCGCGATCATCTCCTCCTTGGTGGGCTTGTTCTTGAACTTGACGAATGCCGCTGCCATGTGACCGTCCGAGCAGGCCACGCGCAGGCACTGCGCCGTGATCACCGGGGTGGTCGCAGGCTCGATATGGTCGCCCTCAATGTGGCCCCAGACCTTCATCGGCTCCTTTTCGCTCTTCTCTTCCTCGCCGCCGATATAGGGGATGACATTGTCAACCATTTCCGGCCAGGTTGCAAAGGTCTTGCCTGCGCCTGAAATCGCCTGATAGGTGCAAACAGCAACCTCGGTCGGCTCGTAATCCATCAGTGCGGTGAGTGCCGGCACATAGGACTGGATCGAGCAGTTGGACTTGACGGCAATGAAGCCGCGCTTCGTGCCCAGGCGCTTACGCTGCGCCGGAATGATCTTCGCGTGGTCGGCGTTGATCTCCGGGATGATCATGGGGACATCGGGCGTCATGCGGTGCGCCGAGTTGTTCGAGCAGACCGGGCACTCAAGCTTTGCGTATTTTTCCTCGAGCGCACGGATTTCGTCTTTCTTCATATCCACTGCACAGAAAATGAAGTCAACCTGGGAGGCGATTTCTTCGGCATCCGCAGTGGCATCATACATGACCATGTTCTTATACTTTTCCGGCATGGGGACGGTCATCTTCCAGCGGCCTTCACAGGCCTCGGCATAGGTCTTGCCGCGGTTGCGTGCCGAGGCGGCGAGCGCCACGACCTCAAACCAGGGATGGTTTTCCAGCAGCAGGGTAAAACGCTGGCCGACCATGCCGGTCGCACCGACGATTCCTACCTTGTAATGGTTCATTTATATCAAATCCTTCCAATAGATTTTCAAAATATGGCGATATTTTATCCTTACCGTGCCAATAAAGAAAAATACCGGTTGAAAAACCGGTATGACCTATACTATAATAGAGGAAGCGGATTGACCGCAGCCTTCTAAACAGGATAGCTCTCCACCGGCAGTTCTGCTGATGACAGACGCAGGGATATTCTCCGGCAGCGTCCAGCAAAGGCTTGCTGCAACAAGCACCTGCTTCGGCGGAAGACCCTTTCTCGGCTGCTCATTGGGCTTGCAGACCCTCACAGGCGATACTGATGAAAACCGCGCCTCTATCTTGTGAATGTACTTTTCGTTCTTATTTTAAGATAAGGCCATTTATTTGTCAATAGAAGGCACAAAAAATAAAACAGGAGTTGATGAAATGAAGAGGATTTTGTCCGCGGTGCTTTGTGCGGCTATGCTGCTGGCCTGCGTGTGCATCATGCCCGCATCGGCAGTCAATACGGATGTCACGCTGCGCGTTGGCCTGACAATCAGCGGCGCAAGCAGTTTTGCCGACCCTAAGCTGGAAAACGTTGCAGGTGAGGCGACCGGCTACACCATCGGCACGATGAGCGGCACGAATTTTACCGGCGTACAGTCGGTTTCTGCCACCCAGCTGACCATCCGCTTGGTTGACAGCGCGTTCCAGGTGAGCGATACTGCGACCGGCGCGGTTTTGTATACATCGGCGGCAGGCGCGGATCATATCGCGATTCGCCCCAACAGCGATCTGACCTGGTTTAAGGGTTACAAGTGGCACGGTGATTTTGTCTACCGTCCAGCAAGCGGCAGCAACATTACCGTTATAAACTATGTCGGGCTGGAGGATTATGTGAAGGGCGTCCTGCCGTATGAGATCGATCCGGATTGGCCGGCCGAGGCGCAGAAGGCCCAGGCGGTCTGTGCGCGTTCCTTTGCACTCGGCACCAGCAAGCACAACGAGTATTATGAACTGTGCAACACCACCAACTGCCAGGTTTATCTGGGTGCCAACAAGGCAACTGCGGCATCAGATGCAGCGGTCGATGCGACACGCGGCCAGTATCTGACCTATAACGGTGATCTGGTCGTCGGCTATTTCTTCTCGTCAGATGGCGGCGCAACCGAGGATGCTGTCAACGTATGGGGCGGCGATTATCCTTATCTGCAGGGCAAGGAAGATCCGTACGAGACCTATGACAGCTCGTGGAGCGTTACATTGACCAAGGAGGAAATCCGGCAGAAGCTGCTGAGCGCCGGTTACACGATCGGCACGGTGGCAAATGTTGAGGTTACCAAACGTACGGATACGGACAACGTCAATGAGGTTACGGTGACAGATACCGACGGCAAAACTGTCACCATCCAACGGGATGACTGCCGCACTGTATTCGGTCTGAACAGCATTCGTTATACCATTACCCCCAATGCCGCGGCAAACGCTGCCGTCCCGGTGACACAGACCGCGGTGCAGACTACCGCACGGACTTCCGATCTGGATGTTGCCCCTTCGACACATAATATGACTGTGGATGGCAAGGCGGTTGTCCCGCAAGGCTATCTGGTCGACGGCGAAAACTATTATAAGCTGCGTGACATTGCGTACATCCTCTCCGGCACGGACAGCCAGTTCAATGTGACCTGGGAAGCCGAGACCGGCCGCATCCTGATCACCACCGGTCAGGTGTATCAGACGGTTGGCGGAGAAATGACCTCGTCGGTCTCCGAAACCATCAGCAGTTTTCTGGAATCGGATGCCGTGGTCGTGATTAACGGGCGGACGGTTTCGCTGACCGGCTACCGCATCAACGGCAACAACTATTTCCGCGTGCGCGATCTGGGTGATGCGCTGGGATTTGGTGTGGATTATGATGACGCCACCAGAACCGTGCTGATCGACAGCACCGGCGCAGCTTCACAGGACCCCGAGCAGCCGACTCAGCAGGTCACTAATGCGGCCAGCTACACCTTCAACGGTTCGGGCTGGGGTCACAGTGTCGGCATGAGCCAGTGGGGTGCCTACGGCATGGCACAGCAGGGCTTCGATTATGAGGATATCCTGAAATTCTACTTCACCGGTATCGAGATCGCCGGCTGAGCGTAAGCAAACAACAAAGGAGGAAACGGCATGGGCGCTCCGCGCGGGCGCCCATGCTTTATGCAATGAAAAAAAGTGATTTTTACTTTGATCTGCCCGAACGGCTGATCGCGCAGCATCCGCTTGCGCAGCGTGATGCCTCGCGCCTGATGGTGCTCGACCGGGCGGACGGTTCGGTGACGCACCGCCATTTCCGCGATCTGCTCGACTATGTGCAGCCGGGCGACTGCATGGTGTTCAATAATTCGCGCGTCATTCCGGCGCGTCTGATGGGGCATGCCGTCGGCAAAACAACGCCGATCGAGGTTTTGCTGCTCACCGATAAGGGGGATGGGCTGTGGGAGTGCCTGACCCGTCCGGGCCGCAAGACCCGCGAAGGCGTCGAACTGACCTTTGGCGACGGCCTGCTGACAGCGACGGTCGAGACCGTGCAGCCGGACGGCAACCGTTTGATCCGGTTCCACTATGAGGGAATTTTCCTGGAAATCCTGGACAAACTCGGCACCATGCCGCTTCCGCCCTATATCAAGGAAAAACTGGATGATCCGGAACGGTATCAGACGGTCTATTCCAAAACGCCGGGCTCGGCTGCTGCGCCGACGGCCGGCCTGCACTTCACCAAGGAACTGCTGAGCGAACTGCAGGACAAGGGCGTTAAACTGGCATTTGTCACCTTGCACGTTGGCCTCGGCACCTTCCGACCGGTCAAGGAAGAGGAAATCACCGACCATGTAATGCATTCGGAGTATTATATCATGGACGAGGCCACCGCAGACCTCATCAATCAGACACGCGACGCAGGCGGTAAGATCTGGGCGGTCGGCACGACGGCATGCCGCACACTGGAGACCATCGCAGATGAGAGCGGTCATGTGCGTCCGCAGTCTGGCTGGACGGATATCTTTATCTATCCGGGATATCAGTTCAAGGCTGTCGATCACCTGGTGACCAACTTCCACCTGCCGGAAAGCACGCTGATGATGCTCATCTCCGCTTTCGCCACGCGCGAGATGGTGATGAACGCCTATCAGCAGGCGATCGACGCGGAATACAGGTTTTTCTCCTTTGGCGACAGTATGCTGCTCTATTAAATCAATAAAGAGGGAATTATGGAAATCGGAACATTTCAGTTGATTAAAACCGAGGGCAGTGCCCGGCGCGGCGAATTCTGCACCGCGCATGGTGTAGTGCAGACGCCGGTGTTTCAGAATGTCGGCACCGCCGGTGCCATCAAGGGCGCAGTTGACGCGTTTGACCTGAAGGAGCTCGGCTGCCAGATCGAACTGTCCAACACCTATCACCTGCACGTCCGCCCGGGCGACCAGATCGTCAAACAGATGGGCGGCCTGCACAAGTTCATGCGCTGGGACGGCCCGATGCTGACCGACTCCGGCGGCTTTCAGGTGTTTTCGCTCGCTACGCTGCGCAAAATCAAGGAGGAGGGCGTCACCTTCCATTCGCATGTCGATGGCCGCAAGATCTTCATGGGGCCGGAGGAGAGCATGCGTATCCAGTCCAATCTGGGGTCGGACATCGCCATGGCGTTTGACGAGTGCATTGAAAACCCTGCGCCGCGCGCCTATGTCAAGGACTCGATCGACCGCACAACGCGCTGGCTGCGGCGCTGCAAGGCCGAACTTGACCGGCTCAACACCCTGCCGGATACGGTCAACCCGCATCAGATGCTGTTCGGCATCAACCAGGGCGGCACGTATGATGATTTGCGCATCGAGCACATGGAGGCGATTGCGGAACTCGATCTGCCGGGCTATGCAATCGGCGGTCTGGCTGTGGGCGAGAGCACGGAGACCATGTATCATATTCTGGATGTTGTGCTGCCGCATGCGCCGGCGAATAAGCCGCGCTATCTGATGGGGGTGGGTACACCGTCCAACATCATCGAGGGCGTGGCCCGCGGCGTGGACTTTTTCGACTGCGTTATGCCGACACGCAACGCGCGGCACGGCCACCTGTTTACGCATAACGGTATTCTGAACATCAACAATGCCAAATACCAGACCGACGACCGGCCGATTGAAGAGGGCTGTCAGTGCCCGACCTGCCGCCGGTTCAGCCGCGCTTATCTGCGCCATCTGCTCAAGAGCGGGGAGATGCTGTCCCAGCGGCTGCTGGTCATGCACAACCTGTGGTTCTACAACCATTTGATGCAGGAGATTCGGGACGCGCTCGATGGCGGCACGTTTGCGCAGTACCGAGCGGAATACAGCGAAAAAATGGCAAAACGAATTTGAATGCTTCAGCCGGGCTTGCAGCAAAGCCCGGCTGTTTTGCAATCATATCGGGTCCGGGCGCGGCATATCCTTGCAGTGAAATGGGGTTATGCCGTGCGGATACAAAAGAAAACCGTCTTATACGCTGCCGGCGTGCTGGCCTGCGGCAACCTGGCGCTGCAGGCGCTCGGCTTTTTTTACCGCATCCTGCTCAGCCACTTTGCCGGTGCGGAAGGGCTGGGCGTCTACCGGCTGGTCAACTCCGCCTATCTGGTGCTCAACGCAGGCTGCTTGTCGGGCGTGACCATGGCCTGTTCGCGCCTGAGTGCAGCGAGTGAAGCGCGGGGGGAGAGCCGCCGGATCGGCGCGGTGCTGCGGCTGGCGTTCAGCGTGTTTTTTACCCTGTGTGCGGGTTGTACTGCCATCGTGCTGCTGTGCGGCGACGGCATCGCGGCCACGCTGCTGGGCGATGGCCGCTGTGCCAAAGCGTTTCCGTTTGTGCTGCTGTGTCTTGCGCTGACGGGTGTGGAAAATATCTTCAAATCGCTGTTTATCGGTCTGGACCGTATGCAGTATACTGCGCTATCCGAGGTGGGGGAGCAGCTTGTCCGGATTCTTTCAGTCGGCACACTGCTGTACCACTATCAGGGACAGGATTACGGCACAATCGCCATGCTGATTTTCGCAGGCATGGTGGTCAGTGAAGTGTTCAGCGCACTATTGCTTACACGGCTGTTTCGCCGCAGTATGGCCGGTGTATCGCTGACAGCACCGCTTGACCGCGCGACCGCACGGCAGTTTTTCTTTATCGCCCTGCCGCTTTCCGGCTCTGCACTGATCGGCAACCTGATTGGCTCTGCGGGCGCAGTTCTGCTGCCGCAGCGGCTGATGACCGCGGGCCTGACATATGAGCAGGCGTTGGCGGCGCTCGGCGTGATCTCGGGTATGGCTATGCCGCTTTTGCTGCTGCCCAGCGCACTGGTCAGTTCGGTATGCACGGCGCTGCTGCCTGCCATCACGGCTGCGCAGGCAGTCGGCAGCGCTAAACGGGTACAGGGGCTGGCCGGCCGCGCGGTGTCCACAGTCGGGCTGATCGGCGTGCCGGCAACCGCTGTGCTGATCCCGCTGGCACCGCGGCTGAGCGAGCTGTTTTTCCGACAGCCGCTGACCGAGGAGTACGTCGCGCTGCTGGGCGCGGTTGCCATCATCAGCTATTATCAGATGGCGACCGGCAGCCTGCTCAACGCACTCGGGCTGCAGCATCTGAGTGTTGTGACGAGCGTCAGTGCCGAGCTGTGTCAGCTTTTGCTGATGTATCGCTGGTGTGCCCGGCCCACGCTTGGGATTTACGGATATCTGCTCGCTATGCTGCTGACTGGCACGGCTGCGTTTTTGATCAATCTGTGCATCCTGTGCTGCAAGACCAGATTCGCACTCCGGCCGGTGCGGCGATTTGGCGTGCCACTGCTGTGCGGTGCGGCACTATTCGGATGGACGCGTGTGTTTTTTCGCGCATTTGGCACGCTTTGTCAGGGAGATGTGGCGGCGCTTGCGCTCACTGTATTGGGCGCATGTGTGCTGTATGTGCTGCTGCTCCGCCTGCTTGGCATCCGTTTGCTGCGCTATCTTTCCCGCCGGATCGAGAAACCGCAGCTGCCGCGTCTGTGTATGTGGTAACCACCTTGACAAAATGCAAGGAACCCGATATCATAGAAATATGATGGAATGGCTCCTGCCGGGCTGCGGCAGGAGCCTTTTTGCTGGAAAGGGGATAACAAATGGAGCTGATTATGAGCTGCCCGACGCTGTTTGGCCTGGAGGGAATTGTCGCCGATGAGCTGCGCTTTGGAGGCAAACTGACCGAGGTGCACGCGGAAAACGGCCGTGTGCTGTTTGAAGGGGACGAGGCAACGCTCGCTTGGGCAAACCTCAATCTACGGTGTGCAGAACGGGTGCTGATCCGGCTGGGCGCCTTTCGCGCCAAGTCGTTCGACGATTTGTTCGAGGGCGTACGCGCCCTGCCGTGGGAGCAGTTCATCCCGCGGGACGGTGCCTTCCCGGTAAAAGGCCACAGCTTGGATTCCGTGCTGCATTCCGTGCCGGACTGTCAGCGCATCATCAAGAAAGCGGTCGTGTCCCGGCTGGAACAGGCCTATCATCAGAGCTGGTTTGAGGAAACCGGGGCAAAATACCAGATTCAGTTCTCCATCATGCACGATACGGCCGAGCTGTATCTGGATACGTCGGGCGCCGGTCTGCATAAACGCGGCTACCGCGCGAACAGCAATGCTGCGCCGCTGCGCGAAACGCTGGCAGCTGCCATGGTCAAGTTGGCGCGCTGGCGGGGCAGGGAGGCGATGACCGATCCCTTCTGTGGTTCGGGTACCATTGCGATCGAGGCGGCTATGATTGCGCAGCGGCGTGCGCCCGGCCTGCTGCGCAGCTTCGATGCGGAGAAATGGACGTGCTTTGACAGTGCGGTCTGGCAGCAGGCGCGCGAGGATGCGCTTGGTTTAGTGGATGCACAGGCGCAGTTTGATATTTCCGGCAGCGACATCGACCCGGCCTGTGTGCAGTTATCCATGGAAAATGCGCGCAAGGCAGGTGTAGCCAATACGATCCGATTTACGCAGGCAGACGCAGTCAGCCGCAGCTATGAAGAACCTGGTGTGCTGTTTGCCAATCCGCCGTATGGCGAGCGCCTACTCGACCTGCAAGCGGCGGAAAAGCTGTATGAAGCACTTGGAAAGACGCTGGCCGGGTCGCCAATGAAGCAGTATATCCTTTGCTCGGACCCGCTGTTTGAACGCTGTTTCGGACGAAAGGCGGACAAACGCCGCAAGCTGTACAACGGCATGATCAAATGCGAACTGCATATGTATTTCAAGCACTCCCCGCGGCGGTCTGCTAATTCCCGCTGACAGTCATCCACAAAATTCACAAATTATTCAAAAATTTTTAGCGACTTTTTCCGTAAAACCCCTTGCGTATTTCGCGCAGTTGATGTAAGATAATACTCGAAGTTAGCACTCGGATAAAAAGAGTGCTAAATCCTGAATTGGTTAATCTTATTTCTTATAGGAGGAATCCGTTATGAAACTCAAGCCCCTTTGCGATCGCGTTGTGATCAAGATGGTCGAGGCGGAGGAAACGACCGCCAGCGGTATCATTCTTACTGCCTCTGCGCAGGAAAAGCCGCAGGTTGCTGAAATTATCGAGGTTGGCCCCGGCGGTGTGGTCGATGGCAAGGAAGTGAAGATGGAGGTCCAGAAGGGCCAGAAGGTCATCACCGGCAAGTACACCGGCACGGAAGTCAAGCTGGACGGCGAAACCTATATCATCGTTCGTCAGAGCGATATTCTTGCGATTGTTGAGTAATTCTAGGAGGTAATTTATCATGGCGAAACAGCTTATTTACGGTGAGGACGCGCGCAAGGCGCTGCAGCGCGGCATTGACCAGCTCGCCGATACGGTGAAGGTTACGATCGGTCCGAAGGGCCGCAATGTCGTGCTGGATAAGAAGTTTGGCGCGCCGCTGATCACCAACGACGGTGTTACCATCGCCAAGGAGATCGAGCTGGACGATCCGTACGAGAACATGGGTGCGCAGCTGGTGAAGGAAGTTGCAACCAAGACCAACGACGTTGCCGGTGACGGCACCACCACCGCGACCGTTCTGGCGCAGGCGTTTGTCCGCGAGGGCCTGAAGAACGTTGCAGCAGGTGCAAACCCGATGGTGATGCGCCGCGGCATCTCCAAGGCTGTTACGGCTGCGGTTGAAGCGATTGCCAAGAACTCCAAGGCAGTTGACGGTACCAACGACATCGCGCGTGTCGGCGCGATTTCCTCCGGTGACGAGGAGATCGGCAAGCTGATCGCCGAGGCGATGGAGAAGGTTTCGACCGATGGCGTTATCACGGTAGAGGAGTCCAAGACCGCAGAGACCTATTCTGAGGTCGTGGAAGGCATGCAGTTTGACCGTGGTTACGTTACCCCCTATATGTGCACGGATACCGAGAAGATGGAAGCTAATCTGGATGATGCGCTGATCCTGATCACGGATAAGAAGCTGTCCAACATCCAGGAGCTGCTCCCGATCCTCGAGCAGGTTGTTAAGGCTGGCAAGAAGCTGCTGATCATCGCTGAGGACATCGAGGGCGAGGCACTGTCCACCCTGATCGTCAACCGTCTGCGCGGCACCTTCACCTGTGTTGCTGTCAAGGCACCGGGCTTCGGCGATCGCCGCAAGGATATGCTGCGTGATATCGCAATTCTGACCGGCGGTACCGTAATCTCGGAAGAGGTTGGTATCGAGCTCAAGGATGCGACCATGGATATGCTGGGTTCTGCCCGCCAGATCAAGGTCACCAAGGAGAACACCACAATTGTCGACGGCGCTGGTGACAAGCAGGCTATTGCAAGCCGCGTCAATGAGATCCGCGCTGCCATCGAGCGCACCACTTCCGACTTTGACCGTGAGAAGCTGCAGGAGCGCCTGGCAAAGCTGGCTGGCGGCGTAGCAGTTATCAAGGTTGGTGCTGCCACCGAGACCGAAATGAAGGAAAAGAAGCTGCGCATTGAGGACGCGCTCAACGCGACCCGTGCAGCGGTTGAGGAAGGCATCGTTGCCGGCGGCGGCGTTGCATACGTCAATGCGATCTCCGCAGTCGAGGCACTGGCTGAGACGGCGCAGGGCGATGAGAAGACTGGTATGCAGATCGTTGCACGCGGCCTGGAAGCCCCGATGGCGCAGATTGCGTTCAATGCTGGCATCGAGGGTGCAATTGTTGTCGATAAGGTCAAGAACTGCGGCAAGGTTGGCTACGGCTTTGACGCTGCTACCGAGACCTACGGCGATATGATCGCAAACGGCATTGTTGACCCGACCAAGGTAAACCGTTCTGCTCTGCAGAATGCGGCTTCCGTTGCTTCGATGGTTCTGACCACCGAGAGCCTGGTTGCCGACAAGAAGGAGCCCACTCCGCCGGCTCCGGCAGCACCGGACATGGGCGGCATGTACTAAAAACAGACCACAAAGCGTTGATGTGACTGGATCTGTCGGAAGGAAATCGGCAAGCTTACCATAAACTTACGACAATTCCACAGGAAAACGTCCGGCGTGTATGAAAGGCCCCCCGGCACTCAAATTGAGTACCGGGGGGCCATACTTTAGGTTTGAAGCAAAAGGAGATTTGCATGTAATGAATAGCCTTGATGTATGATTTGAGGAAAGATGTTTCCAGCCTTGCTTTTCTCTATCATCTCCAGTATACTGAATACAGAAACTCCCCATAGAGGAGGCATCTGAGATGACGCAGAAAACAAAAAAGCAAATGGACTATGCCCTCTCCACCCAGACCATTGAAAATCTGTTTCCCAGCAAAAGGGCGCTGCGTCTGTGTGAGCAGGTTTCCAGAGGCAAGATCAGCACAGATGAAGCGGTGGCATCTCTTTTGAAACAGTATGGCTTAAAGCAGATTTCCGCCCATGGATAAAGGCTTCGGAAAATATGATGTCTATGCGGTGGCGGGCTCCATCTACTGCTACCGGGACAGCAATGTCCTGAAAAACCGGTTTGGCCTCCGGGATGGCGCAAAGCTGCGGGCCGTGGAGGCGGACATTTCCCTGCTGCGGCAGAGAGAACTTTTGGAAAGCCCGATCCATGGTCGGTTTACGATTTCTCACCTGTGCCGGATCCACCGCTATCTGTTGGGAGACATCTACCCCTTTGCGGGACACCTCCGGCGGGAAGACATTATGAAGGGCGCTGCCCGCTTTTTGGCCCACGGAGAAATCCCCCGGTTTAGAGAATATTTTCGATTAGCAGGGCTTTTCAAACGGATGAAAATGTGATAGACTAAATACAAATTTTGTAGCAACCAAGGGGTTGACAACCCATGAGGACGCGCAATATACTGACGGCAGAGCAGAGCAGAGCAGAGCAGAGCAGAGCAGAGCAGAGCAGAGCAGAGCAGAGCGCTTCTCTGCCCCTTCGTGCTGTCCAAAATAATGCAAACAACGCCCGTTGGCTTATAAGAAATGACGCTTTCACGGCATAACTATGCCTGAAAGCGTCATTTTTGCGTTTGATAGGCTCCGCTCATTCCCGGAATGTCAGAAGCCGGACGGGGTCTATGCTCAGCACGGCTGCGATATTGAAGAGAAGATCCAGCGAGATGAGGCGGCAGATGTTCGGCGCTTCGATCGCGCCCATGTGCTGGCGGCTGATGCCCACCCGCTCGGCCAGCTGCTCCTGGGTCAGCCCAGCGTGCTTGCGGTAATAGGCAATGTTGTAACCCAGTTCGATGAATTTCTGCGTATTGTCAAATTCCGGGTTTCGCTGTTCCGCCATGTCGCTCACCTCTGCCCTTTATTTTAAGGGTTCCCGGTCCTTCTGAAAATTAGATGCAATCTATCTATTGATATTTTACAAATAACATTTTATAATTGAGGCAAGCATCCATCCAGGTAACGCAAGGAAAACAAAAGGAGGAGAACAGAAGATGAAAAAACGGTTCCTATCCATCCTCATGGCGGCGGCCATGGTGCTCTCGCTGCTGCCCGCGTCAGCGCTGGCGGCGGAGGGTACCGGGCAAGATACAGTGGCCATCGTCCGGACTTCCGATGGACAAGTGAATGGATACGATACCCTTAACAAGGCAATGCAGGCCGCTACGGCGGGAAGCACAGTCGTTCTGCAGCAGGATGTGACCGTAACAAGCAAATCCGCCACCAAGAATTTCGGTGTGACGGTAGATTTGAACGGACATAACATCAACGGAGAAGCCCTGTCAGCAACTATACCTGCGCTTGAACTGAGAACGAATTACAGCAGCAAGCCCGTTGAAGGTGTAGATTCTACGATTCGTCTGATCAATTCCAAAGCACCGGAAGGTGGAATGGTCACCGCGAAGCTGCCCGTGCGGTTTCAGGCTGGGGACAGCAATAAGCCTGTTTCCGGCGTGATCGGCGAAGGCGTAAACTTGGTTGTTTTAGATGGCGGCGTGACCGCAGTGGAATTAGAGAACAGCGCATACCTGCCGTACAGCGAAACCACCGCCAAATATGTCTCAAACGGCGGGTTTAGAGTTCCAGCAGACGGTCAGGATCGAATCTATGGGTCCTATGCCAACGCGACAAAGGTCGCGGCGGGAAGTACCATCACGATGCTGAATGATTATACCGGCAGCGACCCCATAAAATCCGGCAATGCAACCAGCACGCTTGACCTAAATCATAAGACGTATACTTACACAGGCACCGAGCGCATAGCTGAAATCAACTATGACAACGCCGGGCTTACTCTTATGAACGGGACGTTGGAGTGTGAGCAGTCTAATGTAGACGGGATTCATATGCTGTATAGCGGTACGTCTCTTACTCTGGATAATGTCACGATCGATGCTTCTGGATCGTACGGTATCGTGACCAACGGGCAAGAGGCAGGTAACTCCATTACGCTGAAGCACAGCGCCCTCACTGCGGAAAATGGCTCTGGGATCTATTTCCCCAGCACCGGGACCGTGGCCATTGAGAACTCGAATGTGAGCGCCAAAAATGTTGGCGTGCAGATGTGCGCCGGCAGTTTGACCGTAAAGGGCGAGCAGACAACTATCACGGCCACTGGTACTCCCCTGGGCAAAACGGAAAATGACGGAGTCATCCCGGATGCGGCCGCGGTCTCTATCGTCGAGCGCGACGGCTATCAGGATCTCGGTGCCGTTGCCATTGAGGCCGGTACCTTTGAGGCCGCAGAAAGCTCCAAGGCAGTCAAAGCGTATGCTTTCAACAATACCAACAAGACCGAAGATGAGTGGGCTGGAGCCAGCAAGGTGATCACCATCACGGGCGGCACCTTCTCCAGCGACGTGAGCGACTATATTCCCGAAAACTACATCCAGGACGAGGACGGCACCGTGGCGCAGCTGGGCGCTGACAACGCCGTGGCCCAGGTGGGAGACAGCTACTATGCTACGCTGTCGGAAGCCTTTAACAAGGCGTCCAGCGGCGATACTGTCAAGGTGCTGTCCAACACGGATATCTCCGGCAGCAATGTGGTCGTATCTGCCAATAAGTCCCTGACCCTGGACCTGAATGGGAAAGAGGTCAAGGCGGCCAATAACGGAAACATCTTCGTTTCCGGTAAGCTGACCATTTGCGACACCTCTGACGGGGCGCAGGGAACTATTCGCGCGACCCAAAAATATGGCGGGAGCTATACGGGCGGCATTGTTGTGGCCAGTGGTGAGGATGCTCTGCTTACCATGGAAAGCGGCAACATCGTTGCGTCCGGGTTTGACGATCCCAAGAATAATGGACAGTTTGGCGTGATGGTGCAGGGCGGCGGCGACTTCACCATGACCGGCGGCAAAATCGAAGCCGGCTGGTATGCGGCCGCTGGCAATGGCAACGATGAAACCACAAATTCTGTCATCAACATCCAGGGCGGCGAGCTGATCTCTACTGCTGACTATGCCCTGTATCTGCCCCAGTCCGGCACCACCACCATCAGCGGCGGCACGATCCGCGGCGCCGCCGGCGGCATCAGCATCCAGCGCGGCACGCTGACCATCGATAACGATAACGCGCTGATCACCAGCCTGGGCACCGGGGATACCGGCGATTGGGGAGACGGCACCGGCGGGCAGGATCCTGCGGCTTTGAATATTGCCGCCGAGTATGGCAATACCTCGGTCACCATCTCCGCCGGGAAGTTCATAGCAGAGCAGAAGGACCTTTTCATCAAGGCTCCGACCAAGTACACTGTGTCCCTCGCCATCACCGGCGGGTATTACTCCAATGACCCCAGCGAGTTCCTCACCACTGTCGGTGAGAAGAACTATGTCGCCGTGGAGAGCGGCCTGGACGGCTACAACTACATGGTGGTCGAGGCGAATGCAGAGGCTGCGGAGGTCGTCCCCGCCGCCCCGGAGGTGACGACGCCTGCGAATCTTGACGGAGAGGACAAGGCAGTTGCTGACGCTGTGGCGGAAGCCATGAAGGGGGAGGATGCTCCTGCTCTGGTCGCGGGCGACGGGCTGGACGCCGCTGCCGCCACCCAGGCCAATGAAAATAAAGTCACTGTTATGCAGGGCACAGAAGCGCTGACTCGGGCCAATATTACCACTAATGAAAAGACCGTCACCATCGTGGTCCAGCCTTACATGGATGTGGAAATCACCGCCGTGGACAAGACCGCCGGCACGATCACGCTGGACATCACCCCCATGTACCGCACCGTGGCCACCACGGCTGACTTGGACGGTCCGACGCCGGAGGACATCAAGGTCAGTGGCGACGCAGGCGTTGTGGATGATGCCAACGCCGTGGAGATCCCCGGTGTCGGTGGTGAGCTGACCATCACCAAGGAAGTCACCATCACCATCCCCCTGGGGAACTCTAATCTGTTCACCGGCGGCGATTCCGTCTATGTCAAGCACAGCAAGGATGGCAGCCTGGTGGGCTACCACAAGGCTACCATCGGTGGTAGCGAGGGCGCTGATACCCTGACCTTTACCAACGACAAGGGTTTCTCCACGTTCGAAGCTGTGAAGGATAACCGCACGGCGCAGGTTACTTATCCTGATAACAATACTGTGACCTATACCCCCGCCGACGTGAACAGTGCTCTGCCCACCACCGCCGCCCCCAGCGACCAGACCTTCGGCGGCTGGCAGTTCGACGGCGTCAGCGGCACTTATACCACCCTCACCGATGAGCTGCTGACCGCTCTGGATGCGGCCTATGGCGACGGCACCAGCGGTGCGGTTACTGCCACCCCCTATTTCTACACCCCCAGCAGCTCCTCCGGCGGCTCCACCCGCTACACCGTGACCGCCCCCACCGACGTGGCCAACGGAAGCGTGAAGGTGAGCCCCACCCGGGCCAGCTACAACCAGACGGTGACCGTCACCGTCACCCCCGACGAGGGCTATCAGCTGGCCTCCATCGCGGTCACCGACCGCAGCGGCAACACCATTGAGGTGGAGCGCGGCAACGCCAACCAGTATACCTTCAAGATGCCCCGGGGCGCGGTCTCCATCGCGGTCACATTCGAGGAGATCGTGGAGGAGCCGGAGACCCTGCCCTTCGCGGACGTCCCCACCGGCGCTTACTACTATGACGCCGTGGCCTGGGCCGTGGAGAACGGCGTGACCGGCGGAACTTCCGCCACGACATTCAGCCCCGACAACGCCTGCACCCGCGCCCAGATGATGACCTTCCTCTGGCGGGCCTCCGGTTCTCCGGAGCCGGAGAGCAGCGTCAACCCGTTCGCAGACGTTTCCAGCAGTGCCTATTACTACAAGGCGGTCCTGTGGGCCGTGGAGAATGGCATCACCAGCGGCACCAGCGCCACCACCTTCAGCCCTGACGCCACCGTGACCCGCGGGCAGACTGTGACCTTCCTGTGGCGGAACGCCGGCTCTCCCGCAGCCTCCGGCAGAAGTTTTGCGGACGTGGCGGCGGACGCCTACTACGCTCCCGCTGTTGCCTGGGCGGCCCGTGAGGGCATCACCGGCGGCACCTCCGCTACCACGTTCAGCCCCGACAACGCCTGCACCCGGGCCCAGATCGTGACCTTCCTCTGGCGGGATCTGGTCTAAACCGCGCAAACCCTTAGGCGGAAACATGGAACGGCTGGCCTGCCCGGACACGATACCGGGCAGGCCAGTTACCCCACGCCGCAATATATAGTGTTTTTTATAATTGACAGTTACTAAATCCTGTGGTATATTGATGATGTTGATTCTTGTGCGCGTCTGAATGGATGACAGATTTATGATCTGTCCCGCGGGAGAAATCCTGCATTGCACACGTTGTTAAGTTTGTACGCCGGCGCGGCGTCATGCCGCGCCGATTTTACTAGAGTTTCTTGCCCTGATGGGCCTTACTAAGCAGTGAGCGTGTCCGTGTGACAGCAGTTTGTTGGATGTTTTTTCTTAAGGGAGCGGTGCGCCCCGCAGACTTTTTTTGAGGATATATAAGTTTTTTGTGTGAGTACAGTTCTGAAATGAGCTGTGCTCTTTTTGCACCTGTTTTAAGGCGTCCAGTGTTCCGTTGCCGGGGTGGTTCTCTTGAAAAATCGACCTGCGGCAAGTCCACGGAAGGGGGTGGTGCCTATGCTGTATGCTCTCTTTCCCAGCGCCCACAGCATCGGCCTTACAGTCATCACCATCCCCGGCGCGGAACGGTTTGGAGCCTATAGAAGTGTTTGTTTGAGTTGCGTGATGTTGCTGACCGGGCGGCTTGCCTGTGTTTCGCTCCACGCGGGAACCCTGTGAATTAAGCCCCACAGCCTCTTTCGGGCTGTATCTGGATTTTTACACGCAAAGAGTCGGATTGTCAGAAAATAAGTTGGCGGACTGCGCCAGGATGAACCAGTCCGCGCTGAACAAAATGCGGAATGACGAAAGACACAACATGTCAGTGGATATTTTGGCCTGTCTTTGCCTGGCTCTCGGCCTGACGGAGGAAGAGGCAAAGGATCTGATGGCCCGGAAGGCGCGGGCCTTTTCGCCCGCTGATCCCAGGCACACAGCTCTGCTGGAATTGATTCGGATTTATGCGGAGAAAAAGATCGACTACACTGTGGATCGTGTCACCCTGTCCACGATCCTGGACGATGCCGATGCGTATTTGATAGAACGAAGATTTGATCCGCTCCCCAACTGCAATCTGCAACGGGAGGGCAGGACGGCCCGCCGCTCTGGTAAATAGGAGAAAACAGGCAGAGAGAAATGTTATTCCACCACGGAATAAGCAATCCTCTCTGCCTTTTGCTATGCTGGGATCGTACTCGAGAGTACGACACGAAAAGAAAATGCGGGCCTGATCAACCCGCGCTGATAAGAAAGGTAAGGTATTACAATGTTAAACATTCGAGATTTGAAAATTGACCCCGCCTCCCTGGGCAAGCCCCTGCTGCTGGTGGAAGTCCGTCCCTATTCTGAGTACAAGGACGGAAAAGCCGTGGAAGGGATCGCCGGTTATCGCTATGACGTCTGCCTGGCAGCACATCGCCTGGAGAAACTGGGCGTGAAGATCGAGGGGCCGCAGCTCATGGAGAGCCCGGAGGACGGCGCAGTGGAGGTCGAGTTCAGCGGCCTGGAAGTCAGCGCCTATCAGAAGCGATTCAAGGAAGAATACGGCCCTGTGATGTTTACCGCCAAAGCGGCGGGCATCAAGCCGGTCAACGGAGCCCGGAAAGCAACTTGACCTGACGGCGGCGGGCCGACGCCGGTGGGGAACAGATGATCTCCCTTAGGAGAGCATCCCCCGCCGGCAGGCGGAACGCCGCCGGGATGGAAAAGGGGGCTACCATTGCCCCCTTTTCCATCGCACATCGCAGTCGCACATTGAAAAAAGAACAGGAGGCTGATCCTATGGCATCAGATCCGCAGGGCAAGAAATGGCAGCTTACCTGGAACAATCCCAAGTCCTACGGCTTGACAAGGGATGTGATCCTGGAGATTTTAAGCCAGTTGCCCCTGGAGTATTTCTGCCTTTGCGACGAGATCGCAACAACCGGAACACCCCATACCCACGCTTTCTTGTACGCGCACTCAAACCTGCGGTTTTCCACGATCCAGCGAAAATTCCCCACGGCCCATATCGAACGGGTGCAGGGGACGGCAAAGCAGAACCGGGATTACATTGCCAAAGAGGGCAAATGGGCGGACACAGAGAAAGCGGAAACCTCTGTGGCAGGCAGTTTCTATGAGTGGGGAACGCTCCCCACAGAGCAGGAGGAACACTCCCCCGCCATGAGCCGTCTGCTCCAGAGCGTGAAGGAGGGCCGCTCCACCATGGAGATCATTGAAGAGACGCCGGCCTTCGCCTTCAAGACAAGAGACATTGACACACTGCGGGAGGCCGTGACAGCGGCACAATACGGGAAAGAAAACCGGAACCTGACCGTGTATTACCTGTACGGAGCCTCCGGAGCCGGAAAGACCCGGAGCATCTACCAGGCCCATCCGGCGGGCGACATCTGCCGGATCACCGATTACGGCGGGAAGAACGGCGTCCGCTTCGATGCCTACCACGGCCAACCCGTCCTGGTGCTGGAGGAGTTTTACTCCCAGATCCCCATAGAAACGATGCTGAACCTTTTAGACATTTATCCCCTGACGCTCCCGGCCCGGTACAGTGACAGGATCGCCTGCTATACCACGGTCTATCTCACTTCCAACATTCCCCTGGAAGGGCAGTACCCGGACATACAGCGGTACAAGACGGAGACCTGGCGGGCATTTCTCCGCCGCATCCATGTGGTGCGGGAGTTCTGGCGGGATGGCACGATACAGGAGGTCATCTATGACACGAAACGAAAAATATGATCGGAGGCGCAGGCGGGAGCGGCGGGATTTTCTGCGGGGCTTTCCCCTGACCCTCTTCGACGGCCCCGGCCTGGCCGTAAAGCTGCCCTTTGCGGCGCTCTATCCCCTGGGCGCTGTGTGGGTGTGGAGCCAACAGGAACCAGCCGTTGCGCTGGCGCAAGGGAGCGACCTGATCTCCCCTGTCCTCCGGATGATCTTGGAAAACATCTTCCCCGCCTACCTGATCGCAGGCGGCGCGGCTTTGCTGATCCTGCTCTGCTATCCAATCGGAAGAAAGGCGGCGGAAGAGGAACTGCACCGGGTGGGGCTCGTCAACCACGCCGGAGAAGCCCCCGCCCTGCTCCGCAAGCGGCGGGACAGGAATTATCCCAATATCACCATTTGGGAGTTTGACAACCGGGGGATTCCGCTGAACGAGTGGGAGGACAAGCGGACGAATGTAGAGACCGCCCTGGATCTGAATATTGCAAAATTGAGATACAGCAAGGGCAAGCGCCGTGTCCTGCTCTATGCCGCCCCGGCAAGGGCCGGATTACCTGATGTGCTCCCATGGAAGGACAAACACCTGTCCTCGGAGAGCTTTGTGCTGGTGCTGGGAGAGAGCCTGCTAGGGCCGGTGACAGTCAATCTGGCTCATATCCCCCATATCCTGCTGGGCGGCTCCACGGGGAGCGGCAAGAGCATCCTGCTGAAGCTGTTGCTCATGCAGGCAATCCACAAGGGGGCGGAGGTCTATATTGCGGACTTCAAAGGCGGCGTGGACTTCCCTCCCGCATGGCGGGGGACCTGCCGGATGTGTTTTGAGGAACAAGATTTGCTGAATGTCCTGACGGGGCTTGTGGAAGAACTGGAACGCCGGAAACGGGCCTTCGCGGAAGCTGGATGCCCCGATATTGACCGCTACAATAAAACCACAGGAAAAGGCCTGGAGCGGCTGATCTTCGCCTGTGACGAGGTAGCGGAGGTGCTGGATCGGACAGGGGCCGACAGCGAGCGGAAGAAACTGCTGGGCCAAATCGAAAACCGGCTGGCGACCATCGCCCGGATGGGCCGTGCCTTCGGTATCCACCTGATCCTCGCAACCCAGCGCCCGGACGCCAACATCATCCCCGGCCAGATCAAGAATAACATGGACTTCCGGGTCTGCGGCAGGGCGGACAGCGTCCTCTCCCAAATTATTCTGGACAACACCAGCGCCGCTGAACAGATCCCTAAGGACGCAAGGGGGCGTTTCATCACTGGCGACGGCACTGTGTTCCAGGGCTATCTGTTCGACGAGGAACAGTTGTGATGGGCGGTGGATACCATGAGCCACGAAGTCCCCATTTGGCAGAAGGCGAACCTTACGCTGGAAGAGGCCGCTGCCTATTACAACATCGGGATCAACAAACTGCGGCAGATCACCGATCGGAAAGAGTGTGAAAAATATGTGCTCTGGGTGGGGACACGGCGCTTGATTAAACGTGTCCCCTTCGAGGCTTATCTGCAAAAGGAATATTCGATTTGAGTGGAAATAGGTGCCCGGATGTGCTATGATAATCTTATCATACATGTCCGGGCGCTTTTCCGGAAAGGAGTGTGCACAGTGGCGGGAAAGCGCAGAGACAAAAGTGGCCGTGTGCTGAAAACCGGCGAAAATCAGAGGAAAAACGGAACCTACGATTATCGCTACACAGATGGCCATGGAAAAGTCCGGTGCGTGTACGCCAAGACATTAGAGGCTCTTCGAGAGAAAGAGGGTGCAATTCAAAGAGATCTGGCAGACGGGATCGACTATGCCGCCGGTGAGATAACAGCGTCGGAATTGGTAGACCGATATATGGGCTTGAAACGGGATATTGGGCCGAATACATTAAGAGCCTACCAGACAGCGGTCAACCGGATCAGAGAGTCAGACTTTGGGGAACTCAAGGTACGGAATGTAAAACTGTCGGATGCCAAGCGGTTTTATGTCGAACTGCATGATAAGGGGATCAAGCGCAATACGATCACAGGCTACCACAGTATCTTAAGACCTGCCTTTGAGATGGCCGTGGATGATGATATGATCCGCAAGAACCCGTTCAAGTTCAAAGTTGCGGACATTCTTCCAGATGATGCGGCAAAGCGCACAGCCCTAACAAGATCCCAGCAGGAGACCTATTTGAAGTTTATCCGCGAGAATGGGCAGGACAATTACTATGACGATATTGTGATCCTGCTGGGAACCGGCTTGCGGGTCAGCGAATTGTACGGGCTCACCAAAAAAGACATTGACTTCAAAAAGCGGCATATCTTCATTGAGCATCAACTATGCAGGACAGCGGAGCAACCCTACTTTGTGACTTCCCCTAAAACCAGCAGCGGCATCCGATGTATCCCCATGAGTGATATGGTCTACATGGCACTGAAACGGGTGGTAGCGAACCGTCCAACGCCAACCGTTGAGTTTTTGGTGGACGGGTACAGCGGATTCCTGTTTCTGGACAAGGACGGGAAGCCAAAGGTCGCCATGCACTTACAGAACTACATGCGGGGGATGCAGAAAAAGATCACCAGAATTTATGGGCGCTCATTTCCCAGGGTAACGCCCCATGTTCTGCGGCACACCTTCTGCACGGACATGCAGCGGGCCGGAATCGATGTGAAGAGCCTGCAATATCTCATGGGCCATTCTAATGTCAGCGTAACACTGGATATTTACACACATGTGAATTTTGATGCGGTGGAAGAAGCATTTGGCCGGGCAGTCAGCAATCTGTAATCCGTGACAATCGCGGGGCTGACCTTACCATAAAACTTACCACTTTTATCCGCAGAAATATGTAGATTACCATAGAGAAATGTGCGGATAATATTTGAGATGAACAGCATTTCTCTTTATATCTCTACATAATTGTTGATAAAAGTTCAAAGTTCTGGAGGGCGGCATGTACTAAATTCTAAATATTTAGTGTGATTTTTGTTTCAAAAAACCTCTAAAATCACAAAAATATTTGGTTTTAATGTGATTTTTATGCGAAAATAAATGTGAATATTTGGAACTTACGCCAATTCAAATAAAAAAGCGCATTAAAGGGAAACAAGGCCCCCTGCATCTGATATGGATGCAGGGGGCTTTTCGTTTGGAGATTTTAAAGGGAGACCATGTTTTCGGAAATACGTAAGCGATAAGCGGTTACGATGCGGGCAGGGAAGCTGCATACCTCGCAGCTATTTTCTGCTGTGATTTCGACGGGCAGATAGCATCATCCATATATTGGTTTTATTATGCATGAATTTGTCAAATACATAGGATTATAGCATGATCCGGCTTATAAATTGTATTTTATTCACAGTTGTTTCCTACTAACTCCCTATGCTATAATAACCCCACAATGCGCAGTGCGTGATGTATGACACGACCGATCACCGCTGTGCTTTGTTCTGTCTATGGGTTAGTTGCATCTAACCCACGTGGGGAAAGAAAGGAGAGATTTATATAAAAGCATTTCGTTCAACCATTGTCTTATCGGTTGTCCTGGTTGTTTTGTCCGTCCTGTCTCTGTTTGTGGGCGTGATCGAGATCGATCTGCATGGGCTGGCAGCCGGCAACTTGCACGCGTGGGAGATATTTCTGGTTTCCAGACTGCCGCGGCTTCTCGCCATTTTGTGCACAGGGGTGGGCATGAGTGTCGCAGGCCTTATCATGCAGCAGCTGTGCAGCAACAAATTTGTCTCCCCGACAACTGGTGCGACGATTTCTTCGGCGCAGTTCGGCATTTTGCTGGCGCTGCTGTTTATGCCGTCCTCCACCTTGTGGGGGCGTGCCCTTTTCGCGTTTGGCGCTGCCATCCTCGGCACCTGGGTGTTCGTCTGGTTTATCCAGCGGATTCAGTTTAAGGATGTGGTGATGGTTCCCCTGGTGGGCATCATGTTCGGCAATGTGATCGGCGGCATCACCAACTATCTGGCATACCAGTATGAGATGACGCAGGCGCTGTCCTCCTGGCTGGTGGGCCACTTCTCTCTGGTGCTCAAGGGGCGGTATGAAATCGTCTGGCTGACCGTGCCGCTCGTGGCGCTGGCCTTTATCTTTGCCAATCATTTCAACATCGTGGGACTGGGCCGGGATTTCTCCCGCAATCTGGGCGTGCCATACAATCTGGTTCTTTTTTCCGGGCTGACGATTGCCGCGATGATCACTGCGAGCATCGTCGTTGTGGTCGGCGCGATCTCTTACATCGGGCTGATCGTCCCCAATGTCGTAGCGCTTTATAAGGGCGACAAAATCCGGGGCACGCTGGTGGATACCGCGCTGTTCGGCGCGATTTTCGTATTGGTGTGCGATATGATCGGCCGTGTTGTGATTTTCCCATACGAGCTGCCCATCGAGCTGATCGTAGGCATTCTAGGCAGCCTGCTCTTCATCGGCCTGCTCTTTTACCGGCTGCGGCACGGACGCAAGGCAATCCGCCTGGGCGGCGCCGGGACGAGCTGCTGCGCTGCCCTGCCCGATCTGAAAGGGGGTGCGGACCAGTGAACACTGCTGCGGTGCGCTCCAACCGGCGCAAACTGCTGATTCTGGCACTTCTCGTGCTGGTGTGCGCGGCCGGCTATATGCTGGTGGAAGTGAACTTTTCCAATCCCAGGCTGCTGGCCTATGCCATCAAAATCCGCGCGCCCAAACTGATCGCCATGCTCATCACGGCCTTTTCGATCGGCGGCGCCTCCCTGGTGTTTCAGTCCATCATCAACAATACCATTGTAACGCCCTGCCTGCTGGGTATGAATTCGCTGTATACGCTGATCCACACGGCAGTGGTGTTTTTTCTGGGCTCGGCCAGTGTGATTGCATCCAACGCCAATCTGTCCTTTGCGGTGGACGTGGTGCTGATGGGCATTGCCGCCACGGTGATATACAGCTGGATTTTCCAGAAAACCCGTCACAATGTGCTGTATGTGCTTCTGGTGGGTACGGTGCTGACCTCCTTTTTCGGCAGCATCCAGACGACTCTCACCCGGGTGATGGACCCCAATGAATACGACAGCCTGCTGACCACGCTGGTGGCCAGCTTCAGCAATATCAATTCGGAGATCATTGTGTTCTCTCTGGTTCTTCTGGCAGGCATCATCTTTGCGCTTCGCAAAGAGCTGGCGCTGCTGGATGTGCTGACCCTGGGTAAACAGCAGGCCATCAATCTGGGCGTGGACTATGACCGCTGCATCCGCCGCCTGCTGCTGGGGGTCACGCTTTGCATCGCCGTGGCCACCGCCATGGTGGGGCCGATCTCCTTTTTGGGCCTGATCATCGCCAATCTGTCCCGGCAGCTGCTCAAAACCTTCCGCCACACCCAGCTGGTGCTGGGCGCAGTCCTGTTCGGCATGATCGTGCTGGTGGGGGGACAGCTCATCGTGGAGCATGTTTACACCTACTCCGTGCCGGTGAGCGTGTTTATCACCGTGGGCGGCGGCCTTTATTTCCTCTATCTCCTCCTGACCAGAAAGAAGGTATGACCATGCGTGTGCAGGAACTGACCAAACAATACGACGGCAAAACCGTGGTGGATGGGGTTTCCTTCACCCTACCCAGGGGGAAGGTGACCTCGCTTATCGGCCCAAACGGCGCGGGCAAATCCACGGTTATGGGCATGATCTCCCGGCTCATCGCCCACGACAGCGGCCTGGTGGATTTTGAAGGCCGGGATATCGGCAAATGGAAAAGCAGGGAGCTTTCCAAGCGGCTGGCGATCCTGACCCAGAGCAACAACATCCAGATGAAGCTGACCGTGCGGGAATTAGTGTCCTTCGGCCGCTTCCCCTATTCGGGCAACCGGATCACCCCGGAGGACCGGCAGATCATCGACCGGGCCATCGCCTACATGGAACTGGAAGAATTTCAGGACCGCTTTATCGACGAGCTCTCCGGCGGCCAGCGGCAGCGCGCCCTGATTGCCATGGTGATTGCCCAGGACACGGAATATGTGCTGCTGGACGAGCCCACCAACAATCTGGACATCTATCACGCCACCAATATGATGAAAATTGTCCGCCGGCTGTGTGACGAGCTGGGTAAAACCGTGATTCTGGTGCTGCACGAGATCAACTATGCAGCCTTCTATTCCGACTACATCTGCGCGTTCAAGGATGGAAAAATCGCGAAATTCGGCACAGTTGAGGAGGTGATTACCAAGGAAAACCTGTCGCAGATCTATCAGGTGGACTTTGAGATCTTGACGATCGCAGGCAAGCCGCTGTCCATCTGCTATTGACCATTTCAATCACAATTTTCCACACGTTTTACAAAAGGAGAAAAACCAATGAACCTGAAGAAGATCATCTCCGTAACCCTGGCCGGTGTGCTGGCGCTCAGTCTTGCGGCCTGCTCCGCGCAGAACGATCAAAGCGCCGCCGGCGATGCGGCGGACGGCGTCAGCCAGTCTGTGACCATCACCAGCCTGAATGCCAACAAGGAAGCGGCCCCGCTGGAAGTGCCCTATGAGCCCCAGCGCATCGCCGCGCTGGACATGGCCTCGCTGGATATCCTGGATGCGCTCGGCGTGGGCGACCGCGTGGTCGGCACCGCCACCACCAGCTTGGACTATTTGCAAAGCTACATCCGCGACGATATTGCCAATCTGGGCACCATCAAGGAAGCCGACCTCGAGGCTGTGATGGCCTGCGAGCCTGATGTAATCTTCATCGGCGGCCGCCTTGCCGCAAGCTATGACGCGCTCAGCGAGATCGCCCCGGTGGTCTATCTCTCGACCGACACCGAGCTGGGCGTGGTCGAAAGCGTGCGGCAGAACGCCGCCACCATCGCCTCCCTGTTTGGTCTGGAGGACCAGGTTGACGGGCTGATGGCCGACTTCGGAAGCCGGATCGCCGCTCTGCAGGCGGCGGCCGCGGACAAGACCGCCATTGTCGGCATGTGCACCAGCGGCAGCTTCAATGTGTTGGGTAACGACGGCCGCTGCTCGCTGATCGGCCGTGAGGTGGGCTTCAACAACGTTGGCGTGGATGCAAACATCGATACTTCGACGCACGGAAACGAGGCATCCTTTGAGTTTATCGTGGAGAAAGCGCCCGATTACATCTTTGTATTGGATCGCGATGCGGCCATCGGCACGGACGGTGCACAGCTGGCCCAGGACATCATGGAAAACGAGCTTGTCAAGAGCACGGACGCCTACAAAAACGGCCATCTGATTTATCTGGCGCATCCCGCTGTCTGGTATACGGCGGAGGGCGGCATCCACGCGCTCGATCTCATGCTGTCCGATCTGGAAAGCGAACTGCTTGTGTAATCCGGGCGCATTCTGATCTCCGCTCTTATGCAGGAGAGCAGCGGTGTTCTACGGAGGGCATTAAATCCATAGTCACTAGATTATCTTGACGCAAGCAAATGATCAAAACGCCGCTATTTGGCTCCCCCTACATGGAGGCCAAATCGCGGCGTTTGCCCGTTTATCTTAAAATCGCTTGACAGCAGCAGACTGATAAAAACAAACGAAAGCTCATTTGATTTTTGCAGGCATTGGTTTAGCACCCCTGGCGGAGGCTTTTCTGTCCTCCGTACCCGATTTGGTGTCAAAGCGGGTGACGATCATGTGGATGATATAGGGAATGAGGATGACCGGGATAGCCAGGTAAGCAATGCCGCTGTACGCTTTCTGGATGAGGTTGAGAAGCCCGAATTGAGCAATGCCAAAATCTACGATGCAGCAGATGAGCGCGGTGATGACCTCTTTTTTGCTGAAGCGGAAACGGGGCTCTTTCTCTCCAGCAGGCAGGGCGGGCCGTTCGCCGCACACGCGCTGCACCATTGCAGCCACCATATTGACTGCGGTAGAGACCGCACCAAGGATAATCAGCAGAGAGATCAGGGGCGTCATGAAGGAAGCGCCTACGCCGTTTTCCACCATGAACAGGGTGGGTACGCTCTGGGACACAGCGTCCGGATTGGTATAAATGGTCATCAGGCCCAGCACCACCATGACCATCATCAGCGTGTTGACCACCACGCCTACTGCCATGCTCTTTACCGCCTCTCCAGGCTGATCGAAGGACTTGGCATGCTGCACGAACACGGCGATATTGGAAAGCTGGAAGGTGCCGTAGATGAACGCCGAGTACAGCGCCGGACCAATACCCAGATGTTCCGTCCCCATCTGCTGGATGGCATTACCGATCTCCGAGAAGTTCACTGCAATATTGGGAACATAGACAATCAGCAGCCCGACAATGATGCAGATGGATAGGATAGAAGCCACGCGCCGCACCAGGTCCGTGCCGAAAATCGCCACCACGAAAATGAACACACCGATGAGCAGGGTGCAAAGCAGATAGGGAAGACCTGTCAGCTGGCTGAGCGTGGCGCCGCCCGTGGCGAAAGCCACCGCCGGGGCGACGCACATCACGCAAAGGTACAGCAGCTCGAACAGATTGGAGAAAATGGGGGCAAATCTGCCGTAAAAAGCGTCGTTGTAGGAGCGGTAATCATAGGTCTGATGCTTGCGGGCAAACCGCAGGCTGTACGCAAAGAACACGCCGTTATACGCCATGGCCAGCAGAGGCATCAGGATACACCAGGCCCCGTAGCGCAAAAAGTAGCTGTAAATCTGGGCGCCCGAGGCAAAGCCGCCGCCAAAGTGCGTGGTGAACCATACAAAGGCCACGCCCAGGGCGATCGCGCCCGTTTTTGACTTTTTCATCATGCATACACCGCCTTTTTCTCAAAGACGCTCATGGCGTCTTCCAGCATAGCTTTTGTCACCTGATAGGGATAGTGAGCCACGTCAGACATCGTGGGGATCACATCCAGGCAAGCCTCCCACTGTGCCGGGGTGATCTCGATATCGGAAAGCTGCGTGGGAAGCCCGACAGACCGGTTCAGCTGATAGACTTTTTCGAACTCCTCTTTTTGGCCATCCACCAGCAGTGCGATAAGGACGCCGAACCCCACGACTTCTCCGTGCAGATGATGTTCCTCAATCACCGGATACCGGGTGAGCGCATAGAAGATAGCATGGGCAAGACCGCTGTTATAGTCCGGCGTAAAGTCCTTGGTGAGGAAGATCGAGGCAATACCCGTGGTGACGACAATGGCCAGCACCACCTGTTCCACCTCATAAGTGCACAGGCCCTGCTTGTGATCCGCCAGCGCCTTGGCGCTGTAAATCAGCAGGGGATCGCGGCACATGCGGCTGACCTCGACGCCCAAAGCGGTGAAATGCTCCAGACGCTCATCGCGGGAGGAAATCGTCGCCTCGTAGTATTTGGCGTAGGTATCGCCGATGCCGGCCCACATATACTGGCAGGGGGCTTTTGCGATGATCTCCGTATCGATAAAGGCGTGCATGGCAGGACGGACAAAAAAGTTCGGCCGTAAAAAGGTGCCGTCCTCGTTGTACATAATGGATACCGACGTGGTGGCGGCGCAGTTGGACGCAATGGTGGGGAAGGTGAAAACCGGCTTATCGTCCGTGATGCACAGGCACTTCACGGTATCCAGCGCCTTGCCGCCGCCCACAGCAAACACCATGTCCGCCTTGTGATAGAGAGGCAGCGCCCGCAGGCGTTCTACTGTCTGATAGGTACAGTTTTCACCGTAGATTTCGGTGCCGATGATCTGCAGATTGGTCTTTTCCACATAAGACGCGATTTTATCATAGGCCGCGGCCAGCGCCTTGCGTCCACCGATCACCAGCACGGTTTTGCCATAGGACTCACATACCGGACCGATCTTGTCATAGATCTGATCGCCGATGGAGTAGCTTGGCAGATGGACCTCGTAGTTTTCCAGCTTCATTTGAATACCCCTTTCCGGGACGGGGCAATAAAAAAGCCCTTATCCCAACACAAAATCCATTGCTGGGACAAGAGCGTCATACTCCTGCGGTGCCACCCGGCTTGACGCGATCCTTCGCGTCCACTCATGCATACAACCATATGCCCTCTTTGATAACGGAGTTCGCACTCCGGCTTGCCTACTGCTGTTTCAGCGCGCCCTCGAAAGCCCATTCGCCTCAGTTTCTGCTGCCGCGCTTCCACCTCCCGCGGCTCTCTGTGAGCAGTTGCACTGAAGTTACTTGCTCTTTCTCATCGGTTTGATATCAATTTACCACAATGAAGGAAAAAAGTCAATAGCAAAAAAAGAAAATACAATTCCGGCAGCAGCAGTGCGCAAAACCGGCGACAGGGCAGGGAGCATAGCGCTGCCCGTCCTGTCACGGCATCTATTCAACGAAATCTTCCGTACAGCATATCGGGATACCGCTCGCGTACCGTGCGGATATAAGTTTGCATCTCCTCCTCGTTCATAGAGGGGCCTCCTTCGGTATTCGCATCGGTTTTTGTCAGGGAGCCCAAGCAGCCCTCCAGCAGATCGGCTGTTGAGATCGGATTTTCTCGACGCTGATTGGCAGAAATCTGAGCATGCATACTCCAGATAGCGCTCCATGCCACCGCCTGATCTGCCATTGCATTAAATTTCTCGGTTTCTTCCTTCGTTAAACGACCTTCATTATTCAGCAGCTTCTGGATTTGGAACAGATCCTGAATTGTCCTAATGTATCGCTCCATTTCCGGTCCGCACAGCTGAAAGAAATCCACAATATGCAGCTGCGTGATCAAACGGCCGAATTTCTGCTGAATGGCTTGGTATGTATTTTCCAAAATGTGCTTCCACTCATCCAGCATCTCGTTGTCAAGCCGCTCCATCTCCGCCTGCTTTGCGGTGACCTCGGCGCGTTCCGCTTCGGTTGCCTCGCCGCTGTCAACACGTTGCTTCATCGCAACATATTTTTGCAGACTGATCTGTTTCATGTAGAATTCCACGATCTCAGCGTCTGACTTTCCAGGCATCAAAACATGGACATTACCGGTCATGCGGGAGAGGGAAAGCCCTTGTATTCTGTGGTGGAGCGAATAGAAATCTTGGTTTTCATAGATGTCTGCGCCTTGGGTATCTTTCTGTTCTTGCAGTTTGGATCGAATAAGTCCGGCAACCCTGCTTTGATTCTGTTGATTGTTCTGTTGGTAGACATTATTCCGGTAATCCATGACCTGCAATAGATCCATACCGCTCAGGTCGGTGTCATCCTGTCCCATGCGGAACCGCTCAGCAAAGGTTTCGTCTTCTTCCCGATATCCCATGTGCCGCAGAACATGGTAGGCAACTTCCGGTCGGATCCTAGTCGCATCGCTGTACTCGACTGCGCGCCGGAACGTCAGGCTGTCCGAATGGCAATTCCAAAGTTCGGTAGAGATCTCAGAACAGATATTTGCCCGTGCCATATCCTGAACCACCGGATCGTTAATTGACAGATTTCCCTGATCGCGATACACATTATTCTGATCAAATCCTTCCGTCATTTGATTAGTAGGGAAAGACTGCGCCATAGAGGCAATACTGCGAATATACAAAAGCTGCTCCTCCGGGATACGTGCAGTTAACGCAGGGGATTGTTTATAAATCTCCGCAAGGGATTGCCAGTAGCCATAAAACCGCGCGTATTCATGAAGCTGTACTGCAATGCCTTCCGGTGTAAATGCCGTTTTGTATTTTGTGCGAACCTGTTCAAATGAGTTTTTGAACCGGTCGAAACATGTTTCAAAATGCTGATATGCGCGCTCGACGGCCTGTTCGTAAGTGACGCCGGGCACTTCTCCGCCTTTGTCCATCTTGCACAGTGCATCTATATCATCCAGCATTTGCACCGCCTGATCCAGTTCAGTTATCAGAAAATCATTGTCAGAAAATGCTTCGGCGTTTTGGGCGCCGCGTGCAATCATAATATCGCGCTGACCCAGACTTTTGAGCTTTAGATTAGGCCACCAGTTCTCATCCGGCTGTTTGGTAAGCGCCATAAACAGATTGGATGTTCGTGTCACGGATTCCTTGAATTCGGGACGAAGTTTTTGCAGTCCTTGCATGAAATTTTTGCGCTGGTCTTTTGTCATTTGGTGCAGCAGCGGCTGATCATCGCCAAATATCGTGCGGTAATCCTCCTGTTCCTGCTGGATGTATGCATCGCGTTCCGCCTCGGTAATCTGGGGTACCTCGCGCTCCCGGTAATACGCTAAATCAGCCTCTTCCGTCAATTTGCGCGCTTCCAGAATATCGCGAAATTTCTGCTGCTTAACAACTGCTTCTTCTCTCTGCTTGGAGGACTTGGAAAGGTAATTGACGGCTACTTTATCTTCATCTTCATATTCTACATAGTTCAAATTGTATCTGGTGAAGCTGGCGTTCATGTAATTACGGTACAAATGATATTGGTCCAGCAGCACAGAACATCTTGCCTGTGTTTCGCGGTCAAGCCTGTTCCACTGGTCGCGATGCTGTATCCGCATGTTCCACAGTTTTTTCAGCGTATCGTTCTGCTGTAATGCCTTTTTTATGTCGACTGTTTTACCAGTATTGGCGAAATCCTGATCCTCCAGGCAGGAAATATCAAGCTGCATCCGGCTTGCTTCCATCACATCAAACGGCTGCTGCTGCTCTTGTTCGGAAAAGAATTCCTGGCTTTGTGAAAGTAGACCGAGCAGTTCCGGGGATACTGCTTCAAGCGGCTTGTCGAATACTCGCGCAGCTTGTTTCTGCGCTTTTTTTGCCTGCTTTTGGTATTGCTTGCGCACCTTTTTTTCCTGCTGGATCGCCTTTCTGCGTTCGCGTGCGGTCATGCCCGCATATGGATCAGGCGTGACCGGCGCAGTGCGCTGAATACGCGGCGCCTGGTGTACTTCCATCCTGCGAAGTATACGCATCCGCTCCACGGCTTGCTGTTCCTGCTGCGGTGCGGCCTGCTGCATTTGCTGTTGAGCCGCCTGCTGGATCTGCGTCGGCATCTGCTGGGTGCGCTGTTCCTCCTGCATCTGTTCGTTTTGTGTTTCGTTCAACGCTCTGTGCTGCTGTTCCTGCTGCTGCTCCATCAGACCATTTTCTCCATCTAAAGTATTGGTTAGCATAACTGCACCTCTTTCGCAATTATTTTCCGCCCGCTGTGTCAAGAACAGGGACGCCCTGATTTACAGCCGGTATTCCGCCACAATGCCTGTCTCACGTAAGGTATCGGGCAGAAGTTTATCGATCAGCATACCGGCCGCCGGAGAGACCGCGGCAATCCGCACCTCGGTTTCCGGCGGATAGAGTGCTTTGGCCTCCTGCGCTGCACGCAGCAGCAGTATTGCGGCGGCACGCGGTGCGCTGGGTGATGCATACAAATAGCAAAGGCTGATTTTGTTTGCTTCCTGGGCAGCAAGCAGCAGTCCGACGATCTCCCCCTGGCGCAGCACAGCGAAGGAAAGCCTCTCGTGATAATCCTGTGCACGCAGCGGCACCGGCACCGGCAGCGCATCCTGTTCTGCCGGATGCACGCCAAACTGGCGCAGCGTCTCCGCCGGGACTTCGGACAGACGGACAGATTCGCCCAGACCGATTTTACTGTTCCCCAGCAAATGGTCGGGAATCGCAGAAATCGGAAAATGACAGAGTTTATCATCTGTTTGCGTGATGATAAACCCTGCAGCACGCAGCAGGGCAGCGCCGGCAGCATCATCTTCAAATAAATGCGCGCGCACCCGGGAGAACATACCGGCCTGTCGGGCGTCAAGAAGCAGCGCGCGCAGCAGCTTGCGCGCCACACCTTTGCGCCGCCATGCATCCGCCACACAAATATATTCAATCTCCAGGTTTGTGCCGTCTACTGTGGCAGCCAGCGCACCAACCGCAGTACCGTCGGATTCTTCCACGGCGCCATAAACAACAATGGCTTCGCTTTTGGGCAACCCGCCGCAAAACGGCGCAAACCAGTCATACTGCTCCTTGTCAACAAGAATAATCTGCATGATATCACCCCATGTATGTCGATTTTATATCGCACTACTGCAGTTTCGTTGGATACCGTTCGGATGATCTTATTTTAGCATAATTTTCCGATGATTCCTTAAAAATGCGAAAATATTTTTTCATGGCAGTATCGTGCTGCTGAACCGATATTCGTCCACATTGGTTCAATCCTACCGAAAGAAGTGCAGGTGAGTCTGGGGAATACACGGCTTTACAGGGTATTTTTACGGAACTGTGTCGGAGAACTGCCGGTTTTTTCAGTGAATGCGGTAATAAAGTTTACTTCGCTGCGGTAGCCGACACGAAATGCGATCTCTTTGACCGATAAACCGGTTGACTGAAGCAGCGCTTTGGCTTCATCGATCCGGTGCAGCATGATATATTCATGCGGGGAAAAGCCGGTCGTGCTGCGAAACAGGCGCGAAAAGTGGGACGGACTGAGATTAACCGCATCCGCAACCCGCTTGACCGAAAGCTGCTCAAACAAATGCGCACCAATAAAGCGAATTGCTCTGGCGATTGCGTCGTTTTCCGTTGTTTGACCGCTTTGCGCTGTGGGAAACAGCAAACTGCACAGGATGTGGTAGATTCGCTGCGAGCAATCCACTTCGCTCATGCTGGCGCTGCGCAGGCCGGAAATAATTTGCGCCATTTCCTGTTCGATGTGTCCGCCCGCCGGCGGATCAAAGGTCTGCCGGCCGCTGCGGAAAGCGATAATCTGGTTGAAAAATGCGGCGGCATTGGCGCCATCAAAATGAATCCACATGGACTCGGCAGGGCCGGCGGTGAAAAAACGGTGCGGCTTGTGGCAGTCGATCAGTGCGACCTGACCACGTTCCGCAGTAAAGACCTGTGTGGTCTCAAAATACATGGTGCCCGAACGGATATAAGCCAGATAAAAGTTTTTATGGCTTTCCTGATGCGCTACATCGCAGCTGTCCAGAAAATTGTATTTTTCATCGTAATAGTAGTGTCCAACGCGGGTGACATAGAAGAACAGCCCGCGTGCCGTGGCCGAGGGCGTGGAGAAAAAGCGCTCGGAACGCGCCAGTACGCCCGCCTCATTGAGAACTTTCATACCGCTCACATCCTTTTCTATATGATAGCACAAAATATAAATAAAATGCAGTGTTTTGTTATTGCTCAATCGCAAAAAATCCTGTATGCTTGCTATGGTAAAAGAAAGCGGGTCTATGCGCTGCTGCTATACCCGGCAAAGAAGGTTTCACAACATGATTAAGGAAAAGACGTTTTATAAGTCCTTTATGGTTCTTGCGTTTTCACTGGCGTTGCAGAACCTGCTGACCTATGGTGTCAACATGATGGACACCGTTATGCTTGGTCGATACAGCCAGGACGCAATGGGCGGTGTCAGCCTGTGTAACCAGGTGCAGTACCTGCTGCAAATGCTGGTCGTTGGCGCAGGTGAGGGTGCGGTTGTACTCGGTTCGCAGTATTGGGGCAAGGGCAAGCTGGAGCCGATCCCGCACATCATCGGCGTAGCGCTCCGCTTTGGCGGCGCACTGGCCATTCTGATGTTTGCAATCGTGCTTCTTTTCCCGACACAACTGCTTTCGTTGCTTTCTAATGATCCGGATGTCATTGCAGAGGGCGCAAAGTATTTCCAAATCATCTGCTTTACTTATGTGATCTTCACCATAACCAACATTCTGGTTGCATCGCTTCGCTCGATCGGCATTGTCAAAATCGGCTATATCGTCTCTGGCTCGACGCTGGTCATCAATGTATGCCTGAATTATTGCCTGATCTATGGCAACTTCGGCTTCCCGGAACTCGGTGTGCGCGGCGCTGCGATTGCAACGCTGATCGCACGCTGCGTGGAACTGCTGATCGTCATTTACTATCTGAAGTTTAAGGAGCACAAGCTCAATCTGACGCTCAGGAAGCTGCTTCATATCGACACCAGCTACATCCGTGACTATACGCGTGTTTCCTTCCCGGTGCTGATTAACCAAGCGCTTTGGGGCGTGGCACAGATGGTGCAGACCGGTATCCTCGGTCACCTCGGCGGCGATGTTACGGCGGCAAACGCCATTGCAGTCCAGGTTTATCAGGTGCTTTCGGTTGTGTGCTATGGCGCGGCGTCGGCCTCTGGTATTGTGGTCGGCCGCACGATCGGCGAAGGCGACGAAAAGCGCCTGCATCCGCTGGTCACGACGCTGCAGGTTGTGTTTATCACAATTGGCCTGTGCTCGGGCCTGCTGATTTTCCTGTTGCGCACACCGATCCTGATGATTTTCGGCGGCTCTCTGACCGAAACGGCTTACAACCTGTCCATGCAGTTCATGCTGGTGCTGGCGATTACAACAGTCGGCACTTCGTATCAGATGGCATGCGATAATGGTATTATCCGCGGCGGCGGCGACACCAAGTTCAGCGCAAAAATGAATCTGATCAGCATGTGGCTGATTATCGTCCCGTTTTCCGCTATGGCGGCGTTCTGGTGGAAATGCCCGCCGATCGTTGTTTTCTTCCTGCTCAAGTGGGATCAGCTGTACAAAGCGATTCCGGTCGTTATCCGGCTGCGCAGCTGGAAGTGGGTCAAAAAGGTGACCCGTCAGGAAGAAGCCCATTCCAATTAAAGCTCTCAATCCTCTCTCTTGAAAAGCCGGCCGTATGGCCGGTTTTTTGTTGACAAAATCCGCAAATGGTGGGATAATAGATAAGCAATAGCGTGAATGCGATGAGGAAACGAGTTTTCCATCCGGCTGATCTCAAGAGAGAGGGGAACGGTGCAAGCCCTTGTTCAGCCCGGAAAACAGCCACTTCCGAGCAGCCCGTGAAAGCGGGCCGTCTGATCCACGATACCGGATCGCTGAGATGTGCAGCCAGTGCTGCACAGATCAGGGTGGTACCGTGGAAGCATGCTTTCGCCCCTGACAGATGTGGGCGGGAGCATTTTTTGTTTGTCAATTCAAATTTTGGAGGAATAAATTCTATGCAGTACAGAGGACTCAACGAACTGCGCGAGATGTATCTCAGTTTTTTTGAGAGCAAAGGGCATCTCCGCCTGCCAAGCTTTTCGCTCATTCCGCAGAACGACCCGTCGCTTCTGCTGATCAACTCGGGCATGGCACCGATGAAGCCCTATTTCACCGGTGAGCAGGAGCCGCCGCGTCATCGCGTTACCACCTGTCAGAAGTGCATCCGCACGGGCGATATTGAAAACGTCGGCAAGACCGCACGCCACGGCACCTTCTTTGAAATGTTGGGCAACTTCTCCTTCGGCGATTACTTCAAAAAAGAAGCGATCGAGTGGAGCTGGGAGTTTTTGACCAGCCCGGACTGGGTTGGCATTGATCCGGATCGCCTGTACCCGTCCATCTACGTCGACGATGACGAGGCGTTTGAGATTTGGAACAAGGACATTGGCATCCCGGCTGAGCGCATCTTCCGCTTCGGCAAAGAGGACAACTTCTGGGAGCATGGCTCGGGTCCGTGCGGTCCGTGCTCGGAGATCTATTACGACCGCGGTCCGGAATACGGCTGCGGCAAGCCTGGCTGCACGGTCGGCTGCGACTGTGACCGGTATATGGAGGTATGGAACAACGTATTCTCCCAGTTTGATAACGACGGCCACGGCAATTACACCGAGCTGAAGCAGAAGAACATCGACACCGGCATGGGTCTTGAGCGTCTGGCCTGCGTCGTGCAGGGCGTCGGCTCGCTGTTTGATGTTGACACGGTGCGCAATATCACCAACAAGGTATCCGAGATCGCGGGCAAGCACTATGGCGAGAGCGAAAAGACCGATATCTCGCTGCGCGTTATCACCGATCACATTCGCTCGACCGTTATGATGATCTGCGACGGCGTTATTCCGTCGAACGAGGGCCGCGGCTATGTGCTGCGCCGCCTGCTGCGCCGCGCCGCACGCCATGGCAAGCTGCTCGGCATCAATCATCCGTTCCTGTCCGATGTGGCTACCACAGTCATTCAGGAGTCCGGCGGCGCCTATCCTGAACTGGTGGAGAAACAGAAGTATATCCACAAGGTGATTGAGAATGAGGAAGCCAGCTTCAACAAGACAATCGACAGCGGCCTGTCCATCCTCAATGAGCGCATTGCGGCGGCAAACAGCAAGGAGCTGCCCGCGGCCGACGCATTCCAGCTGTATGACACTTACGGTTTCCCGATCGATCTGACGCTCGAGATCCTCGAGGAACAGGGTATGACCACCAACCGTGAGGAATTCGACCGCCTGATGAACGAGCAGCGCGAACGCGCGCGTGAGGATCGCAAGAAGATGGGCGATCTGGGCTGGCAGAGCGAGGATCTCGGCCTGGATAAGTCGATTAAGACCCGTTTCGACGGTTATGAGACCCTGGGTGAGAGCGCCAAAGTGCTCGCGATTGTTAATGAGGGCGAACCGTCCGGCGCCGCTGCCAAGGGCGAGAAAATCACGGTTGTGCTCGACCATACCCCGTTCTATGCGGAGATGGGCGGCCAGATCGGCGACCATGGCGTGCTGGTCGGCAAGAATGGCGCTGTGACCGTATCTGACGTGCAGAAGACCAAGGATGGCAAGTATATGCACATCGGTGTGGTCACCGAGGGCGAAATTTCGGTTGAGGACGAGGTTGAGGCCAAGGTTGACGCAGCATACCGTCAGGCAATCTGCCGTGCGCATACCTCGACCCATCTGCTTCAGAAAGCACTGCGTAAGGTGCTGGGCGACCATGTTGAGCAGGCGGGCTCTTACACGGCAAACGACCACATCCGTTTTGACTTTACCCATTTTGCTGCGCTGACGCCCGAGGAACTGCAGCAAGTTGAGGATCTGGTCAACGATGCGATCCTGGCCGGCAGCCCGGTTATCACCGAGGAAATGTCCATTGACGAGGCGAAAAAGAAGGGTGCAATGGCGCTGTTCGGTGAGAAATACGGCGCCGTGGTGCGCGTGGTACAGGCAGGCGATTCGATCGAGCTATGCGGCGGCACGCATCTGGACAACACCGCCAAGGCGGGTATGTTCAAGATCATCAGCGAGGCATCGGTTGCAGCCGGCGTGCGCCGTATCGAAGCGGTAACCGGCAAGGCTGTGCTGAATTATCTGAACGACCGTCAGCATATCCTGACCGAGTCTGCGGCGGCGCTCAAGACCTCCCCGAACGAGCTCGCGGCCAAGGTTGAGCAGACGGTTGCTGAGCTGCGCGCCATGACCAAGCAGGTTGAGAAGCTCAACGGCAAAATCGCTTCCATGCAGACGGCGGACCTGTTCAGCAATGCACAGGAGGTCAAGGGTGTCGGCGTGGTTGCCACCAAGCTTGAGGACGCAACCCCGGATGTGCTGCGCACCATGGGCGACGATATCAAGGCGCAGCAGTCCAATATGGTGGCTGTGCTTGCCTCGATTAACGGCGAAAAGGTCAGCCTGCTGTGCGTCTGCGGCGCGGATGCCGTCAAGAAGGGCGCCCATGCGGGTAAGATCATCAAGGAAGTCGCCAAGATCGTGGGCGGCGGCGGCGGCGGCCGTCCGGACAGCGCAACGGCGGGCGGCAAGAATCCGGCCAAGCTCGACGAAGCGCTTGCAGCTGTCAATAACATTGTTGACGCGATGCTTTAAAACCGGTATACTGGTATCAGATAGAAAGGAGCGGTCAATATGCAGGATTGTCTGTTCTGTAAAATCATTGCAGGGGAGATCCCCTCAAACAAGGTCTATGAGGACGACCTGTGCTATGCCTTCTATGACATCGACCCGCAGGCCCCGACGCATTTTCTGGTGATCCCCAAGCAGCACATTCAGTCGGTTGCTGCGGTGGATGAAACCAACAGCGCGATCGTAGCGCACTGCTTTGAGGTCATTGCCAAAGTTACGAAGGAACTGGGGCTGGACAGTTTCCGTGTGGTCTCCAATATTGGTGAGCAGGCGGGACAAAGCGTGTTCCATCTGCATTTCCATGTGCTTGCCGGCCGTGATATGACCTGGCCGCCGGGCTGATCGGACAGAAAAGAAGTGGCGCTTTCCGCCACTTCTTTTTTCTCAACCGGAAAATGAATGAGGGGGAGGGGTTACTGTGCTGGAACGGCCGCTGATTTATCTGGTGCCGCCTGCGGCGGCAGCGCTGTATTGTGCTGTTTGCCTGGATGCAGCGCCGGGGCCGCATCTTTCCCTTCTGCTGCTGGCGGTGTTTTTAATTGCCGCCGGTGCGCTGGTGCATCACGCGCGCCCCTTTGCAGTCTGCTGCATGCTGGCCGCTGCCTCGTTTGCGTTTTCCGGTTTTGCGGTCTATCGGATCAACGTGGTAGAGCCGGTGCGCGAACTCGCCGGGCAGAATAAAGAAATCACCGCGACCGTGCTGCAAGACCCGGATATTTACGAGGACAGTCAGCGCGCAGAGCTCTCCGTGGATGATGCCGAGTGGCTGCCCGGCTCGTTTCGTATGCAGTGCTATCTTCCGCTGACCGACGAGCCTCTGCTTGCGGGCGACCGTATCAAAGTCAACGTAGGCTTTTATATTCCAAGCGCAACAGAGGGCTTTGACCGTGCCGCCTATCAGGCATCCAACGGCTGGTATATTGCAGGCTCCTATACAGCGGATGACAACGATGAACCAATTTCCTTTTCAGTTACCGCGCGGGAAGGGGATGGTTTGCGCTGGCTGCCGCAGCGTATTGCGCGGTTCTGCAAGCAGGCTTGTCTGGATTTGCTTCCCGAACGGGAGGGTGGTCTGCTTAGCGGCCTGCTGATCGGTGATACCGCAACCCTGCCGGATGACGATACCCTGGCATTTCAGATCTCCGGCCTGAGCCATATGGTGGCGGTATCCGGTATGCACGTTGCATTTTTGGTGGCGTTCTGCTATTTGCTGTTTGGGCGGCGCATTGGCACTTGGGCATCCATCCCGCTGATTTTGTTCTTTGTGCCGATCGCAGGCGCTACGCCGTCGGTCATCCGTGCAGCGGTCATGTACCTAATTGCCGCGGGAGCATTCATCGTCCGGCGGGAGACCAGCAGTGTTAACTCCCTTCTTGCAGCACTTGCGTTGCTGCTTTTCATCAATCCGTATTCCATTGCGAGCCTGAGTTTGCAGCTGTCCTTTGCGGCCACACTTGGTTTGATCCTGTTGTCCACCCGGATGCAGCGTCGGATGATACGGCCGTTTTCCAGTCTACCGAAACCTGCCAAAAAGCTGACGAGTGCTGTAACCAGCGCGATCTCCTGCACAGTCAGTGCGACGATTTTCACCACGCCTATCCTGCTGACTTCATTCGGTTCGGTCTCCATACTTTCGCTTGTGAGCAACTTGCTGATTGTCGGCGTCACTGCAATTACTTTCATCGGCGGCATCATTTTGTGCATAGCGGCAGCTGTCATGCCGGCAGCAGCGCCGATCATTGCATCTGCGTTGCAGCCATTCCTGTCGTATATCCTGTGGGTGGCAAACTTTGTTGCTGATATCCCGGTCGGACTGATCAACTGGGGCGATGCATTTGGTGTTACAGTGATTGCGGTGTTATTTGGCACTATCCTGCTCTGGCTGCTTGCCGGAAAGAGATTTCCATGGCGGTTTGCACTGCCTACGGTCTGTGTACTGGTTGTCGGCATTACAATAGGCGGATCCTATTATCACAGCGCGCGTTATACGGTCACCTATCTGCCCTGCGGTTCCGGACAGGCGATTCTGGTTTCGGATACCGACCGGAATGTGACTCTGATCGACTGCGCGGGTGACGGTGGCTACCGCAACGCAGCTGCTTCGGTGCGTGAATGGATGCGATGGAATGGCTGCACTGACATCGACACACTGATTTTGACAGCAGTCAATCGCGGCCATGCACGCGATTTGCCTGAATTGCTTGAGCGAACCGAAATCGGCCAGATTCTGATTCCATCCGGCTGTGAAGAAAACAAATACAATACTGATCTGCTGGCATTGGCGCGTGCGTCAGCAGCACAGGAGATCAGCACGGTACAAACCGTTTATAATGGAGATGTGGCTGTTCGTCTGTTCCCGGTGGCAGACGGCAAGCTCGGCGTACAAATCGCGGACAAAATCCTCGTGCTGCACAGCGCAACACAGAAGCAGCTGGCAGCTTATCTGGATGTAACGGATCATCCGCCGCACGCCCCGGAGGTTGTGCTGGCAGAAAACAATTTGGAAGATGCCGCACTGCTCGAAAGCGCGCTGGACGCCGTGCAGGCTGAACGGCTGGTCATACAGGCAGCTTTCCGCGATATTGCGAATGAATATGCGGGCCGTCCGGTCGAAAGCCCTTATTTTACCGGTGAGATCGTGCGGCAGTTTGAAAAGGAGTGACCCCATGCCCGCAGCAAAAACCAAACCCAACGGAAAAGCAAAGCTGATCCGGGATCTGAAAGACGGTACCTTTGCGCCGCTCTATATCATCACAGGCGAGGAAAGCTATCTAAAGGAATACTATCTGCGCGCCCTCAAGGAAAAGGTGGTCGATCCGACTTTTGCCGACTTCAATTTGCTCGAATTTGAGGGCAAAAGTCTGACGCCTGAGCAGCTTTCCGAGGCAATCGACAGCTATCCGGCCATGTCGGAGAAAAAGCTCATTGTCGTGACCGATTTTGATCTGTTCAAACCGCCGGCTGGGTTTTCCGATGTACTACCTTCACTGCTCGGTGACTTGCCGGAATATGTGTGCCTGGTGTTTTACTTCGATGTGCTGGAAGGAAAACCGGACAGACGCACCAAACTGTATAAGACACTGGAGAAAACAGCCTGCTTTGCAGAGTTTTCCCATCAGGAAGAGAACGAGCTGGTCGCCTGGCTGGAGCGGCGTGCGCGCGCCCTTGGCTGTTCCATCGCGCCGGAGGATGCCGCCTATATGATATTCCTGTGCGGCAACTCGATGACCAACCTAGCAGGGGAGATGGAAAAGGCTGCGGCACACACAACAACTGGTGCCATCAAGAAATATAACATCGACGCGGTGTGTTCTCCGGTGCTGGATGCGGTCGTGTTCGACCTGACCGATGCGATCACAGCCGGCAAGTTTGATCGTGCAGTTGCGCTGGTTGGCGATCTGATTGCGCAGAAAAACAACGAAGTCATGATTTTTACCACGATCACCCGCCATATTCAGCGCCTGTATGCAGCCAAGCTGTGCGCCGAGGTGCGGGGAGGGGAGAAGCAGCTGATGGAGATGATTGGCTCCAAATCACCCTATTATGCACGACAAATTCAGAATGCGGCGCGTCGTGTGCCGCTGTCTTGGCTGCGCAAGGCGGCCTCGATTTGCGCGCAGACCGACTCGGCATTGAAGGGGAGTGCGGTGGACCGGCAGAAACAGGTCGAGCTGGCATTGCTCACTATGGCGGCTGCACTGAAGGAGGCTAAGGCATGATCCGGATCCGTGAGGCAATTTTGGTGGAAGGACGGTATGATGTCAACACAGTTCGTCAGGTGGTGGACACGGTTGTGCTGGAGAGCGGCGGATTTCGCATTTTCAATAACCGCGAGCAACTGAAGCTGCTCCGACGTATTGCGCAGACACGCGGCCTGATCGTACTGACTGACAGCGACGGTGCAGGCTTTGTCATCCGAAATTACCTCAAAGGGGCTTTGCCTGCAGGACGCGTCAAGCAGGCATATATCCCTGATATTGCGGGAAAGGAGCGCCGCAAGAGGCATGGCTCCAAGGAGGGCAAGCTCGGTGTGGAAGGCATGCGCCCTGCGGTCATTTTAAAGGCGCTGCGCCGCGCGGGCGCGACGTTTGAAGATCAGAGGGAAGAGGGGACAATGCCCCAAGCTGCTCCTATTACCAAGGCGGATTTTTACGCCTGGGGATTGTCTGGCGGGCCGGAAAGCGCGAAACGGCGTGCAGCTGTGCTGCATGCACTCGATCTGCCGTCCCACATGACAGCCAATGCGTTGCTCGAATTCATTAACGCAGTCGGCACTAGAGAAGAAGTGCAGGCGGTGCTTGATAATCTTGCAGAATAGGGATTGACAAATCTATATCACTGTCTTATAATAATTTTTAGAAAATTCAATCAGTTCTGTTTCAGGGCGGAGTGAAAGTCTCCACCGGCAGTATACGGGCCAAGTCCCGATAGTCTGCGAGCCTCACGGCATGATGGGTGTGAATCCCAACCGACGGTTATAGTCCGGATGGAAGAAACAGGTGTATTTCGGTACGTCTGCACGCCCTTGGATAAAGATCCAAGGGCTTTTTGTTTCCTAAACAAACAGAACTCCTGATGAAAAAGGAGACGACAAACACCATGACCAAGACAAGCAAAATCACCTATACCGCTGTGTTTGCGGCAATTGCGACTGTACTGATGTATTTCGAATTTCCGCTGCCGTTTATGCCGCCCTTTCTCAAGGTTGATCTTTCGGGCGCGGTTGTGCTGATCGGTGCGTTTATCTTCGGTATTGCCCCGGCAATCACCATGATCGGCATTAAAGATATCATCCACCTGACCCAGACGCAGACAGGTGGTTCGGGAGAGCTGGCGGACTTCCTGATGCTTTCCACACTTGTGATTGTGGCCGTTCTGCTTTATCGCATGCACAAAACCCGCAAGATGGCGGCTGTTGGCTGTGCAGCGGGCTCGGTTGCAATGGCCTGCATGGGCATGCTGACCAACTATTTTCTGATTATTCCGTTTTACTCGCAGATGATGCCGCTGCAAGCAATTTTTGATGCCTGCTCTGCGGTTAATCCGCTGGTGACCGGTATGCAGGGCTATCTACTGGTTGGTGTACTGCCGTTTAACCTGATCAAAGGCGCAATTCTGACGATCATCACCATGGTTGCTTATAAAAAGCTGAGCACCTTTATCAAATCCAAACAGATTGCAATTCACACGCGCCAGAACGCAAACTAATTTAGAATAAAACGGGGGATACAGGCGGCATAGGCTGCTCTGTATCCCTTTCTTTTATCTTATATTTAGATAATATAAGAGGGAAGGGAGAGGGCTATGAACAACAAAAAACGCGCGGCCTGCGCTGTGCTCCTCTGTGCTGCCGGAATCGGTATTGCCGGGCTACAATGCGGCCTGACCGTGCGGCAGTATACAATCCAAACCAATAAAGTACCTATAGGCAGGTCATTGCGTCTGGTAATGCTTTCCGATTTGCACAGCTACATTTATGGGTACGATCAATCGTCGCTGCTGCAAAAAGTAGCGGATGCACAGCCCGACATGATTTTGCTCTGTGGTGATATTGTAGATGACAAGCGGCCGCTGACCGGTGCCACGCTATTTCTTTCCGGGGTTGCCGAACTTGCACCATGCTATTATGCATCCGGTAATCACGAATATTGGTCGGGGGACCCGCAGGGAATTTTCTCCTTGATCGAGTCATACGGCATTCGTGTACTGCGCAATGAATGGGAGGAAATTGAAATCGTTGGAGTGCGCTGCACCATCTGTGGCGTGGATGATCCGGCCCGATACGGCGACCGGAAGCCGCGTTCTTACGGCGATGCACAAAGCTACCAGCGCGCATTGGCCTCATTCGATAATATTGACCGCAGCCGTCTGAATATTTTGTTGGCGCACCGGCCGGAGTACATTGCAGAATATGCTCAGCATCCATTTGATCTGGCTCTATGCGGCCACGCACATGGCGGGCAATGGCGGATCCCATATCTGCTCAATGGACTATTTGCACCCAATCAGGGATTTTTCCCGGCATACGCCGGTGGACGATACCTCTGTAACGGCATGACGGAGATTGTCAGTCGTGGGCTGGTGCGTAACTGGAAACCGCGCTTTTTCAATCCACCGGAGATCGTGGTCGTGGATCTGATGCACGCAAAGAATTAAAGACGATTGAATGAAAACAGGAGGGGCCGTATGCTCCTCCTGGAAAGCGATATATTTAATTATACAAAAGAAAAGTTTTGTATAATTGAGGGGAGGTAAAAATGAGAAGCGCATCAACAGTAATGCGCTTCTATATAAGCAACCGCCTGTGCCACTGCGTTCTCGTTATTGCTGCCGACGATTACATTGGCTGCCTTCAGAATATCATCATCTGCATTGGCTGGTGCGATGCCAACCTGGGCTGCACGGATCATGGATTCGTCATTATAACTGTCACCGATCGCAAAGGTCTGGCTCTGATCAATGCCACAGTCTTTGGCAATTTGCAGCAACGCCGCACCTTTGTTGACGCCTGCAGCTGTGATCTCCAAGAAAGATGGCAGGCTGGACGCCATGCAGAACCGGTCACTGTATGGCCGCAGAAATTTCCTGACTTCATTCATCAGTGACGGTTCGCCGGTAAAGTTAATCTTGCACCATGTGGATGTATCACCCAGCTGTTCCTGTGTCACCATGGTGTATGGCAGATCAAGCACACGGATATGGTGTTCGGTTACTGCGCTCATTTTTCGAATCAGCACCTGTGCCCCGACAAAAATTTCGCATCCTAATTGTGAAAATTCTGACAAAGTTATCTGAATCAAATCTTTCGTGCTTTCCGGCATTCCTGCACACTGCAAAACATGGTGTGTTTCGTCCAGAATCAGCGAACCGTTGAGCAGGCTGTATGGTGCGTTGAACGGCAACTGTGGAATATAAGGCTCGATCGCATGGGGCGCGCGTCCGGTCGCCAGTGTAAACCGTCCCCCCTCCTCCGTGAAATAGCGCAGCGCATGCTCGTTTTCCCGCGAAATTTCGCGATTATCGTCGAGCAGCGTACCGTCCATATCACAGGCCAAAATCATGCCTTCAAACTTTTTCATTGCATTCTCTCCAGTTTATCCAGAATATCAGTAAAATACGCCGGAAGCGGTGCAAAAAAATCCATTTTTTCACCAGTGCAGGGATGTGTGAGCGTCAAGTGCGACGCATGCAGGCATTGACCGCCGATATCGGAAAACCGATCCTTTTTCAGCCCATACACCGGATCACCGATGATTGGATGTCCGATCGACGCCATGTGCACGCGAATCTGGTGTGTGCGGCCGGTTTCCAGTGTGAAAGCCATGTGTGTATAGCCCCGGTAGCGTTTGAGCACCCGATAATGTGTGATGGCCTCGCGGCCGCCCTCGACAATCGCCATCTTTTTGCGGTCGGTTTTGTGCCGGGCGATCGGCTTATCGACTGTGCCCTCGTCCAGCCGCGGTGAGCCAACCACAATTGCCTCATATCCGCGGTGGGCGGTATGCGCCGCGATCTGCGCGGCAAGGCTCTGGTGGGCCGCATCGTTTTTGGCAACTACAAGCAGGCCGCTTGTGTCCTTATCAATGCGGTGCACAATCCCCGGGCGGTGCTCACCGTTGATGCCGGACAGGCTGTCACCGCAATGGAACATGAGTGCATTGACTAGTGTACCACTCCAGTTGCCGGCCGCTGGATGTACGACCATGCCGCGGGGCTTGTTGACCACGATGATATCTGCATCCTCGTAAATGATGTCCAGTGGAATATCTTCCGGTGTCAGGTCGACTTCGCGCAGTTCAGGCAGCGTGACGGTAATTGCCTCCCCACCGACAAGTTTATAGTTTTTTTTCAAGGAGTGGCCATTACAGCAGACTGCACCGTTGGCTAGCAAATTCTGTGCAGCAGAGCGTGTCAGCCCTTCGATTTGCTCGGCAAGCCAGGAATCAATGCGCTTGCCTGTTTGGTCAGACGTGACCGTCAGATAGATTTCATTCATGGTGATCCTGCTCCGTCTGCGCTGCATCCTGTTCCTTCGTTGCAGGCGCTGTATCCTTGTGCTGGAACAAGAAATAAATGACAAACAGCGCGCCGCCAACACAAATGAATATGTCTGCCACATTGAAGACCGGGAAGTGAATCAGACGGAAGTCAAACATATCTACCACAAATCCGTGTACGACGCGATCAATCGCGTTGCCAAGTGCGCCCGCTGCCACCAGTACGAGCGACCAGCGGCCCATCGCGGTCTGCATCAGCCTTTTATATAGCGCAATCACGATAGCTATTGTGATCACACAGGCCAGAATAACAAAAATCCAGCGCGAATCAAACTGCTCAAACAAAGAAAACGCAGCGCCGCGGTTTTCCACATAGGTCAGGTGGAACACATCCTGTATCAGAGGAATGGTATGCTGCGCCTGTAAACTTGTCAGCGCCCAGTATTTGATCGCCTGATCCACTGCAATGAGCAGCACAGCAGCCACAATATAAATCGGCATAATACTCTCCTATCACTGAAAAAGGGGAACAGAAAATCTTCTGTTCCCCTCTGCTTTTCTATTAGCCAACAACCTTGGCGCAGCGTGCGCACAAGCCGGGATGCTTTGCATCCGCACCCACAGACTTGGACTGCTTCCAGCAGCGCAGGCACTTCTCGCCTGCCGCACGGGCAACCGCAATTTTAAGGCCCGGGAGATACTCGCTGGCCATGCCCTCGCCCTCGCCGTTGACAACTTCCAGCTCGGACACAATGCACAGATCAGCCAGGTCCTGGCCACAGCCGTTCAGAAGTGCTGCACCTTCTTCATCCGCATAGACAGTTACGCTTGCCTCGAGCGGCTTGCCGATCGTCTTGGCGTTGCGCGCGCCTTCCAGCGCCTTGTTGACATCGTCGCGGAACGCGGTGAGCTTGGCCCACTTCTCGCGCTGCTCCTCGGTGAAGGACAGCGTATCGTCCACCTTAGGCATCTCGTTGTAAGCGACATTGCGCGCATCGTCCTCGGCGGTGTGCGGCATTGCCTGCCAGATCTCGTCAGCCGTGAAGCACAGGATCGGGCTGAGCATACGCACCAGTGCGCTCAGGATCTGATACATGGTCGTCTGGGCCGCACGACGGCTCAGACCAGTCGTCTCGTCGCAATACAGACGGTCCTTGATGACGTCCAGATAGAAGTTGGACATATCAACTACGCAGAAGTTGTGAATCGCATGGAATACCGTATGGAACTCGTAAGACTCATAGCCCTCGCGCACCTTAGCGACCAGATCGTTCAGCTTCATCATCGCCCACTTATCCAGCTCCGGCAGCTCCGCATAGGCCACCAAATCAGTCTTGGGATCAAAGTCAAACAGGTTGCCGAGCATATAGCGTGCGGTGTTGCGGATCTTGAGATAGTTCTGGGACAGATGCTTGAGCATGTCCTTGGAAATACGCATATCCTGACGATAGTCCGAAGATGCAACCCACAGGCGCATAACGTCCGCGCCATACTGGCTCAGAATATCCTCCGGCGCAATGCCGTTGCCGCGCGACTTGGACATCTTCTGACGTTCCTCGTCAACAATCATACCGTGGGTAATAACCGTCTTGTACGGTGCCTTACCCTGGGTCGCGATCGAGGTCAGCATGGACGACTGGAACCAACCGCGGTACTGATCATTGCCCTCGAGGTAAACGTCAACCGGCGTGGACTGATGCTCACGGTTTTCAATGACTGCACGCCAGGACGAACCGGAGTCAAACCAGACGTCCATGGTGTCGGTTTCTTTTTCAAAATCGCTGCAGCCGCACTCGCACTTGATGTCTGCCGGCAGTATTTCAGACGCTTCCATGTCAAACCAGGCATTCGAACCCTTCTCGCGGAACAGGTCGGCCACGATCTGAATGGTCTTTTCATTGACCAGCGGCTTGCCGCACTTCTTGCAGGTAAAGATCGGGATCGGGACGCCCCACGCGCGCTGACGCGAAATGCACCAGTCCGACCGCTCACGGATCATGGAGATCATGCGCTCCTCGCCCCAGGCGGGAATCCACTTGATCTGCTCACAAGCCGCAACCGCTGCATCCTTGAGCGCATCGACCGAACAGAACCACTGCTCAGTGGTACGGAAGATGATCGGGTTTTTGCAGCGCCAGCAGTGCGGATAGCTGTGCACAATCTCCTCGATCGCCAGCAGCGCATTGCGGGCCTTGAGGTCTTCCAGGATGATGGGCGTAGTCTTCTCATAGTACATGTTGGCGTACTTGCCCGCATCCTCAGTGGTCATGCCCTTGCCGTCAACCGGCACAATGATCGGGATATCATACTTCTGGCAGACGATAAAGTCGTCCGCACCAAAACCAGGCGCCGTATGAACGCAACCGGTACCGGCGTCCAGCGTGACGTGGTCGCCACAGATGACAACGCTCTCGCGATCCATGATCGGATGCTTGGTGCGCATCAGTTCGAGATCCGAGCCCATCAGGGTACCCAGAACCTCCCAGGAGTCGATCTTCGCCGCCTGCATGACAGACGGAACCAGCTCCTTGGCCAGCACATAAATATCACCGGACGGCACCTTGACCAAATCATACTCAAACACCGGGTTGACCGAAATTGCCAAGTTGCCCGGCAGAGTCCAGGTGGTTGTGGTCCAGATGACGAAATATACATGATCCAGGCTGCCGGTAATCGCGGAGATCTTGCCGCCCTTATCATCGGTCACATGGAATTTGACGTAGATCGACGAGCACGGCTCATCCTGATATTCGATCTCGGCCTCGGCCAGCGCGGTCTCATCGTGCGGGCACCAGTAAACCGGCTTCATGCCCTTATAGATATAGCCCTTCTTGGCCATCTCGCCGAAGATCTCGATCTGCGCTGCCTCGTAGTCATGCGTCAGTGTCAGATACGGCCGATCCCAGTCGCCGATAACGCCCAGACGCTTGAACTGCTCGCGCTGGGTGTTGACATGCTCGTGCGCAAACTCCTCACACTTGGAGCGGAATTCCGCAGTGGAAACCTTGTTACGGTCCATACCATAGGCTTTGATTGCCTGACGCTCAATCGGCAGACCGTGGGTATCCCAGCCCGGGATATACGGCGCCTGATAGCCGAGCATGTTGCGCGAACGCAGAATGAAGTCCTTGAGGATCTTGTTGAGCGCATGGCCCATGTGCAAATTGCCGTTGGCATACGGAGGGCCGTCGTGCAGAACGAAGAGCGGCTTGCCTTCGTTCTTTTTCATCAGCTCATGATAGAGATCGTCCTTTTCCCAGCCCTCCAGGAAACCCGGCTCGCGCTTGGGAAGCCCCGCACGCATCGGGAAGTCGGTTTTGGGCAAATTGATTGTATTGTTGTAATCCTGCTGCATTGTGCAGTTTTCAGTCCTTTCGCTGTGGCTTTGCTTACTTCACATTCTTGGGGTCGTAATCCGTCCCAAACTTCAGTTCACCGAAGTCAAATTTACGGGTGGCATCCTCTGCCTGTGCCGGTGCATCTGCCTGCGGCTGCTTCTCCTGCTGCTCGGCCGGTGCAGCCTGTGCTTCTGCTGCCTGCGGCTGCTTGGGCTGCTCCGCCTGATGGACCAGCTTCTCCGCCTTGGCCAGATCAACAAGCGCCTTTGCCTGCGCCTGATAGACCGCAGAGACGCGTGCAACAAATTCAACCGTAGCCTTGCGCGCTGTTTCCAGCTTCTGCGCTTCCGCCTCGATATCCGCCTGCGTGGTCTTAAGCTTGTCCGCCGTTTCGGTCTTGGCAGAAGAGATGATCTGCTCCGCTTCCTGCTTGGCCTTGGCTACCATGGAGTCTGCTTCCTGCTTGGCGCGGTCAAGCGTCTCCTCGGCGATATTGAGCACGCGGCCCATGTTATCCTCACGGCCGCGGTATTCCTCTATCTTATCAACCAGGACCTTCATCTTGGCTTTCATCGCTGCGTTTTCCTTCTGCATCGCTGCAAACTCCTCTGCAACGCGCTCGAGGAAGGTATCGACAGACTTCATGTCGTACCCGCCGAAAACCGCTTTTTCAAAGCCGATTTCCTGAATCTCCTGCACCGTCATAAAGAATTCCTCCGATTATTTTCTTTCTTTTACCGCACTTACGGGAAAATGGCCGGGCAACGCCCGACCACTTTGATGCCGTCCGTCCGGCAGGCATTAAAACATATACAAAACCCGCTCTAAGGCAATCAAGACAAAGAATGCCAGCAAAAATGCAAAATCAAACGGGCTGTTTCGCAATGCATCAACGCGGCTGAGCAAAACACGAAACGGCTGGATCAGCGGTTCGGTCGCAAGGCAGAGAAATTCATATATTTTGGAACCGCTCCCCTGCGCAAACCAGCTCATCACGGCACGCGCCAGAAAAAGAAACTCAAGAATGCTCAGCAGGCTGCTGACCAGATAAATTACGATTGTATTCACCAGTGCACAACCTTAAAAGTACATCCCGCTGCTTTCCAGTTCATCGATCAGGTCGCCCATGATATCCACATTATAGGGTGTAATGATGTAAGTGCTGTTGGCAACCTTTTTGATCTTGCCTTCGTTGGCATATGCAACGCCACTCAGAAAGTCCACCAGACGGCGGGCAATATCCTTGTTGGTCTGCTCAAGGTTGAGCACAACCGTGCGTTTATCTTTCAGATGGTCAGCAATCTCCGCTGCGTTCTCGAAGCGGTCCGGCTTTACAAGCACGACTGCCAGCTGCGTAGTTGTATTGATATTGACCACTTTGTTGCCGCGGCGAGTCGAAGACGGCTCGGCCGGCGCACTCTCATATGAACGGTCATAGGATCTGTCGTAAGCGCGGTCATAGGACGAAGCGCTGCCCATGGCAGACGGCTCTTCGTTTCGCTGCCGGGGCATTTCATCTTCGTATTCGTCCTCGACATCCTCGCCCTTAACCCAGTCGATGAAACCTTTGATCGAACCCATGCAAAGTTCCTCCTTGTGTTTTAAGGCGAAACGATCTGATACGGACGCGCACCAAAAATCGCCGTGCCAATGCGAACCATGTTTGCACCGCACGCAATCGCCGTTTCAAAATCATTTGTCATACCCATAGACAAATAATCCATATTTACATTATCGTATTTTTTTGCTCGATTGTCAACAAATACTTGATGCATTTCATTGAAATAGCCTGAATTTTTCGTGATTTCATCGGCAATTGGCGGAATTGCCATCAGTCCGCGGATATGAAGCGCGTCCTTTTCGCTTAAACGGGCGATGGCATCATCCAGTTCCTCGGGCATCAGGCCGCTCTTGGCAGGCTCTCTGCCAATATTGACCTCCAGCAGAATATCCTGGCGCACTCCTCGCTTGGCAGCTTCTTTTGCAATTGCCTCGCCCAGATGGACCGACCCGACCGACTGGATCAGCGACACCTTGCCAATCAGGTATTTGACCTTATTGGTCTGAAGCGTGCCGATAAACTGAAGATCCGCGCCTTCATAGGCGTTTTGCTCATATTTCTCTACCAGTTCCTGCACACGGTTTTCACCACATACGCGGATTCCCGCCGCGATTGCGGCGCGTACATGCTCGGCATCATTCATTTTGGATGCCGCCACCAAAGTGATCTCCTGCGGATCGCGTCCTGCGCGCTCTGCTGCACGGGCGATACGCTCCTGTACAGCAATAATCCTCTCTTGCAACTGTTTCTTTTCCTGCTCTGTCATATCAATTCACCACCATATTATTCTGCAGATTTCTGCCGCGAACAATGATCTGGTCTTGCTCGACCAGCATATTCGCATTGGTAGCGCTCTGCTCTACAACATAATAATCTTCCGTCTCATACAGCGGGTTGATGATCTTAGCTTTCTGTACACCGCCGCTGAGGATATAAACGCCTGTCTGCTGAACGGTTTTTCCTGTGCTGTCAGTCGTTTCCAGCATGCGCACCGCAGACTTCGGTACTTTCAGTCCGGAATAGGTTGCAATAATGATCTCGACAGCCTGGCTGCGCATGGAAACCATCTCACTGCTGAACTCGGTTCCTTCCAGAATGAGCAGCGCGGTATCACTGTTGTGCTCCTGAATGATCGCATACACCGTAACCGGCGTTTCAATCGTCGCCTGTGTAAAGTTAACGCGCAGGCTCTGCCCCTCGCTCAAACGCTGCGCCTGCTCCGCGGGCACCTCGGCGGCCAGATACCAAGTAAAGCCCTCAATCATCTTCCCGATCGTCTGGCTGGTATCCACCTGCTCCGGGCTTTGAATCAGTTCATGAAAGCGCGCGATGGTGAGCGTTTCAAGTTCGGCCATGGTTAACACATTTTCATAGCCATCGACAATTTCAGAAAAGTATCCCGTAACCGGTGCAGTCAACTCGGTAGTTTGGCCGGAGATCTGCTGCTCCAGGCTGCTGATCTCCGCGGCCAATGTATCGCGTTCGAGTTGGATGTCCATGGTATCAATACTGTCTGAAGCATTCTGCAGCGATAACGTGCGCAGGGATTCCGCCGAAGACGCCAGCGATGTACCGCTGCCCTCCTTCGCCTGCGCGGCCATTTGCTGAATGGTGAGTGTGATCATCTGATCCGTGTTTACACCATCTGAAGCTGTGCCCGAATTTTCTAGCACATTATCCAGCAGCTCAAGCCGGTTTTCCAGCGGCTCAATCTCGCGGCTGATGGCAAGCGACTGCTCGTCCGAGTAGACCACAGCCAGCGCTGAATCCTTCTGCACGCGTTCGCCGCTGTAAACAATATGCTTGACCGAGCCGTTTGTGCTGCCCTCCACGGGTTTTTCACTGCGGAAAAACCAGCCGGTGGCCGTAAAACTGTCGTTGACCTCCACATGAACAGCCGGTTCCGTGTCATAGGAAAACAGCATACTGACCGCCTTGACCACCAGATAGATGACGATAATCGCCGCGACCACTACCATAATCAGACGGTTATTGGATGTCGTTTTCTTCCTTGGTTTGATCAGTTTGTGTTTGCTTTGGATTTCGTGCTCCATATATAACCTCGTATGTAATCACTCTGCCGCACGCTCCTCCCGCGGTGCATACAGATCAACGCGGTGCTGCGGAACCAGGGTGGAAATGGCATGTTTGTAAACCATCTGCTGCCGGCCATCGCACTCCAGAATCAGAACAAAGCTGTCAAAGCCGCGCACCATGCCGCGCATCTGAAACCCGTTTGTCAAAAAAACCGTGACCGGCTGTCCCTGCTGGCGAAGCGCCCCCAGCATTCTGTCCTGCAAATTCAATTCGTTGCGCATAATAAAATCCTCCTGTTTTACATATTCTGGATTTTATTCTACACCGTGTTTTTGCAGATATTTTGTCGCTTCCTGTAAGATGAACGGAAGCTCTTCCCCTTTATTATAATAGATCCAATGGATGTTGTCATCCCTTTTCAGCCAGGTCAGCTGGCGTTTTGCATAATTTCTGCTGCGCTGCTTGAGCAGCGCCACGCATTCCTCCAGCGGCTGTTCGCCGCGTAGATAGCCGATTAGCTCCTTATAGCCGATCGCCTGTGCGGCGGTACCAGCCAGCGCACCGCTGCCCAGCAGACGGCGGGTCTCGTCAAGCAGGCCATCCTCCAGCATCTGATCCACGCGGCGGTCAATGCGATCATAAAGGATTTGCCGCTCGGCCGGACATACGCCGATCTTGAGCGCCTGATATTTGGGCGCCGGACGCTTGTGCAGACGGTTGAATTCGTCCAGCGTCATACCGGTCTGCTCATATACTTCGAGCGCGCGGATCACGCGCTTGAGGTTATTGGGATGCAGCCGCTCCGCAGCCGCCGGATCGACAACGGCAAGGCAGGCATGCACAGCCTCATTTCCCTGCTCGACCGCCATGCGCTGGTATTTTTCCCGCACAGACAGGTCGGTCTCATCCCCGGAAAACACACTGCATTCAATCAGCGCGTCCATATACAGCCCGGTGCCGCCTGCTACGACCGGCACCATGCCGCGGGACAGGATGTCCTGCGCCGCAGCGTCCGCCAGTTCAACATACCGCGCAACCGAGAAGGTCTCGCCCGGCGCGCATACATCAAGCAAATGATGCGGCACGCCTGCGCGCTCGGCCTCGGTCGGCTTGGCGGTTCCGATGTCCATACCGCGGTAAATCTGCATGGAATCCGCTGAAATGATCTCGGTATGCAGTTGTTTTGCCAGTGCGACCGACAGCGCGGTTTTGCCGCTCGCAGTCGGGCCGCAGATACAGATCAGACGGTTTTCCATGAAATTCTCCTCATTGATTGACACGCTTGAACAGCTTGTCCAGTTCATATTTGGTCAGTCGGACCATCGTCGGTCGGCCGTGCGGACACGAGCGCACATTTTCATCACGCAGCACCCGATCACACAGATCCTGCAATTCGGTCATACTCGTGGGTTTGCCCGCCTTGATCGCCGCCTTGCAGGCAACTGTGTGAATCAGATCATCCAGCCGGTCGGGCACGGTGGCACGGCTGTTCATCGCCTTTTCCGCCAGCTCGCCGATCACGCTTTGCACGTCGCCGCCATCCAGATACGCGGGCACACTGCGCACCGCGTAGCTGTTTTCGCCAAAGGGGTCAATCACAAAGCCTGCCTTCCGAATGTCCTCCAACTGGGACTGAATTGCTGCGGCCTCCTCCCCTGTCAATTCGACAATCACAGGCGTGAGCAGCTCCTGCTGGGGGATTTCGGTCTCCGCACGCAGCTTGTTAAACAGAATGCGCTCGTGTGCAGCGTGTTTGTCGATCAGGATCAGACCGTCCTTGTCCTCTGCGATCAGATAAGTTTGGAAACACTCACCAATCACACGCGCACCCGTATCAAGCGGATCAAGATGCGCTGCTGGAACGGTCTGTGGCGGCTTATTGCCGTCCGTTGATGTCTGTTGTGATATGGAAACATGCTTTTCTAATGCGTCCGGCGCAGGCCGTAGATACTCATCCGTGCGCGCAAAACCTGCGTCTGTATCGCTTTGTACCGTCTGCAGTCTTCTATCCGCCGCCGCATAATATACCGCATGCGGCGTATCATCTTCCTGCAGGATACGCGGCGCCGCAGCATAGCCGCCGTAATGCCGCGGCTTTTGCGCGCGTGGCGGCACAGCAACAAGGAAATCTTCAAGATCAGGTACGTCATCCTGCTCCTTTGGCACCGGTGCAGACAAAGGTTTTGCATAGCCTTTCACTACTGCAAAGCGCTCCTGCTCATAGGCCGGAGCAGCCGGCAGCGGATTCTCCGCTCGCCCGGGCTTTTCCTTGTGTTCAATGCGCGGCATGTTGTCGTTTGCCATGATCGCGTTTTTGCAGGCAACATAGACAGCCTCAAATACCGGCTTTTCCTGCGAAAACTTGACCTCGGTCTTGGCCGGATGGACGTTGACATCCACCGCTGCAAGCGGCAGCTCGAGGAACACCGCGCCCGACGGGTATTTACCCGTGATGATCGCGTTGCGGTAAGCCTCCTCAAGCGCGGCCTGCATCAGACGGCTTTTGACATAGCGGCCGTTGACGAAGAAGTGCTGCATGGAACGGTTGGGCCGTCCGGCGTGCGGCTTGACGATATAGCCATACACTGTCATGCCGTTGCGCTCGGTGCGCGGCACCTCGATCATATTTGCCGTCATCTCTTTGCCGAATACCGCAAACACGGGTGCAAGCAATTTACCCTTGCCGTCGCTCGTGAACACCTGCTTACCGTCGCGAATCAGGGTGAACGCAATTTCCGGATGGGAAAGCGCAGCATGCTGCACCACGCCCAGCACATATCCTGCTTCGGTAAAGTCTTTTTTGAGGAATTTCATGCGGGCTGGGGTGTTGTAAAACAGGTCACGCACCACGATGGTCGTGCCTTCCGGACACCCAGCTTCCTCGTTCACCTGAATTTCCCCGGCCTCGAGGTGCAGGTGAACGCCCGCGATCGCGCCCGCCTGCCGCGTAAACAGGTCGATGCGTGTGACTGATGAGATTGCTGCGAGCGCCTCTCCGCGAAAACCCAGCGTGCCGATCGCAGTCAGATCTGCCTCGGTATGCAGCTTGCTGGTCGCGTGGCGGCGAAATGCAACGGGTGCATCTTCGGGAGACATGCCGCAGCCGTTATCCGCGATCCGCAGATAGGTGATGCCTCCGTTTTCTATTTCCACGGTTATACGGGTCGCACCCGCGTCGATGGCGTTTTCGACCAGCTCCTTGGCCACCGAAGCCGGACGCTCGACCACCTCGCCCGCCGCAATCAGATCTGCCAGATGCGGGGAAAGTTCATGGATGATTGCCATTTGGGGTCCTTTCTCTATTCAGAAAATCTGAAAAAAAGATTTATACCAGCTTTTTCAGTTCATAAAGCGCGTTGAGTGCCTCGATCGGCGTCATGGTGTCCACCTGCAGCGCACGCAGCCGTTCTGCCACTGCATTGCCCGAAAGACTGTCCATGGTCATTTGCGGCACGTCATCTTCTTCCTCGACCGCGCGCACTTCAGGCTTTGGCATGGTTGCCTCGAGGTCCGCGAGCACTGCTTTGGCACGCTTGATAACCGCGTTCGGCACGCCGGCGAGCTTCGCAACCTCAATACCATAGCTGTCATCTGCGCCGCCGCGCACGATTTTGCGCAGGAAGGTGATGTCATCACCGCGTTTTTTGACCGCGATGTTGTAGTTTTTTACACCGTCGACCAGTTCCTCAAGCACAGTCAACTCGTGATAGTGGGTTGCAAACAGCGCGCGCGCACCGATACGACGCTTGTCCGCCACATACTCGATCACCGCGCGGGCAATGCTCATGCCGTCATAGGTCGAGGTGCCGCGGCCGATCTCATCGAGAATCAGCAGGCTGTTGCGTGTGGCGTGTTTGAGGATGTCCGCTACCTCGCTCATTTCAACCATAAAAGTCGACTGGCCGCTCGCCAGATCGTCTGACGCGCCCACGCGCGTAAACACGCGGTCAACTACGCCGATATGGGCAGACGATGCAGGCACAAACGAGCCCATCTGCGCCATGATTGTAATCAATGCCACCTGGCGCATGTAGGTGGATTTACCGGCCATATTCGGGCCGGTGATGATGGCCACGCGATTTTCCTTTCGGTCAAGCACCGTGTCGTTCGGGATGAACAAGCTGTCTGCGAGCATTTTCTCTACAACTGGATGCCGGCCGTCCCGAATCTCGATCCGGTCGGAAAAATCCACGACCGGACAGGTGTAATTGTTATCGCATGCGACATCTGCAAGCGCACAAAGCACATCGAGCGCCGCAACTGCCTGCGCAGTCTTTTGCACACGGTGCACTTCAGCGGCAATCTCATCCCGCACTTGGATGAACACATCATATTCCAGCGTCGTCAGTCGTTCCTGCGCGCCGAGCACTGTGCTTTCAAGCTGTTTGAGTTCCTCCGTGATATAGCGTTCGCCGTTTGCAAGTGTCTGCTTGCGGATGTAATCCTCCGGCACAGCATCCAGATTAGACTTGCTGACCTCGATATAATAGCCGAACACACGATTATAGCCAATCTTGAGCTTGCTGATCCCCGTGCGTTCACGCTCGCGCTGCTCGATGGCTGCGATTTTCCCTTTGCCGCCTGAGGCGAGATCACGCAGCGCGTCGATTTCCTCGTTATAGCCCGCGCGGATCAGCCCACCTTCGCGCAGCAGGATAGGCGGATCATCCACGATTGCCGCCTCCACAAGTGAGCGCACATCTTCGAGCAGATCAATCTGCCCGGTCAGCTCGCGCAGCATAGCCTGACCAAACAGCGCCGCCTGATCCCGAATCTCGGGCAGACAGGCAATGGTCGAAGCCAGTGCGCGTAGATCGCGGCAGTTAGCAGTACCGTATGTGATGCGGCCGATCAATCGCTCCATATCAAACACTTTTTTGAGCGCATCGGTCAGCGCCGTACGTGCGATCACATCATCGCACAGTGCACTCACCGCCTGCTGCCGACGCGCAATGTGCAGCGGATTGTAGAGCGGCTTTTCCAGCCACTGCCGGATCAGGCGTGACCCCATGGCAGTATGGGTCTGGTCGAGCACCCAGAGCAGCGTACCTTTTTTCTCACCTGTGCGCATGGTCTCGGATAGCTCGAGGTTACGCCGTGCGATCAGGTCGAGTTCCATATACTGTCCCTGATGATAAACCTGTAGGCGGGTGAGCGCCTTAAGGCTGGCCTGCTGGGTCTCTTCCAGATAAGCGAGCAAACCGCCCAGACACTGCACGGTCTGCGGCAGATCGGTCAAACCAGCCGCGTCAAAATCCTCGATCCCAAAATGCTGCATCACGCGGCCAGCCGCGCGCTGGGCATCGAAATACTCCTCAGACATGGGCTCGATGAGCGCTTCCAGCCGCTCCTTGAGAAAGACGTGGAAAGGCTCTGCCGTTGCCGCGATACCGCCCACCAGCACTTCGCGCGGGGCAAAGCGACCGAACTCGCTGGCGACATCCTGCCAGTTATCCGCCCCAGTGGCATACACCTCGCCGGTTGTGATATCCGCAAAACACACGCCGATACCGCCCTGCACAGCATATACACAGCCCAAAAAATTGTTGCGGTTCTCGTCCAGCATGGATGCCTCGAGCACGGTGCCCGGCGTTACACGCCGGATAATCTCACGCTTGACCAGTCCTTTGGCCTTCTTAGGGTCTTCCATCTGCTCGCAGATGGCGATTTTGTATCCCTTGCGCACGAGCTTTGCGATATAGCTTTCCGCGCTGTGATATGGCACACCGCACATGGGCGCACGCTCTTCCAAACCACAGTCACGGCCGGTCAGCGTCAGTTCAAGTTCACGGGAGACCAGCTTCGCGTCGTCAAAAAACATCTCATAAAAGTCGCCCAGACGATAAAACAGGATATAATCCTTATTTTGGTTTTTGATTTCAAAATACTGTTTCATCATGGGCGTGAGTTCTGCCATTTCCGTACCTCTTTCTACATTTTTCGCGCAAAAAGGCAGCGAAGTGTTGTCTTTTCGATCTCTGCCTCGATAAATTCACCGATGCGGAGGTTTTCCCCGCGCACGCATACCAGAAGGTTTCCTTCCGTGCGCGCGGTGAATGGATAATCTGGTCCTTTGGCTGTACCGTCAATCAAAAGGCGCAGGCGTTTGCCCTGGTAAGCCGCCTGCCGTTCTGCAACGATCTCGTCCTGCGCCCGAAGCAGCCGCTCAAACCGCGCCTGCTTTTCAGCGGGCGTAGCGTTGTCCTCATAGGAAGCGGCGGGCGTACCACTGCGAGGCGAGTACAGGAAAGTGAACAGCAGGTCAAAGCGCACCTCGCGCACAAGTGCCAGGGTCTGCGCAAAGTCCTCTTCCGTCTCGCCTGGAAAACCGACAATAATATCGCTCGACAGGGTAATATCCGGCATCTTTTCGCGGGCATAGGCGATCAGTTGCTTATATTCCGCCGCCGTATAGCGTCGGTTCATGCGCCGCAGAATCTCATCACTGCCCGACTGAAACGGCAGATGCAGCTGTTTTGCCACTTTTTCGCATTCTGCCATCGCGTCGAACAGCCGGGGACTTGCATCCTTGGGGTGGCTGGTCATAAATCGCAGCCAGAAATCGCCCGGCACTGCGTTCAGCCGCCGCAGCAAGTCAGCAAAGTCGATGTCCAGCCCGAGATCCTTGCCATAGGAGTTGACATTCTGGCCGAGCAGCGTAATCTCTTTATATCCTGCTGCGACCAGCTCGCGCAGTTCCTTCTCGATCTCCTCCGGACGGCGGCTGCGCTCACGGCCGCGCACATAGGGCACGATGCAATAGGTGCAGAAGTTGTTGCAGCCGTACATGATAGACAGCCACGCCTTTGCACCACCCTTGCGCAGCACAGGAAGTCCTTCGGCGATGTCATCCGCGCCGCCAATGTCAAACACGCGCTTTTCACCAGTCAGCACGCGATACAACAGCGACGGGAACCGCCACAGCGCATGTGTGCCGAACAGCAGGCTGACCTGCGGATAGCTTTTTTTGATCTTCTCGACGTTTTTCTCCTGCTGCGCCATGCAGCCGCACAGGGCAATAATGACCTCAGGCCGTTGCTTTTTCAAATGGCTGAGCGCACCGATGTTGCCAAACGCGCGGTCCTCCGCGTGTTCACGCACCGCGCAGGTGTTGAACAGGATGAAATCCGCTTCGTTTACATCGTCAGTCATCTCATAGCCCATCTCGTGCAGCATACCGCGAATCCGCTCGGTATCCGCTTCGTTCTGCTGACAGCCAAACGTATGGGTGTAGGCACGCGGGCGCTTGTCTCGCACGAGCGAGGCGACCGCGTCGATATAGGTAAACTGAGTTTGCAGTTGTTGTTCAGAAACAGTAACTGGGGTGGGCAAAGTAGTGCCTCCTCTTATCGGAATGGGGTGCCGTCTGACGTGAACACGTTCATGCGGTGGTATGCGGTGAACGGGATCTCGTGCTGCGGCAAATACTGCCGGATCGCCCGGGTCAGGTATTCTGGGCTCATGTTATCGTTGCCAGCGGCAGTGGTGACAATGGCAACAACATCCTCTCCGTCTTCGGTGATGGTCAGGTCACGCATCAGATCGCGCATATTGACCGTCTTTTCGCCGCGCTTGCTCTTTTTGAGGATCTCCACCACCGGACGGTCAAACAGTGCGCGCACATCCTGTATAAAGCCGGCAGGGACCGGGCCTTCAAAGCCCCAGGTGATGCGGTACTGCGACCAGGCGATCGCGCCGACCTTCATGCCGCCGTCCGAGAGCGGATATATCTCGATCGCGCGCAGTCCCTCGGGGAATACGTCGTTGAGCGCCTCGACCGCGTTGACCGGCACAGACTCGGAGGTGATGTTAAAATCCAGAAACTCGCACTCGCCCGAATAGCCGGTCGAGAGCGGCAGGGCCACGGATACATAGGCGTGCTGGTTAAAGCCCTCGGTAAACCAGAGCGGCATCTGGCATCTGGCCATCGCGCGCTGCATGGTGTGCATCAGGTCAAGGTGGGAAATATATTTCGCCCGTCCCTCCTTGGCAAATTTCATTCTGGCCTTAAACACGGCATTTGCCTCCCTTCAGCAGGGCATTTGCGCCGCAGCCCGCGCATTTCTGCATGCAGTCAGGCGTAACGGCCGCTTGGCGGGACAGCTCCCACTCGTGTTTCAGATGCTCCTTGCGCGTGCCGCAGCCGATGTGGTCCCACGGGAATACCTCATTCAGCGGACGCTGGCGGGAGGCGTAAAACGCCGGATCAAGGCCGCAGTCAGCAAAGGCCTGCATCCATTTGTCGTAGTCAAAGCACTGATCCCAACCGTCCATCTTGCAGCCGCGCTGCCAGGCAAGGTAGATCGCTCTGCCCTGCCGGCGGTCGCCGCGGGCAATCACGCCCTCGAGCACCGAGGTTTCGGCGTCGTGCCAGTTGTAGGTGACATTCCTGGTTTTCATGATGGTTTTCATATAAGCCTGCTTTTCACGCAGCTGATCGAGTGTGTCCTGCGCGTCCCACTGGAATGGGGTCTGCGGCTTGGGCACGAAGCACGAAGCCGACGCTGTGATGCGCACGCCACGCGCGCGGTTATTGGTGTTCATGCGCCAGCAGTAGGCGACCTTTTTGCAGACCTCAGCAATACCGTCCAGATCCTCTGTAGTCTCAGTCGGCAGGCCGATCATGAAATACAGCTTGACGTTATTCCAGCCGCCCTGAAATGCGATCTCGCACGCGTGGAGCACGTCTTCCTCGCGGATATTTTTGTTGATCACATCGCGCAGGCGCTGGGTGCCCGCTTCACAGGCAAAGGTCAGGCCACTCTTGCGCGTTTTCTGCACGCGCTCCATCAGCTCAGCGCTGAAGCTGTCCGCACGCAGAGAAGGCAGCGACAAACTGATGTGCCGCGGCTCGCAGTAGTCGAGCAGGCACTCGGTCAGGCCGGACAAATCGCCGTAGTCGCTTGTGGACAGCGAGGAAAGCGAAATCTCCTCGTAGCCCGAGTTTTTGAGCACGGCCTCCGCCTGCCGCAGCAGCACCTCCTTGGACTTGGTGCGCAGCGGGCGGTACGTGTGCCCCGCCTGGCAAAAGCGGCATCCGCGCGGGCAGCCACGGAACAGCTCGACCATCGCGCGGTCGAATACAATATCGGTCGAGGGCACGACAAAGGATTCCGGATAATACATGGTGTCCAGATCCTTGACAATGCGTTTATTCACTACCGCGGGCGCGCCGTGGGAAGGTGTCACGCAATCGATCGTGCCGTCTTCGTGATAGCGCACCTCGTAGAGCGAAGGGACATACATACCTTCGATCTGTGCAGCCGCGATGAGAAATTCCTGCTTGCTCCAGCCTTCGCGCTTTGCCTTGCGGTATAGGTCAGTGAACTCGAGCATGATCTCCTCGCCGTCGCCGATCATGAACAGGTCAACGAAATCGCAGAGCGGCTCAGGGTTGTAAGCGCACGGGCCGCCGCAGGCAACGATATGCTTCAGTTCCGTGCGGTCCTTTGCCAGCACAGGCACACCGCCCAGATCGAGCATATTGAGAATATTGGAAAAGGACAGCTCATACTGCAGCGTGAAGGCAATGATATCAAAATCATAAAGCGGGTCGCCGCTCTCCAGACCGTAGAGCGGGATGCCGGCCTCTCGCATCTCGTCCTCCATATCGATCCACGGCGCGCACACGCGCTCGCACCAGATGCCCTTCTGGTCGTTCAGCAGACCGTACAGGATGCGCGAGCCCAAATGTGACATGGCGACCTCGTAGGTGTCCGGAAAGCAAAACGCGAACCGGAGATCGACCTCCTCTTTGTTTTTCATCACCGAGCCCCATTCGCCGCCGACATAGCGCGCCGGCTTTTGCACACGGGACAAAATGGCTTCCATTTTTTTATGCAAGTCGTTTTCCTCCAAAACAAGATACAGAATCAGTATACCACACTTCGAACAAAAAGACCATACCGAAACGGTCGGTATGGTCTTTTCCCATTACTTCGTACCCAGAATACGCGCCGCATTGAGCACGGCCAACACAGTCACCAGCACGTCTGCCGCGACTGCCTGCCACATATAGGTCACGCCGAATACCGTCAGCAGGACCAGAAGCAGCTTGATCAGCAGGACAAAAATCATGTTCTGCATGGCGATGCTGTGTGTCCGGCGCGAAATACGTACCGCATCATTGAGCCGGGTTAAATTGTTGGTCATAATCAGCACATTGGCAGCTTCCGCGGTCTGCCGTGTGCCGGATGTCCCCATTGCAATACCGACATCTGCCAGCTTAAGTTCCTCAATATCATTGATGCCGTCGCCAATATAGGCTGCAGTTCCATCGGTCGGAATGGTTCTCATCAGGAACTCCATCTTGGAAGCTTTTTCATCAGGCTGCAGGCCAAAATGCACGGTATCGATACCGATGGCGTTTGCCGTCTGCTGGGCCGGCGACTCCGTATCGCCGGTCAGGATGACCGTACGCAGCACGCCCTGACTTTTCAGGCCCTTAATCGCCTCAGCGGCCTCTGAGCGAATGTTGTCCTCCAGTACGATCGCACCGGCATAATCGCCTTCATACGCGACATAGACAACCGTGCCCCGGATATCCGGCACACCCTTAACCCCGCGGGAGACCATCAGACGCCGGTTACCGGCCAGAAGATTACGGTTGCCAATGCGGGCACGCACACCACGCCCCGGAAATTCCTCGAACTCACTGATCTTCTGTGGCTTGCCCTGATACGCGGCAACCACAGCACGTGCAACCGGATGTCCGGATAGCTGCTCGGCCGCTGCCGCAAGAGCCAAAATACTTTCCTTATTAAAATCTTTTGTCTCGTAAATCTCCTTGACGTGCGGCATGCCTTCGGTCAGCGTGCCGGTCTTGTCAAAAACCGCCATACGCAGCTCGGCCATCTTTTCGACCGCTTCACTGCCCTTGACATGGATTCCCTTGCGGGACAGACGTCCGGTGCCGCAGGCAAAGCAGAGCGGTACGGAAATGGCCATCGCGGTCGGGCAGCAGACCACCAGAATAATCAACGCACGATAGATCCAGTTGGCGATTGACGTGCTCGAGTTGAACAACGGCGGAATAATCGCAAGCAGGACTGCCAGAACAATCACGATCGGGATGACGCGGGAAACGCCGTGCACCGCGCTCTTTTCGAGCGAGGCCTCGCGCTCTCTCCCCTCTTCCTGCACACGCGCTATCTGGTTGAGCGCACAATCCTCAAACTTTGCGGTTGCGCGCAGCAGCATGAGTGAGCCGTTAAACACACTGCCTGCCAGCACACGGATATTTTTCTCAACCTGAAGCGGTTCGGTATCGCCGGTCAGCACAGCATCGTCCACCGTGCCGTCACCGCGCAGCACAATGCCATCCACCGGCACGCGCTCGCCCGACCGAACCAGCACAAATTCGCCGATACGAACCTCGGCAGGAGCAACCAGGCGTTCCTCCCCCTTCATATTGACGACAGAGGCTTTTTCGGGCATCTCCGCGGTCTGTTGGGAAACTGATCTATGCGTGGAATTGAGCACCAGGTCGCTGACAATTTTGCCTACGCCATGCAAAATCAGCACAACGCTTGCCTCCGCGTAATTGCGCAGCACAAATGCACCGAGAGAAGCGACCAGGATGAGCAGATATTCATCAAAATATTTGCCATGCGCACAGTTTTGCGCCACTTTGCCAAACACCGGCAGCATGGTAATCAAATAAGCGACCAGATAGAGCGGGAAGGAAACCGGCGTGCTGCTGAGCACAAGCCCAAGCAGCAGGAAAACAACCGCCACAGCCAGGCGGATCAGGGTAAACCGGATATCCAGCACGGACATGGGCTGATAGGCAACCTCCATCCCAGCTGCCTCACGACGCGCATTTTCACGACGCAGGCGCGTCTGCTCACGCCGCCGCATCCGTGCGTGATACTGCGCACGTTGTACCAGCGTCATCCCAGCGGTGGGATCATCGCTTTTCTGCGGGACGGTCAGCGCACTTTCATTAACCGGCGGCAGTTCTTCTTCGTCTTCGGTGGGCGCGGCTTCGGTCTGTTCTGTTTCCTCTGCCGGTGCCGGCTGTTCATTTTCCGGCTCTGCCACGGTTTCTGGAGCAGATGCCGCTGCGGACTGTTCTTCCGCTGGTACTGCTTCTGCCGGTTCGGGTTCCGCCTGCACCTCCGGCGCGACAGAGTTGTCCGCTACCGGTTCGGACGCTGCATCCTGCTGAACCGCTGCCGCCGTATCCTCTGACGGTTGTTCCGGTTCCACAAGCGGTTCCTGTGGCGGTTCATGCACCGCGTCCGATGCTTCAGCAGAAACGGGCGGCGCTGCAACCGGCGCGGCTTCTGCTGTCTCCGGCGCAGCAACCGCTGCTTCCGCAGGCTGAGCTTCCAGCCCTGCCGGATGCGCAGTTGTCGTCTCGGGTTCTGCCGCTGCGGTGACAGCCGGCTCCGCGATAGGCGAGGGTGCCGCAACAGGTGAAGCCGCCGGTGCCCCACCCAGATCGGTCACCAGATCGCTGACTAGGTCGGACGGAAAACCGATATCATCAATATTGATCTGCGCCAGAATCTCCTCCGCAGACTGCGCCGCAGAAGTTTGCGGTTCCTTGGGCTGCTCCTCCCCCGCCTGCCCGGGAACCCGGTTATTCGTATCGCTCATTTCGTTTTATCCCTCCTGCACATGTGCGATTCCCTGCGCCAAAATGATCTGAATATGGTCATCGCACAATGCATAATACACGGTTTTACCGCTTTTTCTGCTTTTAACCAGACGTGCTTGCTTGAGAAATCGCAACTGATGCGAAATGGCCGACTGGCTCATGCCGAGCAGCGCCGCAATATCGCAGACACAAAGCTCTCGAGTGACCAGCGCAGTCAGGATGCGCAGCCGCGTCTTATCGGAAAACGCCTTGAAAAAATCCGAGGCGGCAGAAGTAATCTCATCGCCGGGCATTGCACTGCGTGCCATCTCGACTGCGTCGACATGTACCACATGCTCCTCGCAGCAATCGAGTTCGGTATTATTTTGTTTGACAGACAATCCAATCCCTCCTGAAACAGATGAGCACCTATTCAATTATAGTAGCATCGAATCGGTAAACTGTCAAGAAAAGACGAGAAAACAGCCTGCCGGATGGTATGCGGCAGGCTGTGCAGGATTATTTTTCGGTTTTCGGATCGGTCATAACTTCCTTGAACGAGGTTGCCAAGCCAGCCAGACTCTGGATTTCGCTCGGAATAATAATCTTGGTCGCCTTGCCATCCGCGGCCTGACTGAAGGCCTCAAGCGACTTGAGCTTGATGACCTGCTCGGTCGGAGCCGATTCATTGAGCATGGCGATCGAGTCGGCCAGCGCCTTCTGCACGGTCAGCAGGGCTTCCGCTTCGCCTTCGGCTTCCTTGATCTTGGCCAGACGATTCGCTTCCGCTGCAAGAACGGTCGCTTCCTTTTCACCTTCCGCCACAAGAATGGCAGACTGCTTTTTGCCTTCCGCAACCAGAATGGATTCGCGGCGCTCGCGCTCTGCCTTCATCTGTTTTTCCATGGATTCCTGAATGGCTGCCGGCGGAATGATGTTTTTCAGTTCCACGCGGTTGACCTTGATGCCCCAGGCATCGGTCGCCTCATCAAGAATAGAACGCATTTTGGTGTTAATAATGTCGCGGCTGGTCAGGGTCTGGTCGAGTTCCAGATCGCCGATGATGTTGCGCAGGGTGGTTGCGGTCAGGTTTTCGATCGCCGCCATCGGGCTTTCAATGCCATAGGTGAACAGCTTGGGATCGGTAATCTGAAAATAGACGACCGTATCGATCTGCATGGTGACATTATCTTTGGTAATAACCGGCTGCGGCGGAAAATCTACCACCTGCTCCTTGAGAGTGACGCGGCGCGCAATGCGCTCAAACAGCGGCACCTTGATATGCAGGCCAGTGCTCCAGGTGCATTTATAAGTGCCCAGTCGCTCGACAATATACGCCTTGGCCTGCGGCACGATCACAATGTTGCTCGCCAGAAAAGCAATCAGCAAAATCGCCAGAATAATCCAAATAATCGGAACCAGAAACGGCATAATTAACTCCTTTACTCCGAAAAAACTTATCCAACCTTTTCTACCATGGCTTTGACGCCACGAATCTCAACAACTCTGACTGTTGCACCACAGGGGATGGCAGAGCCATCTGTGCTGCGCGCACTCCACACCGCACCGAGCAGCTTGATCTCTCCCGTGCCTTGGATGTTATCGATCGGTTCGATCACCACAGCCGATTGACCGATGATGCGATCGGCATTGGTCGGCTCGTTGCGTGTTTTAAGAAACCGGCGGCAGAACGGCCGGACCAGCACAAGCAGCGCCGCGGAAAACAGCACAAAAATGATCAACTGTGCCGTTACCTCCAGAGACATACTCGCCGCGACCAGCGCCGCAACGCCCCCCACCGCAAACCAGATGGCCGACAGATCGAGCGTAAACACCTCGACCACAACGCAGAGGATGATCACTGCTACCCAGATATACAAGGTATCAATTCCAAACAGCATATGTGCTATCCCCTCCTTTGGCATCAGTATATCATGGAGCGCTGAAAATGTACAGTAAAAAGCAAGGTAAAACCAAGTTACAGTATTCTGCCAAATCATTGCCGGACACATACCATGAGACGTAGTTTTGATGTCTAAAAAGGGCAACGCCGCATGATTGATCTGTTTTCCTCTCTGCCGGAGTCGTATTTCTCCATGATACGCAGGATAGGCTTGGGATTGCGGTGGATACCTCGCTTCTTCAGCACCAGCTTTCCAAACCTCTGGGCATAGTAAGCCCCCTAATGCAGTTTCATTTTCCTGCATTAGGGGAGCCTATTGTCCATTGTTCTTTTGTATGCCTGTTCACATCGCTCAAGCAGCCCGATCTACTCGCGTGAGGAAAATCGCTCCGTTTGCCGACTGTCCCACGGTAACTTCAAGGTTGAGAAGTCCGCTCAGATCGCTTGCGTCAACCTGAAGGTTGGTCAGCGTCAGGCCGTTGTCCAGCAAAACGGTCACGGTTTTGCCCTGCACATCGGTCACAACGCCTTTCATATCCGCACTGATCGAGGTTTTGGGATAGGCCGCCACAACTTCACCGTCCGCATTGAACAGAAGCGTAATATAATCGCCCAGACTGAGGTCTGCAAAGCTGACTGCCGCATAGTGCGAAATCGCATAGGTCTGTCCGCATACGGTGATGCTGCCCGGACTGGAAGCAGAAGGCGACGCCGCCGTATACTGCCCGCTGATCCGCGCATCGGAAACCAGCGCCCGACCTGTCTCGGTGTCAAGCGTGATGACATCGTATTTCTTCAGTTCATCCACGGAGATATCCGTACCGCTTTTGACAATCCGATATCCAGCAGGGATTTCGGTTGTATCCCCTACGCCGTATACAAAGGAAAAATCCGTACCCGGCGCTTCGCCGGAAACCACAGCAATCAGCTCGATAGCCCCATAGGCATCGTAATAAACAGTCAGCGGATCGCCCGGATGGATGCTTGACCAGAGTTCGCCAAATGTACCCACCTCATAACCACTTCGGTCGACAAAGACACGGGTGCCCGCAGTCGGGCGAAGCGCCTGCGTGCTGGTCTGGATACCCGTCGAGTCAGCTCTGGTCACAACATAGGACTCAGTCACGTTGCCGCTGGGCAACATACCGATTACTGCACCGTCATCCATGATCAGCGTGCCGTAAACACCAATCAAACTGCTGTCCAGTGTACCCGCGGTTCTGCGGGAGCTGATGCTCGCAGAAGCACCATCATAGAAAAGCGCTTCATTTGCCGCAAGGGTATTCACCGTCTGGCTGGTAGCAAGCAGAATACAACCATCTGTTGTGCCCGAAACCAGACTGTCCAGCAGTGTGACACCCGCATTATCTTTAAGCGGTGCAGTCAACGTGTTAATCAGCATGACCGCAGCATCCGAACGTTTGACCGAAGCTGAAGCACTGCTGACAGAAACCCCCTCGGTCAGACCAAGAGACTGCGCCTTGGCAATATAATCCGCTGGCCAGAACGGTCCGATATCCTCTTCGGAATATCCCAGCATACGCAGTAGCATAGTGCACACTTCGCCAAAGTTGACTGTCTTATCCGGTCCAAAGGTGCCGTCCACATAGCCGCGGATGATTGCCCGATCTTTCAGATCGGGATGGCGCACAGCAGCGTTAATATAAGCTGCAGCCCAATGTGAATGCTTGACATCCGGGAAGATGGTATAATTGGCATACGCACTTACATCGGACACCCCCATTGCAGTCACTGCAATTTTGCAGAACTGCGCGCGGGTCAGCAAACCGTCCGGATTAAATTTGTTGCTTCCCACGCCCTGCATGATGCCGAGCGCGTCCAGAACTGCAGCGGTCTGCGACAGGCTGCTGTTCGAAATATCCGAAAAGGCAGCAGACGCCGGTGCAAATGTGAAAAGCAGCGCCAGACATATACTGACGAATCGTTTTTTCATAATCTCTTCCCTTCCTTACTGGGTACGCAGCGCGTCCACCGGCTGCAGGTTGGATGCCTTGTTTGCCGGATACAGTCCGAAAATAATGCCGAGCAGCGCAGAAAACAGGAATGCACCGATAATCAGGCCGAATGACGGCAGCACGGTAAACTGTTCAATCGTCGGCAGGTAGCTTGCTTCAATTTGGCTTAACAGCAGGTTGCCCAGGATCGCCGAGAGAAAACAGCCCAGCACAATGCCAATTACACCGCCAAAACATGATACCACGGCGGATTCAATGAGAAACTGACTGATAATATCGCGCTTGCGCGCGCCGATCGCCATGCGAATGCCGATTTCCCTGGTTCGTTCGGTCACCGACATCAGCATGATGTTCATAATGCCGATACCGCCGACCAGAAGCGATATGCCGGCAATGCCGCCGAGCAGCAGCGCCATCATATTGGCGCCTGATGCGGTCTGTGCCTGCATCAAGCTGTTGGAATTGGCGTAAAAGTATCCGCCGCTTTCCTCGCAGCGGCTCTGCATGAATTCAGGCAGCAGCGTCTCGGTCAACTCCTCCAGATCATCCGTATCCGCCGCCTGGATCACATATTGCCGGTCCGAGGAACCCACTGCGCTCATCATAACACCTTGCAGCGTATACGGCATAACAATCAGCTGATCCTCCGTGTTGATCTTGCCGCCGTATTTCCCTTCGTATACGCCGATGATTTCAAAGCTCCTGCCGCCAATACGCAGCTTTTGCCCCAGCGGACTCATTGCACCAAAAAAGTATTTACGAATGGTTTCACCGATTACGCATACACGCGCGCGACTGGTGCAGTCTGCTTCAGTCAGATCACGGCCTACCGAGATGACATGATTTGTCACCTTGCCGTAATTTTGATTGCCGAAATACATATAGGTGTAGCTGGTATCATTGGTCAGCTTTTGTCCGCGATACTGCACACCTTCATTCTGCCAGTCGATGTATTGGAACTGCGGCGACCACGCTTCAACCTTGTCGGCGAGTTCGGTATCCAGATATTCTTCAAACTCATCCCAGTCCTGGTTTCTGGCGCCCCAGCCTCCTGTGTCGATGCGGTTAACACCAAGCGCCTCGTATTGCAGGCGCTGCAATGTGCTCGCACCCTGGATGAATGCAACGATGGCAATCACCGATGCCACACCGATGATAATGCCCAGCATGGTCAAAATAGAGCGCAGTTTGTTGTTCATGATCGACTTGAACGCCATGCGCACGGTCTGCATCAAGTTCATACACTGCCCTCCTCACTTGCCGGACGATCCGAAATAATGCGGCCATCCTGCAGGGTGACAATGCGCTCGGCCATCTGTGCCAAATGTATATCATGCGTGATCAGGATAACCGAGGTGCCCTGTTCGTTGAGCGCCTTTAATTGTTCCATGATCTCCCGGCCGGCTGCCGAATCCAGATTACCGGTCGGCTCGTCCGCCATAATGATCGGTGGATGCGCCGCTACCGCGCGTGCAATCGCAACACGCTGCTGCTGTCCGCCCGACATCTCGCCCGGCCGATGGGTCATGCGGTTTTCCAATCCGACTGACACAAGCGCCTCAGTCGCCATTTGACGGCGCTCCTCCCGCCCAATGCCGCGGTAGATCAGCGGCAACTCGACATTTTCCAGCGCGGTCAGAGCCGGGATCAAATTAAACCCCTGAAAGACAAATCCAATTTCGCGGTTGCGGATGCCGGAGAGCACGGATGGCTTCATGTCGCTGACTGCCTGTCCGTTCAGAAAATAGGTGCCGTACGTTGGAATATCCAGACAGCCGAGAATGTTCATCAGTGTGGATTTTCCCGAACCCGACTGTCCGAGAATACAGAGGAATTCTCCGTTTTTCATGGTCAGGGAGACGTCGTCCAGCGCACGGACCTCATTTTCCTGCCCCTCATGATAGATCTTGCTGATCTGCTGCACTTCGATTAAAAAGTCCGGATTGCCAATCTGTACTTCTTCAGCCGCCTGCGGCGCTTTTTTCTTGCCAAACATAGCGCCCACCTCAGTACATGACTGCATCTTCTTCGCTTGCATACATATCCGCGTAAATATCCTGCGGGCCGGCCAGATACACAGTTGTTCCTTCATCAATACCCCAGTAGATTTCGGTATTGGTGCCGTCCGAAATGCCGGTCTCGACCGGAACCAGATAGTAACCTTCCGGCACGCCTTCGGTTCCCTCGGGGATCTCAAGCGTTTCGTCAAACGGGATTTCTTCGCCTTCCTCGTCCACGAGCGGCTTAGCAAATACCGCCGTACCGTCCTCGGTGTTGACGATTGCACGCGACGGTACCATCAGGCAGTCCATCGAGGAGTCAGTCGTGATCTGATAATCGACCATCATGCCGCTGTAAATCGACTGGCCTTCGATCGGGTCAATCGCAATCTCGGCTGTGAAGGTGGGCATGCTGCCTTGCATGCCGCTGGTATCCTGCGTCGGCTCGAGCGCAACCGAATTGACGACACCGGTCAGTGTAAGCACGGAGCCGTCATTGGAATACATGCTCATGGTCGCATACTGGCCGGCCTCCACCGAGCCGACATCGGTCGACATAACCTCCGCCTTGACAATAATGTTACTCAGATCAGCCACGACCACCAGCGGCTCCGTGCCGGTGAACGCCTGATCTGCGACGGCATTCAAGCTGACAACCACACCGTCAATCGGGGATTTGATCGTGGAATCACTGATCAAGTTTTTCAGCTCGGATACGCGACTCTGTTTGTTCGATACCTCGCGCTGGGCTGCTGCAACGCTGTTACGCGCCGCAGTAACGCCTGCCTGGGCGCTATCCACCTCATCCTGCGCAGACGAACTGGACAAGCGCATGATCGTGGCACCGCTGCTGTAACTGGTATAGTCCATGCCGCCGAGCGAAGTGATCTCGCCGCCGATCGGCGCAGAGACCGCCTCTTCCCGGCTATAACGCAGTGTGCCGGAATCCGCGGGATAGACCGTGCCTGCGCTGCCCGCCGAAACCGTAGCGGTTGCTGTCATACCCTTGGTCAGCGTGCCGGACGCATTATTGACAGAGATAACTACGCGGAATACCTGCACGCCCTCTTCTGTGGCGCGCAATGTGGTGTCGACCGAAGAGACCGTGCCCGAGACCTCGCTCATGGCAGTGGGGATGGACACGGTAGCAGACTGACCGCTCTTAATCGAATCAACATATGCTGAACTGAACGGCAGGGTAAATTCCATCTTGCTGTCGTCGATCATATAGCCGATTACTTCGCCCTCGCTCACCTGCTGGCCGACGCGGTAGGTCGTCCCTTCATCCGTGGGAATGAGTTTACCCGAGAAGGGCGCTGTGACATTCTGTCGGCTGAGCTTGCTCTGGGCATTGCTCAGCACGGTTTGCGCCTGGCTCAGTTCGGTCTGTGCCGCAGAAACCGCGCTCTGCGCCTGGCTCAGTTCTTCCTGTGCGGTTTCAAGTTCCGCGCGCGTTTCCGTGGGGTCGATCTCGATCAGGTCGTCGCCCGCCATAACCTCGTCGCCTACTTCAACCAGCACCGAGGTAACAGTGCCCTTGAGATCCAGGCCGAGCTCTTCACGCACCTTGGCCGCTGTGACGCCGCTGCCTTCGACATAGGTCTCGATCGAGCCATAGGAAGCAACCGCCGTGTCATTGGCTGTGTCATCGTTGCCGCCGCGTGTCATCAAAACCAGAAAAACGCCGGCCGCGACCAGCAGCACCAGAACCGCAACACCGATCGCAATGCGAACACGCTTGCTCAGCCTCTTGTTTTTCTTGTTCATCTTATCTGCATATTTATTGCGCTTGGGCGGCGTTTTTCCCGCTGCCGGCGTGCCGGTTCCATTTTCCGCCCCAGCTGCTGCATTTGCCGCATGTATCGAAACATTGCTCCCTGCTTTTGCTACGTGTGCGCCGCCTTTCGGCGCCGGAGATGTCGTGTTCTGCTGCTTGGTTTGTTCACTCATGGGTGCGAATCCTTTCTTTTCTCTGTCCCCAAATCAGTTTATCTGCGCCGAAGGAAAACATCCGGCGATCATTCCATCATGTTTTGCAAAAACTGCTGCACTTTGCCCGGCAGTTCCTCCAGCGGCCCATCATTGATGAAAACGCCGTCATAGGAATAGTCTGCCACATTATCATCCGAACGGTTGCCAAGCGGTCCTCTTGCCTGTTCCAACGCAGGACGGCGCACAAGGATTGCCTTACAGCATGCACCAGCCGCCTGCCGGAACCGCTCGATCTGCTCCGGCTCCCGGATATGAACGAACAGGATCTGGTTATCGTTGTGCAAAAACGCCTCATACTGCTCCATGCAATAGTGCAGCGGCAGATCGTTGAATTCCGTACATAACTCCTTGAGTTGTGACAGAAAGCGCCGGGACGCAGGCGTCTTCACACCGTCCCAGCCCGCAGCGCGCGCCACCTCGCAAACCGGCGTGATCGAGGATATATTCTGCACCCGCCAAAACCGGCCTGCAGCCTCGCACAGGGTATCTTTTCCTACGCCGCCGCTGCCGTTGATGACAAACACATGCTTGTCCACCCGAACCCCTCCTGCAAAAAATGCTTATTCTAATGTATTTTAGCACAGCATATTGTGTTTTGCAAGCCTGCTTACCTCCCATATACATGGAATATCATGCAAAAAGGACATCTTTTTTTCAAACAGATGTCCTTTTTGCAAAAGCATTATTTATAATATGATACAGATCAATCCGCCGGCGCTTTCATTGATGATTTTTTCCAGTGTCTCCCTGATTTTCCCTCTTGCATCATCCGGCATACGGCTGAGTTTGTGTGACAGCTCCTCACGCACAAGCTCATTGAGTGATTTGCCGAAAATATTCGTATCCCAGATCTTTTCCGGCTGCTCCTCAAACTCGCTAAGCAGGTAGTGGATCAGCTCCTCGGACTGCTTCTCCGTGCCCACGATCGGGCTGACCTCCGCCTTGATGTTGGCGCGCATCAGGTGGATGGATGGCGCGGAGGCGCGCAGACGGATGCCGTACCGCCCGCCCTGCCGCACGATTTCCGGTTCCTCGAGGGTTAGTTCTTCGACAGATGGCATGACGATGCCGTATCCGGTTTGATAGACCTGATCGAGTGCGCCGCGCAGGCGCTCATACTGCCGCTTGATACCGGCAAAATCGTCCAGCATGGCGATCAGGTCGGCGGCGTCCCTGATCTGAATGCCGGTCTGCTCTCCGACAATGCCATAAAACACAGACTCCGGAATTTCGATACGCAGCCGTGCCTCGCCGCTCCCAAGTGCCAGATGCTCGACCGCAGCGCGGCTGATGTACTCATTTTCTGCAAGTTTGCTGCACATGGCGCGCAGGTCGCGCATTTTCTGTCCTGCCGCCGCTGCGCTGCGGATGCATTGATAAATGCTCACCTGCACCGGGTGCTGTGCAGGCAGTGAGCCAATGTAGCGCGGCAGGACAAAGCCGATCTCGCAAACAGGAAATTCATACAGCACACGCTGCAAAATATCTGCGATCCCATCCTCGTCCAGTGTCAGGCAGTTGACCGCGACAGGCTCAACACCATACTGCGTGCGCAGTTCTTCGCACACGGCCTGCGCCGCTTCCCCATTCGGGTCAGCTGAATTGACCAGTACGACAAACGGCTTTCCCAGGGCGCTCAGTTCCTCAATCACGCGTTTTTCTGCCGGCACATAGTTTTCTCTGGGAATATCGGTAAAGGTGCCGTCGGTCGTAACGACCAGACCGATTGTCGAATGTTCGCCAATCACCTTGTGTGTGCCAGTCTCGGCAGCCTCAGCCAGCGTCATCGGCTCTTCCTGCCACGGGGTGGACACCATGCGCGGCGCGTCGTCCTCCATGCTGCCGAGCGCGCCGTCCACCAGATAACCCACACAGTCCACCAGCCGCACCCGGCAGGTGCCACCATCGGGCAGGGTGATCTCTGCCGCCTCTTCGGGCACGAACTTGGGCTCTGCGGTCATGATCGTCCGTCCCGTGCCCGACTGGGGCAACTCGTCGCGGGCCCGCTCCCGCTTATACATATTCTCCATGCCGGGCAGCACCATGGTTTCCATAAACCGTTTGATCAGGGTGGACTTGCCCGTGCGCACTGGGCCGACCACTCCGATATAAATATCGCCGCCCGTTCGTGCGCTGATTTGATGATAGATCTGGTTTTCCATTCTCTCCCCGCCTTTCAAGCCTGAATTGGGATCAGCAGCATCGTATGGCTCACCGCAGCGATATCTGCGGCAAGATCGTTGGCACGGCGGATCGCCTCCACCGTAGCGCCGCAGGACTTTGCGATATCCCACAGCAGCTGCTCCTGATCGATATACCGCAGCCGGAGCGTCACGCCGTCCGCCGTCTGTGCGGTATCTCCTGCTTCAGCTTCCGTGATATGGCGAAATCCAAGTTGTTCTTCGGGCGCTGCCATACCACCGGCTGACACCGTCAGCAGCATGCCGCTTTCCCCTGCTGACGAGGCGCGCGCAGACAGTTCGATCTGTGTCAGATCACTCGGTGCCGCACAGGGCATGGTCAGCGGCAGCAGACGCTGCATGACGTAAAGCTGCTGGTCATCTGATAAGTACAGGACCTGCACCGCCGCTGTGATCTGCAAAGCGCCGTCCGCATCGCGCTTAGCTCCACAGCAGCATGCACTGGCGGCAACGACATGCGAAACATGCTGCGCTGTCTGCACGGTTTCGGATGCTTCGGCTGCAAATGGCGTCAGCGGCGGCATGGTGTGCAGCGTGACCTGTTCTTCCTGCAGCTGCAATGCTCTGCCCGGCAGATACAGATCGTCGATCTGCTGCAGCTGGTGTGTACGCCGCAGCGTGATAAGGGCGGACGCGGAAACGGTATAGGACAGCAGGCCGTCCTCCTCCAGCCGGCAGTCTGCTTCATGAACGGTAACCAGCGCATCCGCAGTATCCCCTTCCTCGGCGTCCGGCAGTTCAAGAATCTGCGTAAACGGTGTGCTGCTCGTCAGGACGCGCACCGCATCATCCTCCTGTAGCGCCAGGCACTGCAAGGCGGCCTCCCCCTTAAGCACGGCTTTTCCGCGGATTGCCCTGCATTCTGTAACCCGCATCTGGCAGGAGGTGTGCAACAAAGTCAGGCCGGCTGCATCCTGCAGGCTGACGTCATCCAATACCGTAACCGGATAAATGCGGGCCTGCCCGATCAGCGGCACATCCTGCTGTGTGCTGCGCAGTTGTATTCCCGGCAGCGCAACACCTTCCGTGATGACGCATTCCGTCCTGCCATAGCATTCGACGGAAAAGCAGAGCTGTACTTTTACGCTCAGCTTACGGCTGTTGACCGCAGCCGCCTCCACCAAAGCGGTCCGGCAGGCGACCGAACAGACCGTCTCAGCATCCACCCCATCGCATTCTTCAATATGGGCAAAGCTGACCGGTACGCTCAGCCGACGCAAACCGCCGCCTTCCGGCTCGTACAAAATCACTGCCTGCACTGTGCCGGAGATGAGCAGCCGCCCGCTCTGCGGCGTCTGGTCTTTCACGGCTGCCGTACCGAATGCGCCGACCACCCGTCCGACGTCCGGAAATGTATCCGGTACAATCGTATCCGCGGTTTCAGTGCAGGCGGCGATGCGGCCCAGCCGTTTGTCATAGTAGCAGATGCTTGTTTGATTCAGTTCCATTTGATGCTGCCTCCTTCGTTTCACTGCTGCTCCTGTATCACGATATGTCTGTCCGGCAGCAAATATGAAAAAAGCAGAGGCGAAAGCCTCTGCTTCTCTCAGGCAATGTGAAACAGCCTGCATAAGATACCGCGCAGGTACTTTGGACTTTTCCAGATAACGACCTTCATCATGTGCTCCCCTCCCGTCAACGCTGAAATAAAACCAGGCCTGCCGCGATCAGCGCCAGTGAAATCAGCCAAATCGGCAGGCAGGATGGTAAAATGCTGCCCGCCAGCAGCCCCAACCCGAGGCAGAGGGCAGCCAATCCGATCGCCTGACTGCGGCAGAACATAGCGCATCACGCTCCTACCATCAGTATAAGCGGCCGTGCTCCCAATGGTGACAACAAAATTATACTCGCTTACTCGCTCGGAGGCCTGATATAAGAGGGGATATATTCTCTCGGCACTTGTATTGGCCCAAAGAATTGGAACGGAGATCATTCCTATGCACTGTCATACAAAAAACTTTTGACCGCAAAATGCGGCGAATATATCACCATATACGCAGCTTACACAGACATTTGCCTGCAACTATGCTTTACAAGGATTTGATTTGGCAAATATAGACCGCAGTGTTATAGTAAGGTTAGTATATAGCACTGCGATATATGCACTGTAATTTTCAGGAAAGGTGGATGAAATGGACGCCCATATCCGCAAAGTATATGTGCCGATGACCGAAACCGGTTTTTATATTCTGCTGTGCTTTCGGAAAGAATCCCATGGCTATCACATTATCCGCAAGGTGGAGACGCTGACAGAGGGAGAAATCCGAATTAGCCCGGGAACAATGTACGGCACTCTTTGCAAAATGGAGAAGGACGGCCTGATCCATTTTGTTCGGGAAGAAGAAAAACGGAAAATTTACTGCATAACAGACCTGGGAAAAGAAATTCTGGCTTTGGAGATGAAGCGAATTGAAAGACTGTACCGAAACATGATGGAGGTGCGCCAAAATGAAAGAGAAGAAAATTGAGTCGCGTATCTTTACCATAGCGGATTGGGAGAAAGAAGAGAAGTATCTTCAAAAACGCCACCGGGAAGGGTGGAAATTTGTAAAGGTAAGTATTCCCGGTTTTTATCATTTTGTGAAATGCAAACCCGAAGACGTGGTTTATCAGCTGGATTATAACGAAGATGGGCTGAGGTACAAAGAGGCGTATGTGCAGATGTTCAGGGACTGCGGCTGGGAATATATTCAGGATTTCGGCGGATACAGCTATTTTCGCAAACCGGTTTCCCATATGCAGGGTAAAGAGCAAATCTTCTGCGACGATCAATCCAGATTGGATATGATGCGCCGGGTGTTTGCAGGCCGGTATCTGCCCATTTTTATTATTTTGGTACTGCTGATCCTGCCCAATCTAATCGGACAGCTCCGAAGCCCGGATGCAGACGCTCCCATACTGCTGGTTTTATTTCTCATTATTCTCGTAATTTATGTCTGGGTAACTGTGTCCTTCGGCTACAGATATTGGAAACTGAAAGCACGGCTTAGAAAATAATATCCCGGTTTTGCGTCTCAGCTGTCATGAGGAATTGACGATGAGAAAAAGAACGAACAGATCGGATAAACGGTGCGAATTCTGGTTTAATTTTTGGATAATCTTTCCTGCTATCCTCATCTTTATTTTTATTTTCGGTGCCGCTATCGTTCTCGGTATCCTGGAGAATAAAGTGATTGCCATGGGTAGGGCTGGCTTTATCAGAAACGCAGCATTTCGGATTGGATTAGGTGGTCTGGCCGCTGTTATCGCCGGTTTCTGTATGAAGGGAATTTTGAAACGCAGGAAAAGTGTGAAAGCAGTCCTCGGGCATGTTTTCGGCATCATCCTGTGCCTGCTGCTGGCCTTCTTTTTGATTCGTCCGGTGGTTTTGGATATTCCTTATCTGGATCATCCAGAAATCACATACCTGGCCAGTCTGGAATTTGATGACGATCATACGGGGGACGGTCCTGCAAGATATTACCTGAGCGGTGTTGGATCGGGCGGAAGCACGCACCGTTTTTCCCTGAACGAGGAAATATATAAAGCAGGCAGAGAACTGTGGTTTGAGGATTTTGATCTGCGGGCGAAAATCGCCTATCTTCCTCATACGGATATTGTCATGTCGCTTCAGTATCTGTCACCTCCAGATAAATAACCGGAAATGCCCGCTACCGGTCTTGCCGGGAGAATTCTGGTATACACACTGTCCGCAAAAGTATTTCAAACACATTTGAAAGAACAAAAGCGGCATAGCCTGAAACCGTGCCGCTTTGATATACCAATATTCATTTACATACAAAAGCCTTGGGACCCCCTCTATATAAAGAAGGTGCCCCAAGGCTTTTTCGATTGGATCACTCCATGTTATTTGCTTGTGCTGCCAAGGCCGCCCGTGCGCTGGCCGTCTGCATCGTCATCTTCCGTAATACCAAAGGGCAGAAAGATACCCTGTACAAAGGCATCGCCCACGCCGACCGTCAGATTATGGCCCTGACGGTTCCAGTTGGTCATTTTGACAAAGATATGGCCTTCGTTTTCCGCCTGGCAATAGTCGCTGTCGATAATGCCAACCGTGTTGTCCATCTGCAGGCAGTATTTGAACCCGAGCCCCGAGCGCGGGAACAGCTGCAGCACCCAGCCGTCTGCGATTTCGGCGCGGATACCGGTCGGGATCAGAATGGTCTCATGCGGGATGAGGGAAAACGATTCCGGGGCAAAGAAGTCGTAGCCGGCGGAGCCAACCGTTGCCCGGCGCGGCAGGCGGACATTCTGATAGACCCGCTTTGCATCCTCCTCGCTGCATCTGGTAACGCTGCGCCAATCAGCAATAAACTGCTTTTCGGAAACCTTATGGAACTTTGCGATCTTTTGCATGCTTACTCTGCATTCCTTTCTCTATGCGCCGCGCGGGCGTTCGGACAGGCGCCGCGCTCTGTCATAACATCAGTTCTCGCGGATGGTAATCCTGCACGCAGAATACCGTGTTGCCGCTCTGTTCTTATTATAGCAAATGACGCGCGTTCCGAAAAGAGCCTGGATAAAAAAACACAAAATCATCTTTGTCTCCTGCAGACAGCAATGCTTTGCTATCTGCCGCTGTAATTATCTGGCGATCAACCCATACAGCATGGTATGCAGCAGCGCACTTGTTTTCTGCTCGGCATCTGCATCCGTATCCTCCCGTATATAAACACCGAGAAAGTTGACAAATGCGCGAAATTGCACCAGCGCTTTTTCGGGCGTGATATCGGCTGACAGCTGCTCCCTGCGCAGGATATTTAGCAAAATGGTGTTATTCAGCTGGTGAACCTCTCCACCTGAAACAGAGTTTCAGATGGAGCTTCAAGTTTGAAACATTACACGAACCGTACTGCCATAAA
>NZ_CALWUM010000002.1 GCF_944384765.1 uncultured Agathobaculum sp. | reverse complement strand
AACAGTTCCTACTGCCAAGTCTGTAGTGGACTTTCACCACCAAGTTATTGCCCATGCCGGGCGCACTAACGAAAAACACCGCACTTTTGTGCGGTGTTTTTCATGTGCATCTAAATTGTCAGCACAGGTTGGTGGGAGGTGGTGGATTCGAACCACCGAAGTCATAGACGACAGATTTACAGTCTGTTCCCTTTGGCCACTCGGGAAACCTCCCATATGAAATTGTCCAGAAAAGGTGGAGCTGGTGGACGGACTTGAACCCCCGACCTGCTGATTACAAATCAGCTGCTCTACCAACTGAGCTACACCAGCATTTTCGCAGGCCTTGTCTGTCTCAGCGACTTGTATATAATACCACAGTACCCCACGGCTGTCAATACCCATTTTACAATTTTTTATCGAATTTCTTTACACGACTTTTCGAGCGCCTGAATGGAGTCCGACACCTGCTGCAGCACGGTCAGCAAAGCACCGGACTGTTCTGGATAGCGCTTGCTGATCTCGTTGGGCGATAGCGGGAAACGGTGCAGTGCTTCCCGCTGCAGGCCAAAGCCCTCCTCGCCTTTTGCCGCAGTGCGGATGCGCAATTCATGCTCTTTCATCCGCGCGTCACACAGGTATTCAAACTGATCGCGAGAGGCACGGAACACTGCCTCCACACCGGCGGGGTCCGACATATAAAGATAACGGTATATTTTATAAATAATAACCGAGAGATACGCTTCGATCTCGTGCGGCAGCTGCACGCTGCCGGTCTGCTCTGCCAGATCGAGCAGCAGGGATGCGGCCTGAATCACATGATTTTTCTCATCCTGCGCGCTCTCCTGCGCGTCCATCCGCCCGGCCGGCACAGCAGAACCGTCCCGCGCCATCGACCGTCCCAGCAGATAATCACAGGACACGCCATAGTAGTCCGCAGCGCGCACAACAAAAGAAAGGCCCGGCTCACGCAGGCCATTCTCATAGTGGCTCAGCAGCGCCTGCGAAACACCCAGGTCCGCTGCCGCTGCCCGCTGGCTTATTTTCTTTTCCCGTCGCAAAAGCGCGAGCGTGCGAGAAAAATCACTGGCCATTTCTTTACTACCCCGTCAAAAAACTATGTATATTATACAGCTTGTTATTACCAATGTAAAGGCGAAATAATGCCTCAATCTGCTTTTTTTGTGTTTTTCCACCCGTTTTCCCGGCCGAAATACAGCATTTGGGTGCGAAAATACCATCCGGCAACAAGATGTAGCGGTTCGTCCGGCACAACCGGTTTGATGCTTGACGCGGCCGCAGACGGCCGATATAATAAGGAAAGAGCGAAATCATCCGGTGCGGCTATTTTTTTGCCGCACCTTGTTTATGCAAAGGAGTTTATCAAATGACCATTGAAGAAATTTTGAAAATGCGCCAGGAGGCCAGCGGCCTGAACAAACTGATGCATATGCGTGTCATCACGCTGGATAAAGACGGCGGCGCGACCGTCGAACTCGACCTGACCGAGGAACTGCTCAACCCGCTCGGCCTTGCACACGGCGGCACGATCTTTACCCTGTGTGATATTGCCGCCGGTTCGGCAGCTGCCTCGCACGGTCTGGTTGCGGTCACGCTGGACAGCAACATCCACTATTACCGTCCCGGTCGGCTGGGCAAGACGCTGACCGCGGTCGCCTACGAGCGCAAGCGCGGCAAAAAGACCGCAGTCTATATGATCGAGGTACATGACAACGACCGGAGACACATTGCGGATGCGGTATTCACCATGTTCTATACCGGGCAGACGCTCGACGATATGCACCGTTGAGCGGCGTATGCGCTGCAATGACCGCCCCGCTGCTCGGCTGGTATGACGCGGGCCACCGCGACCTACCCTGGCGCGCCTCCCCCACCCCCTATCATGTCTGGGTGAGCGAGATCATGCTGCAGCAGACGCGCGTCGAAGCCGTGCGCGGCTACTATGACCGCTGGATGCAGGCGCTGCCTGACATCCGCGCGCTCGCGGCGGCAGAGGAGGCGGTCTATATGAAACTGTGGGAAGGGCTGGGCTATTACAGCCGGGTGCGCAACCTGCACCGTGCGGCGGTCGAGGTGTGCGCTGCCTATGGCGGCGCGCTGCCTGCGGATTATGACAAGCTGCGCGCCTTGCCCGGCATTGGCGAATACACGGCGGGCGCGATCGCGTCCATCGCCTTTGGCCTGCCCATCCCGGCGGTGGACGGCAATGTGCTACGCGTCGCCGCGCGGCTGGATAACGACTTCACGCCGATCACGGATGCGAAATATAAAAAGCAGACGCGCACGCGGTTTGCCGCGCTCATGCCGGCCGACCGGCCGGGCGACCTCAATCAGGCGCTCATGGAATTGGGTGCAATGGTGTGCCTGCCAAACGGCGCGCCCCTGTGCGGCGACTGTCCGTTGCAGCATCTGTGCCTCGGGTATCACCACGGAAATGCCGCTGTACTGCCTATGCGCGCGGCGAAAAAGGCGCGCCGCGTAGAGGCGCGCACCGTGCTGCTCATCCGGTGCGGCGGGCTTGTTGGCATCCGCCGCCGGCCGGACAGCGGCCTGCTCGCCGGCCTATGGGAATTGCCTGCGCTGGACGGCGCGCTGACGCCGGACGAGGTGCGGCAGGCGCTTGCGGCGCGCGGCTGGCAGACCAGCAAGCTGCTCTCCCTGCGCCCAGCCAAGCATATTTTCACCCATGTGGAATGGCACATGACCGGCTACTATCTTGAGCTGGCCGCCCCGCCCGCAGAGCTGACCTTTGTCACCCCTGCGGACCTGCGCGCAGCTTACGCGCTGCCCAGCGCGTTCCGGTCGTTCCTGTCTGTGTTGGAGGGAGAAGCATGAAACTGCAAACCGTTGTGCACAACATCCCGCCGCTATATGACAGTTCATCGCGTGTGCTGCTACTCGGCTCCATCCCGAGCCCCAAATCGCGCGAGGTCGGGTTTTTCTACGGTCACCCGCAAAACCGCTTCTGGCGCGTGCTTGCGGCCGTGCTGGGCGAAGATACGCCGCAGACGATCGAGCAAAAGCGTACGCTGTGCCTTTCGCACCACATTGCGCTGTGGGACACGATTGCGCAGTGCGACATTGCGGGTGCGTCCGACACGAGCATCAAAAACGCCGTGCCGAACGACATCGGCCGCCTGCTGCGTGAAACCGAGATCACGCGCATTTTCGCCACCGGCGGTAAGTCCGCCCAGCTCTACCGCAAACTGGTCGAGCCGCAAACCCATGTCCCCATCACCCAGCTGCCCTCCACCAGCCCGGCCAACGCCGCCTGGTCGCTTGAGCGGCTGATCGACGCTTACCGCGTCATCCTATAAAGAAAAAGAGAAACAAAAGAGAAAGAAGGCAACCCCTACGGAAAAGGAGCTATTTCCGAACGCCGCACTCAAAAAGCTGATTTGGCCGCTTGTGCTTGAGCAGGTGCTCTCGATCACGGTCGGCCTGGCGGACACGATCATGGTGTCCTCGGTTGGCGAGGCGGCGGTGTCCGGCGTGTCGCTGGTCGATATGCTGAACGTTCTGATCATCAACATTTTTTCCGCCCTTGCGACCGGCGGCGCGGTCGTAGTGGCGCAGCTGCTCGGTGCGCGCGAGCGCAAACGCGCCTGCGATGCATCCCGCCAGCTCTATCTGGTCGTCATCGTCATCTCGCTCATCATCGCTGTGCTGATCATGCTGTTCCGCGTGCCGCTGCTGCGGCTGCTGTTCGGCTCGATCGAGGACGACGTAATGGACAGCGCGCTGACCTATCTGACCGTCAGCGTATTCTCCTACCCCATCCTTGCGATTTATAACGCCGGTGCGGCGCTGTTCCGCGCGCAGGGCAACTCGCGCATTTCCATGCTGATTGCAGGCCTGATCAACGTGGTCAACCTGATCGGCAACTCGATCCTGATTTATGTGCTCAAGTGGGGCGTCGCGGGCGCGGCGCTCTCCTCGGTGTTCTCGCGCGGTGTTGCAGCGGTCGTTATCACTGTGCTGCTACTTCACCCGGATCATCCGGTCACGCTGCGCACCGGCACACGCTTTCGCCCCGAGCTGCCGCTCATCCGCCGCATTTTGCAGATCGGCATCCCGAACGGGCTGGAAAACAGCCTGTTCCAGCTCGGCCGCATTTTGGTCGTCAGCATGATCGCGCTGTTCGGCACGACCCAGATTGCGGCAAACGCGGTTGCAAACAACCTGGACGCAGTGGCGGTTATCCCAGGTCAGGCGATGAGCCTTGCGATGATCACGGTCGTCGGCCAGTGCATCGGCGCGGGCGACATCCCGCAGGCGCGCCGCATGGCAAACAAGCTGATGAAGATCACCTATCTGATCAACGGCGCCTGCTGCCTGCTGACCATTGCAGCCACCCCGCTCGTGCTCAAGATTTACAATATGTCCCCCGAGGCGATCTCGCTCGGCATGACGCTGATCTTCATCCACAATGGCTGCGCCATGCTGATCTGGCCTGCATCCTTCACCCTACCCAACGTGCTACGCGCGGCAAACGACGTGCGCTACCCGATGGTGTGCTCGGTTGCGTCCATGATGCTGCTGCGCCTGGCCAGCGGCTATGTGCTCGGCGTGATGTGCAATCTGGGTGCGATCGGCATCTGGATCGCCATGGTGGCCGACTGGGCCTGCCGCTCGATTTGCTTTTTCCTGCGCTTCCGCGGCACACGCTGGCTGCGTCTTGCGCCCGGCGTGCAGGCGGTCGCACAGCAGAAGAATTGACCGATCAGCAAAAAAGGAACCACTCGGATTCGAGCGGTTCCTTTGTCTATTTCCCAGCTGTAAACAAGTGCTCGCGGCCAAAATTATCTGTCAGCCGCACCCAAACCTCCCAGTCTTGTTCCTCGGTCGCTGCATGGCTGTCAAACCGGCAGGTAAATCGAATCTGTTCATCCCGATAGGCAGTATCACGGTTTTCGTAAATGAGTGGCTGCTCCTCGACGGTCACGCCGTCGATGTGCAGCTGCGCCGTGCCGCTAACCGGGCTGGTAGGCCGTTCTCCCCACGGTGTCGGCTGCATATTTACCTCCACATTGGTAGTAAAAGCGTGCAGCGTATCTCCTGACCATGAAAATTCCGGATATACCACAGCATCCAGCGCAGATAGTACCTCCATCCCCTTGCATGCACCGACCAACAGGCTGCGCGTTTGATCGTCTTTGGTCAGCGTCAGATATACCGAAAAATCCGTAGGATTGCCGACAGCCGTCCGCACTACTGCTGTATACATACCTTCCAAATAGCTGTCCGCGTCAAAATACATTGCGCCATTTTGGTATCGCAACACAAATTGCGCCTGCTCTGCCGCATCAAATAAAACCGGGATGGCGTTGATGAATAAAACGTAATTCTGGCCATCAAAACTGCACTCTATGGAAGCTTCTGAAAGTTCTGGCGACATATTCTCCAGATCTGTTCCAACGGCAGCTGGCTCTGCCGGCTTGGAGACTGCATACAGTTGTTCCGTCAGTCTATCCACCTGTGCCTGCATCCCCTGCACGCGCACCATGGCATAGAGATTGCCGGTCACACTCACTAGCAACAGCACGGCAAGCGCAATGATGAACCACCTGGTCTTTTTCGTCAGCACAGGCGCATACGATATCTTCAGCCCCTCGGCGGATATCTTGACGCCCTCCGGCGGCTCCGCCTCCTTGCCGGGCAGTTCCTCCTCCGGCCGCAGGATGGTGTCCACCGGTACGCCAAACAGCCGGCTCAGCTCGACCAGGTTGTCCATCGTGGGCACGGCCTGGTCGGCCTCCCACTTGCTCACCGCCTGCCGGGACAGGCCCAGCTGCTCGCCCAGCGCCTCCTGGCTGAGCCCTTTCTCCCGCCGCAGCGCTGCAATCTTCTCTCCTGTTGTCATAACGAACACCTGCCTTTCTCTGCTTCCAGTATGCAGAACCGCAGCCCAAAACGCCACCAACCCGGCGTTTCTTTTTGTCAACCAGCGGTTGCCCCGCCGGTATCTTGTGAAAAAGCCCCGAAAGGACGTCTCCTTCGGGGCTTCTCTGCTTTATGTAGTGCGTGGCTTACTCGATGCCTTCCTCCTCGCCTTCGTGGCGGTTATTGAACGCATATTCCGAGCACTTTGCCTTTGCCTCTTCCTCGGTCGCGTAAGGGCAGGTGCGGACACGGCCCTCGGTCTCGGACAAGGCAACACACATCTTATCGGTTCCAGTGGCATAGCGGCGCCGGAACAAGCACCACAATTTTTTCATGACATATACATCCTTTCCTGTCAATTGACAATATTATAACAAAGTAGATGGCCTATGTCAATAAACTTCGTTAACTTTTTGACGATTATTCTCCAAAAAATTCCTCATGAATCGCACGAACCGCCTTCTCGCTGTCCTCCTCATTGATAAGGACCGAGATCTTGATCTCCGAGGTGGAGATCATGCGGATGTTGATGCCCGCCATGGCCAGCGCCTCAAACATACGCGAGGCGACGCCTGCTGCGGACGCCATGCCCGCACCGACGATGGAAACCTTGGCGACCTTGGTGCTGATCGAAACATCCTCAAAGCCGAGCATCTCAGCGTTGTCGCGCAGGATCTGGCCGACGCGCTCCGCATCGTCCTGACGGATGGTGAACGAGATGGACTTCTTGTTATCACGGCCGACCGCCTGCAGGATGATGTCGACATTGACATTGTGCTTGGCCATCAGCGAGAACACCTTGAACGCAGTGCCCGGGGTATCCGCCACGTTGATGATTGCAACGCGGGCGCAGTTATTGTCACGGGCGACGCCCGAAACATTCATTTTTTCCATGTGAGAACCCTCCTTGACTTTGGTACCCGGGTTGCGGGTAAAGCTCGAAACGACCTCGAGGTCGACGTTGTACTTCTTTGCCATCTCAACCGAGCGGTTGTGCAGCACCTGTGCGCCGAGCGATGCCAGCTCGAGCATTTCGTCATAGGTGATGGCGTCCAGCTTGCGTGCGCCGGGCACAATGCGCGGGTCAGCGGTATACACGCCGTCCACGTCGGTATAGATCTGGCACAGATCTGCGCCCAGCACCGCCGCAATCGCCACTGCGGTCGTATCCGAGCCGCCGCGGCCGAGGGTGGTCACGTCGCCCAGCTTGTTGATGCCCTGGAAACCCGCCACGATGCAGATTTTGCCGTTGTCCAACTCCGCACGCAGGCGTTCGCCAGTCACGCGCTTAATACGCGCATCCGAATAGTTGCTGTTGGTCTCCAGGCCGATCTGCCAGCCGGTCAGCGAAACCACAGAGAAGCCGAGCTTCTGGATCGCCATGGCCAGCAGCGACATGGAAATCATCTCACCGGTATTGAGCAGGACATCCATCTCGCGCTTGGAGGGGCGCTCGTTGAGCTCCGCCGCCTTTGCGATCAGGTCATCGGTCGTGTCGCCCTGCGCGGATACGACGACAACCACCTGGTTGCCAGCCTGCGCCGTCTTGGTCACGATATCCGCGACATTTCTCAGGCGCTCGGTGTCGGCAACCGAGGTGCCGCCGAACTTTTGCACAATAAGACTCATACTGTTACGTTTCCTCCTTATATCGCCTGCCGCAAAAGCGGCTTCGACTCAAATACGTTTGACCGTTGCGCCGACCTCGTCGCAGCGCAGCTGCACGGCCTTCCAGTGCGGGTATTTTTCCGCACACATGGCCTGCGCGCGCGACAAATAGTCGCGGTCGCCCTTGTAGACCATCGCAACGATGGACGGGCCTGCGCCCGAAATATAGGCGCCCAGTGCGCCCAGCTCCTTGGCGCCGCGCACGATGTCCTCGCCGTTTTCGATCAGGCCGAAACGGTAGGGCTGGTGCAGGCAGTCGCCGGTCGCCACATCCAGATTTTCCAGCTGGCCGGTCGTCAGGCTGCCGGCGAGCAGCGCCGCGCGTGCCAGATTATACACCGCGTCGCGGTGCGCAATGGTTTTCGGCAGCGCCGCGCGCGCTTTTTCCGTGGACAGCTTGAAATCCGGGATGAACACAATAAAATCAATCGCGCTGTGCATGGGCACACGCACCTGATGCACGCGGCCGTTTTCCAGCAGCGCCACGCAGAAGCCGCCCAGAATGGCGGGCGTGGAGTTATCCGGATGCCCTTCGATCGTGGCCGCCAGATCAATCACAGCCTGCCGGTCGAGCGGATCGCCGAGCAGCGCGTTGGCGCCCAGGATGCCCGCAACCGTGCATGCCGAGGAGGAACCCAGGCCGCGCGTCTGCGGGATGGCGCAGTCCTCCACGATCTTCAGGCCGGAGAGCGGCTTGCCGCACTCGTCATACACGCGCTTGGCGCACTGATAGATCAGATTGCGCGCGTCCTTGGGCACGAACTGCCCGTTTTTATCCGAAATGTCAATGCAGTCGCTCTCCTCGAGGTCGATCACATTGTAAAGCTCCAGCGCAATGCCGATGCTGTCATAGCCCGAGCCCATATTGGCGCTCGTCGCCGGGACGGTGACACGAACCATTTCCGTTCCCCTCCCCTTACAGTATACGCATGGCCGCGCAGACTTCGCCGTTTTCATTCAGCTGCGCGATCTTGTTCTGCATATCCGCGGTGGACAGCTTGCTCGTGCGCACGACCAGCACGCCCGGCACCGGCTCGGACATACTCTCGACCGGCAGCACCGCCTCGAGCGTCTTGCGGTCGCCCTTGAAACGCACATACCACGCGCTTTGCAGGGTGTCCAGCGGGCGGAGCAGGTGTTTGGAGCCGTCGCCCCAGGAGATACGGCGGCGGTGGCCGGCGTGCTCGATGCAGTCGAGCATATCCGCGACGACCGCGGACGCAGTCGCGAGCTTGCCTGCGCCCTTGCCGTAGAACATCACGTCGCCGGTCGCGTTGCCGTTGACCATGATGGCGTTGAACACATCCTCAACCGAGGCAAGCAGGTTTTCCTTGTGGATCAGGTGCGGCGCAACGTAGGCATAAGCCGTGCCGTCGTCGTTGCGCACCGTGCGGCCGATCAGCTTGATCACGCAGCCCAGCTTGTCGGCATTGGCCACGTCCTCGAGCGTGACCTTGCTGATACCCTCGCAGGAGACCTCGTTCGGGTCGAACTTGTCGCCAAAGGCGAGGTCGGCCAGAATGCAGATCTTGCGGCAGGCGTCGTGGCCCTCGATGTCCGCGGTCGGATCCTTTTCCGCGTAGCCGTTGAGCTGCGCCTGGCGCAGCGCATCCTCAAAGGTGACGCCGTTATGGATCATCTGGGTCAGAATATAGTTGGTGGTGCCGTTGAGGATGCCGCAGATTTCATTGAACTCATTGGCCGCCAGGCATTGCAGCATGGGGCGAATGATCGGGATGCCGCCGCCGACCGATGCCTCGAACATATAGTTGACGCCCTTTTCCTCTGCGATTTTGAGCAGCTCTTCGCCGCGGGTCGCAACCAGCTCCTTGTTGGAGGTGCACACGCTCTTGCCCGCGAGCAGGCAGCGGCGGGTGAACTCATATGCCGCGCCGACGCCGCCCATCACCTCGGCCACGACCGTAATCTCAGGGTCGTTCTCGATCACAGAGAAATCGGTTACAAATTTATGCCCATAGGGCAGGCTGGAAAAATCGCGCAGGTCGAGCACATACTTGACCTCGACCGGCTCGCCGACTACGCGCGCGATTTTTTCGGCATTCATCTCGAATACTTCGTACACGCCCGAACCGACCGTGCCGTGTCCCATGATTGCTGCTTTTATCATCGTGTTTCGTCCTCCAAATCGTTTTTTCGCGCCGGAGCAAAAAGCGGCGCGGCTGTCTATTGTAAAATGCCGTCCGCTCATTCGGACGCCAGGATTTCGACCTTGCCGACGCCCTCAAGCGCTTCCGCGCGGTGCATCAGCTCTTCGACTGAATATTTCATCCCGCCGGTGCGCGCGGCGATCGTGACCGATGCCTGCCCGCGCATGGGAATGGACTGGTTGACCGTCAGCAGGTTCGCGCCCGAGCGCGCCATCAGCCCCAGGATGCTCGACAGCACGCCGGGCTGGTCCTGCAGCATGAAGTGGAACGTGACAATGCGGTCGGTCGTGGCCTCGAAAAACGGCCGCACCCCATCCTTATACTTATAGTATGCGCTGCGCGACAGACCGGCCAGCTTGGCGGCCTCGCTCGCAGTCGCGGCCTTGCCCGAGGCGATCGCTTCATTCGCCTCGATCACCCGCTGAAAGATCTCAGGCAGCAGGGTGCGTTCGACCAGATAATATTTGGGTTGTATCATGCGCTGTCTGTCCTTCCTAAAAAGACAAGTGTCTTTTTCAAGCTTTCCTATCATACCATATAGAAGCGCAGAGCGCAAGGGAATAAATCATAAATTTCACCATTTCCCGAAATTCCTTTTGTCATATCTGACAAGATTGCGTTTTTCCGCTTGGCGATGTTGCAAACCGCCCTGTGCAGAACCCTCAAACCGCGCCGGGAAGGCCTGTGCAACCGGCCGAAAACGCGCAAAAGAGGGGCGGCCTGCCGTCCCTCTATTCCTACGCATCCAGGAAAAAGATGCTCTCCACCGGCTGCTCGAGCAGGCGCGCCACCTTCATGGCGAGCTCGAGCGTCGGGTCATATTTGTTGTTCTCCATCGCGACGATGGTCTGCCGCGACACACCCAGCAGGCGCGCCATGTCCTCCTGCCGCAGGCCGCGCGCGCGGCGCAGCTCCTTGATACAATTCCGCATACGCTCACCACGCCGCCAGAACCGCAAGCAGCAGCAGAAAGACCGCCGCCACACCGATCAGCACGACCGCCATCAGCAGCAAAAGCGTCTTCCAGAGCGGATAGGGCCGGTATTCCTCGTCCCCTCTTGTGCTGCGCCAGCGCAGCAGCAGCGTGACCGCCGCCTTGACCAGGGCCGCGGCCAGGATCGCCGCAAAGGCGATGTTGGCGATCCCCTCCTGCCTGACCCATGCAACATATAACAGATACGCGCCCAGCACGCATAGCATGGCATAATACGCTGCTTTGAGCGATTTCTGCTCGATCTCCTTTTCCATTTCGTCCCTTTGCCGGACGCCGAAACGCTCCGCCATGCTTGCCGCCTCCGGAGAGCGGTCCACACGCATCCAGGCGGCAAAGGCAAACAGCAACGCCAGCAGCAAAACCGGCAGCACGGTGATCAAAAGCATATCCATCGGTCATCCTCCTGTCTGTTTTTCCGGTCCGTCACCATGACAGCACCGCAATCGTGATCACGCCGCCCGCAATGCCGATAGCGGCGCTGACGCCGAAAATCCATAAAAACGTCTTCCAGAGCGGATAGGGCTTATACTCCTCGTCGCCCTGCGTGCTGCGGTGGCGCAGCACCAGCACCGCAACCGCCTGCGTCAGCAGCCCCGCGAGCAAAACAAGGTTGCTCAGCGGCAGCTTACCGCTGTGCGCGAACAACTCGTAAAAATTGAGGCCCGCCAGTCCGAAGATGACAACCAGATAAGCCCACGAGACCGCCTTGTACTGGATCAGGCGCTCCATTTCGTCCGCCTTGCGTCCCTGCACGCCGAACTTTTCCGCCCACGCAGCCGCCTGCGGCGACTTTGCCTTTGCCGTCCAGAACGCAAAAACGAAAATCCCCACCAGCACGACAACCGGCAGCGCCATCAGAATATACAGCTTCGCACCCATCACAAGCCCTCCTCTGCCGTCCAAAATGTCAAATTCTTTTTACATTCTCATCATACAGGAGCGCCCGCAAAATGTCAAGAGTTTTTGACATTTTGCCGCAAAGAAAATCCCACGGTAAGCCGTGGGATTTTCGCAGATTACTTATTTTCGCCGGTCGTGTCGTCCGCAGCAGACTGCGCCTTTTCCTCAGCGGCAGCCGCCCGCGCGGCCTCGGCGCTCTCCGGCGCCTTGCCGACCTTGGCGTCCAGCTCTTCCTTGAGTTCCTCCATCAGGTCCTCGCCGACCACCTTGTCCGGCACGATCTCACCGTTGTAGACCTTGACAAACGTGTCGCCGTCCATAGTCTCGTTGCGGATCAGATATTCCGCCACGCGCGTCATCTCATCCATGTGCTCGGTGAGAAGCTTTTTGCAGGCGCGGTACGCCTCCTCGATGATGCGGTGGATCTCATCGTCGATCTCTGCGGCCTTGACCTCGGAATACCCCTTGCCCGCGGCAAAGTCGCGGCCAAGGAAGATCTCGCCGTTGTCCGAGCCGTAGTCGATCGGGCCGATCTTCTCGCTCATGCCGTAGCTGGTGACCATGGCGCGCGCCATCTGGGTCGCCTGCTTGATATCGCCGTATGCACCGGTCGAAATATCGTCCATCGTCAGCTCCTCAGCCACACGGCCGCCCAGGCAGACGACGATATACTCCTCCATGTAGGTGCGGGTGCGGTATGCCTGATCCTCCTCGGGCAGCGGCATGGTAAAGCCGCCTGCGCCGGACGAGCGCGGGATAATGGTGACGTGGTGCACCGGGTCCTGCGTCGGCAGCACATGGAAGCAGATCGCATGGCCCGCCTCGTGGTAAGCGGTCAGGCGCTTGTCCTTCTCGGTGATGATGTGGCTCTTCTTTTCCACGCCCATAACCACCTTGAGCAGGGACTCCTCGATCTCCTCCTGCGAAATCAGCTTTTTGTTGCGGCGAGCCGCAAGCAGCGCCGCCTCATTGAGCAGATTTTCCAGGTCTGCGCCCGTGAAGCCCGCGGTCGTCTTGGCGATGTCCGCAAACTTGACATCCGGGTCAAACTGCTTGTTGCGCGCGTGCACCTTGAGAATCGCCTCACGGCCCTTGACATCCGGCGCGCCCACATAGACCTGACGGTCGAAGCGGCCCGGACGCAGCAGCGCGTTATCCAGAATGTCCTTGCGGTTGGTCGCGGCGATGACGATAACGCCCTCGTTGGCACCGAAGCCGTCCATCTCGACGAGCAGCTGGTTGAGCGTCTGCTCGCGCTCGTCGTGTCCGCCGCCCAGGCCCGCGCCGCGCTGGCGGCCGACCGCATCGATCTCATCAATGAATACGATCGCCGGCGCGTTCTTCTTGGCCTGCTCAAACAGGTCGCGCACGCGCGATGCGCCGACGCCGACATACAGCTCGACGAAATCCGAGCCGGAAATCGACAGGAAGGGCACGCCTGCCTCGCCCGCGACAGCGCGCGCGATCAGGGTTTTACCGGTGCCCGGAGGGCCGACCAGCAGCACGCCCTTGGGGATGCGCGCGCCGATCTGCACGAACTTCTGCGGATTTTTGAGGAATTCGACGATTTCCTGCAGCTCGGCCTTCTCCTCGTCCGCACCAGCTACGTCGTCAAACGTAACCTTGCGCTTATCGTCCTGCGCGAGCCGCGCGCGCGCCTTGCCGAACTGCATCGGGCCCGCGCCGCCGCCGGATTGCTTGTTCATCATAAAATACCAGAACGCACCGAGCAGCACGATCAGGATGACATACGGCAGGAAGTTCGCCCACCACGGGATCTGTGTGGTGATGTAATCGACCTGCGTGAGTGTGCCGTCCTGCATCTGCTGGTTGATGGTCGCGCCCAGCTGGCTCCACCAGATGCTCTCATAGTTGCCCAGATCATAGCTGACAACGCGGCCGGTGTCGCGCAGGTGCATGGTCAGCGTACCGCCCTCGAGCGTATACTGATCCACCGCGCCTTCACTGAAATATTCGTATACATCCGAATAGGTGATCGACTCGGTCTGCTGCGTCTGGCTGACCACATAGCTCACGCCCGCCAGCAGCAGCACCAGTATGATCAGGTAAAGGCCGAAGCCCTTCATTTTTCCTTTCAAATCGGTTTGCCACCTCTTCCTTGTTGGTCTATTTACTCGCCGCCGTAAACGCTCGGCTTCAAAATGCCGATATACGGCAGATTGCGGTATTTTTCCGCGTAATCCAGCCCATAGCCGACGACGAACTCATCCGGGATTTCAAAACCCAGATAGTCCACCTTGACATCCACCTTGCGGCGGTCCGGCTTGGACAGCAGGGTGCACAGGCGGATCGAGCGCGCGCCGCGCGCGGTCAGCACCTGCATCAGATAGCTCAGGGTAACGCCCGAGTCCAGAATATCCTCGACGATCAGCAGGTCGCGCCCGTCGATCGGCTGCTCGATATCCTTGATGATCTGCACCTCGCCCGAGGTCTTGGTGCCCTTGCCGTAGCTGGACACAACCATAAAATCCACATTACAGGGTGTGTCGATTTTGCGCGTCAGGTCGGCCATGAATACATAAGAACCCTTGAGCACGCTGATGACCAGCGGATTTTTGTCCCGGTAGTCCTCGGTGATGCGCGCGCCGAGTTCGGCCACCTTGTCAGCCAGCTGCTGCTCGGTGAAGTAGACTTCTCTGATGTCGTCCTGCATCTCGTATGCCATATCTCAATACCCCTCTATTTTTATTTGCATCCGCGTGCCGCCCTGCGGACGGCGCGAATCGTCTATCCCAATGTCCTGCACAGCGATTACGCCATGCCGGTCCGCGATGACCGCCAGCCCGTCCCGCCGCATGCGGGGGATTTTGCGGTCGATCATCAGTTTTTTGAGCGTCCGGCTGCCGCCGTTTCCGGTCAGCCGGAGCCGGTCGCCTGCCCGCCGTGTGCGCAGGCACAGCGATGCAAAATCTATTGTACCACAATCCACGCAAAAAGTATTGTCTGATTTGTAAAAATCCGTATTTTTTTCTAAACGCCTCAGCGTGAGGTGTAGCCGCCCCTGCCACACGGTCCCGTCAAACGGGACGGAGAGCGGACACACCGGCCTTTCCGGCGCGTCTTCCGGCTTTTCCAGCCGAAAGGCATCATATTCCCGCCGCGCTACAAAGCCGTGCGGCAGCGTGCAGACAGCGGACGGGTCGCCGCTTTCCAGCAGCTGCATGAGCGCCTTGACATGCTGGGCGGAAAAGTCCCGCAGCGGCATGCCGCTCTGCGCGGCGATGCAGCGCAGAGCCCGCGTGCGCACCGCCGGGTGCGCTGCCCGTAGCGGCGCGATGCGCCACGCGCCGTCCGGCTGCGCCGCCTGCGCTAGGCAATCCTGCGCGAGACCGGCAAGGCAGTCCTCATCCTGCCGCAGCAGCGCGCCGAGCCGCGCCGCAGAGCCGCTCACCGCCGGATTGATCTGCCGCAGCACGGGCACGACCTCATGCCGGATACGGTTGCGGGTATACGCATCGTCCGCATTCGTGCTGTCGGTCACATAATCCTGCCCCAGCGCATGCAGATACGCTTCTACCGCGGCGCGTGTCACGCTGAGCAGCGGGCGGATAACCTGCCCCCGCACCGGCGGGATGCCGGCCAGCCCTTTAGGGCCGGTGCCGCGCACCAGATGGAACAGCATGGTCTCGAGGTTATCGTCCGCCGTGTGCGCGGTTGCGATCTTCACGCCCTGCGCCGCTGCTGTCAGCCGCGTATAGCGGATGCGCCGCGCCGCGGCCTCGATCCCCTCGCCCGCCGCGCGTGCTGCTGCAACGTCGATCCGCTCGACGGTCAGCGGGACGCCCAGCTCCGCGCACAGCGCGCGGCAAAAGGCTTCGTCCCGGTCGGACTCCGCGCCGCGCAGGCAGTGGTTGAGGTGAAAGGCGCGCACCGGATAGGCGAGCGCCTGCAGCGCCCGCAGCAGCGCGACTGAGTCCGCGCCGCCGGACAGCGCCACAAGCACCGGCTCACCGTCCTCCAGCATGGTATACGTCTGAATGGTCTGCTTCACCGTTTCCAGCATGGCGTCAGTCCCCATGGATGCGATCCGGGTTGGAGAAGGTCGTATACTGGCCGACCCACTGCAGCTCGACCGTACCGGTTGCGCCGTGACGGTTTTTGGCAATGATGATCTCTGCGATATTCTTGTTTTCGCTCTCGTCGTCATAATAATCGTCGCGATAGATGAACATAACGATATCCGCGTCCTGCTCGATTGCGCCGGACTCACGCAGGTCGGACAGCATGGGCCGCTTGTCCGAGCGCTGCTCGGACGCACGCGACAGCTGCGACAAACACACGACCGGCACGTTGAGCTCCTTGGCCATGATTTTAAGCGAGCGCGAGATCTCCGCGACCTCCTGCACACGGTTATCCATGTGCCGCCCGCCGACGTGCATCAGCTGCAGATAGTCGATGACGATCAGGCCGAGCTCGTCACCCAAACGGCGGCACTTTGCCTTGATCTCCGCGACCGTGATCGCTGGGTTATCGTCCACATAGATATTCAAGCTGGCCAGCACGCCAGACGCCCGGGCGATCTTGACCCAGTCGTCGTCGTCCAGGTTGCCGGTTTTGAGCTTTTGCGACTCGATCAGCGCTTCGCTGGACAGGAAACGGCTGGCAAGCTGCTCCTTGCCCATCTCCAGCTGGAACACGCACACGCCTGTGCCCTTTTTATAGCCCCGGGGCTTGTCCTTGACGCTCGCCTTGGCTGCATTGAGCGCAATATTGAGCGCGAACGCGGTCTTACCCATGCCGGGACGGGCCGCAATCAGAATCAGGTCGGATTTGTTCAGGCCGGTCAGTGCGGTATCCAGCGCGTGGAATCCCGTGGACATACCCGGGATATCGCTGTCCGACCGGGCGCGCTCGTCAAGTTCGGTATACAGGTCCGCGATGACTTCGCTGAGCTTGGAAAGCCCCTTGATCTCACGCCCCTGTCGGATGCTGTAAATGCGCTGCTCGGCCAGTTCGGCAATGCTGGACGCCTCGCCATGTGCCTCGAGCGCGTTCTGCTGGATCTCGCTGCCCGCATCCGCCAGCTGGCGCAGCAGGCTTTTGTCGCGCACAATGCGCACATATTCGTTTACGTTGCGCGCGCCCGGCGTGACCTCCATCAGCTGGAACAGGTACGCACGGCCGCCCGCCTCATCATAATAGCCCATGCGCGTGAGCATATCGAGCACCGTGACCGGGTCGATGTGCTGCGCGCTGTTGAACATGGAATAAATGGTCTCAAAGATGCGCTTGTTTTCCTCCGCGTAGAAGTCGTCCGCGCGCACCTGCTCGATCACCTCGGGGATGCAGTTCGGATCGACCAGCATCGCGCCGAGCAGCGACTGCTCCGCTGTCAGATCCTGCGGCACCTGCCGCATAAGGAGCTCGTCCAAAACCACACCGCCTTCTGCTTGAATCAACTGTTTTGCCACGCCCCGCGCGGCGATTTCAACCGCAAACCGCTCCGCGGTTTGCATCAAAACACCCAGCCGCCCTTGGCGGCCATATAACAGGGATTTCCTGCTTTGCAGAAAATCCCGTAAAAAGTCAGGACAAGCGCCTGACTTTTTACACTTCTGACGAAAAAAAGTTTCGTATATCGGAACTTTTCGCAGTCCATGAACCTTGTCCGCGCCTTTGCGCGGCAAGGTTCCCTCGATTGGAACGGTGCGTTCCTATCGAAAGCGTTTACGCTTCTACCACCTGCACCAGAATCTCGCCCGCGATATCCTGATACAGCTTGGCCTTGACGCGGTGCACGCCAAAGGTCTTGATCGGTTCGTCGAGCACAATCTTCTGCTTGGGTACATTCAGGCCGTACTGGCGATTGAGCTCTTCCGCGATTTCCTTGGAAGTCACCGCGCCGAACAAGCGGCCGCCCGTGCCGCCCTTGGCCGGCACCTTGACCGGGCTGACCTTGAGCTTTTCCGCCGCCTCGCGCGCAGCCTGCTGCTCAAGCGCAACGCGGCGCGCATGCGCCTCATCCTGCGCCTTTTTGACGTTCAGGTTATCCGCCGTGGCGGGCTCTGCCAGGCCGCGCGGCATGAGGAAGTTGCGGCCGTAGCCCTCGCTGACCTCGATCAGGTCGCCTTTTTTGCCTTTGCCCTTGACGTCGGCTTTCAAAATTACTTTCATGGTTCTGCTAACTCCTTTTTGATTGATACAAACTGAAATATGCCAGCCGGGATATTATTTCTCCTCGGCTTTTTCTGCTTCCTGGTCGGCAAAATAGCCTTCAACCGCTTCGGTAATCATGCGGTCCGCCTCCTGCGGGGTGGTGTTTTTCAGCTGCGCACCTGCCGCCGAATGGTTGCCGCCGCCGCCCAGCCGCTCCATGAGCAGCTGCACATTGACCTGTCCCGCGCCGCGCGCGGAAACCACCATATCATCCCCGCGGCGGAACGCGACTACGCTCGCCCGCGTGCCGATGATCGAGAGCAGCTCGTCCGCTGCCTGCGCGGCTGCAATTCGGTCGACCTCTTCATCGGTCACGGCCACGATCACACCGCCGCCGCAGCTGCGCGCGGACGAGATGATCTTCTGCCGCTCCATGTACTGGTCAAAGCTGGACTGGAACAGCCGCTTGACGTCGCCCGCTTCCGCACCTGCACGGCGCAGGTAAGCGGCGGCCTCAAAGGTGCGCACGCCCGTGCGTGTGGAAAAGCCTTTGGTGTCCAGATAGATGCCCGCGAGCATAGCCTCGGCCTCGCCCGACAGGATGCTGCTAGTCGGCACCATGTATTGCAGCAGCTCGCTGACCAGCTCGGATGCCGACGAGGCATAGGGCTCGTGCAGCGATACGACCGCATTCTCGATGTAGTCCGCTGCGCGGCGGTGATGGTCGATAACCGCTACCTTATTGATCGACTGCAGCAGCGCCTCGCTCTCCACATAGTTCGGGCGGTTGACGTCCACCACGATCAACAGCGTGTTGAAATCGCACATGATCATCGCGTCTTCCGCGCTGATGAACACGTTCTTGTACTCCGGCAATGCCTTCAGCTTTTCGATCAGATCGGTCGCCATCGTGTGGTTCTGGTCGACCACAATATGCACCGGCTTGCCCTTGGCACGCGCCGCACAGACCATACCGGAGGCCGCACCGATCGCGTCCATATCGCTGTTGCGGTGCCCCATGACGAGCACCTGCGAGGAATCGCGGATCAGCTGGGTAAGCGCGTTGGCCACCACGCGGCTTTTGACCTTCGTTCGTTTTTCGACCTCTTCGCTCAGACCGCCGTAGAACTCGAAGCTGTAACGGTTTTTGACAACCGCCTGGTCGCCACCGCGCGAAAGCGCCATATCAATGGCGAGACCGGCGTACTTGGCACATTCCTGCAGCGTATCGCCGTCCCGGCCAATACCGATGGACAGGGTCGCCAGCACGCCCTCGTGGTTTTCGATCTCGCGCACTTCCTGCAGCACGCTGAATTTGCGCGCGGCGAGTTTGTCGAGCTCGGCGTTTTCAATGATGAAAATATACTTATCGCGGTCATACTTGCGCAGCACCGCCTTGCTGTCCCGCGTCCAAGCGGACAGACGCTTGTCGATCGCGGCCAGAATATCGGATTTCTCCGAGTCGGTCGCGTTTTTCATCAGCTCTTCATAGTTGTCGATCGCAATGATCGCAATCGCAGGCTGACGGGTTGCAGCCTCATCGCGCAGGTGGACATATTCCGTGCAGTTGATAAAGTGCAGCATCATCATCTGCCCCGCGCCGCCCTGCATCATGCTGCCATACACGTGATAGGCTTCTTTTCCCATGCGCAGCTCGCCCGGAAACTCGGTCTTGCCCTCAATCAGCCAGCGCGTTTCAAAGGTGGGCGCCAGTTCGGTCAGCCGCATATGGCGCGCGCCGGAGAAATTCCCGCTGATCTCGATGAACTGGTCGTTTGCCCAGACGATCTCCCCGGTCGTGGCCAGGGCGACCACGGTCGGCAGCGGGGATTTGGTCACGGACTCGCTCACCTCGCCGCCGTCGATCTTGACGTTTTCCATCAGATTTTGCAGCATCCGGTAGCTGTCATTTTCCCCGCGGAGCGTAACCGCGCGCAGCAGCACGCACAGCGCAATGCCGACCAGCCCATACGGCACGGAAAAATATAATCCAGCCGCTGCAAACAGCAGGAAGATCACATAAACCACTATGCTGCCCGGCCGCAGGCCGCCTGTTTTTTTGTCTTTCAAATTCCCGTCCCCCTTTTCGGACGCAAATATACAGGTTAATTATATCATCAGCCTGCGGCAATGTAAACAAAAATCATCTACGGTGATTGTGTTTTTAGCCGAAACGTGATACAGTACAGTCACAGCAAAATGCAAACAGGAGGAAATTTTATGCAGTTCACTTTTGCACACAACAATTTCAATGTCCGCGACCTGGACCGTTCGCTCGCCTTCTACCGGGACGCGCTTGGTCTGACCGAGGTAAACCGCATCCATGCGGATGACGGCAGCTTTATCATCGTCTACCTTGGCGACGGCGTGACCCCGCACCAGCTTGAGCTGACCTGGCTGCGCGACTGGGACCGGGCGTACAACCTGGGCGACAACGAGTTCCACCTTGCCTTCCGCGTGGATGACTATGCTGCGGCGCACCACAAGCATCAGCAGATGGGCTGCATCTGCTTCGAAAACCCGGCGATGGGCATTTACTTCATCGCAGATCCGGACGGCTACTGGCTGGAGATCGTTCCCGGTAAATAAATCCGCACCTCTATTCGGTTTTACGCACTTTTTCGTGGACACCGCCGCGCGGCGGGTGTATCCTGTTTTCAGAAAAAGAAAGGAGCTGTCTGTTCCCTTGCATCCTTATCTGGATTTATTTCTCACCTTTGCCCGCATGGGCGTGTGCACCTTTGGCGGCGGCTATGCCATGCTGCCCATCCTCCAGCGCGAGGTGGTGGAAAACCGCCACTGGGCAACCGAGGACGAGCTGATGGACTATTATGCGATCGGCCAGTGCACGCCGGGCGTCATCGCGGTCAACACCTCGACCTTCATCGGCTATAAGACGTACGGCCTGCCGGGCGCCATTTTTGCCACCGCAGGCATGATCTTCCCCTCCCTTGTCATTATTATCATCATCGCCGCGTTCATCCAGCAGTTTGCGCACCTTGCCATTGTGCAGAATGCGTTTTCCGGCATCCGCATTGCAGTGTGCGCACTGGTCGTGCAGTCGGTCTGGAAAATGGCGCGCAAAGGCGTCGTCGACATCCCGACCGGGGTGATCCTGCTTGTGACCTTTGCCGCGGTTGCGTTTTTCGGCGTATCCCCGGTTGTCATGGTTGTTGTGGCGGCAGCCGCCGGTATTCTGATCGGACTGATCCGGAGGCGGCGCGCATGATATTTTTACAGCTTTTCTGGGAATTTTTCAAGACCGGCCTGTTTGCCGTGGGCGGCGGTCTGGCCACCATCCCCTTTTTGCAGGAGATCACGCAGAAATACCCCTGGTTTACGCAGAACGACCTGCTGGACATGATTGCGATTTCCGAGTCCACGCCCGGCCCGATGGGCGTTAACTCCGCGACCTATGCGGGCTTCCACGCTGCCGGTATCCCCGGTTCGCTCGTGGCGACCTGCTCGCTCGTGCTCCCGTCGGTCATCGTCATCATTCTGGTTTACCGTGCGCTCGACCGCTTCAAGGGCTCCAAGCTGGTGCAGGACGGATTTTACGGCCTTCGTCCGGCGTCCGCCGGCCTGATCTTCGGCGCGATCTTCGAGGTGTTTCTCGCCTCGCTGTTCCACACCGAGCTGTGGACCGGCCTTGGCAGCCTAGCGGACGTGATCAATGCGCCTGCGATCTGCTTTTTCCTCATCCTGTCGCTTGCGATCTGGAAGCTGCCCCGGATCCACCCGATCATCTTTATCGCGATCGGCGCCGCCTGCGGCATTGTATTTCATTTCTGACCAAATCAAATTGCACAAAAAGGACGCGGCGGAACAACAGGGTTCCGCCGCGTCCTTTTTGTGTTTGCAGCCGCTTACCGCGCCATATAATCTTCTACCACATCGCGAAAATGCTCTGCCGCAACGCCGTGTTCCTGCAACAGGGCAGCCAGTCCGGCGGTCTCCTCAAAAGTTGGCGCAATATCGGCAATGCTGTCCAGCACTGCCTGTCCACAAACTGCTGTGATCCCGTACTGCGTCCTTTCCGCCGCCTCGCTTTTTGTCACAATGTAATGAACCATCTTTTGCACACCCCGCTTTCCTCGCCGGTAGCCTTCATTGCACGCCCCTTTCCCGTGCGCCGCCCGGCGGTATGCTCCATGCCTGCGCTGTATGCATCTCCGTCAGCCCCCTTTCGTATAAATTCTTGCGCAATCCATTTTACGCGCAAATGCGGGCCCGGCTTGTCGAATTCTGTCGACAAAAAGCAAAAAAATTTCCCGCAGATGGGTTGACATCTGCGGGAATTGATCACTCTGCCAAATATGATTCGATCAGCACACAGGCATCTTCGATGCAGCCCGGACAGCTGCGCCGCACGTTGCCGTCGGTCACGCCCTTGAGCTCGCGGCAAAGATAGGTGCCGTTCTTCTCCTTGAAAGCTGCGGCCAGCGCCTTGGTGGTCTTGTAGGTCTGGGCCTTGGTCTCGCCCGGATGGGCGGCGCCCTTGCTGCCGCGCATCCCGGCCAGCATGAACGCACCTGTCAGCGCGCCGCAGACCTCCATAATCCCCATGCCGAGTCCGAAGCCCTCCGCCACCTTGCAGGCGGTCTCCTCATCCAGGCCAAACTGATCGCAGTAGGCGCAAACGACTGCCTGTGCGCAGTTAAAGCCCTGCTGATGCAGCTGCTGTGCCCGTTCTGCCCGCTCTGTCATAATATAACTTCCTTCCTTTGTCCTTGTCTTTATGGCAATACCGCATAATTGGGCGGGGAGCGATTTGCGAGAATATTTTGCGTCCGGATGCGGCGCGTTTTCGCAGCAATACTTGATGTATTGCAAGAAGACGCAACAAAATCCGGGCACAAAATTTCCGCAAAGCGCCGCAGACACAATTGCGCGGTGTTGCCTTAATACTCCACCTGCGAGAAATAATACATGATCGCATTATACTGCGCGCGCGCCTCCGCCTGCAAATCCGCGTCGCTGTCGATGAACTTCTGGTCTTCCTCATTGTCGATGAAGCAGAACTCACTGGTCAGCGCGGGGATGAACAGCGCCGCCGCGGCGCGGTTGGTGTAGTAATAATCGCCGTTGCTGCCCTCTTTGAACACAACCGAGCGGATCGGCACGCCGAGCTTCTCGTATTCCTCCAGCAGGGCCTCCGCCAGCAGCTTGCTCGGGCCGCCGTTTTTGTCCGCGATCTGCGCGAGTGCTTCCGCGCCGCGCGCGGTGGTGTTGGCCGCGTTGTGGTGAATGCTGAAGAACAGATCGGCCGAGGAAGCATACTGCTCCATCACCTGGCCGCGCAGCGTCAGCGAGCTGCCCTCCTCCAGCGTGTCGCGCACCATGATGACGCGCACGCCTGCATCCTCCAGATAATCTTTCAGATACTGCGCCACATACAGATTGACGTGTTTTTCGTCCAGCGACATATCCGCATTGTGCGCGCCGACATCGCTGCCGCCGTGGCCCGCGTCAACAATCACGGTCATCACGCCGTCCAGATGCGAGGTGCGCGGCGGCTCAACCGGATCTTCCGGCGTGCCTTCGCTGCTGTCATAATCGCGCACACGGGTCAGGTAATCCGCGCTGCAATAGCGGCCTGTTCCGCTTTCAGTGTCCATCAGGTGCGCCCAGCCGTTTTCCATCTCATCAATCACGACCTGGTCGCCGTCCGACAGCAGGCCGATGATCGAATAGCTGGTGCCCGGTCCCGAGCGGACGGACAGCGTCGTATCCACTTTGACCTGATAAACACCCGGTGAAAACGGCTCTTCCGGTTCCTCCGGCTCGGTATCGCCGGTGTAATCGCGCACACGGGTCAGATAATCCGCGCTGCAATACTGCGAGGCGCTGCCGTCTGCATCCCAAATATGCGCCCAGCCATTCGACAGGCTATCCACAATGATCTCGTCCCCGTTGGACAGGCGGCCGATCACCGGATAGCTCAGTCCCGGCCCGGAACGGACGGACAGGGTGGTATCCACCTTGACGCGGTATACGCCCTTGGTGAATGTCTCGTCCGGCTGCTGCGATGACGTATCATCCGTTCCGCTGCCCGCGCTTTCACTGGTGTAATCGCGCACACGGGTCAGATAATCCACGCTGCAATACCGACCGATGTTTTTGATATGCGCCCAGCCGCTTGTCAGGCTGTCTACAATGATCTCGTCGCCGTTGGACAGCTGCCCGACCACCGGATAACTCAGGCCCGGTCCGGAACGGAGGGACAGCGTGGTATCCACGGTAACACGGTATACCCCGGTCACAAAGTTCGTCTCCGGGGTTTCCGGATCGGGCGACGCGGCAGCGGTTGTGATCTGCACCGTGCGGGTCGTGCTTTCAAACGCGACGCCAAAGCCGATCGCCGACGCCACATCCGCGATTTTATAATAGTTGTTGCCGTTGATCATATAGCCCTTGATCGAAATACCGCTGCCGTCGAGCAGCAGCTTTGCAGTCGATTGCTGCACGCGCGTCGGCGCGACCGATGCAACCGTCATTTCACCGCCAACCGCGGTATAGGCCGTACCGGAAACGATATTGACCGCATTGTTGTCTGCGTCCCACGTCACATCAAAGGCGGACGATGTGCCGCGCAGCATATAGGCGATGTCGCGCAGTTTATAATAGTTGTAGCCGTCGATGAGATAGGCCTGCGGCTGCACCGGCTGTCCATTGACCTGCACCTTGTGCGTGGACACGGCAACCGTTAACGCCGTGGCACGCACTACGGGCGTGTCCGTCACCGGAGCGGTCTCCGCTGCTGTCCCGGCCTGTGCCGCAGCGGGCTGTGCGGTCTCATCTGCCGGCACGGTTTCCACACCGGCTGGCTGCTCCTGTGGCGCGGCATACTCTGCCGCCACAGTCTGTCCGCTAAGGGATGTTTCCCCCGGCACAGGCTCCGCCGCCGCGGCGCCTGTTGCTGTTATGTACAGTGCGGCGCAGCACAGCGCCAGCATACGTTTCAAACGCATCATTACCTCCCAGGGTCTCAGGTTTTTACATAATACGGCATTATTTTAACATGTATCCCGCCTTTTCGCAATGCTTCAGGTGTGCAAACGGCGCATTTGTAATATTACAAATGCGCCGTTATATTACGTTTTCACTATATTTTTACAGCATCGCCGCGCCGATCAGGCCCGCGTCGTTGCCAAGCGAAGCGCACACGATTTCGGTGTTGCGCGCATCGCTGCGGAAGGTCTGCGGTTCGGTCAGATGCCGCAGGGGCTCGAGCAGTTTTTCGCCGTAGCCCGCAAGGCCGCCGCCCAGCACGATCGCTTCCGGCTGGAAAATGTTGATAAAGCTCGCCAGGCCGCAGGACAGGTTGACGCAATATTCGTCAAACAGTTCACGCGCGAGCGCATCGCCCGCATCCACGGCGTCGCAGATCATTTTTGCATTCAGATGTCCTGTCTGCGCCTGCAGCATACTCTCCCGGCCGGCAACCAGCGCGCGCTCGGCAAACTTGACCAGCGATGCAGCGGAGGCATACGCCTCCAGGCAGCCCTTTCGGCCGCAGCCGCAGGGCTCGCCGCCCTGCCGGATGACGATGTGTCCCATCTCGCCTGCAATGCCGTTGCAGCCGGTATACAGCTTGCCGTCGATGATGATACCGCCGCCGACGCCCGTGCCCAGCGTGACCATCACCATATTTTTCGCCCCGCGCGCCGCGCCCGCGGTCACCTCGCCGAGGGCCGCGCAGTTGGCGTCGTTATCCAGCTGCACCGCGCAGCCGAATTCCGGCCGGAACGCATCCGCAAAGCAGACATTATTCATCCCCAGATTGGTGCCGAACTTGAGTGTACAGGTCGCTTTGTCAAACGAGCCGGGCACGCCGATGCCGATGCTCGTAATCTGGCCGGGCGCCGTGCCGCCTTCGCTGCACAGTGCAAGCGCCAGCTGTTTCATCGTGCTGCACAGTCCGGCAGCGTCCCCCGTCGGCGTGGGTGCGCTCTGCTTGCACAGCAGCGCGCCGTCCTCCGCACACAGCGCCGCTTTCACGGTTGTGCCGCCCAGGTCAATACCGATCCTCATGTTTGTTTCCTCCCTGCGTTACAATTCATTCAAACAGATGCAGGCCCCGCCCGCGGAAATAAGCGTCCAGGCGCTCTACGCTGCTGTTGATCACCAGCTCCTCCGGAAAGCCGATCTCCTCGAGCATGGCAAGCGCGCCCTCCACATGGCCGACGCGGTAGCAGATATGGCTGTCGCTGTCCACCGTGATTGGTACCTCATATTTCATGCACAGGCGCGCAATATCCGCGCAGTTTTCCCGGCTGCCCTTGCGGACGTTGAGCGACGCGTTGTTGATCTCCACGATTTTGCCGTGCGCATTGCACTGGCTGATGATATACTCGTGGTCAAAAGGGAAATTCGGGTTGCCCATGTGACCCAGCGCATTGACATACGGATTATGCAAAATTGCCTCAAGCGCCTGGGTGTGGATATCCTTATCCGCTGGCGGGAACAGACATTCGTGAAAGGACGCGAGCGCAAATTCAATGGGTTTCAGGCTCTTGTTTGCCATCACATTGATGCCGCCCGCGGGTGCGGTGATGTCAAACTCAATGCCGCGGATCACGGTCACGCCTTCGATCTGCCGGGGAATCAGATCCATGTTGGAAAAGTGCCATTCATGCGGTCCGTCTGGGTTGGTCGGGCCATGGTTGGTGATCGCAATGGCCGCCAGACCCATTTCCTTTGCCGCGTGCACCATTTCAGTCAGCGTGCTGTAAGCATGGGCGGTTACATTGGTGTGCGAGTGAAGGTCTGCGATAATCTGCATGGGTATCTCCTCTGAGAAAAAATTTTTCCGCACCGAAGGTGCAATTCATAAGGAAGGGATTGCGGCATCGCCGCAATCCCTTTGGAAAACAAGTTCTGCGGACTGTTTAATCCGCCGGGTTTTGCCCGATCCGCCCGGACCGGTGCGCTCAGTTCCCGTACTGCTTGAGCATACGCTCCTGCAGCTCCTTGGCTGCGTTGAAGCCCATCTTCTTCTGGCGGTCGTTCATCGCCGCCACCTCGATAATAACCGCGAGGTTTCGGCCGGGCTTGACCGGGATGGTCAGGCTGGGTACCGCGATGTCCAGAATGCTGGTGGTCTGGTTGTCCATACCCAGGCGGTCGTACTGCTTGCCGTCCTCCCAGGGCTCAAGGTTGATGACCAGCTCGACCTTTTCGGTCATCTTGATCGCACCAATGCCGAAGATGCGGCGCACATCGACAATGCCGATGCCGCGCAGCTCGATAAAGTGGCGGATGACCTCAGGCGCGGTGCCGACTAGGGTCTTGTCCGACACGCGCTTGATCTCGACCGCATCGTCCGCGATCAGGCGGTGGCCGCGCTTGACCAGCTCGATGGCGGTCTCGGATTTACCGACACCCGAATCGCCCAGCAGCAGCACGCCTTCGCCGTAAATCTCAATGAGCACACCGTGCAGCGTGATGCGCGGCGCGAGATTTACCTTTAAGGATGCAATGATCGCGCTCTGGATCGTGGATGTAAATTCATTGGTGCGCAGGATAGGCACGCCGTATTTCTGGGCGGAGGCTAGGCACTCGGGGAAAATATCGATGTTGCGCGAGACAAGCAGCACCGGAATGCCGGTGGAAAACAGGCGGTCAAAGCACGCCTGCCGGGCCTCGGGCTCCATGCGCTCGACATAGCTGAATTCCACCTTGCCCATGATCTGGATACGGTTGGGGTCGAAGTAGTCGAAAAATCCCGCCAGCTGCAGGCCGGGACGGTTGACATCGTCCTTTGTGATCTCGGTCTTTTCAAACCCCTCCGGTCCGTAAACGACCTCAAAGTTGAATTCCTGGATCAGGTCCCCCAAACTGACGCCGAACTCTTTTAACTGCATATATCGTAACTCCCTTCCGCAATGGCAGGTTTTATGAGAGTATTATACCCCCATTTTCCCGGGTTTTCAACGATTTCCGGCGCACGCGCGGCAAAACTTGAAAAAACGTGTCCGGTGCAAAAAAATTGCTTGCAATTTGTACCCCGATGTGGTATTATAATATCCGTTATGCAATGCACAAGAGAAGGAGGTGCAGGAAAATGGCAAAGTGCGATATTTGCGGCAAGGGCGTGACCTTTGGTATTCAGGTCTCTCACTCTCATCGTCGTTCCAACAGAACTTGGAAGCCGAACGTTCGTCGTGTGAAGGCTCTGGTCGACGGTACTCCCCGCCATATCAACGTATGTACTCGGTGCCTCCGCTCCGGCAAGGTAACCCGCGCGATCTGATTGCCGCGCATTTTACGTTGAGGTTTACAAGGCGCTCTGATTGCAGAGCGCTTTTTTACTGCCTACTTGCAACAATCTGAAGGTGATCCTCCATGAAAAAGGCGTTTCGCCCTGCCTTTGCGGTGACCATTCCGGTTCTCTGCGGTTATCTGTTCATCGGCTTTGCGTTCGGCGTCATGCTGCGCGATGCCGGCTATGCGCCCCCCTGGGCGTTTTTGTCCAGCCTTGTCATCTATGCCGGCTCGGGCCAATACCTGCTCGTGTCGCTGCTCGCGGCCAACGCATCGCTTGTCACGGTCGCCGTGATGACGCTGCTGCTCAACTGCCGCCATATTTTTTACGGCCTGTCCTTTCTCGAAACCTTTCACCAGATGGGACACAAAAAATGGTACATGATCGGCTCGCTGACCGATGAGACCTATTCCCTGCTGTGCTCGCTCAAAACCCCGGACGGCGTGGACCCCAACGCCATGCGGCTCTGGATTGCCATGCTCGATCACAGCTACTGGATCATCGGCTCGGTGATCGGCGCGATCATCGGCGGCGTGCTGCCGTTCGACTCGACCGGCATTGATTTTGCCATGACTTCACTGTTTACGGTCATCTTTGTCGAGCAGTGGATGAGCACCAAATGCCATATCCCGGCGTTTCTCGGTCTGGGCGCGGCAGCGGTCTCGCTCGCGCTGCTCGGGCCGGACAATTTCATCCTGCCCGCCATGCTCGCCATCTGTGTGATGCTGGCCGCGCTGCGCGGCAGGCTTTCCGAGGAGGTGAGCGAATGAGCGCCGGAAGAACGCTGGCGATCATCGCCGTCGCCGCCATCTGCACCTTTGCCACCCGTGTGGCGCCGTTTCTGCTGTTCAGCGGCAAAAAGCCCATCCCACCGGTCGTGCGCTATCTGGGCCAGGCGCTGCCGCCTGCTGTCATCGCGCTGCTGGTGGTATACTGCGTCAAGAATGTGGACTGGCTGACCGCGCCGCACGGCGCGCCCGAGCTGCTGTGCATCGCTGTGACCGCCCTGCTACACATCTGGAAGCGCAACAACCTGCTGTCCATCGGCGTGGGCACGGTGCTGTATATGTTTCTGGTGCAGACGGTATTCGTATGACAATATATAAGGTATTACCAAACCCGCACGAAAACCGTGCGGGTTTGGATTTCCCCGGTGCGGAAAATGTGGTACAATAAGCCTGACTGCAAAGGAGAGACTTATGGAAACGATCATACAAATCCTGGCCCGCGAGCTTGGGCAGAGGGAACAATATGTAGAAAACGTGGTCAAGCTGCTCGATGACGGCAACACCGTGCCCTTTATCGCGCGCTACCGCAAGGAGATGCACGGCACGATGGACGACCAGACCATCCGTCAGCTGGCCGAGCGACTCGCCTATCTACGTGGACTGGACGAGCGCCGCGCCGAGGTGCGTGAAGCGATCGAGACGCAGGGCAAGCTGACCGATGCGCTCGAGTCCGCCATCGCCGGGGCGGAAACGCTGGCTGCGCTGGACGACTTGTACCGCCCTTACCGTCCCAAGCGGCGCACCCGCGCCTCCATTGCGCGCGAAAAAGGGCTGGAGCCACTCGCGGCGGCCATCACCGCAGCGCGCACGCCTTCCCCCACACTCGAAACGCTGGCCGCGCCCTTTATCGCCCCGGACAAGGGCGTGGAGACCGCCTCGGACGCGCTTGCGGGCGCGGGCGATATCATTGCGGAAGACCTGTCGGACGACGCAAACCTGCGCGGTCGCCTGCGCGCACTGCTGCACCGCACGGGCGTCATCCGCACAGCCGGCACGGATGAGACGGACACGACCTATGCCATGTACCACGACTTTTCCGAGCCGGTGCGCCGCCTGCAAAGCCACCGCGTGCTCGCCATCAACCGTGGCGAAAAAGAGGGCAAGCTCAAGGTGACACTCGAGGCGGACGAAAACGCGGCGCTTGCCGCAGTTACCCGTGCGGCGCTGCATCCCAAAAATCCATTTGGAGACTGGCTGCACGCGGTGTGCGCAGACAGCTGGAACCGCCTGCTCTTTCCCTCGCTCGAGCGTGAGGTGCGCAGCGCGCTGACCGAGGCGGCCGACGAGCAGGCCATCCGTACGTTTGCGCTCAACCTGCGGCCGCTGCTCATGCAGCCGCCCGTGCGCGGACAAGTGACACTCGGCTTTGACCCCGCCTACCGCACCGGCTGTAAGCTCGCGGTCGTGGACGCGACCGGCAAGGTGCTTGAGACCGCGGTCATCTATCCCACCCCGCCGCACAAGAAAACCGAGGAGGCCAAAAAAACACTCCGCCGCCTGTGCGATAAACACCACATCACCTGCATCGCCATCGGCAACGGCACCGCCTCCCGGGAGAGTGAAATCTTTGTCGCGGATTTCATCAGGGAATACGGCGGCGGCCTCTCCTATATGGTCGTGTCCGAGGCGGGCGCGTCGGTTTACTCGGCGTCCAGGCTGGGCGCGGAGGAATTTCCGGATTTCGACGTATCGCTGCGCTCGGCGGTGTCCATCGCGCGCCGCCTGCAGGACCCACTTGCCGAACTGGTCAAGATCGACCCCAAGGCGATCGGCGTGGGCCAGTATCAGCACGATATGCCGCAGGCCCGGCTGAGCGAGGCGCTCGACGGTGTGGTCGAGGACTGCGTCAACGCGGTCGGCGTGGACCTGAACACTGCCTCCCCTGCGCTGCTCGGCCGCGTGGCAGGCGTGAGCAAAACGGTTGCCAAAAACATCGCCGCCTACCGCGAGGAAAACGGCCGTTTTGAGAGCCGCAGGCAGCTGTTAAAGGTCAAGGGGCTCGGCCCCAAGGCGTTTGAGCAGTGCGCAGGCTTTTTGCGCGTGCCGGACGGGGCCAACCTGCTCGACCGCACCGCCGTGCACCCCGAGGCATACGAGGCTGCCGGGACCCTGCTGACGCTGTGCGGCTACACGGCCGAGGATGCGGCGCAGGGCAAAATCAGCGAACTACCTGCGCGGGTGAAACAGCGCGGCGCGGCGGATACCGCTGCGCGCTGCGGCGTCGGCGTGCCGACGCTGCACGACATCGTGGGCGAGCTCATCAAGCCCGGCCGCGACCCGCGCGACGAACTGCCGCCCCCGCTGCTGCGCTCGGACGTGCTCGACCTCAGCGACCTCAAGCCCGGCATGAAGCTCCGCGGCACGGTGCGCAACGTGGCCGACTTCGGCGCGTTTGTGGACATCGGCGTGCATCAGGACGGGCTGGTGCACATTTCGCAGCTGTCCGACCGTTTTGTCAAACACCCGTCCGAGGTCGTGACCGTAGGCGATATTGTGGATGTGACCGTGCTGTCGGTCGATCCCAAGAGCCACCGCATCGCGCTGACTATGAAAAACGCAACCTGACACAGAGAAGAAGGGAGCGCCCCGCAGGGCGCTCCCTTTCGTTTATCCGTTACTCTCTATCCTTGTTTGGTTTACAGGCCGAGTGTCATCACGTCGCTGACGGTCGCAAGCGCGATCACCGCGACCCAGCACGCGAGCGGATACGCCCACTGGGCGCGTCCCTGCCGCTTGGGGGCAAGGCGCGTACAGGCCCGCAGCAGCAGCTTTGCCAGCGCAAAGCCGACTGCTGCGCCCGCGGTGTTCAGAATCAGGTCATCCACCGAGGTCACGCCGCCCGCGATCAGCTGAATCAGCTCGATGCTGAGCGATACGCCAAACCCGAACAGGATGGCGCACTTTGCGCGCCCGAAATACCGCCAGAACAGCGGCAAAAATAAACCAAGCGGCACGAACAGCAGGATATTTCCGAATATGTTCAATGTAATCCCTGCACCATGGTGGTTGGCAATCGAATCCGTTATTACCTTAAATATATCCACAAACGGAATCAGTTCCAATTTTGGTTCCGGCAACCGTCCCACGATCAGCTGGTAGAGCGAGGGGCCGGTCACCAGCCCCACGCCCAGCAGGTACACCAGCAGCACAAGCATGCCGCATACATCGCGCTTTTTCATGAGGCCGCCTCAGTCGCCGGCGCAGCGGACGTGCCTTGTCCGCTCTCCTGCTGCCACAGGTCCGCGTTTTCCGGCAGGTATTTTTCCAGCACGTCCACCGGCAGCAGGCCAACCGGATAATTCAGGTTGACTGTCACGTTGGTCGTCAGTGTGCCGCTGAACGACACAAATGTGCGCGGCTCCATCAGCACGCCGTAGTCGAACTGGGAAATACTATAAATCGAGTTATACAGATCCATATAGTCGGACACGACCGCGTTTTCCAGCAGCGCCTGGATGTCCGCCGGGTCGGTGACCGAAACGTTGTCCAAAGCCCCGTCGTATACGGAATAACTGATGTCGATCGACTGGAACAGGTCGGCCGGTACGGTCTTTGCCTGCCGTCCGGTGATCTGCTCGACCAGCGCAAGCGATTGCGGCATCGCACGGGTCACATACGCTGCGCCATAGTACCGCATGCTGCCGGTCTCCGTATCTTCATAGCGCAGTTCAACGCGCACCAGCGGCACCGCGCTGCCGCTCTGCGCCAGCGTTTCCTCACGCATCGTGTCGAGCAGCGCCGCCACCGTGTCCGGATCATTCCGCACATCTCCCATATAGGCGCCCGCGGCGTCGGTAAATTCCAGCACGGCCTGACCGCTGCCCGTATCCTCCGCCGCAAACGAGAACAGCGGCAGCTTGGCCTGCTTGTATTCCGCGGTCTGTCGGATCTGCATCAGCAGCGCATTCACTTCGGCCGTAGACGGCATGGTATAACTGCGCATATCCACGCGGCTGCCCTGCTGGAACGCAAGCGAAAGGCTGAAACAATTTCTGTCGGATGCCGTGCCGTCCTCAACCGCCTGCGTGGTTTCGCAGCCGATCTCCGCCAGCCGGTAAACCGCGTCGATATTGTCCGGGTCGGTCAGCGCCTGCCCTTGCCCGCTCGTGGTCAGGTCGACCGCGGTCAGCTTGTCGCAGTCGGGCAGCCAGGTGTCGTAGCCGGTCACGTCAAACTTCATGCACAGCATGCCCGCAACCAGCACCGCAAGAATGATGAGCAGGTGCAGCGGTTTGTGGAAGATCGCGTGGAAATCAAACGCATAGATGATCTCGATGATCCAATGGAACAGCACCGTGCCAATCACCAGTCCCGGCCAGAACCAGAAGCTGCCCGCGATGACCTGGAACACAATGCCGAACGCCACGCCCATCACCAGGCACATATACACCTTGACCGGCAGTTTTGCCGGGATGAAAGCCAGTGCGGTGCCCGCCCGCTCGCTTTTCCGGATGCGGAACAGGAAGAGCGCGAGCGCGGTCACGACCACCGCCGCAATCAGATAGCCGATCAGCAGGCCAAGCGCGGAACTTGTCTCCGGCAGGCCGGTCACCGCGTCATAGGTGCGCAGGGTTACGCCGTGCAGCCGGAAGAAGTTGAGCAGCGGGGACAGGACAAACGCGCTCCCCCAGATGCCGGTCATCGAGCCATTTGCAACATAGGTCGTGTAAAAATGGTTCATCACCCCGTTTTTCAGCATATAGACCAGCATGGGCGAGAAGAACACCCAGGCGAGCAGCAGCAGGGTGATGATCGTGTTGCCGCAGACCACCGTGGTCAGCACGGTCAGCGCGTAGAGCAGCAGGAACACGATCACGCTGCACAGCAGCGTGCCGCCGATCTCATTCCAGCGCACCGCCTCGCCGCAGCCGAGCGCGCAGGTGCAGGCGATCGTCAGCGCGTAGACGATCAGGTAGGTCGAAAACGTGCAGCAAATGCCGGTCAGGAAGTTGTTTGCAAACAGCCGCGTGCGCGAAATGGGCAGGCTGTGGTAAAAATCCACCTTTTGCCGCGCATGCAGGTAGGCGAACAGCGCCACGCCGCTGACGACCGCCATCACGACCAGCGCCGCCTTGACAAAGATGTTACCGCTCCCCAGCAGCTCCGCGAGCGTGTCCATTGAAATCTGCCAGTTCTGGTCCACCTGCGCCTGCGACAGGTTTTTCAGCCAGTCCGCGCGGTTTGCGAGCGTGGTCTGCACCTGCATCATCACGGGCAGCAGCAGGCTCAGGAAAAATCCCACGCCCGAAAGCACCAGCGCCCACAGGTTCCGGCGCATGGTGTCCCACAGCAGGCCCTTAGAAGAGAAGCTTTTTGATGTCATAGCCGGCCACCTCCGTTTCATTGATAAAGATCTCCTCCAGCGTCAGCGGCAGCAGCTCGCAGAAGCTGGGGTGCATGGCGTTGACCTTGGCGAGCAGTTCCTCGCGGGAACCGCGCGCGGTCAGGGTGTAGAGCGAGCCGCGCCGGTCGAGCCGCAGAAGGTCGAACCCCTCCCACGCGTTTTCGGGCAGCTCCTCGGTGAAGATGCACTGCATTTTGAACATGCCGAGCTTGAGCTCATCCAGGTCGCGCGAGAACAGGATGCCGCCGCGGTGCAGCAGGCCGACATGGTCGCAGATGTCCTCGAGCTCGCGCAGGTTGTGCGAAGCGATGACCGGCGTCAGGCCGCGGCTCGCCACATCCCCGGCAAACAGGCCCTTGACCGTCTGCCGCACGACCGGGTCGAGGCCGTCAAAGGTCTCGTCGCAGAACAGGTAATCCGTGCCCGCACACAGGCCGCAGATCACCGAAACCTGCTTTTTCATGCCCTTGGAAAACGTGCGGATCTTGCGGTTTTCGTCCAGGCCGAAGCCGTCCATCAGCTTGCGGTAGCGGTCCTCGTCAAACCGGCGGTAAAGCCGCTTGTAGTAGTTTTTCATGTCCGCGGGCGTGCTGTTCGGGAAAAAGAACTGCTCGTCGGAAATGAAGAAAAAGCGCTCCTTGAGCGGGATGTTTTCAAAAATATCCGCGCCGTCGATGCGCACTGTGCCCTCGTCAGGCGACAGAATGCCCGACAGCATGCGCAAAAAGGTCGATTTGCCCGCGCCGTTCGAGCCGATCAGGCCATAGACCGAGCCGTCGCGCACCTCCGCGCACACATGGTCCACCGCCGTGACGCTGCCAAAGCGCTTGGTTGCGTTTTCTGCTGTGATCATGCTCTATCCTCTCCTTTCGCTTGCAGCCAGCCTGCCAGCTGCTCCTCGGTTGCGCCGAGCGTGCGCGCCCGGCCAGCGAGCGCGCCGATCTCGGCGCCGATTTCATCAAGCCGCCGCGCGCGCAGCGACGCAATGTTGTCTGAAATAAAGTTGCCCCGCCCCTTGGCGGCATAGATCACGCCGCGGCGTTCCAGCTCGCCGTATGCACGCTGGATGGTGTTCGGGTTGATCGAAAGCTCCATTGCCAGCTGCCGCACGCTCGGGATCTGGGTGTCCGCGGGCAGCGCACCGCGCAGCGCAAGTTCCTCGATGCCGTCCACCACCTGCTCGTAAATCGGTCGCGGGTCCCGGTAGTCGATTTTTATCACATCGCGCGCCTCCTTTCCTGGATGTGTGTTAAATGTATTATCTGTTATAGTACACTTGAAGTATAGCAAGCCTTTGCAGATTTGTCAATCGCTTTTTTCGCCGTCCTGTGGTATACTGATAGAAATAGCATTTTGGGAGGACCACATGGTACATCTGGGAAACGACTGGGACGAAATCCTCGCCGGGGAATTCTCGCAGGAGTATTACAAACGCATCCGCTACTGGCTGAAAAAAGAATATGCCGAGCAGACCATCTATCCACCGACGGAGGATATTTTCAACGCGTTGCGCTACACCGCCTATGCGGACGTCAAGGCGGTCATCCTCGGGCAGGACCCCTATCATGGCCCGGGACAGGCGCACGGGCTGTGTTTTTCCGTGCGGCCGGGTGTGCCGCAGCCGCCGAGCCTGCAAAACATCTTCAAGGAACTGCATGACGATCTGGGCATCCAGCCCCCGCGGGACGGCACGCTCACCCGCTGGGCGCAGCGCGGCGTGCTGCTGCTCAACACCACGCTGACCGTGCGCCGCGGGCAGGCCAACAGCCACAAAAACATCGGCTGGACGACCTTTACCGATCACGTCATCCAAAAGCTCAACGAGCACGCGCGTCCGGTGGTGTTCCTGCTCTGGGGCAGCAATGCGCGCAGCAAAAAGAGTTTGATCACCGCGCCGCAGCACCTGGTGCTCGAGTGCGCGCACCCGTCGCCTCTGTCCGCGTCAGGCGGCTTTTTCGGCTGCCGGCACTTTTCGAAGTGCAACGCCTTCCTCGAGCAAAACGGTATCCCGCCGATCGACTGGGATCTGAACCACGCATAAACTAAGCAAACTGCCGTCCGCCGGACGGCAGAGATGCAAAAAGGAGCTTTCGCAGGGCGAAAGCTCCTTTTTGTTTTTCACATTGTCACAGGGGTCAGCGAACGAGAAACGCATCCGGCAGATACCGTCCCTCCGGATTTTGGGACAGAGTAGTCGGACTGGTGATCTCGCGGCCGTTATAAACCATAACCGAGGACGAGCCGCCGTCCAGCATGGAGGCCTGGTACGCGCCGTAACGCTCCATGATCTCGCCGCAGCGCTCAATCGAAATACCAAAGGAATGGAACTGCCGTCCATCCACCACCAGCATGATGACTGTGCCGTCCTCCGCCTGGCCGATCGCGGTGCGCGGCTGCTGATCGCTCAGACCGCTGCCGGCAACCAGGTTTTCCCCGTTGATGATCAGCGCCGGGTGGAATTCCACGCCGTCACGCAAGTTGGAGGTGTCGGAAAACTCACCGATCTGCAGATGGTTCTCCTCATCAAAGCCAATGATCTTCCACCCGTCACCGACCGGCGCCTGCAGGGTCTCCCCTTCGCTTTTCAGGAAGCCGTACGGCAGGCCGCCCGTGCCGTTGCCCTCATAATCGGCAAAGCCCGAGGCGTTGATGCCGAGGATCGCATCATACCGGCTGACCATCTCGGATACATAGGAGCCGTAATCAAACAGCCCCTCGCAGGTGCCCACGAAGATGTTTTCCGGCCGCTTGCACAGTGCAACCTTGCCTGCAAATTCCATGCCGAGCGAGTCCTCACCCACGACCTCCGCGATCAGGATGCCGTGCTCCGCATTGATGGCAAGCACAGTATCCCCCTGCGTGGTCCGGATGCCGGTCTTATAATTTTTTCTTGTCATATCGTCGCCGATCAGGTCGATATCGATATGCTCGTAGCCGTTTTCCAGGTATTCCGGGTTGTTCTCTAAAAACGTCTCAAAGCTGTCCCGATCAAGTTCGGAGAAGGTCTGATAGAACTGCTCCTCGGGTGTGGCTGCCGTCTGTTCCTCCGTGCTGAACGAATCGAACCAGCTGCTCTGTATACCGGCCTGCTTTTGATTGAGCTGGTATCGTTTCGCCATCACTTCCTCGATGATGTCGCCCGGGATGAACCAGGTTGCCAGCCATTGGTGGGTCATGGTGCCCATCGCGGTCTCAATATACCATTCCCTCCAGCTTGTGATAAACGCATTGGGCGTATAGAGCAGAAATGGATAGACCACGGTCAGGCAGACCAGAAAAAAGCAGGTCAGCCCGAGGGCGAAGCGGTGTTTTGCGCCGTTCAAACGTATGCTCCTTTGTTGTCTCTGTCTGTGTTATTTACGGGTGCGGCGATGGTGCCGGCGGGCAGGCGCCTTTTTCTTTTCCTCCTGCGCGGGGGCAGTGGCAACCGCTCCCGCAGCGCGCGCCGCCAGCGCGGCCTCGACCTTTTTGCGGATGCGCTCGGCAGCCTCATCGCTCAGCGCATAGGCGCGGGAGGGCGTGTGCGCGTCCACGCGAGGCTCGTTCTTCTCATAGCGCGCATATGGATCGCCACGGCGCCCGCGGCCGCCCGATGCAGCGCGCTTTGCGCGCGGCGCGGCAGCCTTCGCCTTTTGCTCGGCCTGCACCTGCGCGGCCTTTTCCCGGCGGGCGGGGCGCTTTGCCTCCGCCTTGGCCTTGCGCGCCTTCTGCTTGGCCGCCTTTTCCGCTGCGGCTTCCGCAGCCACCGCTTCCGCGGATGCATTTTCCGAAACCTGCTTACGGCGGGTGCGGTTATTGGTCGTGCGGCGCTGCGCAGTTTCACGCGGCGCGGGGGCCGGTGTAGTTTCCTGATGCGGGATCTCACCCGCCACCGGAATGGACTTACCGATCAGTTTTTCGATGTCCTTGAGATAGGGACGCTCGGACTTGTCGCAGAACGAGATCGCTGTACCCTCCTGCCCCGCGCGGCCGGTGCGGCCGATGCGGTGCACATAGGTTTCGGGTACGTTTGGCAGGTCAAAGTTGATCACGAGCGGCAGCTCGCTGATGTCGATGCCGCGCGCGGCGATATCGGTCGCCACCAGCACCGCGATCTTGCACGCCTTAAACTCGCTCAGTGCGCGCTGACGCTGGTTCTGCGTCTTGTCGCCGTGGATCGAGCGCGCCTTGATGCCGGCGCGATTTAAGTCGCGGGCGACGCGGTCCGCGCCGTGCTTGGTGCGGGTGAACACCAGCGTTTGGTGTACGTTGCTTTGACGGATGACCGTGGCGAGAAGTTCCCGCTTTTCCGCCCTTTCCGCAAAATAAACCTTCTGCTCGATCTTATCCACCGGCTTGGCCGAGGGGGTGACCGCGATATGCTCGGGGTCTCGCAGCATACTGTCCGCAAGTGCGGCGATCTCGGTCGGGATGGTCGCGGAGAACAGCAGGGTCTGCCGCTTGGCGGGCAGGCACTTGACGATGCGCTTGACGTCCGGGAAAAAGCCCATATCGAGCATCCGGTCAGCCTCGTCAAGCACAAAGCATTCGACCTTATTCAGCTTGACAACGTTCTGCCCCATCAGATCCCACAGACGGCCCGGGGTGGCGATCAGAATATCCGCGCCGCGCCCGATGGCCTCGACCTGCGGCACCTGGGACACGCCGCCGTAAATCACCGCGGCCGTGCAGGCGGTATAGCGCGCATACTGGCAGACATTCTCGTAGATCTGTAATGCTAGCTCACGGGTCGGCGTCAGGATCAGCGCGCGGATGACGCCCGGCTTGCCCTTCTCGCCGCTCAGGCGCTGGATAATCGGCACGGAAAACGCGCAGGTTTTGCCTGTGCCAGTCTGCGCGCAGCCGAGCACATCGCGTCCCGCCAGCACCAGCGGGATCGCCCGCTGCTGGATCGGGGTGGGCTGCTCGTAGCCTGCCTCGCGCAGGGCGCGCAGGATGTTCTTCTGTATCTTCAGTTCGCTAAATTTCATATCGTTTGTTCGTTTCCTTTTCCAAAATTCACGCTTTGCGGCAAATCCCGCTTGCCCTAAAGCGCCTCGATGTGGTATAGTAATAAAGCTGTCTTTTTATCCCTGTATGCATGATGAGGTGAAATTATTTGCTCCATATTTTAGCACATGTTGTGCCGGAAGCGTTTTTCGATGTTTTGAAAACCGTGCCGCTCCTGCTGCTGGTCTATGCCCTGCTCTATTATATTGAGAACCGGCTGACCAATACTCCCGCGCTGCTCTCGCGCGCGGCGCAGTTCGGCCCGATCGTCGGCGCGCTGGCCGGCACGATCCCCCAGTGCGGCTTTTCTGCCGCCGCTTCGGCGCTGTTCTGCGCCGGTTATCTCGCCCCGGCCACGCTGGTCGCGGTGTTCCTCGCCACGTCGGACGAGGCGGTGCCCGTCATGTTGGCGGGCGGCGCGAGCATCGGGCAGGTTGCCCTGCTGCTCGTGGTCAAATTCGCGGTCGCGGTGATCGGCGGCTATCTGCTCAAATACACGGTGTTTCGCAGCCACAAACCGGCGACCGATGAACCGGTCGAGGTGGAGATGACCGCCTGCGACTGCAGCGCGGGCTCGCCGGTGTGGAGCGTCGTGTGGCACACGATCAAGACCTCGGTTTTTCTGTTCGTGGTGATGCTGGCGCTCGATCTGGCCGTCCATCTGATCGGCGAAGACGTGCTAGCTTCGCTGCTCCTGTCGGACACGCTGTTCCAGCCGGTGCTGTGCGCCATCCTCGGCCTGGTTCCCAGCTGCGCGATGAGTGTGCTGCTCTCCGAGCTGTTTGTCGGCGGCACGATCAGCTTCGGCGCGTTGATCGCCGGCCTGTCTACCGGCGCGGGCTTTGGCTATATCGTGCTGTTTCAGGAAAAAGAGGGACGCCGCCGCGCGTTCCCTGTGATCGCAGCGACCTTTGTGGTGGCAGTGATCGGCGGTATGCTGGTGCAGACGATTTACGGCTGACCCCATACGCACACGGTCTCCCCTTTTGGGGAGGCCGTTTTATTATCCAAGCTCGTGCAGCAGCTCGAGCGCGTCCCGCGCCCAGGCCATGTCGATGCGCGCAAAGTCGCCGCCCGGCGTGTACAGATAGTTCTGCACGTCCTCATTCATACGCTGGTATACCGCGCCCGGCATGGCGGCATACTGCTCCGCCCCGTCGGACAGCACGGCGACAAAGCGGAAATCCATGGTCTGCTCATCCAGCTCGTGGAAGAGCAGCTCGACCACATCCAGGTCGCGGTTGAGCTGCGCAAACAGCAGCAGCTTCATGATTTCGACCGTGCGGTCGTCCAGTCCGCGCTCAAGGATGTTGATCTTCTCACGGAAGGCGTTTAAGCTGTCCACCATGCGCAGCGTATAGCCCGAGAGCGGGTCAAACTGCGCGCTGGGCGCTTTCTCCTCCCCGGGCCACAGCCAGACCATAAACTGGTTGGACATATCGTGGTACAGGCAGGGATGCACGGCGAGAACGGTCTCGCCGCAGTTTGGGCAGGTGACGCGGAAGCAGGACAAGTCCTGTACCTTGGCCCGCAGCTCGGGATTGCGGTCGATATTGATATGGTCGATCACCTTATGGTCGGTTTCGGCCTGACAGTGCGGGCAGGTAATGATCATTTTCCGGTCGTCCTCCTCTATGTTAGCCCAATTAGATATAGTATACCACACAGGGACAAAGTCAGGCAAGACATACCGTGCGATTTGTGCATATCCTGCTTTCCCCGCCGCATGAAAAAAGCCCGGTTCAGCCAAATGCCGAACCGGGCTTTGCACCGGGTATGAAATTGTCTGTGTCAGCACCTGTGCTGTGCAGGCGGACAGGCGCGGCGCAGCTCCTGCTTGACGGTTTGCAGATATGAGCACAGCCGCGGGTAATCCCCACTCATCAGCACGGCCGCCGCGATGATATACCGGCGGTGGCGCTCAATTACGCTCTGCCGCACATGGCTTGCCCGCGCCAGCTGCTTGACCGGCAGACGCTGCTGCCGCTTGAGCACGCCAAACAGGGCCGGGTCGTGCAGCAGCACAGCGATCGCCCGCGCGCAGTCGCGCCGGGGCTTTTCCGTGTGCGGCGCGCAGGCGGACAGGTCCGCGATGCGGAACCCATAGCGGGCAAGCTGCTCGTCCGCCGCCTCGATCTCCCAGGCGGCCGATGATGTCTCATCCGACCGGGAAAGACGCTGCGACACGGCCATCTGCAGGGTCGCGTCCGCCTCGTCCTGGTCCACCGTGCCGTCAAAGGCCTGCGGGGCCAGCGGGATCTCAGGTGCAAAATGCCGCAGCGCGCGGTAGTAGTCCGCCAGCCGGTGACGGATGACGAGCGCAGCAAACGCGCCGAAGCTGCCGCCCGCGGGGTCGTATTGCCGCACGGCCTCGTAAAACGCGAGCAGGGCGATGGAAAACTCGTCGTCACTGCGCGTGACCGAAAAGCCTGCGCATTGTGAAGCTGTGCGCAGAATAAAAGGCTGATACGCCTCGATAAAGCGCTCGAGGAAGGGTTCCTCCTGCCTGGCGCGCGCAATCTCCTGTCCGGTGGCCTTCATCACGGCACACTTCCTTCCCGTTTTTGGATGAAACTATCTTATCGGGAAAGCGTGTTAAATTTGTGTAAAACCCGTTTGTAAATCGGGAACTTTTCACAGCGCGGCGTACCGCTGCAGCACGGCGGCCACCTCGGCGCGCGTGGCCGAAGCCGCGGGCGACAGTTTGCCGCTGTCCGTGCCGTTCAGAATGCCGTTTTGCACGCACCAGCCCATCGCGTCCACTGCATAGGCCGAAATGCTGCCTGCGTCGGTATAAGCGGACAGATCGCCCGCGGTTTCGGGCGCGCCTGCATAGCGGTGCAGCAGCGCCGCCATCTGCTCGCGGGTCACACTGTCATTCGGCGAAAACGTGGTTGCCGACGTGCCGTTCACCACGCCCTGCTCGCTCGCCCACGCGACTGCGTCCGCATACCAGGCATCCTCTGCCACGTCGGTAAAGCTGCTCGCCTGCGTCACCGCAGGCGACCCGCTCAAACGGTAGAGCACGGTCACCAGCATGGCGCGGCTCATCGTAGTGCCGGGTGAAAAGATCCCGCTGCTGGTGCCATTCATCAGCCCCTGTGCGGACACATACGCGACCGCGTCCGCATACCAGGCGTCCGCCGCCACGTCGGTATATCCTGCCGTGCTACCCTCATCCGGCCGGGCGTCCGGCTGGCCGCCCATGTCGGCATTGTCCGCCGTGCCAAGTGCAGCCTGCGCCTGCTCGACGGTCTCGCCGTCCACCACTAGGGTATAGGTCTCGCCCTCCGCGACCGCAGACGAGGAGAAGATCACACCGCTCATGCGGCCGGCCGCGGTCGTCTCAAACAGTGTTTCGCCATCGGCGGACTGGATGGCAACCGTGCTGCCCGCGCTGATGCCGAGCGCGCTCTCCCCCTGCATACCGCCCATGCCGCCGCCCATACCGTCCGGACGGGTGTGCTCGCCGCTGCCGCCGGGCGGGGTCATGCTGTCATCCGGCTGTATGCCATCGGGCGGGGTCAGATCGCCGCTTTCGTCCGGGCGCATACCCGGGCCGCGGTCAGGCATGGTCTCGCCGTCCGGACGTTCAGGCATAGTGCCGTCCGCGCCCTCGGGCGGTTCTGTGCCGTCCATGCCGTCCATGCCGCCCATGCCGCCGGGACGGCCGCCGCCCATGCCGCCGGACAGCGTGCTGCCAAACGCCGCATAGGCCTGCGTGCCTGCGGACGGGGTCATACCCGCGCCAAACAGTGTGCCGCCCGAAAGCGTGAACGTGCCGTCATAGTCGATGGCCGTGTCCATGGCCTGGTCCGCGCCGTAGACCTCGACTGTGCCACCGGTCATGGTAATGTCGCAGTTGGAGTCCAGGCCGTCCGAGCCCGCGTTGACATACAGGTCGCCGCCGTAAATATTGATCGCAAACAGGTCGCTGCGCTCGCCGATGTCGCTGTTTGCCGCGTTGACGCCGTCATCCGAGGCGGTTATGTCGATATCGCCGCTGTATATCGTGACCGTCGTGCCCTCAAGGCCCTCATAGCTGTCGGTGATCTGAATAACCGGGCCGTCTACGCTGCTGTCCGCGGCGCCGATGGTCAGCGCGTTATCCGCGTGGATCGCGTCGTCTCCGGTTGCAAGCGTCAGACTGCCGCCGGTCACGGACACGTCCGCCGCGTGCACCGCGTCGTCCGCGCTGTCGACTGCAAACGTACCGCCGGCGATGGACAGGGTGCCGTCCGCCTTAAGTCCCTTGCACGAAGCTGCGTCCTCGGCAAGTGTGGTCGCATGGCCGCCGTTTGCCGTGATCGTGAATGTGCCGCCCGAGATTGTCAGGTCGCCGTCCGCCTGCACGCCGTCCGCCGCCGCGGTGAGGGTCAGCGTACCGCCCGCAATCGTGATATCGCCCTTGGATACCGTGTCCGGCGCGGTCTCGTCATCCACATCGGGCGAGGCTTTGATCGCGTCGCCGCCCGCATTGATTGCCAGCGTGCCGCCGCGGATGGTCAGCTCGTCGTCGCACGACAGGCCGTCGTCCACTGCGTCAATCTCCATTGTCAGTTCGTCAACCGTGATCGACGACTGCGCCGCGCCCTTGATGCCGTTCTTGCAGTTGCCCTCCACGGTCAGCGCACCCGTGCCGCCGAGCGTGAGCGCGCCGCCGGTCTTGACCTTGATGGCGGCGTTCTCGTCGTTTGCATCCGCGCTGTCTGCCACCGTGTTTTCGCTGCCCGCCGCGGCGAGCAGGGTCGCCTGCGCGGATTTATTCACCGTGATCGGCGAGGTAGAGGACGAGGCCAGATCCAGTCCGTCCAGCACGAGCGTGACGCCCGTCACCTCTTTTTTAACCGTTACCGAACCGTCCGCGCACGCGCCGGACAGCACATAGGTGCCCGCCGCGGTGATGGAGAGCGCGGTGCCATCGATCTCATAGCCGCTGTACGCGCCCGCGGCCGTGACCGCACTGTCGGAAAACACAATCATGGTTGCATTTTCTTCGGTGTAAGCGTCCGCAGCGGCACACGCGACCGTGGACAGCATGGCCGCGGTCAGTGAGGCGGCCAGCAGCACGGCCAGTATTCTTTTTTTCATCACAAAAGCCATCTCCTTTACAGGGTTTCTTTCAGCTGCGGCACTTTGCCGCAGACGATCTCCAGATTGCCGTTGCGGCAGCGGATCGCATCGATCAGCTGCTTTTCGATCTCGGGCGAGCGGAGCGTGATATGGTAGTGCAGGTTATACAGGCTGCCCATGTTGGTCGTGCGCACCGAGACCAGCTCGGATGCGCTTGTGTACTGTGCAAACAGATCGTCAAACAGGCCGGTGTAGTCCAGATTTTCCGGAATGGTGATCTTGAGCTCTTTTTCCACCGGCGGCTTTTTGCCGAACGACAGCGCGGAATACACGACCAGCAGCAGGCAGACCGCAACACCGGTCACGGCTGCAACGCCGATGTAGCCCATGCCCGTGGCAAGGCCGAGCGTCATGGCGAGGAAAATGCAGGTGATGTCCCGCGCTGAGCCTGCCGCCGAGCGGAAGCGCACCAGGCTGAACGCACCCGACACCGCAACGCCCGCGCCGATGTTGCCGTTGACCAGCAGGATGATGACCTGCACCAGCGCCGGAATGAGCGCGAGGGTGACCGCCATGGACTGGGTGTAGGCGTTTTTATACATATACACCCCGGCCACCAGCGCGCCGAGCACCAGTGCCGCCAGCAGGCAGACCGCAAAGGACTGCGCGGTGATGCCCGCCTCCAAAATCGAGCCGAACAGGAATTCAGGCACAGAACACGCCTCCCTTCCCGGTTTTGCCGCGCAGCATGGCCTGATAGGCCGCGCCGTATTTGGAGAAGTGCGTCGGGAAAATGCCCGCCTCACTCAGCGCGCGCGACAGCCAGAACGGCGCCGCCTGCGGGATCTTGATCTCCATCAGGCAGGTGCCGGGGGCAAGCAGGGGTGCGCCGTCCGTGCCGGCGGACAGGTCGAGCCGGTCCGCGCGCCAGCGGATATTAGAATCAAAGGTGATGCGCAGGTCGGGCTGTTCCCGGTCTACAATGGCAAACCGGTCATAATAGATAAACATCGCCGGGCGCAAATCGCGGTAAAACGCGCGGAACCACTCGATCTCCTGCGCGATCTGCGTGTGCCCGGCCGCACGCCTGCCATCCAGATAAGCAACCGCCTGCGCATACGGCATGCCGATGCGGCGCTTGTAGACGATGTGGTCGAACTTCTTTTTGATCTCGAGGAATACCTCGCTGTCCGCTGCGGGTGTGCCATAGGTGCGCAGCCGCAGCTTTTCCTTGTAGGGCGGCCGGTCGAGCGAACGGCGGATCAGCCGGAAGTCCGGGGTGTCGTAATAGATATTGCGGATCGAGGAGCGCGCAAAGCGGTCGGGCACCATGCGCGGCGCCAAAACCCGCGAAAGCTGGTCATACTGCTGTTGTGTGACCAGATATTTTTTCTCGTATCGCTGAAATACATCCTGATATGCCTGCATGCAGGGATACCTCCTTACCATCAATTCAATCTGATATCTATATGCGCAGGCAGCACCGGATTTTTTGCGGTGGACACAGAAACTACACACCAGGACACAAATTTTACATATTACCGGCCGCTCACGCCGTGTCACCATCCCGCGCTTGACAAACCGCGGCCGCTCCGCTATAATGACAGATACAAAAGGGAGTAGTATAAGTTTCGCTGTCAACATCCCGTCCGGCCGAGCCGGTCTGGCAGCGGACGCCGGTTTTCCGGTCACAAGACTTTTGAGTAAACGCTTTTGCCTGATCCAAAAAGCGCTTATTCAAAAGTCTTTTTTATTGCGTCCCGGGCCCGGCCAGCCCGGCAGATAAAAGCCGAAAACGGTACATGGTTTCCCTTCGTTCCACATAAGATAAAACCCAACGGACAAAAAGGAGTTTCATGCATGCAATCTGAGTTCTACAACCGTACTGCGGAGCAGGTGCTCGGCGATATGGACAGCAGCCGGTCCGGCCTGTCCGATGCCGAAGCGGCCGCCCGCCTGCAAAAGCACGGGCCGAACGCCCTGGCCGAGGAGGGCAAAAAGTCGGTCGTGCAGGTGTTTTTCTCACAGTTTAAGGACCTGCTGGTCGTTATCCTGATCGCGGCGGCGATTATCTCCATGCTCTCGGGTAACGTGGAGAGCACGATCGTTATTTTCGCCGTGCTGATCCTGAACGCCGTGCTCGGCACAGTGCAGCACTGCAAGGCGGAAAAATCGCTGCAAAGCCTCAAGGCCATGTCCTCCCCCTCTGCCAAGGTCATCCGCGGCGGCACGCGCATGGTTGTTCCCTCGACCGAGATCGTGCCCGGCGATGTGGTTGAGCTGGAAGCCGGCGACATGATCGTGGCGGACGGCCGCATTCTGGAAAACTATTCGCTCAAGGTCAACGAAAGCTCGCTGACCGGCGAGAGCGAGGGCGTGGAAAAGACCACAGACGTGCTGGGCGGCGGCAAGGTCGCGCTCGGCGACCAGAAAAACATGGTGTTTTCCGGCTCGCTGGTCACCTACGGCCGCGCGGTGATGGTGGTCACTGCAACCGGTATGCAGACCGAGATCGGCAAGATCGCCGCGCTGATGAACCAGACCCAGCAGCGCAAGACCCCGCTGCAGATCAGTCTGGACGACTTCAGCCGCCGGCTTGCCATCATCATTCTGGTGATCTGCGCGGGCGTGTTCGCGCTCTCGCTCTATCATGCGGACAGCACAGGTTTCCAGGCGATCCTGGATTCCATGATGTTCGCCGTCGCGCTCGCGGTCGCAGCCATCCCGGAGGCGCTCAGCTCGATCGTGACCATCGTGCAGGCCATGGGCACGCAGAAAATGGCGCGTCAGAACGCGATCATCAAAGAGCTCAAGGCGGTCGAGACGCTGGGTGCGGTATCGGTCATCTGCTCGGATAAGACCGGCACGCTGACCCAGAACAAAATGACCCCGCAGAAGATTTATGCGGATGACAAGCTGCTCGAGGAAGAACACCTCGATCTGGCAAACGATGTGCAGCGCCTGCTGCTCAAGGCCGCGCTGCTCGCGAGCGACGCGACCACGGACGAGGAAACCGGCGCTGCGATCGGCGACCCGACCGAGGTCGCACTCGTCATGATCGGCGACCGGCTGGGCGTGGAGGAAAGCGCCTACCGCGACCAGCATCCCCGCCTGGGCGAGCTGGCATTCGACTCCGACCGCAAGCTGATGAGCACGCTGCATGACATCGAAGGCGTGCCGACCATGTATACCAAGGGTGCGATCGACGTGCTGCTCGACCGCTCCAAATACGTTTTGACCTCGGACGGTCCGGTTCCCATGACCGAAGAATGGAAAAAGCACATCGCCGAGGTCAATCTCAACCTGTCGCAGGAGGGCCTGCGCGTGCTCGCCTTTGCGCAGCGCGAGCTGGATGCCATCCGCCCGCTGACGCTCGCAGACGAGCAGGACTTCACCTTTATCGGCCTGGTTTCCATGATCGATCCCCCTCGTCCAGAGGCCATCCAGGCGGTGGCGGATGCAGCGCGCGGCGGTGTGCGCACCATCATGATCACAGGCGACCACAAGGTCACAGCAACCGCGATTGCCCGCCAGATCGGCATTTTTCGCGAGGGCGACGAGGCGCTCTCGGGCGTCGAGCTGGATGAAATGGATGAGGCCACGCTCGACCAGCACCTCGAACACGTTTCGGTCTACGCCCGTGTATCCCCCGAGCACAAGATCCGCATCGTCAAGGCGTGGCAGCGCAAGGGCAAGATCGTCTCGATGACCGGCGACGGCGTCAACGATGCACCCGCCCTCAAGGCGGCCGATATCGGCGTAGCCATGGGCATCACGGGCACCGAGGTATCCAAGGACGCGGCCTCCATGATTCTGGCGGACGATAACTTCGCCACAATCGTCAAGGCGGTTGTCAACGGCCGCGGCGTGTATACCAACATCAAGAATGCAATCAATTTCCTGCTGTCTGGCAACATGGCGGGCATCCTGTGCGTGCTGTTCACGTCCATCCTCGGCCTGCCGGTGCCGTTTGCTCCCGTGCATCTGCTGTTCATCAACCTGCTGACCGACTCGCTGCCTGCGATCGCGATCGGCGTCGAGCCTGCGACCGGCGACCTGCTCGAGCAGAAGCCGCGTGACCCCAAGGAGCCCATCCTGACCGGCTCGCTCATGCGCCGCATTTTTGTTTACGGTCTGCTGATCGCCTGCGCGACCATGGCCTCCTATTACGTCGGCCTGACGGCGGGCGGAGACGGCCTTGCCATGACGCTCGCGTTCGCGACCCTGACGCTTGCGCGTCTGTTCCACGGCTTTAACTGCCGCGGCGAAAAGCCGATCTGGAGCCTTGGCCTGCTGACCAACAAGGCAAGCCTTGCGGCGTTTGCCGCGGGTGTGGTGCTGCTGGCTGCAGTGCTGCTCATCCCGGGTCTGACCGGCCTGTTCCAGGTATCCGCCTTCACGGGCGCGCAGCTCGGCCTTGTGGCACTGTTCGCCCTGCTGCCGACCGTGCTGATCCAGATTTACAAGGGCATCCGTGCTTTGCGTAGAAAATAAGCGCAAAACAGCAAAAGATCCCGGACCGTCGTCCGGGATCTTTTTGCATACCTATAAGATTGTTATTTCATCAGGCCCGCGCCGGTATGCCAGGCCTGGCCGATCTTTTCCCCGATCGCGTAGTAACCGCTCTGGAACTGGTCGAACACAAACGCATGCAGCTTGGTCGGGTCGACCTTGCCCTGCGCGTCCAGCACCTTTTCATCCGCCAGGACGTTGACGATCTCGCCGACGATGCGGCAGTCGCCGTCCTGCTCCTGGATCTCCGCCACGCGGCACTCGAGCGTGATTGGGAACTCCTCGACCACCGGCGCGTCCACATGCTCGCTTTTGACCGCGTGCAGGCCGCTGCGCGCGAATTTATCCGGCATTTTGTTGCCCGTGGCAATGCCGAAAAAGTCCGCCGCTTCGATATGGTCGGTATCTGCCACACTGATCGTGAACGCGCGCTTTGCGCGGATGTTCTGCGTGGTCTTATGGTCCCCGCTGAGGTTGAGCGCAACCATATTTTCCGCGCAGATGCCGCCCCACGCCATATTCATCACATCGACCGTGCCGTTTTCATCGTATGTCGCGATGAGCAGCACCGGCATCGGAAACAGATAGGGCTTTACCCCAAGGCTTTTTAACATATCGGTTCTCCTCCATTCAGATCATTTCGGCGCCCGCCGGGACACCTCTTTTATCATACCGCGGTTTGACCGTGCGTGCAAGCTGCCCCGCCTCAGAACAGGCTTTGCTGCTCGTAGTCCTCGCTGCGGCGCTCGAGCTCAGGCGCCTCCTGCGTGAGCAGATAACCGGTTCGTTCCGGGTCGTGCACCCAATCCTCGACCTCATCCGGCGTCAGGATGACCGGCATGCGGTCGTGCAGGTCGGCAACCGAGCGGCCCGCCGGGCGGGTCAGGATGACAAACCGCCGTCCATCGTGGTAATCGCGGCACAGACCAGCCAGATAGAATACGCCGTGCCCGTGCGGGCGCAGGCTGTATTTGTTATGCGCGCGGTCGTGCGACCATTCAAAATATGCGCTCACCGGCACCGCGCAGCGGCTGTGCCGCAGCGCTTCACGAAACATGGGTTTGGATGCAGCGGTTTCCGCGCGGGCGTTGATCACCAGACCGCCCTCGCTGCCCGGGAACCCCCAGCGCGCGGGCTGCGGCTGCACCCCGTCCCCCGCGCCGAGCAGCACCGCCGCCAGCTCGGAGGGGAAGATCTCCCCGGTCTCCATCTGCGCCTGCGGGAAGCGCTGCCGCGCCGTTTCCCACAGTGCGCGCAGCGATGGCTCGGCAAGGGAAAATTCGTATCGTCCGCACATAAATAACCACTCCTCGTCTTTCATCCTACCCCCAAAACCGGCGCAGGTCAATACCGGATATTGTGCACCGCGCCTGCGGCGGTTATAATAGAAGCAGAGACACCGCACAACTTGCCGCCGAACCGGAAAGGGGTATGACAAAATGGAGATGGAACTTGTTTCTGCCGCGCGCATGAAAGAGCTGGAGCGCGCCGCCGACGCCGCAGGGCTGAGCTACCGTCAGATGATGGAAAACGCCGGCTACCAGGCTTTTGAAGAGATCGAACGCCGCTGTCCGCAGCTGAAAACCGCAGCTGTGTTCGCTGGCAAGGGGAACAACGGCGGGGATGGCTTTGTCGTTGCGCGCCTGCTGGCAGCGGACGGCGTGCAGGTGCGGGTTGTCCTGTGCGAGGGCGACCCGGTGACTGAGGACGCAGCCTATGAATACGAACGGCTGGAGGACGTTGAGATCTGGCCGCTCGACGAGCTGGAAGCTGAACAGGAAGATGAACTGGCCGCCTGCGATGTGATCGTGGATGCGCTGTACGGCACGGGCTTTCACGGCGCGCTGCGGCCGAACGGCCTGCGCGCCGCGGCGCTGATCAACCGTGCGGCCGGGCTGGTCTGCGCGCTCGATCTGCCGAGCGGCGTCAACGCCGATACCGGCGAAACCGCGCAGGGCGCGGTGCAGGCCGGCGTTACAATCACCTTCCACGCGCGCAAGCAGGGGCAGAACACGCCTGCCGCCGCAGCGCACTGCGGCGAGATTGTGATTGCGGATATCGGCATCCACGCCGCGCTGGAAGGAAAAACTGTATAAACCCAACACAAAAAAGGAACGCCCGGCGGGCGTTCCTTTTTTTGCATCAAACGATTTTTACTTTTGCAGCGTCTTGGCAAAGCTGTCCTTGAGGGTGACAATGCGGTTAAAACGGCCCGGCTCGCGGTCCTTGACATAGTAGCCCATGCGGACGAACTGGAAGCGTTCGCCTTCCTTCGCATCGCCCAGCGACGGTTCGAGCTTGCAGCCGGTCAGCTTTTTGAGCGAATCCGGGTTGAGGTAATCCAGATAATCCGTACCTTCAGGCACGTCGTTGACGTTTTCCAGCGTAAACAGGTTGTCATACAGGTAAAGGTCCGCGTCGATCGCGTGCGCGGCAGATACCCAGTGGATCGTGCCCTTGACCTTGCGGCCGTCCGCGGGCATGCCGTTGCCGGTCTCGAGGTCGGCAGTGCAGCGGATCTCGATGATCTCGCCGTTTTCGTCCTTGACGACCTCGTCGCAGCGGACGATGTACGCGCCCATCAGGCGCACCTCGCCGCCCGGCTTGAGGCGCTGGAACTTCGGAGGCGGCACCTCGGCAAAGTCGCTCTTTTCGATATACAGCTCGCGTGTGAACGGCACCTTGCGCGTGCCGGCCGCTTCATTGCGCGGATTGTTCGAAACCTCGAATTCCTCGCACTTGTCCGCGGGATAGTTGGTAATTGTCAGGCGCACCGGTTCGGTGACCGCCATGCGGCGCAGCGCGGTGTCGTTGAGTTCCTCGCGGATGCAGTGCTCGAGCAGCTTGATGTCCACGAGCGAGTCCGCCTTCGCCACGCCCGCGCGCTGGACAAAGTCCAGAATGGCCGACGGCGTGTAGCCGCGGCGACGCAGCGCGCACAGGGTGGGCATACGCGGGTCATCCCAGCCCTCGACGTGCTTCTCAAACACGAGCTGGCGCAGGTAGCGCTTGCTCATGACTGTGTGCGTCACATTCAGGCGGGCGAACTCGCGCTGCTTGGGGTGATGCGGCAGCGGGCAGTTGTCCACGACCCACTCATACAGCGGACGGTGATTTTCAAACTCGATCGAGCAGAGCGAGTGCGTGATGCCCTCGATCGCGTCCTGGATCGGGTGCGCAAAGTCGTAAAGCGGGTAGATGCACCACTTGTCGCCCTGGCGATGGTGATGCGCGCGCACGATGCGGTAGATCGCCGGATCGCGCAGGTTCATGTTCGGGCTGGCCATATCGATCTTGGCGCGCAGGGTCTTGGCGCCGTCCGCAAACTTGCCCGCGCGCATATCCGCGAACAGCTGCAAATTCTCCTCGACCGAACGGTTCCGGTACGGGCTCTCCTTGCCCGGCTCGGTGAGTGTGCCGCGGTAGGCGCGCATCTCCTCCTGCGTCAAGTCGTCCACATAGGCTTTGCCGTCACGGATGAGCTGGACTGCGCACTCGTAGCAGGTTTCAAAATAGTCCGAACCGTAGAACACGCCGCCCGACGGCTCCTCGCCGGTCAGCCACTTGATGTCCTCCCAGATCGAGTCGACATACTCGGTGTCCTCCTTGACCGGGTTGGTGTCGTCATAGCGGAGGTTGAACAGGCCGTTGTATTTTTTCGCGATCGACCAGTTGATGAAGATCGCCTTGGCCGAGCCGATGTGCAGGTAGCCATTCGGCTCAGGCGGGAAGCGCGTGTGGATGCGTTCGGTCAGGCCTGCCGCAATGTCCTCATCGATGATCTCGGTCAGAAAGTTGTTTACATTTTCCATCATAGCGTTATCTATTCCCCCAAAAGCTGGATTACAGCGCATCCGCGCACTTTGTCAGACGTTCGAGCACCTTGTCCCGTCCCATGATGCCCATGACCGTCTGCAGGTCGGGCGCGTTCTGCCGGCCCGCGACCGCAACGCGGATCACCATGGACACATCACCGACCGCGCCCTTGTATGCCGCGGGATCGGCCTTGTAGGCCTTGGTGTCCGCCGCGTAGCCGTGCTGGGACGCGATCTGCTTCATCTTTTCAAAAAATCCGTCCGGTGTGTCGTTCTCGTCGAATACGCCCTGGAAGTCCGCCAGGATCGCCTTTGCGTCCTCTGCGGACACACGCTCGGGCATGGTGTAGTCCGGCTGGAACAGCTCATCGAACATAAAGTCCATATAGCCCTTGGCGTCCGACCAGAGCGCCAGGTCCTTGCGCGGCTTTTTGCCGCCGCGGCCGATGGCGAGATAGGCCTTGCTGTATGCCGGATCGCGCGTGATGAGCGCGTGGAACTGCGGGTCGTTCTCCGCCGACCAGTCCGCAATGTAGCCATACACCGTGTCCGCGTCCATGCGGGAGATCACGTTCTTGGATACGTCGCGCAGCTTTTCGATATCGAACAGCGCGCCCGAACCGCTCATCTTCTTGGTCGAGAACGGGAAATCGTTCATCGGCTTGTCCGGGTTGGCGCGGCGCCACTCCTCAAAGTTGGAGTTTAGCAGTGTCATCAGATATTCGAGCACCGCGGGCACCGGATAGCCCTCGCTGGCATAGAACGTGAGTGCGAGCTCGGGGTCCTTGCGCTTGGACAGCTTGCGCTTGCCGCCGGTCTCAGGGTCGATCTTCATCAGCTGGGCGGTGTGCGCATACTTGGGCGGCTTCCAGCCCATGGCGCGGAACAGCTGAAGATGTACCGGCAGGGTGGCCAGCCACTCCTCGCCGCGCACGACGACCGTCGTACCCATCAGGTGGTCGTCTACCACATGCGCAAAGTGATAGGTCGGGATGCCGTCCGACTTGAGGATGACCACGTCCTGATCGTTCTCCGTGACCTCCATCTTGCCCTTGACCAGATCCTCGTGGCGGATCTTGTGTTCGATGCTGCCCTCCGAGCGGAAGCGCACCACATAGGGCGTGCCCTTTTGCAGTTCCGCCTCGATGTCCTCCATCGGGCGGTCGCGCCACACGGCATATTTGCCGTAGTAGCCGAAGTTCTCCTTGTTGGCCTCCTGCTGCCGGTGGGCTTCGGCGAGCTCCTCCTCAGTGCAGAAGCACGGGTAGGCCATGCCGCGCTGCACCAGGGACTTGACAAAGGTCTGGTAGATCTCCGCGCGCTGGCTCTGACGGTAGGGGCCGTATGCGCCGTTGTCGCCCTCGAGCGTTGCGCCCTCGTCAAACGGCAGGCCGAACGAGGAAAACGCCTCGATAATGGTCTGCACGCCGCCCTCGACCTCGCGCTTCTTATCCGTATCCTCAATGCGCAGGTAGAACACACCGCCCGACTGGTGCGCCAGGCGCTCGTCCACCAGCGCGCCGTACAGGTTTCCCAAGTGCATGAAGCCCGTGGGGCTGGGACCCATACGGGTCACCTTGGCGCCCTCAGGCAGGTCGCGCTTCGGATAGCGCGCCTCGATCTCCTCGGGCGTGGTTTTGATCTGCGGGAACAGCAGTTCCGCCAAACGGTTATAATCCATTTTCTTCACTCCAAAACTTCCTGTGGGGGCAAATTTGCCCGCGATAGGAATATTTTATCACAGTATAACCGTGCACGCAAGGCGCAAAGCATACCAATCCGCCCATTCTGCGCCGCAGGTTTTTGACAAATCCCCTGCAGCGGCCGCGCAGATGCAGCTATGCCCGCACGCGCAAGCGGCATGGCGAGACCCGCCATGCCGCTTTCTCTGCGTGTTGCTGTTTAGGCAACACCGCACAACTATGTCTGCGGCGCTTTGCGGAATTTTTGCCCCCGGATTTTGTTGCGTTTTCTTGCAATACATCAAGTATTGCCGCAAAAACGCGCCGCATCCGGACGCAAAATATTCTCGCAAATCGCTCTTGCCAAATCATGCGGTATTGCCTTTATTTTTCCGGGTCTGCCGCGGCGCCGTCCGTGCCGGCGCCGTTCTCTGTCTGGCCGCCGGTCAGCGCCTCATCCATCCGGTCGGCGCCGTTTTCAACCGCCTCGCCCGCGTCGTCGATCGCGTCGCCCGCCGCGTCGCCCATGTCATCCGCATCCTCGCGGATGACGTCGCCGGGCGTCTTATCGCTCGTCGCGGTATCGTCCTCTATCATGCCGTTCTGATTTTCGGATACATTGTTGTTGTCCGTGCCGCTGTCATCTGTCTTGCCCGAACAGCCGCAGGCAAACACCAGAGTCAGCGCAGCAAACAGTGCAATCAGCCTTTTCATCGCATTTCCTCCTTGTGCATTTGCCGATAGTATAGCAGGAGGCGCGGTGAATTATACGCTGAAATCAATTTTTTTCATGTGGCTGAGCACAATCGCGCAGGTCAGCCCGGTCACAAGGCCGAGCGGCACGCTCATCACCAGCAGCAGCGGCAGATACGCTATCACCGCGCCGGTCTGCATCCAGATCACCGCTGCGATCACCTGGCCGATATTGTGCGCTGCCGCACCGGCCACGCTCACGCCGAGCAGCGAGCAGAACTTTCCTTCCGCCCGCAAAAGCGCCCACATTGCCGCGAGCGACAGCAGGCCGCCGAACAGCGAGAACAAAAACGCCGTCACGCTGCCCATCAGCAGCGACGAGATCGCCACGCGGCACACGACCACCGCGAACGCATCACGCGCGGAAACGCGCGTGAGCGCGAACAGCGTCACTACATTCGCAAGCCCCAGCTTGACGCCCGGCACCGGCACGACCGCATCCAGCGGGAACAGCCGCTCGACGAGCGACAGCACGACCGCAAGCGCGGTCAGCAGGCCGCAGAGCGTCAGTTTTTTTGTTTTCAAAGGATAACGCTCCCCTTTCAGGACACGATCGCGTCGATCTCGTCCGTTTCGCCCACGAGCTTGAGCACCACGCGGTTGGGCAGGCAGACCGCCACCTGGCCCGCATGGGTCAGCGTGCCCGTGCGCACGCACACCTGGTCGCGGCAGTCCGCGGACTGCATCGCGGCCGTCCGGCCGGACAGCACGATCACATTGTGCCCATCCAGGTCGATCGTGCGGTCGGTCGAGTCGGTCAGTTCGACCCGCTCAACCAGCGTATTATCCTGCCAGACCTCGGCATACAGCCGGCCGCCGCCCTGACCGAGGGCGAGCGCCGCGGCGATGCCCGCCGCCAGCAGCAGCACGGCGGCGATGATGACAAAATCGCCCCATTTGAGCCTACTGCGCATAGGTATAGCCCTTTTCTTCGCCGAGGAAGGTGAAGGTGCACACCTCGCCCACCTGCGCGCTTGTATACACCTGTTTGTCCGCGGTGACAAACACCGCGGCAATGCCCTGCTCCGCGCAGAACGCCAGTCCCTTGTCCAGCCCCATGACGAACAGCGCGGTCGTCAGCGCATCCGCGCGGGTCGAAACCGCGTCGATCACGGTCACGCTGCGCAGGCCGCTGTCCGCAGGCCAGCCGGTCGCGGGGTCAAAGATATGATGATAGCGCTTGCCGTCCTGCTCAAAATACCGCTCATAGTCGCCCGAGGTGACAACCGACCGGTCACGCACCTCGACGGTCGCAAGGTAATCCGCGTTGTTATCCGGGTCCGCAATGCCGATCACCCAGCCCCCGCTGTCGCGGCTGGGATTTTCGCCGTATGCGCCGATGTTGCCGCCCAGCGTGGCGAGCACGCTGCAGGAGCCGTCCAGCAGCGCGGCAACCGCGTCGGTCGCAAAGCCCTTACCGATGCCGCCAAGATCGATCTGCGCGCCGTTTTTCAGCTGCACCTGATTGTCTCCCAGCAGTTCGATGTTCTGATAGCCCACATGGGTGAGTGCCTCGTCGATCTCCGCCTGTGCGGGCACATGGGCGTTTTCCGTATTGATGCCCCACAGGTCGGTCAGCGGTGCCAGAGTCGGGTCGAACGCACCACCGGTGTAGGCCGCGTATTCCACTGCCGCCTGCAAAGCGGCATAGGTGTCGTCGCTCACCTCGCACACCGCCCCGTCCGCGTGGTTGAGCCGGTAGATGTCGCTGTCCTCGCGCGTGCGCGAGAGCGCAGGCTCAAGCGCGTTAACCCGCCGCTCGCAGGTCACTGCGGTGTCCTGCGCGGTCTGCTCGTCCACCCCATAGGCGGTGACGGACATAAAGGTGTCCATTGCGAAGAAATCCGCTGTGTAGCTTTTGGGCTGTGCCGTGCAGCCTGTTACACACAAAAGCAGCAGCATTGCCGCCAGAAATCGTTTCATATTGTGCTCCTTGCCGTCAAAAAAATCCTGTTCCTCATTATAATACACCGGGGCGGGATGCGCAAGGGCAGGTTTGCGGCGAAAATTCGTTCAGAGCGCAAAAAGCAGGGCGGACGTTTTCCAATGTCCGCCCCGTTGATGCAAGTTGGTCGGGTTTTTATAGGAACAGGTCACTCATCGTCGTCCTGCAGCGCGTCGAAGCCTTGCGCGCCGGTGCGGACCTTGATGACATTCTCCACGTCATAGACAAAGATCTTGCCGTCGCCGATGTGGCCGGTATACAGCGTCTTTTTGACCGTATCCACAACGGTTTCCACCGGCACCTTGGAGACCACGACCTCCATTTTGATCTTTGGCAGCAGCGTCGTATCGACCTGCGCTCTGCGGTAATACTCAGCCGCGCCGTGCTGCGTGCCGCAGTCGATGACGTTGGTCGCGGTCATGCCGGAAACGCCGATCGACGCGAGCGCATCCTTGAGCGCTTCAAAGCGGGACTGGCGAGTCACAATCACAATCTTGGTCAGCTTATGATCGCCGCCCTCGGTCGTCACCTTGGTAACCGGCACCGCCTGCTCGGGCGACACCGGCGCCGCCATGGCAGCCGCCGCCTGCTCGGCCGCGCGGGTACCCAGCACATTCGGAACGACCGGCATAAAGTCTGCATAGGCAGACGCAAGGCCGTGCTCCGGCTTGTCGAGGCCCATGATCTCCTCTGCTTCGGATACGCGCAGGCCGATGGTATGCTTGATGATCTGGAACACGATTGTGATCGTCACACCGACCCATACCGCAACCGCTGCGACACCGATGATCTGTGTGATCAACAGACCCGCGCCGCCGCCGTAAAACAGGCCGGCCGGGGCGATCTCGGTTCCATCATAGTAGGCAAACAGTCCAACCAGGATGGTACCCAGCGCGCCGTTGACGCAATGCACACCGACCGCGCCGACCGGATCATCCACCTTGAGCTTCTGGTCGATAAATTCGATACCGAATACCACGGCAAAGCCCGAGCAGATGCCGATGATCGCAGCGCCCATCGGGGTGACGACATCACAGCCCGCGGTGATTGCGACCAGACCGGCCAGCGAGCCGTTGAGCATCATCGAAACATCTGGCTTTTTGTAGCGCACCCAGGTGATGCACATGACGGTGACCGTCGCCACTGCCGCGGCGAGGTTGGTGGTCATGAACACGCGGGAGGCGACCTCCGCGCCGTCGCCCGACAGCGCAACTGTCGAGCCGCCGTTAAAGCCGAACCAGCAGAACCACAGGATGAAGCAGCCCAACGCGCCGAGCGTCAGCGAGTGGCCCGGAATCGCGCGCGCCTTACCGTCCTTGGTGTATTTGCCGATGCGGGGCCCCAGGATCGCCGCGCCGATCAGCGCGCACAGGCCGCCGACAAAATGCACTGCCGTCGAACCCGCGAAATCGTGGAAACCCATTTCGCTCAGCCAGCCGCCGCCCTAGATCCAATGGCCGGATACCGGGTAGATGACCGCCGAAATCACCATCGAATAAATGCAGTAGGCGGAAAACCTGGTGCGCTCCGCCATAGCGCCGGACACGATCGCCGCCGCGGTGGCGCAAAACATGGTCTGGAACACGAGCGTCGTCCAGTCGTAGCCCTCACCGACCACGCCGTCCGCAAAAAGTCAATCGCGCCGAACAGGCCGTTCGTTGTGCCGAACATGATGCCGAAGCCCACCAGCCAGAAGATCGGCGTGCCCAGGCTGAAGTCCATCAGGTTTTTCATGATGATGTTGCCCGCGTTTTTCGCGCGGGTAAAGCCGGTCTCCACCATCGCAAACCCGCCTGCATGAAGAACACCAGTGCAGCCGCCACCAGTGTCCAGCCCACGTCTACCGACGCGGCAAGTTCCATGACATCCATTTCATTTCCTCCCCAAAAAAATTGGCGTGCACCTCCCGCGCCTTTCGGTACGGGACGTACACGCCATTGTGTTGTATGCGGTCACGGCCGGCTGTTTCCAGCTGCCGCTGCCCGCGTGAATCCGGCCGGCTGCCCGGTTATCGCTTACACGTAGAACAGGATATCCGAGTAGGTCGGGAACGGCCAGTACTTCTTGCCCACCAGCATCTCCAGCTGATCAGCAGGCGCACGGACTTCGTCCATCTTGGCCAGGATCACATCATGATAGTAGTTGACGGTCTGCTTGGAGTTGTCCTTGGGCGCATCTGCAACCGCCTGGTCGAGCTCGCTGCACTTGGTGTACAGCTCCTCGGTCAGCGCGGAGACGCGGCCGAGCAGGCCGGCTTCCATGCCGCCGGCAACGCCGGCATCCTTCTTGACCTTGACCGTGTCAGCCAAGTCCTTCTCATAGGCTACGCAAGCCGGCAGGATCTCCTCGCGCACCATATCGCTCATGGTGAGCGCCTCGATGTGCAGGGTCTTATAATACTCCTCGAGCAGAGCCTCCTCGCGGGACTCCATCTCCTCGCGGGTGTAGACATTGTGGCGGGCAAACAGCTCGACATTCGCCTCGTCGGTGTAGTGCGGCAGCGCCTCAGCGGTGGACTTGAGGTTGTGCAGGCCGCGCTTCTCCGCCTCGGCAACCCATGCGTCGTCATAGCCGTTGCCATTGAAGATGATGCGCTTGTGCGCCGCCACTTCGCGCTTGATGAGCGCGAGCACCGCAGCCTTGAAGTCCGCCGCGCCCTCGAGCTCGTCGGCAAACAGGCGCAGCTCCTCGGCAACCATGGTGTTGATCATGATGTTCGGGCAGGCGATGTTGATCGCAGAGCCCAGCATACGGAACTCGAACTTGTTGCCCGTAAATGCAAACGGAGAGGTTCGGTTGCGGTCGGTCGCGTCCTTGGTGATATCCGGCAGGACGGATACGCCCAGATCCATCTGGGTCTTGCCGTGGCCGGTGTAATCCTCGCCCGCTTCAATCGCGTCCAGGATGCCCTGCAGCTCCTCGCCGATGAACATGGAGACGATTGCCGGCGGCGCCTCGTTTGCGCCCAGACGGTGGTCGTTGCCCGCGGAGGCAACCGAGATACGCAGCAGATCCTGATACTCGTCGACCGCCTTGATCACCGCGGTCAGGAACAGCAGGAACTGCAGGTTTTCGCTCGGCTTCTTGCCGGGATCGAGCAGGTTCTCGCCCTCGTCGGTGGACATGGACCAGTTGTTGTGCTTACCCGAGCCGTTGATGCCCTCAAACGGCTTCTCGTGCAGCAGGCAGACAAAGTGGTGCTTCTGCGCCACACGCTTCATGACCTCCATGGTCAGCTGGTTGTGGTCGCTGGCGATGTTGACGCTGGTGAACACCGGCGCCATCTCATGCTGGCAGGGCGCAACCTCGTTGTGCTTGGTCTTAGAGAAGATGCCGAGCTTCCACAGCTCCTCATCCAGCTCTGCCATGAACGCCGCCACGCGCGGACGGATCGAGCCGAAGTAGTGGTCCTCCATCTCCTGGCCCTTGGGGGGCTTAGCGCCGAACAGCGTGCGGCCGGTGAAGATCAGGTCCTTGCGCTTGGCGTAGTCGTCGCGGTCGATCAGGAAATACTCCTGCTCGGGACCGACCGTCGCGGTCACGCGGCGCACGTTCTTGCCGAACAGCGCGAGCACGCGGCACGCCTGCTTGCTGACCGCCTCCATCGAGCGCAGCAGCGGGGTTTTCTTATCCAAGATCTGGCCGGTGTAGGAGCAGAACGCGGTCGGGATGTAGAGCGTGCCGTCCTTGACGAAAGCGTAGCTCGTCGGATCCCACGCGGTATAGCCGCGGGCCTCAAAGGTCGCGCGCAGGCCGCCGGACGGGAACGAGGATGCATCCGGCTCGCCCTTGATGAGCTCCTTGCCGGAGAACTCCATCATAACGCCGCCGTCGTCGGTCGGGGAAATGAACGAGTCATGCTTCTCGGCGGTAACGCCGGTCAGCGGCTGGAACCAGTGGGTGTAGTGGGTGGCGCCCTTGGTCACTGCCCAGTCCTTCATTGCCGTCGCTACGACCGCAGCGACGTCCGCATCAATGGCCGTGCCTTCCCGCATGGTGTTCTTGAGTTTGCGATAAACGTCCTTGGGCAGACGCTCCTTCATCACATTCTCGTTGAAGACCATGCTGCCGAACAGCTCCGGAACATTCTTTGCTGTGCTCATGAATGGTTCTCTCCTTACTTATGTTAATTTTATACCCAAACGAATTGAATAAAATAAAACAGGCGCCGCGGGTTGTGTACCCACAGCGCCTTTGCTGTTTACACATTGCATTATAGCCATCCCTCCCTCCTTTGTCAAGCCCCGTCCGGCACTCTTTTTGCTTTTTACAAAGATTTATTGCAACCTACTTAATTTTATTCACCAGACAGGCGAATTTTCTATGCAATATGTAAAAAATCAGTGAGTGGCAGCGTTTCCCGCTTGACGCTGCCGGGCCACCTGCTATAAAATATAAAGCGGACAAAGGCGTCCGCCATAGCTGAGGATTTCGGCATTTCGATCCTCGGCTATGGCGGGCGCCTTATTATTTTGTAAAGTTTGCGTCCGGCGGCGCTTTGATAACAAAAGCCTGCCGGCGGCCGGCTCCCCGCTTCGGGGCGCCCTGCAGTGCGCATATATAAGGAGGAAGCACCATGTTACAAAAAGAAGGGCAAGTCCGCATCCCTGCCGGCTGCGCGATCTCCGGCATCTTCCACAAGGACGGCGCAAGGGAGAACGGAACGCGCATCATCGACTCGATCCGCACGATGCACGACCGCTCCAACGGTCTGGGCGGCGGCTTTGCCGGCTACGGCATCTACCCGGAATACGCGGACTTCTACGCGTTCCATGTGTTCTACGACACGCAAAACGCCAAGGAGACCTGCGAAAAGGAGCTGGAGCGGCATTTCGACATCGTCAACCTCTCCAAGATCCCGACCCGCCAGCACCCCCGCATCAAGGACGAACCGATGATCTGGCGCTATTTCGTCACCCCGCTGCACACCAAACTCGCTTCCAGCCAGCTGGATGAGCGCGAATTCGTCTCCCGCTTTGTCATCCGCATCAACCACACGCTGGACGGGGCCTACATCTTTTCCTCCGGCAAGAACATGGGCGTGTTCAAGGCCAACGGCTTCCCGGAGGACGTAGGCGAGTATTACCGGCTGGAGGAATATGAGGCCTACTCGTGGACCTGCCACGGCCGCTATCCGACCAACACCCCGGGCTGGTGGGGCGGCGCGCATCCGTTTGCGCTGCTGGACACCACGGTCGTGCACAACGGCGAGATCTCCTCTTATGATGCAAACCGCCGCTTCATTGAAATGTTCGGCTATTCCTGCGACCTGCTGACCGACACCGAGGTCATCACCTATATCGTCGACTACCTCGGCCGCAAGCTGGGCCTGACCTATGCCGAGATCGCAAACGTCATCGCGGCGCCGTTCTGGTCTACCATTGAAAAGCAGGAGCCGGCCGAGCGCGAGCGCCTGACCTATCTGCGCAACGCGTTTGCAAGCCTACTGGTAACCGGCCCGTTCTCCATCCTCGTCGGCTTCGAGGGCGGCCTGATGGCGCTCAACGACCGCTTAAAGCTGCGCTCGATGGTGGTCGGCGAGAAGGACGAAACCGTATACATCGCCTCCGAGGAATGCGCGATCCGCGTCATCTCCCCCGAGCTGGATAAGATCTGGGCACCCCGCGGCGGCGAACCGGTGATCGTGAAACTGAATGACGGAGGGAACAACTAATGGCTATCGATTTCTTATATCCGCAGTATGAGGTCGTGCGCAACTACGACCGCTGCATCTGCTGCCGCGCCTGCGAGCGGCAGTGCGCCAACGAGGTGCATTTTTACGATCCGGAGTTTCAGAAGATGGACGTGGACGAATCCAAGTGCGTTGCCTGCCATCGCTGCGTGTCCCTCTGCCCGACGCGCGCGCTCAAGATCGTCAAGACTAACCACACCTTTAAGGAAAACGCCAACTGGACGGGCAAGGCGATCTCCGAGGTCTACCGCCAGGCGGGCTCGGGCGGCGTGCTGCTCTCCTCGATGGGCAACCCGGAGCCTTATCCGATCTACTGGGACAAAATCCTGATCAACGCCTCCCAGGTCACCAACCCGTCGATCGACCCGCTGCGCGAGCCGATGGAGACCCGCACCTTCCTGGGCAAAAAGCCCGGCAAAATCGAGCGCGACAAGGACGGCCGTCTGGTGCCCAACCTGACCCCGCAGCTTGCGCTCAACGTGCCGGTCATGTTCTCGGCCATGAGCTATGGCTCGATCTCCTACAATGCGCATGAGTCGCTCGCCCGCGCTGCCTGCGCGCTCGGCACCTACTATAATACCGGTGAGGGCGGCCTGCACCAGGACTTCTACAAATACGGCCCGCACACCATTGTGCAGGTTGCCTCGGGCCGCTTCGGCGTGCACAAGGACTATCTGGAGACCGGCGCGGCAATCGAGATCAAAATGGGCCAGGGCGCAAAGCCCGGCATCGGCGGCCATCTGCCCGGCCACAAGGTCGGCCCGGACATCTCGCGCACGCGCATGATCCCCGAGGGCACGGACGCCATCTCCCCCGCCCCGCACCACGATATTTACTCGATCGAGGACCTGCGCCAGCTGGTGTTCTCGCTCAAGGAAGCGACCGAGTACAAAAAGCCGGTCATGGTCAAGATCGCAGCCGTGCACAACGTTGCAGCAATCGCCTCGGGCGTTGCCCGCTCGGGCGCGGACATCATCTGCATCGACGGCTACCGCGGCGGCACGGGCGCGGCCCCGACCCGCATCCGCGACAATGTCGGCATCCCGATCGAGCTTGCGCTCGCAGCGGTCGACCAGCGCCTGCGCGACGAGGGCATCCGCGACCAGGTTTCGGTTGTGGTCGGCGGCTCGATCCGCAACTCGGCCGACCTTTTAAAAGCCATCGCGCTCGGCGCAGACGCGTGCTACATCGCAACCGCTGCCCTGCTCGCACTGGGCTGCCATCTGTGCCGTTCGTGCCAGACCGGCAAGTGCAACTGGGGCATTGCCACCCAGCGGCCCGAGCTGGTCAAGCGTCTCAACCCGGACATCGGCTCGCAGCGCCTGATCAATCTGGTCACGGCCTGGGACCATGAGCTCAAAGAGATGATGGGCGGCATGGGTATCAACTCGATCGAAGCCCTGCGCGGCAACCGCCTGATGCTGCGCGGCATCGGCCTGAACGACCGGGAGCTCGCCATTCTGGGTATCAAACACGCGGGCGAATGAGGAGGTAAGCGGCATGAAACGAATTTACGTCAATGAAAAATGGTGCCTCGGGTGCCATTTGTGCGAATATTACTGCGCTTTTGCCAACTCGGGCAAATCCTCGATGGTCAAGGCGCTCAAGGATCACAAGATCGCGCCCCGCATCCGCATCGAGGAGCGCAACAACATCTCCTTCGCGGTCAACTGCCGCCACTGCACCGACCCGCTGTGCGTCAAGGGCTGCATCTCGGGTGCGCTGACCATTGTGGACGGCGCGGTGCAGATTGATTCGGACAAGTGCGTGGGCTGCTACACCTGCATCCTGTCCTGTCCGTACGGGGCACTGTCCACCTCGAATGAGGGCGCCATCCAGAAATGTGAGCTGTGCGCCAAGAACGCGTTCGGCCAGCCGATGTGTGTGCAGGGCTGCCCGAACAAGGCCATCGTATACGAGGAGAGGTGAGCAAAATGAACTATGTTATCATTGGCAACGGCACCGCGGCGGTCGGTACGATCGAAGGCATCCGCGCGGTCGATCCGGAAGGCCCGATCACCGTGATCTCGGAGGAACCCTATCACGTTTACGGCCGCCCGCTGATCTCCTACATGCTGCTCGGCAAGACGACCGAGGACAAAATGCTTCAGTACCGTCCGACCGATTTTTATGAGAAAAACGGCGTCCGGGCACTGCTCGGCCGCAAGGCAGCGTCCATCGACGCGGCAGCCAAAACCGTCGTGCTCGAGGACGGGGAGAAAATCCCCTATGACAAGCTATGCATCTGCACCGGCTCGCGTCCGTTTGTGCCGCCCATGGCGGGGCTGGACATGGTGGAGGACAAGACCAGCTTCATGACGCTGGACGACGCCAAGCACCTGGACGCCATGCTGGGTACCGAACACGACAAGCGCGTGCTCATTATCGGTGCGGGCCTGATCGGCCTGAAGTGCGCGGAGGGCATTTACCAGCGCGTCAAAGAGCTGACGGTCATCGACCTGGCGCCCCGCATCCTGCCAAACGTGCTGACCGAGGTCCCCGCCTCGATCATCCAGAAGCACATCGAGTCCAAGGGCGTCAAGTTCCTGCTCGAGGATTCGGTCGAGCAGTTTGAGCCGCACACCGCCCATCTCAAGAGCGGCAAAACAGTCGATTTCGACGTGCTCGTGGTCGCGGTCGGCGTGCGGCCGAACACCGAGCTTGCCGCCGGTGCAGGCTGCGAGGTAAACCGCGGCATTGTGACCGACGCACGCTCGGCCACCACCGTGCCGGACATCTATGCCGCCGGCGACTGCGCGATCTCGCACGACATTACCGCGGACACCGACCGCATTCTCGCCATCCTGCCAAACGCCTATATGCAGGGCGAGACCGCGGGCCACAACATGGCGGGCGACCCGCACGAATTCACCAAGGCGGTTCCGATGAACGCCTCGGGCTTTATGGGCCTGCACATGATCACCGCCGGTTCGTATGAGGGCGAGACCTATCTCGAGCAGGACGAAGACCACTACAAGCTGCTCATCACGCGGGACAATCATCTGGTCGGTTTTATCATGATCGGCGACGTTGACCGCGCGGGCATTTACACCTCACTCATCCGCGAGCAGACCCCGCTCGACACGATCGACTTTGATCTGATCCGCGAGAAGCCGCAGTTGATGGCATTCTCCCGCGCAGAGCGCGCGAAAAAGTTAGGAGGCGCACACTGATGACAACCGTACAGGCAGGACTGACCTATTATAAGCAGGTAAACGAGCAGGTTCGCGGCATTACGGACAACGAAATCGCGATCGAAAACGTGGTCGGCCAGCGCTATCTGGGCTGCGGCTCGTCCGGCAAGACCATCATCATCCACGGTACGCCCGGCAATGGCCTGGGCCAGTATCTCAACGGCTCGACCGTCGAGGTGTTCGGCAACGCGCAGGAGGCGGTTGGCGACACCATGAACAGCGGCGATATCATCATCCACGGCAACGTGGGCGACGCCTGCGGCTACGGTATGCGCGGCGGGCGTATCTTCATCCAGGGCGACTGCGGCTACCGCGGCGGCATCCACATGAAGGCTTATCAGGACCACTTCCCCGTTGTCGTCATCGGCGGCCGGGCGGGTTCCTTCCTCGGCGAATACCAGGCGGGCGGCCTGATCCTCGTGCTTGGTATCGGGCAGGACGGCGCCTATCCGGCAAGCAATTTCTGCGGCACCGGTATGCACGGGGGCAAAATTGTGTTAAGATGTGATAAAGCCCCGGCGGGCCTGCCCCGCCAGGTGCTGGTGAGCGCGGCGGGCGAGGAAGACCTGGCGCATATCACACCCTACGTCGAGGACTACTGCCGCTTTTTCGGCGGGGACGCCAAGGCCCTGCTCGCGCAGCAGTTCTATGTGCTCTCGCCCAACCCGGAAGCCGGGTATCATCAGCTGTATACCTACGAGAGCTGAATTATTTTGCACCGGCGGGTGCATCCCCGCCGCGGGCGCGCCTGGGGCGCGGCAATCACAGTGTTTTTAGAGAGGAGCGCGGCTTTATGGATGCTACCATGAGCGAAGTCGTACAATTTATTCAGGAGAACGACGTCAAATTCATCCGACTGGCCTTCTGCGATATTTTCGGCAACCAGAAGAACATCGCCATTATGCCGACCGAGCTGACGCGCGCGTTTGAGCAGGGCATCCACTTCAATGCCTCCGCGCTGCGCGGCTTCCTCAACGTGGACGATTCCGACCTGCTGCTGTTCCCGGACGCGGCGACGCTGTCCGTGCTGCCGTGGCGGCCGGCGCAGGGCCGCGTGGTGCGCTTTTACTGCGACATCCGCTATCCGGACGGCCGCCCCTTTGAGGGCGACGGCCGCCATCTGCTGCGCGAGGCCAGCCGCCGCGCGCGCCGGGCGGGCTATGCGCTGACCATGGGAACGGCGAGCGAATTCTATCTGTTTGAGCTGGACGAAAACGGCCACCCGACCACCATCCCGCACGACCACGGCGAGTATTTCGATGTCGCCCCGCTGGACAAGGCGGAAAACGTGCGCCGCCAGATCTGCCTGACGCTTGAGGAAATGGGTATCCAGCCGGAGTCCTCGCACCACGAGCAGGGCCCCGGCCAGAACGAGGTCGATTTCCGCTATGCGGAAGCGCTCGAAGCGGCGGACAACTTTGTCACCTTCAAATGGGTGGTCAAGTCCATGGCGTCCTCGAGCGGTCTGTTTGCCTCCTTCCTGCCTAAGCCGCTACAGGGCGCGCCGGGCAGCGGGCTGCACCTGTCCATCTCCATCCTCAAGGACGGCAAAAACCTGTTCCATCCCTCGTTTGAGCAGGCCGCGGAGGGCCGCAGCTTTGTCGCGGGCATCCTGCGCCGCGCGGCCGAGATGACCATTTTCGGCAACCCGCTGACCAACTCGTTCCAGCGTCTGGGCGAATACGAGGCGCCCAAGTATATCAGCTGGTCACACCGCAACCGCTCGCCCTTCCTCACCGTCCCGCTCGCAGGCGACGGGCTGGCCCACCGCATGAAGGTGCGCGCGTTCGACGGGTGCATCAATCCCTATATCGTATTCGCGCTGCTCATCCACGCGGGGCTGGACGGCATCGAGCAGCAGCTTCCCCTGCCCCCGGCCTGCGATGAAAACCTGTTCACCGCCCCGGACAGCGTGCGCGCGCAGTATCAGTCCCTGCCTGCGTCGTTGTGCGACGCGGTCCGCTGCGCAGAAAGCAGCGAATTTGTCGCCCGCTATCTGCCAAAAAAGGCGCGCGACGCGTTCTTTGCCGCCAAGCAGACCGAGCACGACCGGATCGCGCTGGCAGACGACCGCCTTGCGGCCGAACGCGCCCTCTATTTCGAACGGTACTGACCGCTTTCCTGTTGCAGGATAAAACGCATGACCGTTTGAAAGGAGGGGTCGATGTTTGGAACGCATTCTGATCGTTTCCGCCACGGAAAAATCCCATACCATGCTCGCGCAGTTTCTCACGTCCTGCCATGTGCGGGCCGAGCTGAGCTTTGCCTCCGCCGGGTCGGAGGCGCGCCGCATGCTGCTCGACGGCCTGTTTGATCTGGTACTGGTCAACACCCCCCTGCCGGATGAATTCGGCCACGAGCTGGCGCAGAGCGCAGCGCACGACACATTCGCGGGCGTCATCCTGTTTGCCAAGGCCGAGATCGCGGACAGCGTGGCCGAAAAGGTGGAGGACGACGGTGTCTTCGTCATCCCCAAGCCGATCTCGCGCGTGCTGCTGACGCAGGCGCTGCGCATGACGCGCGCCGTGCACCAGCGGATGACCGGCCTGCAAAGCGAAAACCGCCGCCTGCAGCAGCGCATCGAGGACATCCGCGCGGTCGACCGCGCCAAGTGCCTGCTGATCGAGTGCTGCGCCATGTCCGAGCCCGAGGCCCACGCCTATATCGAGCAGCAGGCCATGAAGCAGCGCCGCACCAAGCGCCAGATCGCCGAGGCGATCATAAACGGCGAAACGCCGGTCTGAAACCCTGCGTTTTGTGCGATACCGCCCAAGGAACGCGGCCTGCCGCGGCAAAATTTTTCCTCTTTTTTTGAATTGAGTAGAGCAATTTCCGCGGAAATATGATATACTATGTGGTATATGAGCGTAGGTCTGTCAAAACCCCCGCTCATATACCATTTTTTGTTTATTTCAAGGAGGGAAACCGCGTGAAGCTGTCCTTCACCAAGATGCACGGCTGCGGCAACAACTACATCTATTTCAACTGTTTTGACCAGACGGTCCCCAATCCCGAGGAACTTTCGGTCCGGCTGAGCGAGCCGCATTTCGGCATCGGCGGCGACGGCATCATTCTGATCTCCCCTTCGGACAAGGCGGATGCGCAGATGCGCATTTTTAACGCCGACGGTTCGGAGGGTAAAATGTGCGGCAACGGCATCCGCTGCGTGGGTAAATACCTGTACGACAACGGCATGACGGACGGCCGCACCACCATCACAGTGGACACGCTCTCGGGCATCAAAACCCTGGAGCTGACGGTAAAAGACGGCAAGATGCAATCCGCACGCGTGGACATGGGCGCTGCCATCCTCAAGCCGGCGGACATCCCGGTCGCGCTGGAGGGCGACTGCGTGATCGGCGCGCCGCTTGTGGTGGACGAAAAGGTCTATCACATCACCTGCGTCTCCATGGGCAACCCGCACTGCGTTGTATTTTTGAATGAGGATATCGATGCGCTCGACCTGACGCGCACCGGTCCCAAGTTCGAGCACCATCCATTGTTTCCGGAGCGCATCAACACCGAGTTTGTCAACGTCCTGCCGGACGGCAGCCTGAAAATGCGCGTATGGGAGCGCGGCTCGGGCGAAACCTGGGCCTGCGGCACAGGCGCCTGCGCGGTAGGCGTTGCCGCCTGCCTGACCGGGCGTGCAAACAAGAACGAGGATATCACCGTACACCTGCGCGGCGGCGACCTGACCGTGCGCTACACCGATGAGACCGTGTTCATGACGGGCGCGGCAACAACTGTATTCAAGGGGGAGATCGAGATATGACAAAGTACATTTTCGTAACCGGCGGCGTGGTTTCCGGCCTGGGTAAGGGCATCACTGCGGCCTCGCTCGGCCGTCTGCTCAAAAGCCGCGGCCTCAAGGTGGCGGCGCAAAAGCTCGACCCCTATATCAACGTGGACCCGGGCACGATGAGCCCGTTCCAGCACGGCGAGGTCTACGTCACGGACGACGGTGCGGAGACCGACCTCGACCTCGGCCATTACGAGCGTTTTATCGATGAGGACCTGAACAAGTTCTCCAACCTGACGACCGGCAAGGTCTACTGGAACGTGCTCAACAAGGAGCGCGCGGGCGAATACCTGGGCGAGACCGTGCAGGTTATCCCGCATATCACCAACGAGATCAAGTCGTTCATCTACTCGGTCGGCAAAAAGACCTCGGCGGATGTGGTCATCACCGAGATCGGCGGCACGACGGGTGACATTGAGTCCCAGCCCTTCCTCGAGGCCATCCGTCAGGTGGCGGCCGAGGTCGGCCGGCGCAACTGCCTGTTCATCCATGTGACGCTCGTGCCGTTCATCTCTGGTTCGAACGAGCCCAAGAGCAAGCCCACCCAGCACTCGGTCAAGGAGCTGCGCGGCCTGGGTATCAGCCCGGACATCATCGTCGCGCGCGTCGACCAGCCGCTTGACGACGACATCAAGCGCAAGATCTCGATGTTCTGCACGGTCCAGCCGGACTGCGTCATCGAGAACCGCACCCTGCCCGTGCTATATCAGGCGCCCATGATGCTCGAGGAGAGCCACCTGTCCGACATCGTGTGCCGCGAGCTGTCCATCGGCGCGCCCAAGGGCGACATGAGCGACTGGGTCGCCATGCTCGAGCGCATCGCGGCCCGCAAGGAGCACGTCAAAATCGCGCTGGTCGGCAAATATGTCCGCCTGCACGATGCTTACCTCTCGGTTGCCGAGGCGCTGCAGCACGGCGGCTATGAAAACGGCTGCTTTGTCGACATCGACTGGGTGGACTCCGAGGAGATCAACGACTCGACCGCAGACAAGCTGCTTGGCGAGGTCGACGGCATCATCCTGCCCGGCGGCTTCGGCCCCCGCGGCGTGGAGGGCATGATCTGCGCGGCAAATTACGCCCGCGTGCAGGGCATCCCCTACTTCGGCATCTGCCTGGGTATGCAGATCGCGGTCATGAGCTATGCGCGCAATGTGCTCGGCTTTGAGGATGCAAACTCCTCCGAGTTTGATCCGGATTCCACCCATCCGGTCATCGACCTGATGGAAAGCCAGCAGGGCATTTCCAAAAAGGGCGGCACCATGCGTCTGGGCGCATATCCCTGCAAGATCCGCCCGAATACCATCATGGCGAGCGCCTATGGCGCGGAGATGATCTCCGAGCGTCACCGCCACCGCTATGAGTTCAACAACAATTTCCGTGAGCAGATTGAAAGCAAGGGCATGCTGATCACGGGTACTTCCCCCACGGGCGAGCTGGTGGAAACCGTCGAGATCCCGAACCATCCGTTCTACATCGGCGTGCAGTTCCACCCCGAGTTCAAGTCCCGTCCCAACCGCGCACATCCGCTGTTCAAGGCGTTTGTTGCAGCATCGCTGAAAAGGAGCAAAGACCATGCAGATCAATAAGAACTATGACAACCTTGAGCAGAGCTATCTGTTCTCCACCATTGCCCGCAAGGTAAACGAGTATTCGGCGGCGCACCCGGACGCGGACATCATCCGCCTGGGTATTGGCGACGTGACCCGTCCGCTCGTGCCGGCAGTCATCGACGCGCTGCACGCGGCGGTTGAGGATCAGGCTAAGCAGGAGACCTTCCATGGCTATGGCGACGAGCAGGGCTATGGCTTCCTGCACGAGGCGCTGGTCGGCTACTATAAGAATACGCACGGCGTCAACCTGGACACCAACGAGATCTTCATCTCGGACGGCGCCAAGAGCGACCTCGGCAACATCCTCGACATCTTCGGTGCGGACAACACCGTGCTGATCCCGGACCCGGTTTATCCGGTTTATGTGGACACCAACGTCATGGCGGGCCGCAAGGTCGTGTTCATGGACGCGAATGAGTCCAACGGCTTCCTGCCCCTGCCGGATGCATCCGTCAAGGCGGACATCATCTATATCTGCTCGCCCAACAACCCGACCGGCGCGGCGTATGACCGTGCGGGCCTCAAGGCCTGGGTGGACTACGCCAATGCCAACAGCGCGGTCATCCTGTTCGACGCGGCCTACGAGTGCTTCATTGAGGACGAGAACCTGCCCCGTTCGATCTATGAGATCGAGGGTGCCAAGACCTGCGCGATCGAGTTCTGCTCGTTCTCCAAGATGGCGGGCTTCACCGGCACGCGCTGCGGCTGGACGGTCGTCCCGCAGGCGCTGATGGACGGCAAGCTCAACAAGATGTGGCTGCGCCGCCAGACCACCAAGTTCAACGGCGTGCCCTATATCGTGCAGAAGGGCGCAGCGGCTTGCTTTACCGATGAAGGCATGAAGCAGATCAAGGAAACCCTCGGCTACTACAAGCAGAACGCCAAAGTGCTCGCCGAGACGCTGGATTCGCTCGGCATCTGGTACACTGGCGGCAAGTCCAGCCCGTATCTGTGGCTCAAGTGCCCGAACGGCATGGGCTCGTGGGAGTTCTTCGACTACCTGCTCGAGAACGCGCACGTTGTCGGCACCCCGGGCGAGGGCTTCGGCAAGAACGGTGAAGGCTTCTTCCGCCTGACCGCGTTCGGCGACCAGCAGCGCACGCTGGAGGCAGCCGAGCGCCTGAAGAAGCTGCTGGGCTAAAGCCCTCGACCGAAACCGCGGTTCCGGTCGAAGCGGATGCACCGCACAGGGCGCGGATGCATCCAAAGCTGCAAAAAGTTCCGACAAGCGAAACTTTTTACAACCATTACAGCGTGCTGTAATGGTCTGATTGCATGGCGCTGCGGCGCAATAAAAAGAGAAAAACGGCCGCAGCAGCGGCCGTTTTTTGTTGGAAGGGGTGTATCTCATGGGTGTTCTGTTTATGCGCAACTGTGTGCTGTGCGGTGAACCGATCCCGGCGGAGGACGGCCGCCGCGCGATGATCTGCGCAGACTGTGCGCGTGAGGTGCGGGCGCAGTACCGGTGCATGGAAACCATTCGCGTGCCGGGTATGGATGGCTGCGCCGCGGCGCTGTATTACACCGGCAAGGTCAAGCAGGCCATGCGGCGGTTCAAATTCCACCACAAGCAGCACTATGCGGACTGGTTCGCCGCGCAGGCCCTTCCCCTGCTGGCCGGACATCTGGAGGACTGGCAGCCCGATCTGATCACCTTTATGCCGATTGGTTTCGCCCGACGACACGAGCGCGGCTACAACCAGGCCGAGCTGCTTGCCAAGCCAATTGCGAAGGCGCTTGGCCTGCCCTGTCAGGCAACACTGCGCAAGCGGCCGTTTACACCCAAGCAATCCGAGCAGAAGGATTTCGCCGCACGACAGAAAAACGCCGCACGGGCGCTGCTGCCGATGGAGAAGGCCGACCTGTCCGGCCGCTCGGTCGTGCTTGTGGACGATATCATCACGACCGGTGCCTCTGCTTCCGCTGCAGCCGGTCTGCTGCGTCAAATGGGTGCTGCGCACGTCTATCTACTTGCACCAACGCGCACACCGCACCACTAACTTCTTTCTGCGCGTGATACTTTTCTGCCGCGCAGGCCATACAGCTGGAGACGGCACAGCGCCTCAGGGATAAAATTCCCCGGGGCGCTGTTCTGTTTTATCTATTTCTTACCCGGCAAAGGGAACAACGTCCTTGACCGCTTCCTGCGTGCTGATCTCAGCATCGCCGTTGTCAATGTCGATTAGGTGATACCGGTCGTTTCCCATACCCAGCTCCTTCATATAGCTCAGCTGGCGCAGGCCGTGCCGGGTCTCCATGCGCTCGACCAGCGCATGACGGTCCTCTTCCTTAAGCGCATAGACCAGATCGACCGACGCCTGGTCGATCGCCAGGATATCCCGCGAGGCAAGAATACCGATATTCGGCGTCACAACCGGCTGTGCCGCAACGCCCTCACAGTCGCACGAAACCGACATATTGCGCAGCACATTGACAAAGCAGATGTGCTCGCCAAAGTGATCGACAACCGCCTTGGCCGATTCGGTCATGCGCTCCATCAGTTCTTCCTGCGCAATGCTCCACAGGTTGTCCGAGCCGGGCACCGTGTGGATTGCCGCTTTGCCGATGCGCCCATCCGCGCAGCCAATGCCGATGTTTTTGTTTGAGCCACCAAAGCCGCCCATCATGTGGCCTTTGAAGTGGGTCAGTACGAAAAGCGAGTCGTAATTGACGATATTTTTACCCATGTGCATCTCGTCAAACCACTTGCCGCCCTTAACCGGCAGCGCCACCGTGCCGTCCTCGTCCATAATGTCCACCGGGCAGAACGTCCAGCCGTTTACCTCGAGCGTTTTGCGGTGCTGGGCGGTGGTGTAGCGGTCGCCGTCGTAATAGGTGTTGGTCTCGACAATGCTGGCGCCCGGCAGGTCGTTTTTCACCAGCGCTTCCACCCACGGCCGCGGGATAATATTCGGGCCGTGCGGCTCGCCGGTGTGCAGCTTGATGCCGGTTTTGCCGGTCAGGCAGCCGCCTACGCGGCTGAAAATGCGCCGAAGCCCCTCTGCCGACAGATCGCGCGTGAAAAATACCGTGGACATTTCCCCGGTGCGCTCTGCATAGGGCACATAATGATCCCCGTTTTTGCCCGGAACCGGATTTTGCTGAGACATGGTCATCCTCCTCATATCAGTCCAAAATGATTTTCCTACATTTATATCATACTCCCGCAAGGGAGTATTCCGTCAAGTAAATTTTAGGCTTTGGCTGTAAAAAGGGACGGAAGTACTCCGTCCCTTTTGCCTGATTGTTTGTCTGTGACAGGCTGCCGCACCTTACAGCTTGGCCAGCTCCTGTGCAATCAGCTTGTTGATCACCTTGGGGTTGCCCTGGCCCTTGGAGGCCTTCATGCACTGGCCCACGAGGAAGCCGGTGACATTCTTGCCCGCCTTGAAGTCCGCAACCGCCTTTTCGTTCTTCGCAATGACCTCCTGCACGATGGCGAGGATCGCGCCCTCGTCGGACACCTGCTTGAGGCCCATACGCTCCACGATCGCCTCGACAGTCTCGTCGGTCTCGAACATCGCAGGCAGCACCTTTTTGCCGGCCGCGCCCGAGATCGTGCCCGCTTCGATGAGCTTTACCAGATCGACCAGCTTGTCCGCGGTCAGCTTGGTGTCGGGCAGATCCACGCCCTTGTCGTTGAGGTACTTGGAGATGTCGGACAGAATCCAGTTGGCCGCCGCCTTGGGCTTGACCTGCTTTGCCGCCGCGTCGAGCAGCTCGGCCTTGGCAAAGCTGTCCGAAATCTGGCGCGCCTCCATCGCGGTCATACCGTACTCGTTCAGATAGCGCTCATAGCGCGCAATCGGCAGCTCGGGAATCTCGCTCTCGATCTTGTGCATCCACTCGTCGTCGATCTCGACCGCGATCAGATCCGGGTCCGGGAAGTAGCGGTAATCCTGCGCGTCCTCCTTGGTGCGCATGACCGTGTTCTTGAGCTTGACGTCGTCCCAGCGGCGGGTCTCCTGCTGGATCTCGCCGCCGTTCTCCACGACCTCGATTTGGCGGGCGACCTCATAATCGATCGCGCGCACCGCGCCCGAAAACGTGTTGATGTTCTTCATCTCCACGCGGGTACCCAGCTCCTCCGAGCCCTCCGGACGGATGGAGACGTTGACGTCGCAGCGGATCGAGCCCTCCTCCATCTTGCAGTCGCAGATGTCAAGATAGGACAGCGTGGTCTTGATCATTTCGAGGAACTCCTTGGCCTCAGCCGAGGAGTGCAGGTCGGGTTTGGTGACCATTTCGATCAGCGGCACGCCGCATCGGTTGAAGTCGACGACCGTGCCGTCGATCTCGTCGTGCAGCAGTTTGCCCGCATCCTCCTCAAAGTGGATGCGCTCCAGACGGCAGGACTTTTTCTCGCCGTCGACATAGAAGAATACCTCGCCGTTTTCACAGATCGGCACATCGAACTGCGAGATCTGATATGCCTTGGGCAGGTCGGGGTAAAAGTAATTCTTGCGGTCCGCCTTGCACAGGCGGTTGATGGTACAGCCGGTGGCCAGGCCCATTTTGGCTGCATAGTGCACGACCTGCTTGTTGAGCACGGGCAGTGCGCCCGGCATGCCGGTGCAGACCGGGCAGGTGTGCGTGTTGATCGGTGCGCCGAACGCGGTCGAGCACGAGCAGTAAATCTTGCTCTTGGTGGACAGCTCCGCGTGCACCTCAAGGCCGATGACAGGTTGATATTTCATTTGTCCATTCCTCCCTTACAGTGCCGCGACGATGTTTTTCAGACCGGACGCCTGCTCGAACGCAAGGCCGGCGCCCAGCAGGGTCTGCTCGCCAAAGCGCGGGCCGATCAGCTGCATGCCGATAGGCATCTTATTGCCGTCAAAGCCGCAGGGCTGCACAAGGCCCGGCAGGCCCGCGATATTGACCGATACGGTGCAGATATCGCCCGCATACATCTCCAGCGGGTTGGTGGTCTTGGAGCCAATCTCGTACGCTGTGGTCGGCGCAACCGGGGTCAAGATGACGTCGCACTTTTCAAACGCATTTGCAAACTCCTCGCGGATCTTGCGCTGCGCGGCGCGCGCCTTCTTGTAGTAAGCATCGTAATAGCCCGAGGACAGCACATAGGTGCCCAGCATGATGCGGCGCTGCACCTCCGCGCCAAAGCCCTCCGAACGGGACTTGACATAGAGCGCAATCACATCGTCGCCCGCATTCGGGGTGCGGTAGCCGTACTTGACGCCGTCAAAGCGCGCCAGGTTGGACGACGCCTCGGCGGACGAAAGAATGTAGTAAACCGGCAGCGCATACTCGACGAGCGGCAGCGAGATCTCAAACACCTCAGCGCCCAGGCTCTTATAGGTCTCGGCCGCGGCCAGCACGCTCTCGCGCACTTCATCCGAAATACCGGCGCCGAAATACTCCTTCGGCAGGCCGATCTTCATGCCCTTGACGTCCGCATTGAGGTTTGCGCGCACCGAACCCTCGAACGGGGTCTTGACCGAGGTCGAGTCGTGCAGCGGATCGTGGCCGGTGATCGCGTCGAGCAGCATAGCCACATCCTCGATCGAGCGGCCGAACGGGCCGATCTGGTCGAGCGAGGAAGCGAACGCAACCAGACCGTAACGGGATACCGCGCCGTAGGTCGGCTTGAGGCCGACCACGCCGCAGAACGACGCGGGCTGGCGGATCGAACCGCCGGTGTCCGAGCCGAGCGCGAGCGGTGCTTCGCCTGCAGCGACGACTGCCGCCGAACCGCCGGACGAGCCGCCCGGGACACGGGTCAGGCCGTGCGGGTTGTGGGTCGGGTGCGCGGCGGAATTCTCACAGGAAGAACCCATTGCGAACTCATCCATATTCGCCTTGCCGGTCACGACCACATCGTGCGCGGCGAGCTTGTCCATGACCGTCGCATTGTACGGCGGCTTGAAGTTGTAGAGCATCTTGGACGCGCAGGTGGTAAGCGTCCCTTTCGTGCAGATATTATCCTTGATCGCGACCGGAATGCCGGCGAGCGCGGACAGTTCCTCACCCGCGGCGCGCTTTTTGTCGACCGCTTCGGCCTGCTGGAGCGCCGCTTCTTCGGTCAGGGTCACATAGCCCTGCACCTTGTCCTCAACCGCCGCCGTGCGGGCAAATACGTCCTTTGCCAGCTCGACCGCGGAAATCTCCTTGTTGGCGAGCAGTTCGGACAGCTCGGCCGCTGTTTTTTCATAAAGTGCCATTTCTCTGTCCTCCCTTTTACTCGACCACACGCGGCACGGCTACGCCGCCTGCCTGAAAGTCCGGCGCGTTGGGCTCGATGAGCTCGTCCGGGGTGTATTCCTGAATGACCACGTCCTCGTGGAACGCGTTTTTGCGCTCGGTGTTGATCACGTCCGTGATGTCGCCCAGATCGAGCTCTGCGAGCTTGTCGACCATGCCGACGATGTCCTGCATGTCGTCCGCCAGGCGGTCGAAAATGCCGCCCGTCGAGTCCAGACGCGCAAGGGACGCGATGTGTTCAATTTCTTTGCGCGAAATTGCCATGTCAAACTTCCTCCTGCTGTATCATATTTTTGAATTCTTCTTCTGTTAAGACCGGGATGCCGAGCTCAGCTGCTTTTTGCAGCTTGCTGCCAGCGTTTTCCCCGGCCACCACATAGCTTGTCTTTTTGGAGACCGAGCCCGCCGCCTTGCCGCCGAGGCTTTCGATCAGGTCGTTGATCTCCTTTCGGGTGTAAAGCGTCAGGCTGCCGGTCGCGACGATGGTCTTGCCCGCGAGCAGGTCGCTCTTGGCGGTCTTTTCGCCTGTAAAATTGACGCCCGCTGCGCGCAGCTTTTCGATCAGCGCTTTGGACTGGTCAAGCGCGCGCCACGCGGCGATGCTCTCCGCCGTGGTCTGGCCGATGTCGCGGATCTCGGTCATTTCCTCGACCGGTGCCGCGAGCAGCGCGTCCAAACTGCCGAAGTGGTTTGAAAGGATTTTGCCCGCCTTCTGGCCGACGTGCCGGATGCCAAACGCAAACAGCAGCCGCGACAGGTCGCGCGTTTTGCTGGCCTCGATGCTGCGGACCAGATTATTCGCCCAGGTGTCCACCTTTTTGCCGAGCGGCAGCAGCTGCTCGACCGTCAGGTCATACAGGTCGGCGGCGGACTGCACCAGCCCTGCGTCGATCAGCTTTTGCAGGTTGCCCTCGCCGCAGCCGTCGATGTCCATCGCGTCGCGCGAGGCAAAGTGCATCAGATTGCGCAGCAGCTGCGCCGGGCACGCCGCACCCGTGCAGCGGATTGCTGCTTCCTCCTCATCGTCAAACACCGGCGCGCCGCACACCGGGCAGAACCGCGGCATTTCAAAGGGCTGCGCGTCCGCCGGACGCTTGTCCTTGTCCACGCCGATGATCTCCGGGATGATCTCGCCCGCCTTGCGCACAGACACCGTGTCGCCCACGCGCACATCCAGCTGGCGGATGAAATCGCGGTTGTGCAGCGTCGCGCGCGATACCGTCGTGCCGGCAAGCCGCACCGGCTCGAGTACGGCGTTAGGCGTCAGCACGCCCGTGCGGCCGACCGAGATGACAATGTCCTTCAAAAGTGTCTGCTTGACCTCGGGCGGGTATTTGTAAGCCGCCGCCCAGCGCGGGAACTTAGCCGTCGAGCCAAGGGCGGCCCGCTGCGCAAACGAATTGACCTTGACGACCGCGCCGTCGATATCAAAATCCAGCTCGCCGCGCGTCTCGCCCATGTTCTCGATCTCGCGCTGCACGTCCACCGGGTCGGTATACACCGGATAGCGCGGGCTGACCGAAAAGCCGAGCTGCCTCAGATAATCGAGCGACGCCGTATGGCTTGCAAGCGGCAGCTCGTCCGCGTTTTGGATGTTGAAGCAGAAGATGGACAGCTTGCGCTGCCTAGTGATCCTGCTGTCCTTTTGCCGCAGCGAGCCTGCGGCCGCGTTGCGCGGATTGGCCAGCAGCGGCTTTTCGTGCAGCTCGAGTTCTCTGTTAAGCGCGTCGAACACGGATTTTTTCATATACACCTCGCCGCGCACGATCAGGTGCGGCGGCGCGTTTTCCAGCTGCTGCGGGATGTCTTTGATGGTTTTGAGGTTGGCGGTCACATCCTCGCCCACCTGTCCGTCCCCGCGCGTCGCGCCGCGGACAAACGTACCGTCCACATACTCGAGCGCGACCGACAGGCCGTCGATCTTGTACTCGACCACATATTCCGCCGCGCCGACCGCACCCTCCACACGGGTGTAAAACTCGCCCAGTTCGTCAAACGAAAACACGTCCTGCAAGCTCTCCAGCGGATAGGCGTGCGTGACCTTGGCAAACCGGCCGGACGCCGTACCGCCGACCCGCTGGGTCGGGGAGTCCGGGTCTGCAAATTCCGGATGCGCGGCCTCAAGTGCGCGCAGCTCGCGCTGCATCATATCATACTCATAGTCCGAGATCTCCGGTGCGTCCTGATTGTAGTATTTATCGTTGTGATACCGCAGCTTTTCACGCAGTGCGGAGATCTGCTCACGCGCGTCCATACAAACATCCCTTCCAAATCCCAATACAGAATATAGTATACCAAATTTTTCGCCGTTTCGGAAGTATTATTTTCCGTTTTCCGCCGAATTATCATAGTCGCTGATCTCACCGAGCAAACCCGAGCCCAAATCGTCGATATAGGTATACCGCTCGGGCACAGTGCCGACGATGACGGTATCGGTCACCGGAAAGCTGCTGACGATCTCGCGGTCCTCCCCGCCGAACGGCGTCAGGATGCGGAAGCCCGCGTGGATTTCAATGATGATGTTATGCCGCGTCTGGTTGATGCCCGCGGCGGAAAACGCACTGACGAACTCGGCTTCCATCTGGGTCAGGCCCGCCATGCCGATGTCCACCACCGGCCCCATGCCGCTGAGGAACCGCGGCGCGAACACCGAGCCAAGCGGCACCTCGATCGTGGTCTGCTCGAGGTCGCCGAGCCGCTCAAACAGGCCGTTGACCAGCCGCGTCTTGATCCGGCCGATCGCGATCACATCCGTGCGCAGGGCAGTGACATGGTTTTCGCTGTCGTGCTCGAGTATGACCATATTCTCATAGGTCTCCGGGTCGGAAAACACCTCTTCTTCCATCAGGTTGTTGATCTCCTGGATCGCGCTGTCCTCACACACGTTGGCCGCATACTCCATGAACACCCGGTGCATACGCGCCGAGACCGCAGCTGCTGCAACCGCTGTCAGCACGATCAGCAGGACGGCAAGCACACGCCCTGTCCTGTTCCGATGCCTGCACCGCCGCATACGCCCGCCCCCTTCGGGGCAAGTATACGCGCGCCGATGGCAAAAAAGAAGCACCCCTCCGGGTGCTTCTTTGCAGATTACAGGATATTGCGTTTGACGAGATGCTGCGGCGGGAGATTACTCCTCGTCGTACTGCTCCTCTTCCATCAGCAGCGCGCGGATGGACAGGGAAACCTTCTTCTTCTCGTCGTTGATGTCGATGATTTTCGCGTTTACCATCTGGCCAACCTCGAGCACATCCTCGGGCTTTGCGATGCGATGGTCCGCGATCTGGGAAATATGGATCAGGCCGTCCACGCCCGGAACGATCTCAGCGAACGCGCCGAACGGCATGAACTTGAGGATCTTGACCTCAGCGGTATCGCCCACGCTGTACTTGGACTTGAAGATGTTCCACGGATTATCCTCCTCGCGCTTGTAGCCGAGGGAGATCTTCTTGTTCTCCTTGTCCAGGCCGATGACGAACACCTTGACCTTGTCGCCGACATTGACGACCTCGGACGGGTGCTTGATGCGGCCCCAGGACAGCTCGGAGATGTGAACCATGCCGTCCACGCCGCCGATGTCAACAAACGCGCCGTAGGAGGTCAGGGACTTGACCGTGCCCTCGTACTCGTTGCCGACCTCGATGGTGCTCCAGATCTTCTCCGCAGCAGCCTTGCGGGCCTCCTGCAGGATCTGGCGGATCGAGCCGACCACGCGCTTGCGCTGGCGGTTGATCTCGGTGATATAGAAAGACTGAGTGGTCTTTACCAGCTGGCTCATGGACTGATCCTTGGGTACGCCGGTCTGGCTGGCCGGGATAAAGACACGCACGCCGTAAGCGGTCGCAACAACGCCGCCGCGATTCTCCTCGACGATCGTGCCCTCGACCACCGTGTGCTCCTCGTAAGCCTTCTCGATGGTCTCCCAGCCCTTGAGCTGGTCAACGCGCTTCTTGGACAGCGTGACCGTGCCCTCGCCGTCGTTTACGCGAACAACAACTGCCTCGATCTCATCGCCCGGATGAATGTTGGCTGCTACATCGTAGTTCGGGTCGTCCGACAGCTCATTAAACGGGATATACGCAGTGTGCTTCACGCCAAGGTCGACCTGTACATCGGTCGTGGACACTGCGACAACGGTACCGGTGACTTTTTCTCCTGTATTTAAAGTTCGGAAGGACTCCTCGAGCATCGCCGCAAAGTCCTCACCATTTTCAATCTTGGTTTCTTCGCCCATCATGTTACTGACCTCCTTAATTATCCATGCCGGTGTCGATGCCCCTGCTGTGATCCCGATACGCCCATCCCGGCAGAACTCCTGCGTCGTAAGCTCTGTGGCGTCCTCGATATAAAGCACATTGTCGCACAGCGAACGGCTGATCTCATAGAGCCGTTTGGTGTTGGAGCTTTTCTTGTCGCCGATCACAATCATCTGATCCGACGCACCGGCAAGCAGACGAGCCTCCGACTGACGCTCATCCGTCGCTTTACATATTGTATCAAAAATTTTGAGGTTTGTACACCTTTTTTTTATCAGACCGACGGAAATATTCCAAATTGCCCGGTTGACCGTGGTTTGTGCAACCACGGAAACCGGCTTTTCCGCGTTCGCCGGATTGTCCGCAAAGGCCCGCACCTGTGCCTCGCCGTCGAGCACAACCGACGCGCCGCACCATCCCTCGATGCCCACCACCTCGGGATGGCCCGCGCTGCCCAGGATGACCACCAGGCGCCCCGTGCGGCTCTCCTCGTCCGCAATCCGGTGGATCTTTTGCACAAACGGGCAGGTCGCGTCGAAAATTTCGCAGTTTTTTGCCGCCAGCGTGTCGTAAACCGTGCGCGGCACGCCATGCGCCCGGATGAGCACCTTCGCCCCGTCCGGGATTTCTGCGAGCGTGTGGGCGGTGCGCACGCCGCACTTTTCCAACCGCGTGATCTCGTGCATATTGTGGATGATCTCGCCATAGGCCCAGATCTCGCCGTATTTTGCCGCCTGCTGCTCGGCCAGCTCGACCGCACGGCGCACGCCGAAGCAGAAACCGGCGGTTTTGGCTACCGTTACCGTACTCATACCTTGTCCTTCAGTGCGTAGATGCGGTGCAGGATATCATCCGCGATCACGCCGTAATCCTTTTCCTTGGGGTCGGGCCGGAAGGGCTCACCGATGACCACGGTCGCCTTGCAGCGAAAGCCCTTGTTCTCCGTGATGTACATAGGCAGGATGGGCGCGCGGGTCTTGACCGCCAGCATGGCCGCCCCCTTTTTGGTCTCCCCCTCCGCCGCGCCGCGCGTACCCTGCGGGAAGATGATCAGCTTCTGCCCCTCGCGCACGCAGCCGAGCGCGGTCTTGATCGCAGTGATGTCCGCGCCCTCGCGGTCGATCGGGAACGCGCCGAGCGCGGCGATCAGCCAGGAGAACGCCTTGTTTTTGAACAGCTCTTTTTTTGCCATCAGGCGCAGCGGGATGCCATGCCCGAGCGCGATCGCCGCAAACGGCGGGTCGGACAGCTGCACATGGTTGGGGCACACCACGCAGCCCCCTTCCGGGATATTCTCCCGCCCGATCACCTTGTAGCCGAAGTAGATGTGAAACGCCAGCGCCACAAACGGCACGGCAAACCGCTGGAACCAGCGATGGAATTTAACTTTCATGGTTCAAATCCTCAATTTTCTTCTCAATGATCTGCAAAACTGCCTGAATGCTCTGCTCAAGCGTCATATCGCTCGTGTCGAGCAGCACGGCATCCGCCGCCTGCCGCAGCGGGGCGACCGCGCGCGTCATGTCCTGCCGGTCGCGCTCGACCACATCGTGCAGCACGCGCTCGCGCGTCACCTGCTGGCCCTTTTCGCGCAGCTCGAGGTAGCGCCGTTCGGCGCGCGTCTCCGCAGAGGCCGTCAGGAAGATCTTGACCGGGGCGTCCGGCAGGATAACCGTGCCGATGTCGCGCCCGTCCATCAGGATATTGCCGCTTTTCGCCATGCTGCGCTGGGTTTCCAGCAGGAACTGCCGCACCGCAGGCACGGCCGACACCTTGGAGGCGTAGTAGGCGATCTCGGGCGTGCGGATCGCATCCGACACATCCTCGCCGCAGAGCAGCACATGCTGCGTGCCGTTCTCATAGGCCAGCTGGATGGTGAGCTCGGGCAGCACGGCGGCAATCCCCGCCGCGTCCTCCCCGTCGATCCCTCGGCGGCACACCGCTAGGCCGATCGCGCGGTACATCGCGCCCGTGTCCACATACACATAGCCCAGCCGCATGGCAGCGGCGCGCGCGACCGTGGACTTGCCCGCGCCCGAGGGCCCGTCAATGGCAACCGAAATATATCCCATCATGTATCCTCCTGCTGTGCAGCCGACAGCCCGGCCAGCCGGCCGGTCGACCACGCGATCTGTAAATTAAAGCCGCCCGTATAGGCGTCCACGTCGAGCACCTCGCCCGCGAAATACAGGCCTGCGCACTTTTTCGACTGCATGGTCTTGGGGCTGATCTCCTTGACCGAAACGCCGCCCGTGGTGACAATCGCCTCCGCGACCGGGCGCTTGCCCGATACCACCACTAGAAAGTGCTTGAGCGTGTGCAGCAGATCGGCGCGCTGCGCCTTTGTGATGCTGTTGACCTTGGCGCGCGGATCGATCCCGGATAAGCGGATGACCTCGGGGATGAGTTTGCGCGGCAGCAGCTCGCCGAGTGCGTTGATAAAGTCGCTGTTTTTATGCTTGTCAAAGTCGCTCAGCAGGCGTTTGTCCAGTGTTTTTTCATCCAGCGCGGGCTTGAGGTCGATCTCGATATGATAGCCCTTGCTGCCGAAATGCCGCATGTGCGCAGAGGCGGACAGGATGAGCGGCCCAGACAGGCCGAAGTGCGTAAACAGCATCTCGCCAAAGTCCGACCAGATCTTTTTGTTATCCTCGTAAACGGTCACCTGCACGTTGCGCAGGCTCAGTCCCATCAGCGCCTCACAGCCGCCGGGCGTCACCAGCGGCACGAGCGAGCCGTTCGCCGGCACGACCGTGTGCCCGGCCTGTTTGGCAAAGCGGTAGCCGTCGCCAGTCGAGCCGGTCTGCGGATAGGATACGCCGCCCGTCGCCACAATCACGCGGTCCGCCGGAAACACCCGGCCGCCCGTGCGCACGCCGGTCACGCGGCCGTCCGCCAGTTCGAGCGACGCGGCAGTTTCGTGTATGATTATAACACCGGTATGTTTGACCCAGGTAAAAAGCGCGTCAATGATATCCGCGGACTTGTCCGACACAGGAAAAACGCGGTTGCCGCGCTCGGTTTTGAGCGGCACGCCGTGCGCCTCAAAAAATTCCATCACCGCGGCGGGCGGGAAACAACCCAGCGCGGAATACAAAAAGCGCGGGTTGACCGGCACATTGCGCAGCACCTCCTGCGTGTCGCAGTTGTTGCACACATTGCAGCGGCCCTTGCCGGTGATGAACAGCTTGCGGCCGACCTTTTCATTTGTCTCGAGCAGCGTGACGCGCGCGCCGTTTTCCGCCGCGGTGCCCGCGGCCATCAGCCCGGCCGCACCGCCGCCGATCACAACGATATTCAACTGATGTCGTCCTCCGTTTTTTCATATACGTCGTATTCCGCCCAGATGCGCTCGAGCTTGTTGAAGGTCTGCTCGATCTCGTCCCGGCGGCTCATGCCGACCGCGACGATCAGCGCGTTGACCACCGAGAGCGGCGCGACCAGCGAATCGACAAAGCTCGCCATATCGCTGCGCGCGAGCAGCAGATGGTCAGCCACGCGCGCAAGCGGCGACAGGTGCGAATCGGTCAGCGCGATGACGCGCGCGCCGCGGTCGCGGGCGTACTGCATGGCGCTCAGCGTGCGCTTGGAGTAGCGCGGGAAGCTGACGCCGAACAGCACGTCCCCCGGCCCGATGCGCAGCACCTGCTCAAAAATCTCACTCGCGCTGTTGGTACGCACCAGTGTGACATTTTCGAACAAAAGGTTAAAATAAAAGCCCAGAAAGTTGGACAGCGCGCTCGAAGATCGCACGCCCAGGATGTAAATGCGCCGCGCGCCGGTCAGCGCGTCCACCGCGCCCTGAAACGCATCGCGGTCGATCTCGTCGAGCGTCATGCGGATCATGTCCATGTCCGCGTGCAGCACGGTCTGCAGCACATCGCGCCCGCCCATGCGGTCGCTCGATACCTCCATGCGCTGCACCGAGGTCAGCTTGTTGCGGATCATCTCCTGCAGCGCGCGCTGCAGGTGGGGATAGCCGTCGTATCCCAGCTCGGTCGCAAAGCGCACGACCGTGGACTCGCTCACGCCGACCGTCTGTCCCAGACGGCTGGCGGTCATAAACGCGGCTTTGTCGTAGTGCTCCAAAATAAACCGGGCGATCTGCTTTTGCCCCTTGGAAAAGCGCGGCAGATCGCTCTGTATCTTGTTGATCAGATCATTCATGTTCCGTCTCTCCTGCATACCTGCATTTTGCCGCTTCTATTGTAAGGGGTTTTGCGAAAAAATGCAAGATGTTTTGCATCATTCCTGCAAATTTGCAGCAATTCCCTGCAGATAGGCAAGCTCGTCCGGCGTCAGTTCGCGCCATGCGCCGCTTTTGAGCCCCGGGTCGAGCGGCAGCGTTCCGATCGCCACACGTTTGAGCCGCCGCACCTCCAGCCCGCATTGTTCGCACATTTTGCGGATCTGGCGGTTGCGGCCCTCGTGGATGGTCAGGCGCAGCTTGGCGCTTTGCGCATCCTGCTCCAAAATGACCACATCCGCCGGCCGGATTGCATATCCATCAATTTCCATCGGCTGCGACAGGCGCGGGATATTGTCCAGCCGGCCGCGCACGCGCACCTCGTAATGCTTGTCCACCTCGTGGCGCGGATGGGTCAGCGCGTTGACCAGATCGCCGTCGTTGGTCAGCAGCAGCAGGCCCTCGGAGTTGTAGTCCAGCCGGCCGACCGGCACCACGCGCACGCCGCAGCCGCGCGTCAGGTCGGCCACGGTTTTGCGGCCGCGCTCGTCCTTGAGCGTGGACACATAGCCGCGCGGCTTGTAGAGCATCAGGTATTTTTTCTCCTCGGACATGCCGATCGGCCGTCCATCGATCTCGATGTGGTCGCGGCGGGCGTCCGCGCGGTCACCCAGGCTGGCGGGATGGCCGTTGACGGTTACCCTGCCGTCTGTAATCCATTTTTCCGCCTCGCGCCGCGAGCAAAGCCCGGCCTGCGCGAGGATTTTTTGCAATCTCTCGTCCAAAATTGTCCTCTCCTTGTTGTCAGTCCGACCCGAAAATGCGCTCTAAAATGCGCTCGGGCAGACTCTTCTCCTCAGGCGGCAGCAGCGCCGCGCCGCCGTACACCAATGTGTCACGCGCCAGCACCGCGTCCCCGAGACGGTATTCGATTTGTCCGGCGTAAGCGGTCTGCACCACGGGCGCATAGCAGATGCTGTCCCCATAGCGCACGGTTTGCAGCTGCTCGCGCTCGCCGGGCAGCAGATAGGCGGTCACCGTGTTCTGCGCGACGAGCGGCACGCTGTCCACATCCCCGCCGAATACGCGCAGCGTGGTGATCTGCTCGCCCGCCTCGTGCAGCGTGACCGGCTCATACTGTGCAAACGCCGCGTCGAGCAGCGCCGCGTGGTCGTTCCAGTCATCCGCATCGTTGAGCGTGACCGCGATCACCGTGCGGCCGTTCCGCTCGGCAGCGGACACCAGGCAGCGCCCGGCCGCCCGCGTATAGCCGGTCTTGACACCGATCGCCCCTTCATAGCTGGTCAGCAGCCGGTTGTGGTTGGTAAAGGTGCGCTCGCCTGCCGTGTAGCTCTGCGTTGAGACGATCTGGCGGAACACCGGGTCGCGCAGCGCCTCGGCCGTGATGCGTGCCAGCTCGCGGGCGGTCGTATAATGTCCGTCCGCCGGCAGGCCGTTCGGGTTGACAAAATGCGTATCGGTCAATCCGAGCGCGGCCGCCTTGTCATTCATTTTCTGGATGAACACATCATATCCGCCGCACTCGCCCGCAATCGCGACCGCAGCGTCGTTGCCGGACGACAACATCAGTCCATACAGCGTGTCGCGCATACTGAGCGTCTCGCCCGCCTGCAAATACATGGATGAGCCCTCCACCTGCGCATACTCGGGCTTGACCGTATAGGTGCGGTCAAGGTCACCCTCGCCCAGCGCCACGAGCGCGGTCATGATTTTGGTGGTCGAGGCCATGGGCAGGCGCTCATCCGCGTTGTATTCATAAAGCGTCTCGCCCGTATCCGCGTCGATCACCACTGCGCTTTTCGCGCTGAGCGCGCCGCACACCGGCGTGCACAGCAGCATGAGCAGCAGCGCACATGCAAATTTCTTCACCGCTTGCATCTCTCCCCGCATAACAAAACCTACTCAGCAGCCATGCGAGTAGGTTTTGCGGGAGAAAGCGGCATTATTCGTCGGTTTCCGGGGTTTCCGGGGCAGCAGGCGCTGCCTTTCCCTTGTAGCCCTCCATAAAACTGGAAACCTTGTTCAGCGCGCCCGGAATCATCTCGACCAGGCGGTCGATTGTGGTCGAAGCCTGCGCGTTGACGCCCAGGATGCTCGCGCCGCCGTCGCGTGAAATGATCAGAAAGCAGACCGGCGATACCGTGACACCCGCGCCGCCGCCGCCGCCAAATGCCAGCGGAGACTGTCCCGCCGCGGCGTGCTTAGGCATAAAATCGCTGCCGCCCGAGCCAAAGCCGAACGTCACCTTGGACACCGGGATGACGGTCGTGCCGTCCGCGGTGGTGATCGGCGTGCCGATGATGGTATTGACGTCCACCATTTCCTTGATTTTGGACATGGTTTCGGACATCAGGTTGCTGATGGGATGCTCACTCATGTTCTATCGCCTCTTCTTTCTTAATCAGCCGTTGATACAGGTTATATAACGTCCTGCGGTGGTGCAGCAGCACAAGGATGAGCTGCAGCGGCCGCAGGGAACAGCACACGGTAAAGGCCCACTCGGTGTGGTCCGCCTCAAAGTCCGCGTCCACATTGATGTGGTAATCCTGCATATCAAAAGTATTCTCCAAAAAGGGCACGGTCATGCCCGTAAAGGCGGCCGCTCCGCCGAGCAGCATGCCGGTCTGCGCCGCGTCGTCTGTGCCGATCAGCACGCGCACGCGCAGCCCGCTGATGCGAAGCCGCCCCGCCATCTCCCCCAGCAGGGTGAGCGCCAGCGTGGCGAGCTCGCCGAAGTCCAGCTCGTCCCGGTTGAGCGAGTAACGGTATTTTGGCTTTTTGCGCGCTTTTTTTGCCTTAGCGGACGGTTTCTTGCGCGGCTTCGCCGCCGCCCGCTTGAGATGCCTGGGCCGCGGCCAGACGGGAACCCGCACAAACCCATAGCGCAGCTCCACACTGATTTCACCGTCGACGCCCACAGCCTCCACGCCCGCGCGCACCCAGAGCAATGCAAGCCCCAGGAGCACCGCCAGCACGGCAAGGCCGAGCAGCACCGCCAGGATGATGAGGAGCACGGTCATCCGCGCCTCACCCCATTTCCTCCGGCGCGCCGGATATCGCGTCGCCGATTTCCATCTGCTTTTCCGCCGGTTCGGGGGCGGCGTCCTCCAGGTCAAGCTGCATCTGTTCGTTTTCCTCGAGCGAGGGCAGCGCGGGCAGGTCGCTCAAACTGCTGATGGCAAAGGTACGCAGAAACAGTTCGGTCGTGCGGTACAGGATCGGACGGCCGGGCACGTCCATGCGTCCCGCCTCCATGATCAGCCCTTTTTCAACCAGGTTTGCCACCGTGCCGCCCGAGTCCACGCCGCGCAGCTGGTCGATGAACGCGCGCGTCACCGGCTGGCGGTAGGCCACAATGGTCAGCACTTCGAGCGCGGCCGGCGAGAGCGAGGGCGGCCGGCGAGACTCGGTCACGCGGCGCGCCGCCTCCGCATACAGCGGGCGCGAGCACAGCTGCAGCTTATCCTCCAGCCGCAGCAGCATGATGCCGCGGTTTTCAAAATCATACAGGTTTTCCAGCGCGGCCGCCGCCTCGAGCAGCGCCCCGCGCGAGGTCTCGAGCGCGGCGGCAAGCCGGTCGACCGGCACCGCGTCGCCCGCGGCAAAGAGCACAGCCTCCAGGCCGGCTTCCAGTTCGGTCATTCCGCACCCTCCCTCTTATCGTTTGTCAGTGTCAGCTCCATGTCCTCCCCCTCGCCTTCCAGATGGATGCGGTGGGTCTTGGACAGCTCAAGCACAGCCAGAAAGGTCGCCACGATCTCTGAGCGGCTTTTTGCATCCTCAAACACCCGCTTGAACGGCAGGCGGAAGCAGTGGATAAAGCGCCGCAGGATCGCGGTAATGCGCCCCTCGACGGGCACGGGTTCGCGCCCGACAATGCCGGAAAACGCGCTTGCCGGCGGCGGCACACGCCGCCGCGCCCGGCGCAGCAGATTGTTTGCCGCACGCACCAGATCGCTTACCGACTGATGGTATTCCTTGGGCGTATCGCCCAGATTTTCCGGCTGGCGCACAAAAATATCGCGGCCGACCTCGCCCTTCTCGCGGAAATATCCCGCAGCCTCTTTGAGACGCTGGTATTCCAGCAGCATCTCGACCAGGCCCGCGCGCGGGTCTTCCTCTTCCTCCTCCTCGTGCCGCGGCAGCAGCATTTTGGATTTGATATACACCAGCTGCGCGGCCATGGCGACAAAGTCGCCCGCCACGTCCAGATCCATCGCTTCCGCAGTGTGGAGCACCTCCATATACTGGTCGAGGATCTCCGCGATCGGGATGTCGTAGATGCTGACCTTGTTTTTTGCAATCAGGTGCAGCAGCAGGTCGAGCGGCCCATCAAAATATTCCAGATGAAATTCCATGCCGCACCTTACAGGATCATGCTCATCAGCTGCGCCGCCCAGCCAAGAATGGTGTTAGAGGCATAGACCATCAGGCTGTCCAGCCAGCCGCGCCACAGCGCAAAGATAAACAACAGGATGATGACCGGCTGATAGCGCTGCAGGCGCAGCGACCAGGAAAACGGCAGGTACGCATCCAGCACACGCGAGCCATCCAGCGGGTGCACCGGGATCAAGTTGAACACGCCAAGGCCCACCGACATACTCGCGACGATCGCCAGGAATTGACCCAGCACCTGCATGAACACACTGTCCCCATACACCCAGACCAGGAAATACAGGCAGTATGCGATAAAAGCCGTGATAAAATTCGATACCGGGCCAGCCAGCGCGGTGAGCGCCATGCCGGTACGGCGGTTTTTGAAGTTGGAAATATTGACCGGCACCGGCCGCGCCCAACCAAAGCCGAACAGCAGCAGGCAGATAAAGCCGACCGGGTCGATATGCGCCAAAGGCGACAGCGTCAGCCGGCCAGAGTCATGCGCCGTGCGGTCGCCCAGCAAATAGGCTGCCGCGCCGTGCGCCGCCTCATGCACGGACAGGCACAGCACAATCGCCGGCAGCGACAGCGCCAGCGTAATGAAAGCGGCGCGCAGGTCGCCGCTCATCAGGCTTCTCCAAAGCAAATGTTGTTCCTCCTGTACCGGCGGTAGGCCGCCGGAATGAATTTGGCGCATCCGCCGCCCGACCGGCAGGGATGCTCTGCGTATGCTTGAAATTATACCACGATCGCCGGGAATTGTCACCTATTTCTTTGCTGTGTTCCGCCTTTACTACACAGATTTTGCACAAATTGTGGTTAAAACACACATTTTTTGTGCAGTCCTCGCCCCGGCCGGCGCAGGCGCGTTAAGCGTTCGACAAAGGTTTGCGCTGATCCGTTCAGATTGCGCAAAGTTCTTAACGATTTATTAACATCTTTTCTGTTATACTATAATGTGGATTGAAATAGGATTTCCATTCCCACAGGAGGGATACATCATGTCGCGTGCGCCGTCCAAAGTGCGGCCGTTTTCGTTTTCCCTGCGTGATCTTGCGGTTTCGGCCGGCATATTCCTCTGCGCGGCGATCCTGTGCTTTTTGCTGCGCATGGCGGACAGCAGCGAGGGCTTTGCCGCGCCGGTGTTCGTGCTCGCCGTGCTGCTGATCTCGCGCTTCACAACCGGCTATCTGTATGGCGTGCTCGCCTCGGTTTTGAGCGTTGTCGCCATCAATTATATCTTTACTTATCCATATTGGGCGTTTAATTTCACGCTTTCCGGCTATCCGCTCACCTTCCTGACCCTGCTTGGCGTGTCGCTTTTGACCTGCACGATGACGACCAAGATCAAGGAGCAGGAGCGCATGCGCGCGGAGAGCGAAAAGGAAAAGATGCGCGCCAATCTGCTGCGCTCGGTGTCGCACGACATCCGCACGCCGCTGACCTCGATCGTCGGCGCGACCTCGGCTGTGCTCGAGACGCCCGGCCTGTCCGAGGAGGAAAAGCGCGCCTTTCTGGAGGATGCGCGCGAGGAGGCGCAATGGCTGATCCGGCTGGTGGAAAACCTGCTGTCCATCACCCGCATCGGCGACGACAGCACGCAGATTGTCAAGCAGGAGGAGGCCGCAGAGGAAATCCTCGGCGAGGCCGCGCGCAAGTTCCGCAAGCGTTTCCCCCGCATCCGGGTTGCGGTCTCGGTGCCGGACGAGCTGCTGCTCGTGCCGATGGACGCGATCCTGATCGAGCAGGTGCTCGGCAACCTGCTGGAAAACGCGGCGATCCACGGGGAAACCACCACGCAGATCGACCTGTCCGTCCGCCGCGAGGGGCGGGAGGCGGTCTTTTCCGTGCGGGATAACGGCCGCGGCATCCCTGCCCGCGAGCTGCCCCGCCTGTTTGACGGCACGCTCGGCCACAGTGAAACCCCGTCCGGAGACGGCAAACGCAACATGGGTCTGGGCCTGTCCGTCTGCATGGCGATCGTCCGCGCGCATGGCGGCGCCATGCAAGCCAGAAATCTATCCGGCGGTGCGGAATTCATCTTCCGCCTGCCGCTTTCCGAAAAGGAGTCTGTAACATCATGAATATCCGGGAAAAGGTGCTGATCGTCGAGGACGAAAAAAGCATCGCGCACTTTATTTCCACCATTCTCAGTTCCAACGGCTATGAGCCGATCCAGGCGCGCACTGGCGCGGAGGCGATGACCATGATCTCCTCCCACTGTCCGGATCTGGTCATCCTCGATCTCGGCCTGCCCGACATGGACGGCATCGAGATTTTGCGCAGCCTGCGCGAATGGTCCAGCCTGCCGGTGGTCGTGGTATCCGCGCGCACACACGAGCGCGATAAGGTCGAGGCGCTCGACCTCGGCGCGGACGATTACCTGACCAAACCCTTCGGCACAGCCGAGCTGCTTGCGCGCGTGCGCACCGCCATCCGCCACACGCGCACCACCTCGCCGAGCAGCGAGATCGCGCAGCGCGGCACCTACACGGTCGGCGACCTGACGATCGACTACAACAAGCATCAGGTGCTCGTGCGCGGTGAAAACGTGCATTTGACGCTCAGCGAGTTTCGCATCGTGGCGCTGCTGGGCAAGTATGCGGGCAAAGTGCTCACCTATGATTACATCATCAAGGAGCTCTGGGGGCCGCGCGCGGGCGGCAACAACCAGATTTTGCGCGTCAACATGGCGAACATCCGCCGCAAGATCGAGAAAAACCCCGCTGAACCCGAATATCTGTTCACCGAGGTGGGTGTGGGCTACCGCCTGGCGGAGAACACGGACTAAACGTGTACAAAGACGCAAAAAGGACCGCTTTCGCGGTCCTTTTGTTGTGTTCCGGAGAAAATCAGATGCCGAGCTCCTTCTTGAGCGCGTCGATCATTTCCTGATACTCCTCGTCCTTGAGCAGAACGGGCTCGGGATTGGTGATGGCAAAGCTGCCGCCGAACTCAAAGCCGCCCTCATACTTCGGGACGATATGGAAATGCAGGTGCGGGTTGGTGTCGCCGAACGAGCCGAGGTTGAGCTTGGTGCAGCCCCACAGCTTCTTGATCGCGCCCGAAGCCGCGGCCAGATCCGCCATGTAGTCGTTGCGCTCCTGATCGTCGCACTCACACAGCTCCTTCTTATGGCTGCGCAGCGCGAGCGCGCAGCGGCCCTTGTGCGCCTGGTCCTTGAACAGATACAGCGTGCCGGCCTTCATGTCGCCGACCTTCATCATGATCGCTTCGCGCGCCTCATTGTGCTCGTCACAGTAAAAACATCCCATTGTAATCCTCTCCTTTAAGCTGAATACTGTATCTTCATTATACCGCCTGTCCCCTGCAATTACCAGCATTTTTTACGGACAGGCCGCATATAAATTCGTGTCCCACGCGGGCACATAGGGATGGTGCCGCAGGTACAGGCGATACGCCGGGCACAGCGCGTGGATGAGCAGCGGCAGCTGGAAGAAATCCGCGCTGCGGTGATAGGCCGCGATGTTGAGGCGCGGGCGGTACTGCCGGATAGTCTGTGCGGCGCCCGCGATCGCCTCACGCTCCGCGCCTTCCACGTCCATCTTGAGATAAGTGCACGGCCGCCCGGCGAGCACGCTGTCCAGTGCGCGCATCGCGGTCTCGCGCCCGCGCGCCGCAACGCGCGACTGCCGCCCCGCCTGATCGGAAAAGCACTGCACGGTGTCCTCATGCCACGCGCCCGCCTGCACCAGCGTAACATCACCGGACAGGCTGTCCTCCGCCCAGTCGGACAGCTTGCGGAAGCTGCGCCGGTCGGGTTCAAGCGCGGTGATGGAAGCAAACGCCCCGCCGGTGTAGGACAGCAGCTCGCGGATCGTGTCGCCGTTGTATGCGCCGAGGTCGGCAAAGTGTTCCGCCCCGGTCGGGCGAAGCACGGTGCGGAAGATCTCCTCCTTGGCCGTCTCGCTCGCGCGCAGATAGCACAGCCTGCCTGACAGCTTAAAGCGCACGGTGTCGAGGAACACCCGCCGCGACTGCTCGTCTGCCAGCAGCGCATACGCCCGCTCCATCTCATCCGCATGCGCGCGCACGAAGTCCGCGTCAAACACCGGGCCGGGCACGACCGGCACATCGGGCGCGACGACGGCAAAGCGCGCGTCCAGGTCATACATTTTTTCGAGCACCTCAGGCCGCTGGCTGGCAAACGCTATCACGATCACGATATCCGCGCCGAACTGCGCCACGGTGTCGGACAGTTTCCGCACCGGAAACCCGTGGAAGCTGTGCCCGCGCACGAATTCATCGCTTGCAAACACGCCTGCCGCCCGGATGCCAAGCGCCTCGAACCGGTCGAGGATCTTATCCGCGCCGTCCCCCATGCCGTAGAGCACGATCGGGCGTGTCTCCTCCTGCAGCCGCGTCCAGACCGGCTGCTCAAGCGTCAAAAAATCCATTGGTTCCTCTCCTTTTCAATGAGGACATTATAAGCGCCGCGGCGCGGATTGTAAAGCCGCCTCGCAGGGGGTGAAAAAACTTTTATGGCGCACGAGATTTTGATTGCGGTTTGACGGGCAGTACAGTATAATTTTATTATACATATGCAGGAAAAAGGAGGCGGCCGGCCATGTCAGAACCCAACGGTATCCTTGCAATGGACCCGGAACACTACCGCGAGATCGACGGCGTTGTGTTCGATCTGGACAGCTTTGCAAAACACTGCCAGCCGGCCGAGGAGCCGCCCCCGCACTCCGAGGAAGAAAGTAAGCCCATTCCCAGCCCCACCGGCATCCTGGCAATGGACCCGGAACACTACCGCGAGATCGACGGCGTGGCCATGGATGCGGACAGCTACGAGCGCCACAGCCAGCCCCCGGCGGAAGAGCAGTCGCCGCCCCCGGCGGAGGAACCCGATCCGCAGCCCATGGGCGTGTTTGCGGTCGACCCGTATCACGAGGGCTGGTATCCCGCCGAGGACGGGCAGCCCCCTGTGCCGATCATGGGCGGCGCGCTGCCCCCGGTCGAGATCATGGAGGACGGCACGCACGTTGTCACGGTCATCCGCACGGTATTCCTGCACACCGGGTCGGGCTCGGGTTCCGGCTCCTACATGACCTCGTACACCACCTCCTACCGGACGAGCTACCTTACCTCCGGGTCAGGCTCGTATGTGTTCGGCTCGTGCACCTATCTGGTGGGCGGCTACGGATTGGAGCTGGTCTGATGCTGCGGGCTTTCCATTCCAACTGGACGCGTCCTTTTTTCGTCCGGGGCGCCGACCGCCCTTATGCGGTCGAGCCGTTCGAGCTGCTGACGACCGCGCTCTCCGCGCTCGCCTGGCGGCGGGAGAACGGCCCCATTCGTATGATTTGCGATTCCGAGGCGGAGCGGTACTATGAATCGCTCGGCCTTTGTTTTTTGTGGGACGAAGGCGTGCACCCTTTGCTGGACGCTGTGCCGCAGGACGTCAACGCCATGGCGTTTTGGGCGGCGGGCAAGCTGTATGCCTTGTCCGCCATGCCAAGCCCGTGCGTGATGATCGACACGGATTTTGTCTGCTGGAAGCCGCTCCGCCCGCTGGTCGAGGGGCTGGACGCCGCGGCCATCCACCGGGAGGACATCATGCCGGACATCTATCCCGGCCCCGCCGCCTTCCCGCAGACGCACGGCTTTGACTTTGCTGCACTCGACTGGTCGGTGCAGCCGCTCAACACCGCGCTTGCCTACTTTGGGGACGACGCCTTCCGCCGGTATTACACGGATACCGCCATCCGCTTTATCCGCTGCTCGCCCGGCGCGGACGACGTGCTGACCTATATGGTGTTTGCCGAGCAGCGCCTGCTCGCCATGTGCGCCGCAAAGCGGCGGGCGCGCGTCAAGGCGCTCTCCGACCTGCCCGCCCTGTTCGGCGGGGCGCAGCAGGGGTATTTCACCCATATCTGGGGCTTTAAGCAACAGATGCGCGACGAGCCCGCGCTCTACGAGGACTTTTGCCGCCGCTGCGCCGCCCGTCTGCGCCGCGACTTTCCCGATGCCGCGGCGCGCATCGCGCGCGTGCCGGTGCTCACGCGTTATTTTGAAGATTGACCAATTGAAGACGCAAAAAAGGACCGCAAAGCGGTCCTTTTTTGCGTTTTATCTGTTGTTTCAGTTTGGATAGGCCTGCCGCAGCTCGTCCAGCGTCGCCATCACCGCGCCCTTGTGCTGCACGGTCAGCGAGGCATACTGCGCGGAGAAAGCGAGATAGCGGGTCAGCTGCTCGCCCGTCAGCGCGGCAAGGCCGCCGCAGTCCACGCCGTCGCGTGTGAGCTGATACAGAAAAGAGCCGATGAACGAATCGCCCGCGCCGGTCGTGTCCGTGACCGGCACGCGCAGCGTTTCGGCAAAGCCCTGCGCACCGGCAGATGTATAAGCCGCCGAGCCGTCCGTACCGCGCGTCACGATCAGCAGGCGGCAGCCCATGGCAAACAGCTTTTCCGCCGCGTCGCGCTCGTCCGCGCAACCGGTAACGAATTCCACCTCGTCATCCGACAGTTTGACCAGATCGGCATAGGGCAAAAACTCGCGGATCGCCGCCTGACACTCTTCCGGGCTGCTCCACAGCGGCAGGCGAACATTGGGGTCAAACGACACGATTGCGCCCGCGCGCCGGGCCAGGCCGATCGCCTTGCGGTGCGCCGCGCGCACCGGCCAGTCGACTAGGTCGACCGAGCAGAAGTGCAGCGCTGCACAGTCGTCAAAAATATCCGCCGTGATCTGGTCCTGGCTCAAAAAGAGGTCGGCCGAAGGGTTGCGGAAAAAGGAAAACTCGCGGTTGCCGGTCGCGTCGAGCGAGACAAACGCCAGACCGGTGTTCGCCCGGCCGGTGCGGAAAACGTGGGTGGTGTCCACCCCGTTCGACCGCAGCACCTTGAGGATATGCGTGCCAAAGGCGTCCTCGCCCACCTGCGACACCATCGCTGCACGGCCGCCCAGCCGCGCGACCGCCGCCGCGACATTTGCGGGCGCGCCACCCGCCACGCGCTCGAAATGCGTCACCTCATCGAGCGAACAGCCCTTTTGCTGGGGCACAAAATCGATCAGCAGCTCGCCGATCGCAACCACTTTTTTCATGCGTCTTCCTCCAGAATATACCGATAAATTGCCTGCGCGGCGCCGTCTGCGGCATTGCTGCCCGTGCATACATCCGCTGCCGCGCGGATGTGCGGCGCGGCGTTCTCCATCGCCACGCCCAGCCCCGCCATGCGCAGCATGGTCAGGTCGTTGTCGCTGTCGCCGATCGCTGCGACCGCGTCCATCCCGAAACCGAGGCGGGCGGCCAGCTGGGTAAGGCCGCGTCCCTTGTGCACACCCCGCCGGTTGATCTCAACGTTTTTGAGCGCCCCGCCATACATAATGGATGGCGCAAGCTCAAACAGCCCGGTCTGCTCGAGCGCCCCGATCAGCTGATCGACGCGCGCGGGGTCGAGCTGGTGCAGAATGGCTTTGAGGATGCGGCCATCCTCCTGCGCACGGACGTTCTCCCACGCCGCCGGGGTTGGGACGAAATGGTATCCTTCCGCCGTTTCGTCGAGCGTAATCCTGCCGCGGCGGCGGATCTCCTGCAAAAAACGCAGGAACTCCCTGCCGTAATACAGGCGCTCGCCCGTATACAGGCAGGGATCGGTGTCAAACTGCGCGCACAGGTCAAAAATCACATCGCACCTGTGCCGGTCGAGCCCGCCGAGGGGAAACACCGCGCCGTCCGCCATGCGCGCGGCCGCGGCGCCGTTGGCGATCACCGCCCAGTCCGCCGGCGCTTCCAGCTGTGCATTAAACACCCGCGTTTCGGTCAGGTTGCGGCCGGTGCACAGCGCGATCTGCACCCCCGCCTGCTGGGCCCGCCGCACCGCGCGGGCGTTGGCCGCGCTGACGCGGCTGGAAGGGTCCAGCAGGGTTCCGTCCAGATCGAGTGCGAGCAGTTGATACTTTGGCATGTGTTCCACCTTGTTACTGAATTTGCAGCGCGCCCATCGCCCAGATCTCGGCCTCCGCGCCCTCGATCTGCACGCCGCAGGCCGTAGGGTCGGGATAATAGCGCGTGGTCATCACCTGCGCGCCGCCGTTGATGAAGATCTCGAGCGAGGAAACGTCCGCCAGGATGCGCAGCGTGCGCACGCCGTCCCCGTCCGCATAGCGCACCGTGCGGCCCGCGCCGCCCTGCGCCAGGGTGAGCGACAGCTGCTGTGTATCCCATTCTATCACAGCCGCCCCGCGGATGACAAGCCTGCCGCTGGCTTCGGTGCGGCATTCCAGATCGAACACCTGCGCGCGCGCAGGCTCGACCGGCCCCTGCCGCAGCGCGCCGATCTCGGCTGCCGGCAGGCGCAGGATGCGCTCGCCCTCGCGCCTGATCTCGCACGGCACGGTCATGCAGTGCTGCCAGCCGTTCTCCACGGTCGGATTGCCGTAATCCGCATCCGGCATACCCATCCAGCCGATCATCAGGCGGCGGCCGCCGTCCAAAAAGGTCTGCGGGGCATAGAAATCAAAGCCGCAGTCCAGCTCGTGGAAGCTGCCCAGCGCATAGTCACCGCGGAAATCGCCCGCGAGCGGGAACCAGCCGCAGGAGTAGATGTTCTGATACCGGTGGCCCTGCTGCGTCACGCCCTGCGGCGAGCAGATGAGGAACCACTGCCCGTCCAGGCAAAACAGGTCGGGGCACTCCCACATATAACCGAATGGCTCGGCCGTGGTCAGCGTATTGATATGCTGCCAGTGCCGCTTGTCCGCGGACTCGTAGACCAGCAGCTCGCCCCGGTCCTGCCTGGTGCGCGCGCCGAGCACCATATAATACTTCCCGTCCTGCGCCCACACCTTGGGGTCGCGCACATGGCAGGTCAGATCGTCCGGATAGTCGCGGTTTTCCATCAGCAGCTCGTTGGAGGAGACCGTCACACCGTCGCGGGTGACGGCGAGCGCGGTGTTATGGCCGCGCCCGTTCGTGATGTAGTCGTAGTCGCCCGAAAATTTGACGTTGCCCGTGTAGTAGAGGTACATCGTGCCGTCTTCGACCAGCGCCGAACCCGAATACACCCCGTGGATGTCCCACGGCTGGTCGGGATACAGCATCGGCGGCAGCTGCTCCCAGTGAAGCAGGTCGCGGCTGCGGTAGTGTCCCCAGTGCTTTACCCCGCCCGTGGGGTCAAACGGGCCGTACTGATAAAACACATGATACCACTCCCCGCAGCGGCACAGGCCGTTGGGATCGTTCATCCAGCCGACCGGCGGCATCAGGTGAAACCGCTGGCGGTAGGGATCGGCCGCCGCGCGCGGGCCGTCCTCCCGCTCGATGCGGGCGACCAGCCGCGTGAGATCGCGCTGCAATGCGTTGCTCATGATGTTGCCAACCTCCTGTTATTTATCGGGTGAGCGTCAGCAGTGTGTCGCGGCAGGCGGTCACCGCACCGGCTGCACGCTCCACGTCCGCGTAATCGTCCGAATTGGTCACGATCACCGGGGTGATGGTCTTGTAGCCCTCGGCCTCGATGGCGGCGATGTCAAACTCGAGCAGCAGATCGCCCGCCTTGACGCGCTGGCCGTCCTCAACATGGCCGGTATAGTGCTTGCCGTCCAGGTTTACCGTGTCGATGCCGACATGGATGAGCAGCTCTGCGCCGTTGTCGCAGGTCAGGCCGACCGCGTGGCCCATGACCGCGGACACAGTTGCATCACAGGGTGCAAACACCTTGCCCTCGCTTGGGCGCACTGCAATGCCCTTGCCGAGCGCCTCGGCGGAAAACGCCGGGTCGCCGGTCTCGCTGAGCGGGACCGCCTCGCCCGAAAGCGGGGATACAATGGTCACGCTGCCCGCGGGCTGCGCCGCTGCCACGGCCGGTGCAGGCTGCGCCGGCGTCTCCTCTGCCTTGGGCGCTGCCGGTTCGGCCTGCAATTCCTCCTTCGGCAGGCCGATGAACCAGGAGACCACAAACGCCACGCCGGTCGCAATCGCAATCGTGATGATATACTGGATCGGGTGATGCAGGTGCAGCAGCACGCCGAAGATGCCGGTAACGCCCGTGCCGGTCGCGCCCAGGCCGACGATCGAGGCATACAGTGCGCCGCACGCGCCGCCGATCGAACCGGCGATAAACGGCCGGAAGAAACGCAGGTTGACGCCGAAGATCGCGGGTTCGGTGATGCCCATGAACGCGGAGAGCGAAGCGGGCAGCGCCATGGATTTAAGCTTCTTGTTCTTGGTTCTGAGTGCCACGGCGAGCGCCGCGCCGCCCTGCGCCACATTCGCAGCCGAGGCAAGCGGCAGCCAGTAGGTCACGCCGTAGGCGCTCAGCTGACCGAGGTCGATGATGGTATACATATGATGGATGCCGGAAACGACCGTCGTCGCATACAAGCCGCCCATAATAAACGAGCCGATGCCGAACGGGATCGCGATCAGCCACTGCACGCCGTTGATGACGAAATTCTCCACCGTGGTGAACACCGGGCCGATGGCGGCGAGCGTCAGATAGCCGGTGACAAACACAGAAACCAGCGGGGTGACAAACAGGTCGAACATCGGCGGCACGATCTTATGCAGCCGCTTTTCGAGGAAGCTCATCACCCAAACCGCGATGATGACCGGTATAACGTGGCCCTGGTAGCCGACCAGCGGCACCTGATACAGGCCGAAGAACACTTCCTGATAGGTGTGCACGCCCTCGGTTGCAACCGTCCATGCGTTTTGCAGGTCGGGGTGCAGCATGATCATGCCGATGACCGCTCCGAGGAACGGGTTGCCGCCGAACACCTTAGCCGCGGAGAACGCGATCAGGATCGGCAGGAAGGTATAGGCCACGTTGGAGAACAGCTGCGCAAACACATAGATCGAGCTGCTGGTGTTCATCTCGATGAAGCCATTGTTGACCATGAAGTTGAGCGACTCCATGATGCCCATCAGGAAGCCGGACGCCACGATCGCCGGGATGATCGGCACGAAGATGTCGCCCAGCGTCTTGATCGCGCGCTGGAACCAGTTGCCCTTGGCCGCGCCCTGTGCCTTGGCCTCGTCCTTGCTGACCGCCGCCGCGCCCGAAAGCGCAATGAACTCGTCATACACCTTGTTGACCGTGCCTGTGCCGAAGATGATCTGCAGCTGGCCCTGCGCCTCGAACACGCCCTGCACGCCGGTCGCGTTCTCCAGCTCCTTTTTGTTTACCTTGCCATTGTCCGCGATGACAAGGCGCAGCCGTGTCGCACAGTGCGCCGCGGACACGATGTTGTCTTTGCCGCCGATGTACTCGAGCACCTCGGAGGCTGCCTTTTTGTAATCCACCTTTTTTCCGCCCTTTCACATAATTTATGAAATCGATTTCACTTTCTGTATGTATTATAACTTAGGTTGGCGGAATTTGTAAATCCGCAATTTTATCCAAACATTCTCTCCCCTTTTTGCGCACTTCTTCTAATTTTCCCGCGTGTGCCCCGCAGTATACACAAAAACCGGCCTGTGTTTTTGACACAGGCCGGTTTATTGAGGTCCTATTATTACACGCTCTCGCCCGGATGCACTTCATAGCCGAGCATGAGCTGCTTTTTGCGGTCGATCCCCTGCTCGAGCATTTCAAGCAGGTCGCGCGCGGCTTCCTCGCCGCTTGTCTGATAGTAATAATGCGCGGTCGCAATGCGGGGACGCACGAGTTCGCTCAGCCGCGAGTGGCCGATGCCTGCCAGCGCAATCTCCTGCGGGATGCGGCGGCCGTCCTCCTCGAGGCGCTTTTTGGCGCCGATTGCTATGGAATCGGTTGCACAAAAGATGCCCTCGAGATCGGGCACCCGCGCGAGCAGCCGCCCGGCGGCTGCATAGCCGCCGTCGATCGAGAAATCGCTCTGTTCCATCCATGCAGGATCGGGTTCCAGCCCGGCCGCGCGCATGGCGTCCTGCCAGCCCGCACGGCGCGCCGCACCCGCGGCCTTGTCGCGCGGGGTGACGCCGATATAACCAATGCGCCGCCGCCCGCCGCCGAGCAGCAGGCCGGTGACCGCCGCGGCCGCGCCGCGGTCATCGTGAAAGACGCAGGTCATGCCCTCCATACGCTGGCCGACCAGCACCACCGGACTTTCCAGCGCGGCGAGCGCCTGCCGGTGCGCGCCGGACAGGATGGTCGCCACCAGGATCACGCCGTCCACATTGCCACTGCGGAACACCTCCAGATATTCCAGTTCCTTCTGGATGTTATTGTCTGTATTGGCGAGCAGCAGGTGGTAATCATGCTCTTCCAGCACGCGGGAAATGCCCGCCACCACCCGGCTGATGGATTCCGAGTCAATGCGCGGCACGATTACGCCCACCATCCGGCTTTTGCCGGTGCGCAGCGTCTGCGCCTGCTGCGAGGGCACATAGCCGGTCTCCTCGATCACCCGGCGGATGGCCTCGCGTTTTTCCGAGCTGACATAGCCGTTGTTCAGATAACGCGATACCGCCGCCTTGGAAACTCCCGCGCGGGACGCGATCTCTGCAATGGTCATGCCTCTCCCTCCCTCTCTGATATTCTGATGATGCTGCTCAGTCCCGCAGCAGCGCACGGCGCGCGCGCCAGTCGGGCAGATAGCGCGCAACCAGCGCCCAGAACTGCGGGCCGTGGTTTTTGTGCACGATATGTGCCAGCTCATGCACGACAACATAGTCCACCGCGGCTTCCGGGTAGTCCATCAGCCGCCAGGAAAAGCAGATGCGGTTGCTGCCGCTGCACGAGCCGAACCGCGTGCGCGCGCCGGTGATCCGCACGCCCGCGGGCTGCACGCCCATCAGGCGCGCATAATGCTCCACCTTGGGCGGCAGTTCGGCCCTGGCGCGGCGGATGAGTGCAGCCTGCTGCGCCGCATCCGGTTCGGGATGGGCGGCCAGCCGCGCGCGCTGGCGCGCCTCGGCCCGTGCGATCCAGTCCGCGTGCGCGGTGACAAACTGCTCAATCCGCGCACGCGACAGGCGCAGCGGCGCGCGCACGATCACCTTGCCCTCGCGGCTGACCTCGACCGACAGGGTCTTGCGCCGCGAGCGGATCAGCTCATACGTCATGGCCGCGCGCCTGCTCCCGGCTCTCCAGCGTGCGGTTATACAGGAACATCAGCACGGACACGCCGCAGATGACCACATAGCCGAGCACGCTCAGCCCGTCCGGGATCTGGCCGAACAGCAAAAAGCCGAGCACGGCGGAAAACAACACCTGCGTGTAGTCGAACACCGAGATTTCTTTCGCTGGTGCGTGCGCATAGGCCAGCGTTACGCCGAACTGGCCGAGGGCCGCCGAGCCGCCCGCCGCCAGCAGGCAGGCGAGCTGTCCCAGCGTCATCGGGTGGAAGTCCAGCAGCATGAACGGCAGGCAGACAATGGTGGAAAACGCCGAGAAAAAGAACACGATGCGCGCGCTTTTCTCCCCGCGCAGCGACAGAGCGCGCACCGCGGTATAGGCCGCGCCCGCGCCCATGCCGCCCAGCAGGCCGATCAGCGCCGGGAAGGCCGCGGATGAGAAGCCGGGCTTGACGATCAGCATACTGCCGCCGAACGCGGCCAGCACGGCGAGATATTGCAGCGCGTTTGCGCGCTCCTTGAGCAGCACGAGCGAGAACAGGATCGCAAAAAACGGCGACATCTTATTTAAGATGTTCGCATCCGCCAGCACCAGATGATCGATTGCGTAGAAGTTGCAGAAAATGCCGAGCGTGCCGCAGGTCGCGCGCAGCAGCATGAGCGGCAGATTGCCCTTTTCCCAGCGCAGGCTGACATGCTCGCGCCCCAGCATCACCGCCGCCACAACCATGGCGACCGCATTGCGGAAAAAGGATTTCTGGATGAACGGCAGGTCGCCCGCCAGGCGCACAAATGTGCTCATCAGCGCAAAACCGAATGCGGACAGCATAATAAAGCCGATCGCTTTACTTTTTTTGGAAAGCAACGTATTTTTCCCCTTTTTTCATGGATTTCTTAATCGCTATCTATTGTAGCACAAGTATACATAAGATGCAAAACCGTTTGCCGCTGCGATCATGCTTGACCGCGGCCGCAATCCCGTGTTATCTTTTTAATAGGATAACGGCCGCCCGCCTGCGGCGGCCATATTAAACGGAGGAGACTTATGGAACAGGAGATCCGGCTGACCAAGCTGGCAAACTGCGCGGGCTGCGGGGCCAAGGTCGGCGCGGGCACGCTCGCGCGCCTGCTGGACGGACTGCCCGTCCGCCGCGACCCCGATCTGCTCGTCGGGTTCGACAAGAGCGATGACGCGGCGGTCTACCGCATTTCGGACACGCTCGCCATCGTGCAGACCGTGGACTTTTTCCCGCCCATTGCGGATGACCCCTATCTGTTCGGCCAGATCGCGGCGGCAAACGCACTGTCCGACGTTTACGCCATGGGCGGCGAGCCCAAAACCGCGCTCAACCTGCTGTGCGTACCCAAGGCCATGCCGGACGGGGCGGTGCAGGCCATCCTGCGCGGCGGATACGACAAGGTGTATGAGGCCGGTGCGGTCATCGCGGGCGGCCACAGCATCCTGGACGAGGAACCCAAATACGGCCTGTGCGTGACCGGCTTTGTGCATCCGGATCGGGTGCTCACCAACGCGGGCGCACAGCCGGGCGACGTGCTGCTGCTGACCAAGCCGCTCGGCGCGGGCATCCTGACCACCGCGGCCAAGGTCGACCTGTGCCCGCCCGACGTGCTGGCGGCAGCCTATGCGCGCATGGCGGTGCTCAACAAATCCGCGCGCGACGCTGCACTTCCCTTCCGGGTGCACGCGTGCACGGATGTGACCGGGTTCGGCCTGCTGGGCCACGCAGCCGAGCTTGCCCAGGGCAGCGGCGTGCATCTGACGATCGACGCCGCTGCGGTCGATATCCCGCCCGAGGCGCTGGAATTTGCCCGCATGGGCGTTCTGCCCGAGGGGATGTACCGCAACCGGCGGTTTGCCGAGCCGTTTGTCGCGGCGGACGGCGTCCCGCTCGAGGTGCAGGACGCGCTCTACGACCCGCAGACCGCGGGCGGCCTGCTGTTTGCCGTGCACCCGGCGGATGCGGATGCGCTGTTTGCCGCGCTGCAAAAAACCGTCCCAAGCGCGCAGCGCATCGGGACGGTGGAAGTCTATCACGAGGGGCCGCGCATCACGCTTCGCTGACAGCGCGCGCGGCCCGCAGGGCGCAGTCCACGTCCTGCGCGGTGTTGAACCAACCGAAGGACAGGCGAACGGTCCCGCGCGGGAAGGTGCCGAGCGTGCGGTGCGCGCCCGGCGCGCAGTGCAGCCCGCAGCGGGTGAGGATGCCGTATTCCTCCTCCAGCCGAGCGGCAATCTCCGCATTGTCCTTTCCCGGGAAATCCAGACTGAACACCGCCACGCGGCCGTCCGGCGTGTCCGGGCCGATCAGTCGCACGCCCGATATGTCCCGCAGCCCGGCGAGGAACTGCGCGGATAGCGCGCGGTCGTGCGCGGCAACCGCCTCGACCGTGACCGATACAAGGTAGTCCAGCGCAGCGTCCCACCCGTAAATGCCGGGCAGGTTGGGCGTGCCGGGTTCCAGCCGGTCGGGGAACCACGCGGGCAGATCCTCGCTATCGGACGCGCTGCCCGTGCCGCCGCTCACGAGCGGATCGAGCGATGCGGCAAAATCCGGGCGGAGCAGCAGCGCGCCCATGCCCTGCGGCCCCATCAGGCCCTTGTGCGCGGGGACGGACAGCGCCGCCAGGTGCAGCGCATCAAAATCCAGCGGGAGATGGCCCGCGGTCTGCGCCGCGTCGAGCGCAAAGGGCACGCCGCGCGCGGCGCAGAGCGCGCCCACAGCCGCGGCATCCTGCACTGTGCCGGACACGTTGGAGGCGTGCGCGAGCAGCACCAGCCGGGTGTTCGTACGCAGCATGGCCTGCACCCGGTCGACCAGCAGCCGTCCCTGTGCGTCGCACGGGATGCGGTCGAACGACACGCCGCACCGCGCCAGCTGGGTTAGCGGCCGCATGACCGCGTTGTGCTCCATCCCGGAGACGAGCACATGGTCGCCCGGCCGCAGCGCGCCCTTAAGGAGCAGGTTGAGCCCCCAAGTGTTGCCCGGGGTCAGGATCACATACGCCGGGTCGGCAAAGCCGAACAGCGCGCCCAGCCGCTGCCGCAGGCGCAGGGTGACCAGCCCCGCCTGCTGCGCGGCCTGATACGAGCTGCGGCCGACCGACGCGCCCACCTCGTCCACATATTCCCGCATGCGCGCCCCGACGGCAGGCGGCTTGGGGAATGAAGTGGCGGCATTATCCAGATAAATGGTGTGCATGGCGGTCCCTCCCGGCAAATCTTCGGCTTTCGGCAACACCGCACCATGATATCTGCGGCGCTTTTCGGAAATTTTGCCGCCGAATGAGGCGGTATTGCCTTTAGTGTATCACACCGCTGTGCAAATGTAAAACCGCGGTGGCTGCAAAACAAAAAACAAGTAGGAGAATGTTATGAGTAAAAGCAAATATCTGGTGGCCGGGACCGGCGTGATCGTCGGCCTTGCGGCACTCATCCTGACGGCGGCGGGCAATCCCGCCAACATGGGCTTTTGCATCGCGTGCTTCCTGCGCGACATTGCGGGCGGGCTCGGCCTGCACAGTGCGGAAAAAGTGCAGTATCTGCGCCCGGAGATCGTCGGGCTGGTGCTCGGCGCCATGCTGGCAGCGCTCGCCGGGCGCGAGTTCCGCGCGCGGGCGGGCTCGGCGCCTGCGCTGCGCTTTGTGCTGGGTATGATCGTGATGGTGGGCGCGCTCGCCTTCCTCGGCTGCCCGCTGCGCATGGTTCTGCGCCTGGGCGGCGGCGACGTGACCGCGGTTGCGGGGCTTTTGGGCTTTGCGGCCGGGATCGGCGCGGGCGTGCTGTTCCTCAAAAGGGGCTTTTCGCTCGGCCGCGCATACAAGGTCAAGAAAGCGGAGGGCTTTGTCCTGCCCGGCTTTATGATCGCGGTGCTTGCGCTGCTGATCGCAGCCCCGGCGTTTATCCATTTTTCGCAGGCAGGCCCGGGCGCGAGCCATGCGTTCTGGCTGATATCGCTCGCGGGCGGCCTGATTGTCGGCGCACTGGCGCAGAAAAGCCGCCTGTGCATGGCAGGCGGCCTGCGCGACGTATTCCTGTTCCGCGACTTCCATCTGGTGAGCGGCTTTGCCGCGATCTTTGTAACCGTGCTGGTCGGCAACCTGATTTTAGGCAACTTTCACCCCGCGCTCTCGGTGCAGCCTGTGGCACACCATGACTATCTGTGGAGTTTTCTCGGCATGGGCCTTGCGGGCTGGGGTTCGGTGCTGCTGGGCGGCTGCCCGCTGCGCCAGCTCATCCTTGCGGGCGAGGGCAACGGCGACAGCGCCGTGACCGTGCTCGGTATGCTGGTCGGCGCGGCGCTCGCGCACAACTTCGGTATGGCCGGAAACGCGGACGCGATGACCGACGGCGTGTTCACCGCGGGCGGTGTGGCCCTGTCTGGCCGCGTCGGCATCTGCATCGGGCTGATGCTGCTGCTCGTGATCTCGCTGGCCAATCTGCACAAGGAGGAAAAGGCAAAATGATTGATGCAAGAGGTTATTCCTGCCCCATGCCCGTGGTCATGGTGCAGAAGGAGGTCAAGGTCAACGCCCCGGCCACGCTCGAGGTGCTGGTGGACGACCCGTGCGCGGTGGAAAACATCACCCGCTTTGCGCACAACAACGGCTATGAGGCCAGCGCCCAGCCGGCTGGGGACGACGAATTTGCGCTCACACTGGTGAAAAAGGCATGAAAGAATATCTTGCTACCTTCCACACCCACTTAAGCGCCATGCTGACCTTCGGAGCGCTGCAAAAAGCGGGCTGCCGTGCGAAAATGCAGCCTGTACCGCGCGCGCTCAGTTCCTCCTGCGGCACCTGCGTGCGCTTTTGGGCGCAGGACGACTGCCGCGCCCTGCTCGACCGGGATGCGGAGGCGCTGTATGCCGTGGAAGACCAGACCTATCGCCCGCTGTGGCAAAGCGAGGTGTAACCCATGCAGCACCCCATTCTGTCCATCATTGGCGCGGGCGGCAAGACCACCGCGCTGCTGGCGCTGGCGCGTGTGCTTGCCGGGCAGCGCGTGCTGCTGACCACCTCGACGCATATCTATCCGGTCGCGCCGCCGCAGAGCCGCGCATTGCTCATCGATCCGGACGCAGACGAGCTGCTGGATGCCCTCCGCATCCCCGGCATTGTCTGCGCTGGTACTGACGCAGGCGCGGGCAAGCTGGGCGCGCTCGCGCCCGATCTGTTCCGGCGGGCGGTGCAGGCAACCGATATCACGCTGTGCGAGGCGGACGGCGCGCACCATCTGCCGCTCAAGCTGCACCGGGCGGATGAACCGGTCGTACCGCTGGACAGTGCGCGGTGCGTGATCGTCGCCGGGCTGTCCGCCTGGGGCCGCCCGGTGGGCGGGGCGGTGCACCGCTTTGCGCTGCACCCGGACTGGGTGCGCGACCCCGCGCGCCTGGTGGGCGCGGACGAAATTCTGTACTGCGTGCGCGAAGCCGCGGGCAGCTGCCGCCTGCCGCGCGGGCGGGTGCGCGTGGTGCTGAATCAAGCGGATACGCCCGCCCTGCGCGCGCAGGCTGCGCCGCTTACCCGCCTGCTGGCCCGCGAGGGACTGCCCTGCCGCGCCGGCAGCCTGCAAGCCGAGGCGGATGTGCTCGCGCAGTGGTGCCTTGATGGGCTGTAGGCGGCCCGGCGGTCGGTAATATGTGCAGAAAATCTATCAAAAGTTGCAAAAAGACCGCCGATTCCCACGAATCAGCGGTCTTATTTGGTCCGAGTGACAGGACTTGAACCTGCGGCCTCTTGACCCCCAGTCAAGCACGCTACCAGCTGCGCTACACCCGGATACGAAGGCCATATAACCTTGCCAAAATAGAATACCAAATTTACAGCGAAATGTCAAGAATTTTTTTATTCATTCCGCTGTTTTCCTTCGATTGTCAGATTATTTTCGATTTTCTGCCGCAGAACAATGATACGGCGGCCATTTTGCCGCCGTATCGTCCATCTTTTTCTTTGTACCGGCTTATGACTTTTCCAGCAGGGACATGAACTCCTCGCCCGTAATGGTCTCCTTTTCCAGCAGATAGTGCGCCAGCCGGTGCAGCGCATCCATGTTCTCCTGGAGAATACCGATCGCTTTTTCGTGTGCAGCCTTGACCGTCTGCACAACCTCGGTGTCGATCTGCGCGGCGGTCTCTGCCGAGCAGGCGAGCGATGCATCGCCGCCCAGATACTGGTTCTGCACGGTCTCGAGCGCCACCATATCGAACGTGCGGCTCATGCCGTAGCGCGTGATCATCGCGCGGGTGAGCTTGGTGGCCTGCTCGATGTCGTTGGACGCACCGGTCGTGACCGAACCGAACACCAGTTCCTCTGCCGCGCGGCCGCCGGTCAGCGTGGCGACCTTGTTGGTCAGCTCTTCCTTGCTCATCAGGTAGTGCTCGCCCTCATCCACCTGCATGGTATAGCCGAGTGCGCCCGAGGTGCGCGGCACGATCGTGATCTTGGTGACCGGCGCAGAATTGCTCTGCTTGGCCGCCACCAGCGCGTGGCCGATCTCGTGGTAGGCGACGATCTCCTTCTCCTTCGCGCTGAGCACCGCGTTTTTGCGCTGTGCGCCCGCAATCACGGTCTCCACGCTTTCCTCCAGATCCGCCTGCTCCACCGCATGGCGCCCCATGCGCACGGCGCGCAGCGCAGCCTCGTTGATAATGTTGGCCAGATCTGCGCCGGAGGCGCCCGAGGTCGCGCGAGCGATGGCGTTAAAGTCGATATGGCCGCTCATCACGACATCCTTGGCGTGCACCTTGAGGATCGCGATACGGCCCTGCAGGTCAGGCAGCTGCACCGGGATACGCCGGTCAAAACGGCCCGGGCGCAGCAGCGCGGGGTCGAGCGATTCCGGCCGGTTGGTCGCCGCCAGGATGACAACGCCCTTGGTGCCGTCAAAGCCGTCCATCTCGGTCAGCAGCTGGTTGAGCGTCTGTTCGCGCTCGTCATTGCCGGCCAGACCGCCGCTGTCGCGCTTCTTGCCGATGGTATCGATCTCGTCGATGAACACAATGCAGGGCGCTTTTTCGCTCGCCTGCTTGAACAGGTCGCGCACTTTGGCCGCGCCCATGCCGACGAACATCTCGACAAAGGCCGAGCCGGAAATCGAGAAAAACGGCACGTGCGCCTCGCCCGCGACCGCCTTGGCCAGCAGGGTCTTGCCGGTGCCCGGCGGGCCGACGAGCAGCGCGCCCTTCGGCAGCTTGGCGCCGATGCCCGCATATTTGCCCGGGTTGTGCAAAAAGTCCACGATCTCGGTCAGAGCCTCCTTGGCCTCGTCCTGACCGGCTACATCCGCAAAGGTTTTGCCGGTCTCGGTCTCTGCATAGATCTTCGCGCCCGATTTGCCAAAGCTCATCGCGTTGCCGCCCATGCTCTTCATCATCTTTTTGTTCAGCCACTGGCCGACTGCGATAATTAGGATGATCGGGATCGCGTAGCTGACCAGTAGGCTGAGCAACGGCGAGGTCTGGGTTGGGATCTCGGCGGCGAACTTAACGTTTGCATCGTCCAGCCGGTCGTACAGGTCGGGGTCGGGGAAGATGCCGGTCTTGTAGACCGCCCGGTTACCGTCCTCATCGGTTGCCTCGAACATGATCTGGCTCTCGGTCTGGTCGTAGGCCACGGTCTGCACCCTGCCGTCGTCCAGCATGGAGACGAACTCGTCGTATCCGACCTCGATCACCTGCCGCTGTGCCAGCATAGGCACGAGCAGCCAGTTGAGCAGCATGAGTATGATCAGCGTGACGGCATAGTAAAAAATCAGCGGCCGCTTGGGCGCGGGTGATTTCGGGTAGTTGTTTTTGTCTTTGCTTTGGTTCATTTGGGTTGACTCACCTGACTTTCCATATCTTCCAGCAGCGCATCCAGATTGTGCTGCATCTTCTGCATGATCCGGTGCACGGTTTCCAGTTCCTCCTGCGCCACGCCCTCATGCAGCTGCCGGGCCATGCGCTTACAGCGGCGCACCAGCTCGTCCGCCACCACACTGCCCTCACCGCTCAGGCGGAGATGCACGATGCGCCGGTCGGCGGTGTCCCGCGCGCTGTCCAGCAGGCCGCGGCGGTGCAGATTGTCCACACAGCGCGTGACCAGTGCTTTCGAGATCCCGTGCGCCGCGGCGATATCGGTCGCCGTGTCCTGTTCGGGCGCATGGCGGCTGAGAAACAGCAGAACGCTTACTTCGTTGGGCGCGAGCCTGAGCTCGCGCGACGCCCGCTGCATACAGCTGCGGTATAGTCTGCCCAGCTTAAACGAGTCCGTGAAAAACTGCTCCTCCCATTGTTCCATCTCTCCACCGCCTTCCGGTATCTGTTGTCTCCATGATAGGAGAAACCGGTTGTCTTGTCAATCGTTTAATTGTGAACAATTTGCAAATTCGGCGCAGCGCAAAAAGATCCGGCAGAAGCGCCGCTTCCGCCGGATCTCTAGGGTTACTTCATCGAGCCTCTGGTGCCCCAGTTGGCAAACTCGCTGTATGTCAGGTAAATCGCGTTTTCGGGCAGGCCGGTCTGCTGCTCCACCGCCTGGAAAGCCGCCTCAGTAAAGGCCTTTTTGTTGGCAAACTCGGTCGAGCCAAAGCAGCGCACGTCCAGGAAGGCCAGCTCGCGCTTTTCACCGGCCAGATACATGGTGTGGCCGTCCGAGATATCCACCATCAGCGCGGCCTCGGTCTTGCCGGGGATCACGCGGATCTTTTCGCCCAGATCGGCCTTGAGTGCATCCTTCTGCGCTTCGGACAGGTTTTTTGACGTTGAAATACCAATATAAGGCATATCTGCACCTCTTTCTGTGTTTCGCTCTGCCATAGCGGCGAGCGCCCGCGGGCGCACCGGCAGCCGCCCGGCGCCGTTCATGGCATGGATTTGCTCCTATTTGCATCATTTCGGCTGCGCAACCATTATATCATCTGTCCGTCCCCGGTGCAAGCCGCCGAATTTATAAACCATTTGTTAACTTTGCTCAAAAGCCGTGCACATTCCGGTCGGATTGTGGTATGATATGAGCAGCAAGATTTGCTTGCCGGACTGAGGTGTATTTTTATGAATATCAAGTGCACACAGAATATTTATAAAAGCGCCAACGGCGTCTCCCATGTGACCTATTACATCCTGGTGCCGGAAGAGGTGGATATCCGCGGCATCGTGCAGATTTCCCACGGTATGTGCGAATATTTTTCCCGCTATACGCCGTTTGCCAAGTATCTGTGCAGCCTTGGCTTTATCGTGTGCGGCAACGACCATATCGGCCACGGCGCGTCGGTTTCGCGTCCCGCCGAGCTGGGCTTTTTCGCCGCGCGGGACGGGTGGAAATTCCTGATCGAGGATGTCGAACAGCTGACCGACCTGATGCAGCGCCGCTATCCCAGCCTGCCCTATTTCCTGCTGGGCCATTCGATGGGCTCGCTGATCGCGCGGCTGTACCTGACCAATTACGGCGAAAAGCTCGCCGGCTGTATTCTGACCGGCACAATCGGCCCGAACGCGGCAGCCATCAGCGCGGCACACCTGGCGGACTCCATCGCCCGCACGCGCGGCATGACCTACCGCAGCGGCTTTCTGTCCGACCTAGCATTCAAGGGCTACAATCGCAAGATCAAAAACCCGCATACCGTGTTTGACTGGCTCAGCCGGGATGAAGATGTGGTGTCGCTCTATCAGTCGGATGAAAAGTGCAACTTCATCTTTACCGCCACCGGGTTCCGCGACCTGTTTACGCTGATCGCCAAGGCCAATTCTTCGCATACCTTCCGCCACACCCCGCGCAGCCTACCGCTGCTCTTCCTGGCCGGGGATAAGGATCCTGTCGGCAAATACGGCGAGGGCGTGCGCCGGGTGGTCAACCTGTACCGCGGCGCGGGGCTGAAAAACATCGAAGTGATCTTTTACAAGGACGCGCGGCACGAGGTGCTCAACGAGCTCGGCCGGCTGGATGCCTACGGGGATATTTCCCGCTGGCTGGAAACCCAGCTGGCTGCACACGAGCAGGCCGAAAACCAGGCGGCGGAAGCTGCCAACTGAAAAAAAGTCTCTCGATCGGAACCACGCTTCCGATCGAGAATTCGGCTCCGAACCGCGCCCTACGGGCACAATTCGGAGCCGTCTTGTATAAAAACCGTGATACATGCTCCCGGTTTTTATGGAGATTGCGGCGCGCCGCAATCCCCTATTTTATGCGCGCTGCGGCGCGAAAGACTTTTTCGACAAGCTGAAACGGACGGCAAAAGCCGTCCGTTTTTTCTGTATGATTGCGCGCTTTACTTGCTCCAGGTTGCCTTCTTTACGCCCTCGGCAAACACCTCGTGGAAGCCCTTGACGTTTGCAGCAATGTCGCCGCCAAACACCGCCGAACCCGCGACAATTACATCCGCGCCCGCGGCAACGATATCCGCGGTGTTGTTCAGCTTGGCGCCGCCGTCGATCTCGAGCTCGCAGTGGTAGCCGTTCTTCTGGATCTCCGCGCGGACCGCACGGATCTTGTCCATGCATTCCGGGATAAAGCCCTGGCCGCCAAAGCCCGGCTCAACCGTCATGATCAGCACCATATCGCAGTACGGCAGCAGCGGGAACAACACCTCTGCCGGGGTGCCCGGCTTGATCGTGCAGGACGCCTTGATACCCGCCGCGCGGATCTTTTTGAGCTGTGCGAGCGTGTCGCCGTTCGACTCATAGTGCACGGTGATGATGTCCGACCCCGCCTTGATAAAGTCATCCAGATACTTATCCGGGTCCGAAATCATCAGATGGACGTCGAGCACCTTGTCGGTCGCCTTGCGCAGCGCCTTGACCACCGGCGCGCCGATCGTGATATTGGGCACAAAATGGCCGTCCATCACGTCGACATGGACATATTCCGCGCCCGCGTCGGTCGCTATCTTGATATCGCGTGCCAGATTTGCAAAATCCGCCGAAAGAATGGACGGAGACAGTTTGATTTCCATACGTACTTCCTCCTGTGACCGCGCGGCCGCGCACGGCATAATTTGATGATAAGCGGGCCTTGCGCGGCCCTTGCCGCCGCCCGCTTTTGGCATACGGGGAGCGGCGCAGCAGGCCGCTCCCCTTTTGGATTATTATAGCACATTCCCCCGGCAAAAGTACAGTGCTATCCCGCCCCGCACCGGGAATTTATGGCGGCTTTTGCCAAATCACAACGCCCTGTTGACTTTACAACTCGCTGCTGATAAAATGGTGCTCAGCAAGGAGGACCCCATTATGCCGGAACGAAAGCCAAACCGCCGGGTGCAGTACACCCGCCGCGCCCTGCGCGAGGCGCTGATCGATCTTGTCTGCGAAAAGCCGCTGTCCAGCATCTCGATCACGGACATCTGCGCACGGGCGGATATCAACCGCAGCACCTTTTACCTGCATTATCAGGGTATACATGACCTGCTGGGCGAAATCGAGGCGCACATCATCGAGCAGATGGAGCAGCAGCTCACCTGCACGCCGACCATCGAGACGCTGCACTCGCTCGTCGATTTTCTCGATCATATGCGGCAGTCGCCGCGCAATGTCAAGTTGTTCTCCGCCCTGTGCGGCGAGCAGGGCGACCCGCATTTCGTCCGCCGCCTGCAGGAGATGGCCTACGAGGCCTTCCAGCGCGGGTGGAACAACACCATGCCCGGAACCGCCGAAGGCCGCAAGCGGCTGATCTATTCCTACATTGTCTCCGGCATCATCGCGGTGCTCTCCGCGTGGATGCAGGGCGAGCTGGATGACCTGCGCGCGCAAGACGTCATCCACACGCTCGAGGCAATCGTGCGCGACGGCATCCGCGGCGTCAAAAACCTGATTGCATGACCCGCCGAAAAAGGTTCGCTGCCGCGGCTTGACAGCTGCGCACCAGCTGTGCTATACTCTTTCTTACTGGAGACTTCAGTATCAACCCGATTTTTATCGCCGGATAAAAATTTGAGCGTCACGCTTTCCATCGCAGGCCTTTGAAGATGGAGAGCAGGGCGCTCTTTTTTTGTAAAGGAGGAAACAAACAACATGAACCAACCGGTGAGCCTGCGCACATTTGCCCGGTATGCGGCGCCGGGTATTCTCGGCCAGGTCGGCATCTCGTGCTACATCCTGGCAGACACGTTTTTTGTCTCGCGCGGCACGGGCGCGATCGGCCTGGCGGCGCTCAACATTGCGCTGCCGCTTTACAACCTGATGAACGGCATCGGCCTGATGATCGGCGTGGGCAGCGCAACCCATTTCACGATCTGCCGCGCGCAGCACCAGCAGCGGGACGCTGACCGCACGTTCACCCATGCCGTCGGCCTCGGCCTGGCGGCGGGTGTGTTTTTCCTGCTGCTCGGCCTGCTGGCCGGCGGCCCGCTCGCGCGCCTGCTCGGCGCGGATGCGGACACCTTCCCGCTGACCCTCGTCTATCTGCGCACCCTGCTGTGCTTCGGCCCATTCTTTGTGATGAACAACGTACTGCTCGCCTTTGTGCGCAACGATGGCGGCCCGAACCGCGCCATGGCGGGCATGATCATCGGCAGCCTGTCCAACGTGGTGATGGACTATGTGTTCATCTTCCCGCTCGGCATGGGGATGTTCGGTGCGGCGCTCGCCACCGGCGTCTCCCCGATCATCAGCATACTCATCCTGTCCGGACACCTGCGTGCACCCAGCCGCGGCTTCCACCTGCTGCGCGCACGGCCGCGGCTGCGGCTGCTGCCCGCGCTGTGCACCCCCGGCCTGCCCTCGCTAATCTCCGAGCTCTCCTCGGGCGTTGTGCTGCTGCTGTTCAACCAGGTGCTGCTACGGCTTGCAGGCAACACAGGCGTTGCGGCTTACGGCATTGTCGCCAACCTCGCGCTGGTTGCGGTCGCGATCTTCACCGGCCTTTCCACCGGCACGCAGCCGCTGGTCAGCCACAGCAGCGGCACGGGCGCGGCGGCCGCGCTGCGCCGCCTGCTGCGATACGGCGTGCTGACCGCGCTCGCGATCGCCACCGTGCTGTTTGCACTGGTGTTTGCGTTTGCCGGGCCGATTGCAGCGGCCTTCAACAGTGCGGGCGACCCCGTGCTCGCGGACTATGCGGTGACCGGCCTGCGCATCTACTTCCTCGGCTTCTGGTGCGCGGGGCTTAACATCGTAAGCGCGGCATTCTTCAGCGCCTCGGGCCGCGCGGCACAGGGCTTTGCGATCTCGCTGCTGCGCGGCGTGATCGTCATTCCGCCCGTCCTGCTGGCACTGACCGCACTCGCCGGGGTCCACGGCGTGTGGGCGACCTTCCCCACGGTCGAGGCCATCGTCGCGGTGCTGACGCTCGTGTGCATCTGGCGCGCCTTTCGCCGCACGGATACCGGCCGCGCCTGAGTCCGGCCGCATACAAAAAGAACCGCCCGCAGGCGGTTCTTGAGAAACAAAAGTCCGCTCCAACTAATGGAAAGGCCAGCAGAGATTGCTGGCCTTTCAAAAAAGATAATACGCTAAGATATCATTGGAATCCAATAGCTACCCAAAATCAGGGTAATGAAATAGGCAAGTAAGAGATAGAAAATGATATATTCCTCGTATTTCCAGTTATGAAAAAGGAATTTTTTTTGCATCCATTCTCTACCCAGATGTATCAATAACCATACTACTAATAAATCTAATAGGTCGGGAGAAATGAAATCTGATTGAATAGTACATACAGCTGCTACAACGGGAAAAACCAATATACCTATCAAATCCAAAACACTCAGGATTACCCATAATTTCTTCATAAAGATCCCCCTCCTTCAATAATTATCCAGAATAATATACCATATCTTAATCAAAGGCAATTTTATGGATATACAATACATCAAATTTCAATATTCAGCAATACTAAATACTGACAAGGCTTATTTGATGCGCGCTGCGGCGCGAGGGATTTTTTCGACAAACAAAAGAACCGCCCGCAGGCGGTTCTTTTGTTTATTCCAGATTGTTGACCAGCGACTTGAACAGCTTGCCGCGCTCCATGAAGTTTTTGAAGCGGTCAAACGAGGCGCTTGCCGGGCTCATAATGACAATATCCCCTGGCTGGGCCTGCGCATACGCTTCGCGCACTGCGGTCTCCAGATCCTCTACCTCGATCACCGGCGGGTGCGCCCCATCCACTGCAAGCACGCAGTCGCGGATTTTGGGCGCGGTCGCACCGGTCAGGATGAGCGACTTGACATGGTCGCAAATCGGCTTGCCGAGCACATCATACGGGATATGCTTGTCATAGCCGCCCGCGATCAGGATCACCTTCTGCTGGAAGGACTCCAGTCCGGCGATCGTGCGGGTCGGGCTGGACGCGATCGAGTCGTTGTAATACTTGACGCCGTCGAGCTCGCGCACAAATTCAATGCGGTGCTCCACGCCGCCAAACGTCGTCGCCACGGCGCGGATGTCGTCATCCGACGCATAGCCCTGCACAACGGCCGCGGCCATCATCATGTTATACACATTGTGCGCGCCCGGGATGCGGATATCCGCCGCCGGCATCAGCTCGCGCCGCGCGCCGCCCTCGGCGATATAGATAATATCATCCTTAAGGAACACGCCGTTGGCCAGCTCCTGTGTTTTGCTGGTGCAGAACAGGTTGCCCGAAGCGTGCAGCGAGCGCGTGACCTCGTCATCCAGGTTGAGCACCAGACGGTCGCCCTCCTGCTGGTTGCGGTAGATCGCGGTCTTGGCCTGCACATATTCGTCAAAATCCTTGTGGTAATCCAGATGGTTGGGCGTCAAGTTGGTGATCGCCGCCACATGGGGCGAATGCTTCATACCCATCAGCTGGAAAGAGGAAAGCTCGACCACTGCAAGGTCGCCCTCCTGCATCTCATTGACGCGCGGCAGCAGCGGCGCGCCGATATTGCCGCCCAGATACACGGTATAGCCTGCGTGTTTCAGGATTTCGCTGACAAGCGTGGTCGTGGTGGTCTTGCCGTCCGACCCTGTGATGCCGATGATCGGGCACGGGCAGACCGCGAAGAACAGCTCCATCTCGCTGGTGATTTCCGAGCCGTTTTCGCGTGCCTTCTCCAGAAAGCGCGGATGCACGCCCGGGGTGCGGAAGATCACATCCTCGTCCAGCGCGTCCAGATAGTGCGGGCCGAGCACGAAATCCACGCCGAGCGTTGCCAGGGTCGCATAGCCGTCCCCGAGTTCGGTGGGCTCTTTTTTGTCATGTACGGTCACCCGGACACCGGCCGCGCGCAGCATGCGGATGAGCGGCATATTGCTCACGCCCGCGCCGATCACGCCGACCCGCTTGTCCAGCAGGCTGCCCAGGTATTGTTCCAAAGCTGTCATAAATGCGTAACACCGCCTTTTTCTCGTGTAACAGTATACAGGATTTTCGTTCTTTTTGCAAGTCCGGTTTGACGGCGGCGCATTTTTAGGGTATACTGGAAGTCGTGACTGGTGCAGACGGTCGCGTGCGTAGGCATGAGGAAAGTCCGGGCTGCACAGGGCAAGGATAACGGATAACGTCCGCCGGGGGCGACCCTAGGAATAGTGCAACAGAGATATACCGCCGCGTCAGGCCCCAGCCCGGCGCGGTAAGGGTGGAAAGGCGAGGTAAGAGCTCACCGCGCCCCGTGGTAACACGGGGGGCCTGTAAACTCTATCCGCAGCAACGCCGACTGGGACTATGGGCGGCCCGCCCGTCCCGACTGGCGGCTTGAGGCGCGCGGCGACGCGCGTCCCAGATAGATGACCGTCCAACGACAGAACCCGGCTTACCGCACCAGTCATCACCAAAACAGTTTCGGCGGAGGGACGCGCACCACAGCGCGCCCTCCGCCTTTTCTGTCCAGCCTGCCGAATGAAAAAACAGCTGCACAGCAAACGGCGCCCACCTGGGGCGCCGTTTTGCTATATATGATCAATCAGTTGAGGAAATCCTTGAGCTTTTTCGAGCGCGAGGGGTGGCGCAGCTTGCGCAGCGCCTTGGCCTCGATCTGGCGGATGCGCTCACGGGTGACGTTAAACTCCTTGCCCACCTCCTCGAGCGTGCGGGTGTGGCCGTCCTCAATGCCGAAGCGCAGGCGCAGCACCTTTTCCTCACGCGGGGTGAGCGTCTTGAGCACCTCGACCAGCTGCTCCTTGAGCAGCATGAACGAGGCCGCCTCGGCCGGTTCGGGCGCATCGTCGTCCGGGATGAAGTCGCCCAGGTGGGAGTCCTCCTCCTCGCCGATCGGGGTCTCGAGCGATACCGGCTCCTGCGCGATCTTAAGGATGTCACGCACGCGGTCGACCGGCATATTCATTTCCTTGGCAATCTCCTCCGGGCTGGGATCGTGGCCCAGCTCCTGCAGCAGCTGGCGCGAAACACGGATGACCTTGTTGATGGTCTCCACCATGTGCACCGGAATGCGGATGGTGCGCGCCTGGTCTGCGATCGCGCGGGTGATCGCCTGGCGGATCCACCAGGTTGCGTAGGTCGAGAACTTAAAGCCCTTGGTCGAGTCGAACTTCTCGACCGCCTTGATCAGGCCCAGGTTGCCTTCCTGAATCAGGTCGAGGAACAGCATGCCGCGGCCGACATAACGCTTGGCGATCGATACCACCAGGCGCAGGTTTGCCTCCGCCAGGCGCTTTTTCGCCTTGTCGCCGGTCTTGACCGCCTGGTCCAGCTGCGCACGCTCTTCCGCCGGAATGGCGTCGCCCTCGGCCTCGATACGGGCAGCGGCCTCGTTGCCCTTCTGCATCTGCTCGGCGAGGGTGACCTCCTCCTCGGGCGTCAGCAGGTCGACCTTACCGATTTCCTTGAGGTACATGCGCACCGGGTCGTCGATGGCGAAGGTCTCCGCCATGGCAGAGGTATCGACCAGCTCTTCCTCGGGTACTTCCTCGACCGTCTCCGGCTCGAACGACTCATCCTCGTCGTCGCCCAGCGCCTTTTCCAGAACGCCGCCGGTCTCCACCTCAACGCCCATGTTCTCGAGCGTTTCGTACAACTTATCAATATCATCGCTTTCCAGCTCGAGCTGGCTGAGTGCGTCTGCAATCTCCTTGAGCGACAGACGCCCGTTCTTCTTGCCCAGCGCCAGCAGGTCCTTCAGCACCTGCTGCTGGTCAACCGCCTGCTCGGGCGCCTTTGCGTTGTCCTTCGTCATATCGTTTGTCCTCCCGCGTTTTGTTTTTTGATGCGTCCAAAGGTCAGCAGCGGGTCCTCCCCCGCTTTGGTCAGCGACCCGTCCCGGACGCGCTGCATCCGTATGGTATTTATGTATTCGCTCAGCTCCTGCTTATGGTCGCCGGGCGGAATCCCCGGTTCGAGGATGGCTGAAAGCAAACTCATCTCGTTTGGTTCGAGCCAGCCTTCAAAGGCCATCACGTCCACGATCTGGCTGTCCCGGTCAAGCGCCAGCACGCGCTCATATATCTTACGCAGCACGGGCGCGGAAAACCACGCCGGTGGCAGGGCCGGCTCGGCCTGCGCAATCAGCTTCTGATCGGAAAACAGCAGCCGCAGCACGTTCTCCTCCGCCTTGGCGGACTTGACATCCGTATAGGCCAGCGTGCGGTCCTTGGGCTGCGCCATGCCGACCGGCGAACGGATCTCACGCCGCTCGGCCGCGCGCTGCCGCTTGCGGCGCACGCCAAGCTCGCGCCGCACCTCGACGTTCATCGCCTCTGCGGTCACGCCTGCCATTTTGGCCGCCCGGCCCGCGTACACCTCGCGTTCGATCGTGCTGTCGATGCCCGCGAGCATGCGCGCGGCCTCCCGCAGGAACTGTACGCGCGCCTCGTCGTCCTCCAGATCGTACTTGGCCGCGATCTGCTCGAGCCGGTAGGCGTTGTGATCCTCGCTGCGCTCGATCAGCCCGCGGAACGCGTCCGCGCCCTTGGCTTTGATGAACTCATCCGGGTCCTTGGCCCCGGGGATACGCAGCACCTTGACCTGCAAATCGCACTTTTTGAGGATGTCGATCGCGCGCTGTGCCGCCGCCTGCCCCGCGCCGTCCGCGTCATATGAAATGACGATCTGGCTGACGTGCCGGGCGATGATGCGCGCCTGCTCCTCGGTCAGTGAGGTGCCGAGCGAGGCGACCGCCGAGTCGAACCCCGCCTGGTGCAGGGCGATCACGTCCATATACCCCTCCGCGAGGATGAAATACCCGCTTTTGGTGGTCTTGGCAAGGTTGAGGGCAAACAGGTTGCGGCTCTTGTGGAAAATCGGCGTTTCGGGCGAATTGAGGTACTTGGGTTTGGAGTCGTCCAGCACACGCCCGCCGAACGCGATCACGTTGCCGCGCACATCGATGATCGGGAACATGACGCGGCCCCGGAACCGGTCGTAAATGCGTCCCTTTTCGCTGCGGCTGACCAGGCCCGCGTCCAGCAGCTCCTCGCGCGAATAGCCCTTGGCGGTCATCGCGTCCAGAAGCGCATGGAACGAGTCCGGCGCATAGCCCAATCCGAACCGGTTCATGATGCGGCGGTGCAGGCCGCGGCCGATGAAATACTGCTGCGCTGCGCGGTTTTCCGGCTTCCACAGTGTATCATAGTAAAACCGAGCTGCATCCTTGCACAGGGCGTACAGCCGTTCGCGGTGGCGGGCCGCCCGGCGGTCGGCCTCGCCCTGCTCAGGCACCTCCATGCCCGCGCGCGCGGCCAGAAAACGCACCGCGTCCGGAAACTCCAGCCCTTCGGCCTTCATCACAAAGGTGATCACGCCGCCGCCCGCGCCGCATCCAAAGCAGTGAAAAATCTGCTTGTCCGGCGAGACCGAGAACGAGGCGGTCTTTTCGTTATGGAAGGGGCACAGGCCGAAATAGTTTGCGCCGCTCTTTTTCAGCTGCACATATTGGGACACCACATCCACAATATCATTCCGCGCGGACAGCTCGTCCAGAAAAACGCGGTCAAACGGCAATTTCACCCACCTCCTCTGTAGGATAACCGGGTTGATTAGTCTTCAATCTTATTCCAGCTTTTTGGAATGAACAATTTCTTATATACCGAAATCGAGTACCGGTCGGTCATGCAGGCGATATAGTCGCACACCACGCGCTCGAGCGGCTCGCCGTGCGTCATGAGCACGAAATAGTCACCCGGTAGCTCGTCCGGATGCTCGACAAAGTATTCATACAGGCTGCGCAGCATATTTTTGGCGCGCTGCTCCTCGCTCTGCGCCTCGGTGCCCTGATAGACGTGGTCGAACATGAACTGCCGCAGCTCCATCATATCGTCATGCACCTGCTCATCCATGCCGATTTCCTGATATTTGTTGCCGTATTCGATCATCGCCACCACCATGGTGTCGATGCGCTTGCCGTGCGTGTCGCCCAGACTGCGGCGCAGGTACTGCGGGATATCGGTCGCTTTGATCAGGCCGCCGCGCACCGCGTCGTCGATATCATGGTTGATGTATGCAATACGGTCGGCATAATGGATGATGCGTCCCTCGGGCGTGTCCGCCTTTTTGGCGCCTGTGTGGCATACAATGCCGTCGCGCACCTCGCGCGTCAGGTTGAGGTCCTCCAGAACGTCCACCATGCGCAGACTCTGCTCATTGTGGCGGAAGCCAAACGGGCACACCTCAGCCAGCGCACGTTCGCCCGCGTGGCCGAACGGCGTGTGGCCCAGGTCGTGACCGAGCGCGATCGCCTCGGTCAGGTCCTCGTTCAGGCGCAGGGCGCGCGCGACCGTGCGCGCGATCTGCGCGACCTCCAGCGTGTGCGTCAAGCGAGCGCGGTAGTGGTCGCCCTCTGGCGAGATGAACACCTGCGTCTTGTTGCTCAGCCGCCGGAACGCCTTGGAATGGATGATCCGGTCCCGGTCGCGCTGGAAGCAGGTGCGGTAGGGACAGGGTTCCATGTCCCGCAACCGTCCCGCAGAGCTGTCTGCAAAGGTCGCCCACGGCGCAAGCATCTGCCGCTCGCGCTGCTCCTGCTGTTCCCGCACCGTCATGGCGCATCCCTCCTGTATGCAAATATCCGACTCGATATAGTTATACTGCGGGATTGTGAAAAATCCTTTTCGATTTTGCAAAAAATCAAAAAAATCTATGGAAGCGCCGCAGACACAATGGTGCGCCGCTGCCCTATTTGACCCGTCGGCCCATGAACCGGGTCTCGATCACCTCGGCATAGACCTGTCCGGCCGACACCTCGGCCAGCGCGGCGTTCAGCTTGTCCTCCGTGCCCGCGGGCATAGTGACAGTCAGGGTCACGTCCGCACCGTAGTCGGTCTGCTCGACCACGCAGTCATGCGCAGGCAGTAGATGGGTGATGATGTCATACTGATTGTAGGCGCAGGCGATCAGCGCAACCGTATACAGGCTCATGCGCTGCACACCCGCCGCCGCAACCGCGATCTGCGCGCCCTGGGTGTAGGCGCGCACCAGGCCGCCCGTGCCGAGCAGCACACCGCCGAAGTAGCGCGTGACTACGCAGCACACGTCGACCAGATTTTCGTGGCGCAGCACATCCAGAATCGGCATACCCGCCGTGCCCTGCGGCTCACCGTCGTCCGAATAGCGCATGATGTTGCCCTCGCGCAGGATATAGGCGTAGCAGTGGTGGGTCGCGTCCCAGTAGGTATCGCGCATCTCCTTGATTTTCGCCGTGGCCTGCTCGGGCGTTTCGACGTGCCACAGACGGCCGGTGAATTTGGAGCGTTTTTCTTCAAACTTTCCCTCGCCGTAGTCGAGATACGGCACAAAATAGTCCAAAGCCATCACCCGAACCTCCCCTTCTGTCATAGAGCATGGATCATGGAGAAGGCGGCCGGCCGGCCGCTCGGTCATGCCCCATGTTCCTGTCTCAAGTCTCTGTCAGATAGTCCCGCACCCTGCCGTAGGTCTTTTCGTCCACAACCGCCTCGACCACCGTGCCCTCGGCAGCGTAATCGGTCGATACGATCTGGGCCTCGCGGTGCAGCATATCGAGTACCGCGCCGTCGCTGTACGGGATGAGCAGCTTTACCTTGTGCTTGCCGCGGCCGAGCGCATGCTCGATGGCGGCCAGCAGCTTGTCCATCCCCTCTCCGGTTTTAGCCGAGATGGCAACGCCCTCGTCCGGCCGAAAATACGGGATGGCATCCGGCGCGCACTTATCCGCCTTGTTATAAACCATAACGCGTGGGATATCCTGCGCGCCGAGCTGCGCCACGACGCGCTCCACGGTCTCGGCCTGGATGCGCCAGTCCTCGTCCGACACATCCACTACATGCAGCAGCAGGTCGGCATAGGCCAGCTCTTCGAGCGTGGCCTTAAATGCCGATACCAGATGGTGCGGCAGCTTGCGGATAAAGCCTACCGTGTCGGACAGCAGAATCTCCTGCGTGTCCGAAATGCGCTTTTTGCGTGTGGTCGGGTCGAGGGTATCGAACAGGCGGTCGTTCGCCGGGATATCCGCACCGGTCAGCGTATTGAGCAGCGTGGACTTGCCCGCGTTGGTATAGCCCACGATCGCAACCATGGGCAGCTCGGTCTTTTTGCGCTGGCGGCGCTGCACCGCGCGCACCTGCCGCACCTGTTCGAGATCCGCCTTGAGCTTGTCGATCCGCTTGCGGATGTGGCGGCGGTCGGTTTCGAGCTGGGTCTCGCCCGGGCCGCGCGTGCCGATCGGGCTTTTGCCGCCGCCCGCGGTCTGGCGCACCAGATGCGTCCACATGCCGGCGAGCCGCGGCAGGATATACTGGTACTGCGCCAGCTCGACCTGCAATTTTCCCTCGCCCGTGCGGGCGCGCTGGGCAAAAATGTCCAAAATCAGCGCCGAACGGTCGAGCACCGTACAGCCGATCAGCTCTTCCAGATTTCTGGTCTGGGAGGGCGACAGCTCATTGTCGAACAGAATGAGGCTCGCCTCGTTTGCCTCCGCGAGCGCCTTGACCTCTTCCGCCTTGCCCTCGCCGATAAAGGTGCGCGCATCCGGCGCCGGACGGCGCTGAAGTGTCATTGCAACAGCCTCCGCGCCCGCGGTCTCCGCGAGCGCGCGCAGCTCGTCCATCGTGCGCTCGTCCGCGTCCTGCTCGGCCGTGAAGCCCGGGCAGGACAGCCCGACCAGCACGGCGCGCTCATGCTGTTCTTCCAAACGGTTTTCGGTCATTCGGTTCCCTCCTCCGCGCAAAGCGGTATGACGAAACAAAAAGCCATCGAACACACGTTTCGATGGCTTTGTTGTTACTTATCCAGATTGAAACGCTTCTTGAAGCGATCAACACGTCCGCCGGTGTCTACCAGCTTCTGCTTGCCCGTGAAGAAGGGGTGGCACTTGGAGCAAACGTCAACGACGATGTTCTCCTTGGTGGAGCCGGTCTCAATGACATTGCCGCAGGCACAGCGGATCGTGGTCTGCTTGTACTCGGGATGGATGCCCTGTTTCATGTTGTTTCACCTCTTTCCACGGGAACTTATCAAAAAAACTTCTTGCAGTCGTAAAGTTATAATACCATAACCGGATGCAAATTGCAAGCATTATTTTTCGTACACGAGTTTTTCCTCGGTCCAGTCTGCCAGCACCGGGATCATGGCTGCGGCGAGCCGCTTTGCGCCCGCCAGATCGTGCAGCTGCCAGTTGCCGCACTCGATGCGGCTCGCGCCCGGGATCTCGCCCTCATAGGCTGCGATGAACGCCATGGACGCCTGCACCAGCGCGATCGCGTCCGCGGGCTGCATGTCCCGCACGAGGAAATAAAACCCGGTCTGGCAGCCCATCGGGCCGCAGTAGATGATCTGGTCGGCAAAGCGCGAGTTGCGCGCATAGGTCGCGAACAGATGCTCGAACGTATGCCCCGCCGCAGGCTCGATGTACGTCCCCGCGTTCGGGTAGACCATGCGGATGTCATAGGTCGTGATGTCCCCGTCGATGCGGGAGGTATACATGCCGGGCTTCAGCTTGTCATGGTTGACCTCAAAGCTCGCGATACGCTTCATGCTTTAGCCTCCTCCTGGCCTGCGCCCAGATATTTCAGCTCGGTCTGGTACTCACGCCAGAGCAGCAGGTACGAGATCAGGAAGGACGCGATCTCGGCGATCGGGAACGAATACCAGATCGCGCTGAGGCCGACAAAGCGCCCCAGCACCCACGCCGCAGGCAGGATGATGACCAGCTGGCGGCAGACGGAAACGATCAAGCTGTTCATGCCGCGCGCAGTGGCCTGGAACACCGTCGAGTTGATGATGCCGAACGCCGCGCCGACAAAGGACAGGCTGATGGTCTTGAGCGCAGGCACGCCAACGGTCAGCATTTCCTGCGTAGCCGCTGCGTCCGTGCGGTCGACAAACATCATCAGCATAGGCTCCGGAATGAGCTGGAACAGAACAAAGCCCAGCAGCATGATCGCAACGGCTGTTCCCAGCGCAATGCGGTATGCCCCGAACAGGCGCTTTTTATTCCGCGCGCCATAGTTGTAGCCCATAACCGGCAGCGCGCCCTGGTTGAGGCCGAACACCGGCATGAACACGAAGGTCTGCAGCTTGAAGTACACCGCCAGCACGTTGACCGCGGTCTGCGAAAAGCCGATCAGGATGCCGTTGAGGCCGGCGGTCAGCACCGAAGTGATGGACTGCATGATGATACCCGGCAGGCCGACACGGTAAATGTCCTTGACTGTTTTCAGGCGCCACTTGAACCGGCGCATGCTGACCTGCAGCAGGCGCTGGTGCTTGAACACGCCCCACAGGCCGATGCACATGCTGCAAATCTGGCCGATCACCGTTGCGACCGCCGCGCCGACAACGCCCATCTCCGGGAACGGGCCGATGCCGAAGATCATCAGCGGGTCGAGGATGATGTTGACGATTGCACCGGTCAGACCCTGGATCATCGGAACGATCATGTTGCCGGTCGACTGCTGCACCTTTTCACACATCATGGAAATCAGGATGAACATGCTCAGGCCGACCGCGACATGCGAATACTGCACCGCCTGCGCGGAAACATCCGCGTCCGCGCCAAAGGCATTGACGAACACGCCCGACAGGCCGAAGCCCAGCACAAGGAACACGATACCGCCGACGACCGACAGCGCGATGCCGTGCTCCGCCGCGGAGTTTGCGTGCATCTGGCGCTTTTCGCCCAGACGGCGCGCAATCAGCGAGTTGACGCCCACGCCCGTACCCACGCCGATTGCAACGACCAGCGTTTGCAGCGGGAACACCAGCGACACCGCCGCCAGTGCGCTCTGCGAATACTGCGCCACGAAGATACTGTCCACAATGTTATACAGCGCATTGATCAGCATGGACAGCATCGCGGGCAGCGCCATGGAAAAAATCAGCGGTCCCATGCGCGCGGTGCCCATTTTGTTTTCTTCCACAATCCTTTCCCCCTAGCGAAAAGTAAGCCGCACCAAAACCAGTCCGGTGCAGCTCATGATATTAAAGCTATTATAGTGTACGATATCAGCCACCTAATTGCAATAGCTTTTTACAATTTTCCTTCAATTTCGTCAAAAGAATGTTCAATCACGAAATCACTTGACGCGCGCAGCTCGGCCTCCCCCTTTGCGTAGGCTGGCTCCATCACGCCGCAGACATAAAATCCGGCCCGCTTGGCGGTCGTGCAGGCATAGGGCGCGTCCTCAAACACCACGCAGTCCGCGGGCGACAACTCCATACGCGCTGCGGCCTGCAAATAGATATCCGGCTCCCATTTGGACACGCCCACGTCCTCGATCGTCAGCATGAAATCAAAATAATCCAGCATACCGCGGTCGCGCAGCGCCTTTTCCGCGTGGCGGCGGGCGGTCAGTGTGGCGACTGCCATGTGCACGCCGCGGGCGCGCAGGGAATCCAGATACGCCATCACACCCGCGCGGGGCTTTGCAATCGTCTCATAGCGTGTGGTGATCAGCCGGTCCATGCCGTCCAGTAGCCCCTGCACGTCGAGCGGCAGGCTGGGATAGCGCTCAAGAAAAAACTGCGCAACCTGCGGCTGGCTCAACCCCTCGGTCGCGGCGTATTCCTGGTCGGTGATAAATACGCCGAACTGTTCGAGGTAGCCGGCGGTCAGCCGCTTCCACACGGGCATGGAATCGAGCAGCGTGCCGTCCATGTCGAAGATCGCGCCTTTGAAGTGATGCATTGTCTGTCGTCCTTTCCGGGATGAATGAATTGCCGTTTTATTTGGTCTTGCGGTCGATGAACTGCGGCCGCATTTTGGAATACAGGATTTTCTGCTCGCTGTAAAGCCCATAATAGCCGCTGAGCATGTAGGAAACCGCGATGACGAGCGCGAACAGCGCCAGCCGGTCCCCGCCGAACAGCTCATAGGCCAGCAGGATCGAGGTCAGCGGCGAATTGGTCACGCCGCAGAACACACCGACCATGCCGAGCCCGGCTGCAAACGAAGACGCCAGGCCGAAAAAGCCGCCATAGGCTGCGCCGAACGTCGCGCCGATGAACAGCACGGGCACGATCTCGCCGCCCTTGTAGCCCACGCCGATCGTGATCGCAGTCAGCACGAGCTTGATAAAGCACGCCGCCCAAGAGGCTTCGCCCGCGACCGCGCGCTCGATCACCTGCATGCCCGCGCCATTGTAATCGCGCGTGCCGAGCAGCAGCGACAGCACGGCAACCGCCGCGCCGCCCACCGCGATGCACAGATACTGGTTGGGCAGATAGTGCTTAAACGCATGGCCGATGCGGTGGAACACGATGCACACCACCGCACTGAGCACAGCACACACCACGCCGAACGCCACCAAGCGCAGGAGCAGCACGGCGTCCACCTCTCGCGGCACGCCCGAAAGGGTGAACGCGGTTGTCTCCCCGCCCAGCCGGATCGCCAGCTGATGCGCGATCACCGAGGCAAGCACGCACGGGAACAGCGCCGCGTAGTACATCACGCCCACGCTGATGACCTCCATTGCGAACACGCTCGCCGCGAGCGGCGTACCGAACAGGGCGGCAAAGCCCGCTGCCATGCCGCACATGGTGATCGTGCGCGAATCGCGGTCATCCAGCCGCATCCAGTGGCCGATGTTGCCCGAGATTGCGCCGCCGAGCTGGAGCGCCGCACCTTCGCGGCCGGCCGAACCGCCGCACAGGTGCGTGAGCACCGAGGTGATAAAGATGCTCGGCGCAAGCCGCAGCCGCACCGGATGGTTCTCACGCACCGAGGTCAGGATGAAATTCGTGCCGCGCTCGAGCGGCATATCCGCCTTCCTGTACCAGAACGCGATGAACACGCCTGCACCCGGCAGCAGATACAGCAGCCAGTCATGCGCCTGCTGCATCGCCCCCGCCCAGGCAAGCGCGTGATGGAACGCAGTAGCGGCTGCGCCGACCACCACGCCAATGATGACCGCAAACACGCACCAGCGCACAAAGATCAGCGCGTTTTTGGCCTGCTTGATCCAGTATTCCTTGTCCAAATCTTACACTCCCTCATTTCCGTCTGCGCGGGTTTCCAGGCCCGCTATGCTGTGTAAGTCCGGATCAGGCCGCCCGCCCAGGCGAGCAGCCGGTCGCTCTGTTCGGCAAAGCTGCCGCTTGCCCCGTCCAGCCCGGCGGCAAGGATGGCGCGCTCGTCCCCGTCCAGCAGGGACAGCAGGTCGCGCTTTGCACGCACAAACCGTCCCGTGCGGCAAAAATACGCCGCGCGCAGGGTGAAAAAGGCGGATTTATACAGCGCGCACAGCAGATCCGCGCTTTTCTCGTGCAGGCGGTTGTGCGCACAGGCATGGTAAATGCCGCATGCCCCGGTGTGCACCGCGCGGCGCGCATCCGCCATGGTGAAGCGGGTTTTAAGTGCGTCCAGATCGCCGTACCACGGGACCGTGTCGTAATAAAACCCGAACAGCTCGGCTGCATCCCAGCAGAGCAGCTCATCCCGGCCGGAGACAAAGCCGCACACGCGCTCCCGCCCGGGCAGGCTATCCAGCACCGCCCCGTAGCGCGCCCAGTCGCCCGGCGCCCACCGGTCGAGGATGACGACCGTGTCAATGTCGCTGTCCGGGCCTGCTTCCCCGCGGGCGCGGCTGCCCTGCAAGCCGATGCAGTACACCCGCCCGCCGAACGCCTGCCGCACCGCGGCGGTAAACCCGTCCATCCAGTGCCGGATATCCATGCGCCTCTCCCCCTTCGATAAGAATTGCCCCGCAGGATTCTACGGGGCAATGCGTACAGCAGTTGTTTACTTGCTGGTCGACGAAGTCTCCTTGAGCAGGACGTCGTGCGCGCCGCCCTCGACGATCGAGGTGGCGGACACCAGCGTGATCTTGGCCTTTTTCTGGAACTCCGGAATGGAGAGCGCGCCGCAGTTGCACATGGTCGAGCGGACCTTGCTGAGCGTCAGGCCCAGGTTGTCCTTGAGCGAGCCGGCATACGGCACATAGGAGTCCACGCCTTCCTCGAAGGAGAGCTTGGCCTCGCCGCCCATGTCGTAGCGCTGCCAGTTGCGGGCGCGGGAGGAACCCTCGCCCCAGTACTCCTTCATATAGGAGCCGTTGATGTTGACCTTGTTAGTCGGGGACTCGTCAAAGCGGGAGAAGTAGCGGCCGAGCATCAGGAAGTCCGCGCCCATCGCAAGCGCAAGCGTGCAGTGGTAGTCGTGCACGATGCCGCCGTCCGAGCAGATCGGGACATAGATGCCGGTTTCCTCAAAATACTCGTCGCGCGCCGCAGCAACCTCGATCAGTGCGGTTGCCTGGCCGCGGCCGATACCCTTCTGCTCGCGGGTGATGCAGATCGAGCCGCCGCCGATGCCAACCTTGACAAAGTCCGCGCCCGCCTCGGCGAGGAAGCGGAAACCGTCGCGGTCGACCACGTTGCCCGCGCCGACCTTGACACTGTCGCCGTAGTGCTCGCGGATCCAGCTGAGCGTGCGGCTCTGCCACTCGGAAAAGCCCTCGGAGGAGTCGATACACAGCACGTCCGCGCCCGCCTCGATCAACGCGGGCACGCGCTCGGCGTAGTCGCGGGTGTTGATGCCTGCGCCGACCACATAGCGCTTGTGCGTGTCGAGCAGCTCGAGCGAGTTGGCCTTGTGGCTGTCGTAGTCCTTGCGGAAGACGAGGTAGACCAGATGGCCCTCGTCGTCCACCAGCGGCAACGAGTTGAGCTTATGATCCCAGATGATGTCGTTTGCCGTCTTGAGCGTGGTGTCCGCCGGGGCGGTGATCAGCTTGTCAAACGGCGTCATGAATTCGGACACCTTGACGCTGGTTTCCATGCGGGAGACGCGGTAGTCGCGGCTGGTGACAATGCCGAGCAGCTTGCCGTTTGCGGTGCCGTCCTCAGTGACCGCCATGGTGGAATGGCCGGTGCGCGCCTTGAGCGCAAGCACGTCCGCGAGCGTCTGCTCGGGGCGCAGATTGGAGTCGGACACGATAAAGCCCGCCTTGTAAGCCTTGACACGGGCGACCATGGCCGCCTCGCTCTCGACCGTCTGCGAGCCGTAAATGAAGGAGATGCCGCCCTCCTGTGCCAGTGCAATCGCCATGCGGTCGTCCGAGACCGCTTGCATGATGGCCGATACCATCGGGATGTTGGCATACAACGCGGACTCCTCGCCCTTGCGGAACTTGACGATCGGGGTGCGCAGGCTGACGTTTGCCGGAATGCACTCGGCGGAAGAATAGCCCGGCACAAGCAGATATTCGTTGAAAGTGTGCGAGGGCTCAGTGAAATAATACGCCATTACGTTTCTCCTTTTCTCCGTTAGACTTTCCAGAATTCTATATTGTTTCCATTATAGCGTCTTTGCCATGCAAAGTAAAGCGCGCATATGACCGATTTTGCAGCGCTTTGCACAGACCCCCTTATGCAAACCGCGCAAAGAAATCCGAAAACCAACCTGCGCCCGCGCCGCCCCGGCAGCGGCTGCTTTCGCGCGCCCTTCCTGCGCCTGCGGGCTGAAGAAAAGAAAGTGCCCCGGCCAAACGGCCGGGGCGCTTTCTTTTGGAAATGAGGAATGAATGTCGTGGGCGTATGTTATGGCGGCGGGAACGTCCGGCATATCAACCGGTATCCCTCTCTCTTTTTCTGGTATCCAGATTAGCATTTTTGTCCAGCCCCGTCAACCATCCGCGCCATTCTTTAACGCAATCTGAACGCCTGACTCCTCCCAGATTGTCCCTGTATGGAAGAAATACAGCATGCACCGGTCGACCGGCTGGCCAAAGACCGCGCGCACCGCGCGCGCATAGGCTTCCAGCTGCGGCCGGTACTGCACCGCCCGTGCGGCAATACTGGTTTTGGACACGCGGTCGGTCTTGAAGTCCAGAATGACAAAGCCCTCAGGCGTGTCGATCAGGCAGTCGATGACGCCTTGCAGCAGCACGTTTTCCCCCGGCGCGTCCGCCGCCTCGGGAAAATACGCCGCCGCAGGTACGAGCACGGAAAACTTGAACTCACGCCGCACCCGATTGCGCGCCATTAGTCCGCGATACAGGTCGGAGGTAAAAAACGCTTCGATTTTTGCCGTGTCCACGGCCGCCGCCTGCTCGGGCGACAGGATGCGTTTGTCCGCGAGCCGTTTCAGTTCCTGTTCCACCCCGCCCGGTGCGCTTGCTGTCTCAAAGTCGCAGAACTGCATGAACAGATGATGCGCCGTGCCCACCTCGGCAGGCGTCAGCCGCCGCGCACCCTGCTCGAACAGGGGCGCGCGCAATTGGGGTTCTCTGCGCGGTGGCGGGGTTTGTTCGGCCGCCTCGTCCGCGCGGTAGCCGCGGCCGACGCCGGTCGCGGTCAGCTTGCTGGGCAGGTCGGCGAGATAGGCGTGCGGATAGTCCAGATACGGTTTGACCGCATATGCCGCGGTATCCGCTTCTGTAAAGCGCAGCACTTCCTCCGCTTCCGGCTCTGGAAGGTCCTCCGGCCGGAACAGGCGCAGGACATACGCGTCGCAGTCCGTGCCGTGCTCGGGCACCGAAAGGCCGTATGCCTCGCGCAGCGCGCGCGTGCATGGGTGCCGCAGCAGCGGCGCGATAATCCACGCGAGCGGCGCGCGCACCGCGCCCATGGCGTATTGCGGCAGCGCGTCGAGAGAAGCCAGCTGCGCCCATTTTTCCAGCGACTTTTGCAGTGTGCCGCTGGCGCAGGTGATGATGAGCTTTTCCTTCGCGCGAGTGAGCGCCACATACAAAACGCGCAGCTCCTCGCTGACCATCTCGCGGCGCAGCTGCACCGCGAGCGCCGTGCGCTCGACCGTGTCATACTGCACGCCGCGCACGCGGTCGCGGCACTTGCTGCCAAAGCCGAGATCCTTGTGCACGAGCAGCGGCTCGCGCAGATCGGCTTCGTTAAACTGCTTGGCGCAGTCCGCCACGATGACCACCGGGAACTCCAGACCCTTGGACTTGTGGATGGACAGGATGCGCACCGCGCCGCCCGTCGCTTCCGCGCCGACGGTCTGAAAATCCTCGCCGTTCTCCAGCATGCCGCGCAGCAGGCGCACGAATGCAAACAGGCCGCGGAAGCCCTGCCCCTCAAACGCGCGTGCCCGCTCAAAAAACGCCAGCAGATTGGCCTGCCGCTGCGCCCCGTTCGGCAGCGCGCCATACAGCCCCAGCGCGCCGGTCTCGTCATAAATCTCCCACAACAGGCGGTAGACCGGCTGGTCGCACGCGAATTCGCGCAGAAAATCCAGCTGCTGCAAAAACAGCTCAGCCTTGGGAAAATCGCCGCGCGCGGCGAGCAGCGCGTCATAGTAACTTGCGCTGCGGTCGACCAGGCGGATGTCCGCGAGCTCCTGCTCGGTAAAGCCAAAGAGCGGCGAGCGCATCACGCCAATCAGGTCGACGTCCTGCCGCGGGTTGTCGATGATGCTGAGCAGTGACACCATCGTGCCGACCTCAGCGGTTTCAAGCAGGCCGCCGCGCTCCTCCGCGCTCGCGGAAATGCCCGCCTGCTCGAGCGCGGCGATGAACACCCGCGCCTTGGTTTTGGGCGAGCGCAGCAGGATGACGATGTCCCCGGGCGTGACCGGGCGCAGCGCACCTGTGTCCTTGTCGGTCACCGGGAAGCCTTCGTCCAACATCTGTCGGATGCGCCCCGCCGCCAACCGCGCCTCCAGCGCGGTTTTGTCCGGCGCGTCATCGTCCTCACCGAGGTTTGCCGCGTCCACGAGCAGCACCTCGGTCTGGTAGCGCGGGTCGCCCGCGTCCGGATAGTAGTCCGCACCGAGGTGCAGCGCCTCGCGGTCGGTGTACTGCAAATCGCCCACGGTCTCGCCCATGACGGCCGAAAACAGATAGTTGCACGCATCCAGCACCGCCGCGCGTGAGCGGAAGTTCTGCCCGAGGATGACGCGCCGCGGCGCGCCGTCCGGCGCGCGCCCCGCGTCCGCGAACGCGCGGTATTTGGACAGGAAAATGGACGGGTCGGCCAAACGGAAGCCGTAAATGCTCTGCTTGACGTCGCCTACCATAAACAGGTTAGTCTCGTTCCGCGAAAGTGCGCGGAAGATCGCGTCCTGCACAGCGTTCGTGTCCTGGTATTCGTCCACCGCGATCTCGGCAAAGCCCGCGGACAGGGTCTTTGCCAGCGCAGAGGGCTTGTCCCCGTCGTACAGCAGGCGCACCGCAAAGTGCTCGAGATCGTTAAAGTCCGCCGCATTGCGCGCGCGTTTAGCCGCGGCGTATGCGTCGTCAAATGCGTTTACCATATCGCACAGCGCGGCGAGCGCGGGCGCGGTCAGGCCGCGGTCGCATTCCGCCTCGTCCGCCGTGACGGTCAGCCACTTGTCGCGGATCACCTTGGCGACGCTTTTCCACTCCTCGCGCATGGCCTTGATCTCGTCGAGGAAGGCCTTATCCTCGAACTTGCGCGCTGCCTTGAGGCGGTCAAATTTGATGCTGCGCGCCGTCTCGACGCAGGTGTCCCAATCTCCGCCGTGCAGTGCATCCAGCAGGCGCCCGGCCTGATGCAGATCGCTTGTCAGCGCGGGCAGATAGGTGTCCGCCAGCTCGTCAATGCCGGTCACCTCGTCAACCGCCATGCGCAGGAAGGCAGCGCCGTGCGCGGCCGCCGCCTGCGCCTGCCGCAGCAGCACGCGGCCGTGCGGCGTATCCATGCCACGAGCATACAGCCCCTCGCGCACATCCGCGAGGAAGGCGCGCGGGTCGGGATGCGCCTGGATTTTCTCATAGGTGCGCAGCATGACCTCGCCGAGCTTTTTGTCGTCCCGCCCGGCGGTCAGCAGGTCGCACAGCGCAAAAAAGCCCGCATCCCCGCGCTCGTATGCCGCGTCCAGCACCTCTTCGAGCACTTCGGCGCGCAGCAGCTTGCCCTCGTTCTCGTCCATCAGGCGGAAGTCCGGCGCAATGCCGAGCGCGGCCGCCTGCTCGCGCGCGAGCGACAGGCACAGCGCGTGCACGGTCGTGATCTTCGCGCGGTGCACCAGGAACAGCTGACGGCGCAGGCGCGTATCGCGCGGATTTTTCGCCACTGCCGCGCCCAGCGCGCGGCCAATGCGCTCGCGCATCTCGGCCGCTGCCGCATTCGTGAAGGTGACAAGCAGCAGCTGGTCGATGTTCACCGGGTCTGTCGGGTCGGTCAGGCGGGTGAGCACCCGCTCGACCAGCACCGCGGTTTTGCCCGAACCGGCTGCCGCCGACACGAGCAGCGCGCCGCCCCGGTCATGGATGGCAGTCTGTTGGTCTTTTGTCCACTGCGGCATATCACTCACCTCCTACCTGCTGCCAGAAGTCCTCGTCCGATAAATGCTTCAGCCACCGCGCCTTGTCGCCCGCGGTCTCGTCGAACCGGCAGGCGGCGCGGAACTCGCACCAGTCGCAGTAGCTGGAATTCTTGTCTTTTTTGCACGGGTCGGCGGTCACGCTGCCCGCGCGCAGCTCGCGCCCCATCTCAAGCAGCTTTTCGTGCGTGTAGCGCGCGAGCCGCCCGAACTTCGCCAGATCGGCCACCGCGCTTTTGGCCGCAAGGCTGGGCTCGTCCTCGCCTTTTTTGACCTTGATCGAGACCGGGATAAACCGCCCGTCGCCCTCGAGCCCGTGCTCCATCGCCTCGAGCAGCTCCATATCGTCCGAGAGCAGGCCGCTGCGGCGCAGCGCCTTGTCGCGCAGGGCGCGCAACGCGTCCTCGTCGATGTCGCGCGGCGCGTCGGGCAGCTCGTCCCGCACCGGCACATACAGCACGCCCGCCGGCACGATCTCATTGAGCTCGGCTTCCAGCCGCTGCCGGTAGCGGTCCAGCCCCTCCTGCTGGAGGGCATACAAATAGATGATCAGCTGCATATTCAGCCCATACCAGATATCCGAGAGCGAGAACGACTTTTTGCCGCTCTTGTAGTCCATCACGCGTAGATACAGCCGCCCGTTTTTGATGTAGCCGTCCACACGGTCGACCTTGCCGGACAGGGCCACGGTCAGATCGCCCTCCGTGCATTCCACCGGCGGCAGGTCGCCGCCGCGCGAAAAGTCCACCTCGTAGTCGATGGGCGCAAAGTCCGACACGCGCAGCTCCTCGATCACATTGTCCAAAATCTGCTCGACCGTGCGCGTCAGCCGCCCAAACAGGTAACGGAAGCGCGCGGTCTTGGTTTCCAACCCGCCAAGCTCCTCCTGCACATACTGCCGCACCGCAGCGCGGCAGGCGCGGCGCACCGCCGCTTCATCCGCCGCCGCAGCGCCGCCCGCCTGTTTGCCGAGCGCATCCAACGCGTGCTCGAGCACATAGTGAATAAAGGTGCCGGTTTCCAGTGCATCGAACCGCGCCATCCTGCGCGGCCTGGCCCTCAGCCCATACTGCATGAAAAACGCAAACCGGCAGGAATAAAAAGTATCCACGCGCGAGGCGGTCAGGTTCAGATGTTTGCCGTACAGCCCGTCGATCGTGTGCGGGCTCACCAGCGGGCCGCGCCCGCGCTTTTGCGCTGCTGCGTCCAGCACACGCTCGTCATCCTGATAATACTGGTACGCCGCGCGCACAGCTGCAGTCCGGTCGCCGGACAGATAGGCGCACGCCAGCTCGACCGCTGGGCGTTCCGCCTGCAGGCGGTCGCGCACGGTCTCGGTCTGGTGCGCGGCAAAGGGCGCGCCGGGCAGCAGCTCGCGCACCGTGCCGGCAAAATAGGACGGCCGCGTCTCGCCGCCGGAGGCATCGGTCAGATGCCAGATCAGCAGCAGTTCGTCCGTCGGGCAGGCCAGCGCGCGGTACAGCGTCTCCTGCTCCATGAGCAGGCGCTCCGCACCGTGGACCTTAAGCTCGACGCCGAGCACATCCAGCTTATCGCGGTCCATGTCGCTGAGCAGCGAGGTCGGGGACGGCGTTTTGGGGATCAGGCCGTCATTGACCCCGAGCAGAACAACATATTTCGCGTTTTCCAGACACGCGCGCTCGATATTGCCGCAGGTCACGCGGTCGAGCGAGACCGGGATGGTGCCCACATCGTACTCGCCCAGCACCAGCCGGAACAGCTGCGCAAACCGCTCGGCCGTCATCGGCGTGCCGCCGCACACCCAGGCAAACTGCTCCATCGCCGAGACCAGAATCTCCCACAGCTGGCGGTATTCGTCCGCGAGCTGCAGGCGGCCTGCGGCCTCATGCGCTGCGGCGCGCGCAGACATGCGGCCGGGCGCGTCCACCGCAAGCAGGAAGGCATACAGCGCGCGCACGCAGTCGGATGCGGGCGGCTCCCCCATGAGCGCTTCGCGCAGAGCGGCAAACGGCGCGATCGCCCGCGCGCGCAGTTCGTTAAGCGCGGCAAGCTGCGCGCGCGCCCGGTCATCGAGCGCCAGACCGTAACCGTCCGGGTGCTCGGTCCAGTCGCGCTCCCAGGCGCCGCCGCGGATGTTCCAGGTCAGGACGTAGTTTTCGAGCTGGTCGACCTCGTCGCGTGTCAGATGGGTCAGCCCGGTCTTGAGGCAGCCGAACAGGTCCTCGTATTTGAAATAGTTCTGCACAGCCGCCAGCGCGCCTGTGACCAGCGCCATCGGCGGGCGAGAAAGCAGGTCGGGCTTTTCCGCCAGAAAGACCGGCACATCGTACCGCGCCATCGCCATGGCAAGAAAGCCGCCGTACGGCTCGATGTCGCGCGCACACACCACAAAATCCCGGTAGCGCGCGCCCTCGTCGCGCACCTTGCGGCGGATATACGCCGCCGCGTGCTCACATTCGTCAAACGGCGAAGCGGCCGCATACAGGCGCACGCCCGCAGCCGAGTCCGGGTGCGGCGTGCGCACGGGCAGCAGGCTTTCCGCCTCGAGCGCGGCCAGCCCCGCCGGGCGCGCGATCCGGCTTGCACCGAGGTCGATCTGCCCGACTGTTTGGTTATGCCGCTTTGCCATGCGGGTCAGCGTCTTGACCGTCTTGCAGCCGGTGACAAAGATATCCGGATAGGCGGGGTCACAGGTGACAGCCGCCGCAAGCGGCACGCCCGCGGCCAGCATCGCATCCACGACCGCAAGCTCCTGCGGCGTAAAGCCGAGAAACCCGTCCAGATAAACCGTGGCACCCTCCAGCACATGGCTTTCGCCCAGCCGGTCGCGCAGATGGGTCAGCCGGTCGCGCGGGTCAGGCAGGGACTCGTCGCACAGGCGCTCGTATGCGGTCAGCAGCTGGGCCAGGTCGCCGAGCTTGGCGGCCAGCACCCCATCCTCGCACGCCTCTGCGGCAGCAAACAGGGTTTCGGGCGCGACCGCACAGGTCTTGCACTCATCCACCAGCCGCAGCGCCTCCTGCAGCAGTTCGGGCTTGTCCGCCAGCCCCTGCCACGCGGACAGGCCGCCCTGCACACGGCGCGCAGCCTCCTGCAAGGTCAAAAGCTGCCCCGCCGGGGTAAGCATCTGCTGGGCCAGCCCGCCTACCTCGGAAAACACGCGGTCCGCCAGGCGCGAAAACGTCAGCACCTCGGCCGTGCGCGCGCCGTGGTTGCCGGTCGCCCCGGCCAGCCGGCGCTCCATCCGGTGCGAGTTCAGCTCAGGCACAAGAAGGATCTGCCGCCCCTTGCCCGCCTCGCACCGGGCGGCAATCTCCTGTAAAATTGCAGTGGTTTTGCCGCTTCCTGCGCGGCCGGTCCAGATTCGCATGGCACAGTCCCCTTTCCTGCCCTCCATCATACCATGACCGCAGCGGACGCGCAAGCACACCCCGGCCATAGAAAATTTTGGGGCTGACAGAAAATTTTTGATTGACTTTTGCGCCCGGATCGACTATACTATACAAGCGTCATGCAAACGCCTCTGTAGCTCAGTCGGTAGAGCAGGGGACTGAAAATCCCCGTGTCGGTGGTTCGATTCCGCCCGGAGGCACCATTTTTTCACGGCGCCATCAGGCGCCATGAAAAAAATTATGCTGCCGGAGGGCGAATCGAAAGGCGGCTCTTGGAAACAATCCGGTGGATTGTTTCAACCGCCGTGGCTTTTCCGCAGAAAAGCGATTCCGCCCGGAGGCCGTCACGTCGGAGGGATGCAATCTCCCGCACCGTCCCCCTTGTTCGCGGCACTGCCTCAGCAGCGATTCCGCGCGCACACAACCTGATATTTGCGGCTGTAGCTCATCTGGTAGAGCGCCACCTTGCCAAGGTGGAGGTAGCGAGTTCGAGCCTCGTCAGCCGCTCCAAAAGCAAAAAGCCTGTCCTTCGGACAGGCTTTTTGCTTTTGGAAATGGTTCCGAGACTCGAAAGGGCGTTAAGCCAAACAGCCCGGTGGGCTGTTTGGTAGCCCGTGTGATTAGGCCGACTGCCCCAGTCGGCCGGAGCCGCACAAAATCCGTCCTCGATGGGCGGATTTTGTGTTAAGGGACAGGCACCCACAATCCGCGGCCTACTTCCTGCTCGATGCAAAAAGCCATCATCCGAACCCCATGTGCACCTTATGAGCGGTCACCTCCGCCCTGTCAGCCGCCGTTCCCCCACGAAAAGGGTTCGCTGCATATCACCGGGTCATCCTCCCGGACACCCGGGAAAACCAGGCGGTAGCTGCCGTCCGGCCTGCCCGGCCGGTTTGCCAGATCCACGCTGCCGATCCTGTTGCTGTACGCCTCCCCTGCGGGCGCAAGGAGCCACGCCATGGCATCCCTTGCCTGCTCGGAAGCGCGTCCGCCCATCCGGTACAGCACCTCCTGCCATGCCTGTCCGTCGTAGTATTCAAGAACTTCGTATCCCGCGTACTCGATTTGTTCCGCTGTGTGGTTTTCCAGCAGGTACAAAATCTCGTCCTTTGCCCAGTTGGTTTCGACCTGCACGGTCACGCCCTGCCTGACCGCTGCCTCCGCATACAGCGAGGGCTTGACCTTGAACCGGTTGACCTGCCAGAAAAGGGCGCATAGCAACACGGCCACCACTGCAATCTCCACAGCCATGCCGATTGTTCTTTTCCTGCTTTTCATGTTGGACCTCCTCTCTGCCGGCGCATACTGATGATTTATATTGTATCATGTTAGACGGTGTTCCGGTGCATCTGTTCCTTTTTTTACCATATTGTTGCCTTCCCGGTTTCCCGCTTGTCCGGCATCCCGATTTCATGTTATACTGTTCCCATCATCTTTTTGTGAGGGGATTGCCATGCTGCATGAATTTTCCCGCGCAGAGCTGCTGCTCGGCGCGGAAGCCATAGAAAAGCTCGCCGCCTCGCATGTTGCCGTGTTCGGCATCGGCGGGGTCGGCTCGTTTGCCTGCGAGGCGCTCGCCCGTGCGGGCGTGGGCGAGCTGACGCTGGTCGACAACGACGAGGTTGCGCTCACCAACCGCAACCGCCAGCTGATCGCGCTCGCCTCAACCACCGGCCAGCCCAAGGTCGAGGTCATGCGCGCGCGCATTGCGGACATCAACCCGCGCTGCACCGTGCACGCGCTGCAGCTGTTCTATCTGCCGGATACGCCGCTCGACCTGACGCAGTTTGACTATGTGATCGACGCGATCGACACCGTGACCGCCAAGCTGCACCTGATCTCTGCGTGTGACAGGCTCGGCGTGCCGCTCATCTGCTCAATGGGTACGGGCAACAAGCTCGACCCCACGCGCTTTGAAGTCGCGGACATCTACAAGACCTCGGTCTGTCCGCTCGCGCGCGTAATCCGGCTCGAATGCAAAAAACGGCGCATCAAGCACCTCAAAGTGGTCTACTCCAAGGAAGAGCCGCGCACGCCCCTGCCCTCGGACGAGCAGAAAGGCACGGCCGGCCGCGCCGTGCCGGGCAGCGTGTCCTTTGTGCCGCCCGTGGCGGGCATGATCCTCGCCGGGGAGTGCATCAAGGACCTGACCGGCGTGCGGTAGCGGCTGCGGTGCAGTCTCTGCAACAATTGTGTGCAGCCGCGCTTCGCCCGGCAGGCGGTGCACACCAGGCCATCTCTGCCGGCGCCGCCATAGATGAAAGGAAGGTATTTCGATGACTGATTGGGAAAAAATACGCGCGGGGATCATGTATAACGACTTTGCGGACGAGCTGTATGCGCGCAGGGTCACGGCCAAAAAACTGTTTCGGGCCTACAACCGCACCGAGGACGACGAGGTGGAAAAGCGCCGGCAGATCCTGAACGAGCTGCTCGAGTCTGTGGGAAAGAACGTGTGGATCGAGCCGGATTTCCGGTGCGAATTCGGCAAAAACATCACCATCGGGAACGATGTCTACATCAACTTCGGCTGCATCATCCTGGACTGCGCCCGGGTCACGATCGGCGACAACGCGCTGTTCGGCCCGAATATCGGCATCTATCCGCTCAATCACGCGATCGACGCAGAGGAGCGGATCAAAGGCGGGTGCACCGGCACGCCGGTTCACATCGGCAACCGCGTGTGGCTGGGCGGGGACGTCAAAATCCTCGCCGGCGTGACCATCGGCGATGACACCATCATCGGTGCGGGCAGTGTGGTGACCAAAAGCATTCCGTCCGGCGTGATTGCCGCCGGGAATCCCTGCCGCGTGATCCGCGCAATCACAGACGCTGATAAGACCGATTACCTCTCCACCCTGTCGGAATAATACGCTGCGTCCAGGCATACAAAAATGGCGTTCCCTTTGCGGGAACGCCATTTTTCATGCGGTTATCTCGGCTTGCGCGGGACTCAGAGGATCCACTCCTCTTCCTTTTCCTCGCCGCAGTATTTGCGCAGCGTCTCACGGATCGCACGCGGGCCCTTGTTCAGCTCGTTGAACATCTGCACCACCGTGTCGCCGACGCCGATCTCAAACAGGTTGACACCGAAGTAGTACCGGTTGGACAGCAGCGGATACAGCTGATACTCGGACACCTGATCGCCCAGCTTGGGGTTGCCGATCAGCGAACGGACATGGTCAAGATGCGTATCCGGGCTGAGCTCAAACGGCTCGCCGCGGTCGTCCACACCGACCAGATAACGCAGCCAGCCGGCCAGCACCAGCGGGATATAGACCAGCTTGGTCGCGCGGTGCGCCGGAAGCGTGGAGTTATAATAAGCATACAGGGTCGAGCCGAAGCGCAGCGGGATTTTACGCGAGGTATCGGTCGCGGTACGCTGCGGGGTGTCCTGCAGGAAGGGGTTGGGGTAACGCTCGCCCAGCACCTCATGCAGGAACTCGACCGGGTCGATAACGCCCGGGTCGGCGACCATCGGCATGGCCTCCTGCTCGCTCATGCGGGTGATCAGGGTGACCAGTTCCTTGTCCTTCATTTCGGCGCTGATCTGGGTGTAGCCCAGCATACAGCCGTAAACGCCCAGTGCGGTATCCATCGGGTTCATGCAGGTGCTGACCTTCATCATCGCGGACTTTTCGACGATGTCGCGGCGGGTCAGGATGACGCCGCACTGCTCGAGCGGCGGATGGCCGTTCGGGAAAGCATCCTCAATGAGCAGATAATGCACGTTTTCCGAGTTGACATAGATTGCCGCAACCGTGCCCTTGGCGGTGACGAACGGACGCGCGTTCTCCAGGCCGTCTGCCTCGAGCTTTTCCGCGATGCGCTCGTCCGGATGCGGGGTGATCTTGTCGATCATGGAAAGCGGATAGGTGTTCTTTTTGATCAGGTAGAAATACTCATCCTCGGTGATGAACTTCTTATCCTGCCAGGCGCGCGCCATATAGCGCATCGCGCGCTCCAGGCGGGTGCCGTTATCCGAGCAGTTGTCCAGCGAAACCAGCGCGAGCGGCGGCAGGCCGGCGCGGCAGCGCGCCAGGCTGAGCGAAGCCAGCTTGCCAAAGAACGAGATGCAGCCCTCCGGACCGTTTTCCTGATCGTGCGCGTAATCCGGGAAGATCTCATGCGCATCGTTCTGGAACACATAGCCCTTCTCGGTCAGCGTAAAGCTGACCATCTGCAGCGACGGCGCGAGGAAGATCTCCTGCAGGCGCGCCATATCCTCGCTCATCTTGAGGCTTTCGGTGACCGAAGCGACAACTTCCTTGTTAATCGTGCCGTTGGAATACAGCGTGACAACGAGCGACAGATGATCGCACGCGCGGTAGCAGCGCTCGATCAGTTCTTCATCATACCCATCGCAGCAAATGACGCCGGTATCCGACAGGCCCGCGGTCAGCATACGCTGCGCCAGCACAGCGGGAAAAGCCCGGAACAGGTTGCCCGCGCCAAAGTGCAGCCAGGCCGGCGCCTTCTGCGTGTTCTCGCGCACTGTATCGATGTCATACTGCGGCAGGCGGTATCCCTTCCAGGACGCATTATGTTTGATGCTCTCTTTTGTCAATTTCATAAAGCGGTCACTCCCTTTTCTATGAACGGCAAAGCACGTTCTTCTCCAATCATGTTTATTATACCAAAAAAACTGCCCCTTGCATAGGGATAATCGGAAAACTTAACAAAATGCCCGTTCCATACAGCAAAGCCCTTCGCACACGGTGTTGTGCGAAGGGCTCAGCTTGTCTAAAAAAGCCTTCGCGCCGCAGCGCGCATAAAATAGGGGATTGCGGCGCGCCGCAATCCCCATAAAAACCGGGAGCATGTATCACGGTTTTTATACAAACCGCTGGCAAGTGTACTCATTAAACTGCCGCACGGCGGCAGAATAAGGATAGTGGCCTACGGGCTGCCTGAAAGGCGCGCGCAGACAGCGGAATTTTCGATCGGAAGCGTGGTTCCGATCGAGAGGCTTTTACGGGAGTTTCTGCCCGGCCGGGCGCTCGGCAGAACGCACCGCGGGCAACATATGATAAAAACGAAGCACCAGCTTCATGCCGAAATACAGCACTGCAATCTCGATCGGCAGCATCAGCAGGTTTTTGGGCACGCGCGCCACCAGCAGCACGCTCATCGCCTTGCCGCCTGTCAGGGTCAGCCACAGGGTGTTCAGGCCGATGTTGCAGAACAGGTTGATGCACACCTTTGCGCCAATCGCGCGCCAGAGCGATACGCGGCGCGGATACATCCACAGACCCCAGAACAGACCGGCCACGATCGCCGTGAGCGTAAAGCCCGGAAAATAGCCGCCCATGGTAAACCCGCCTGCAAAATATCCCAGCAGGTCGGTGCACACGCCCGCGAGCATCGCGACCGACGGGCCGAACAGCATGCCGACCGCCGCGTTTGCCAGAAAGCCGAAACCGATCTTGAGATCGGGCGGCAGGCGCAGCTCAAGCCCCATCAGGTCGAGCGCGATGTTCATCGCGATCAGCAGCGCGGTCAGCGCAAGGCACCGCGTGCTTTTGAGCTCGCGCAGCGAGCGCACAAAGATATTCGGCGTTTTGGACATGGAATTAGACATAGAAAAAGACACCTCCTCTAAATACTTCCTCTGTTGCCACAGCGATTTAGGAGATGCCTAAACTGTTGCAGCAGCGGGATGCGACCACAGCACCGCAGGGAAACTTCCCTTTCGTCCGCCGAACAACTCCCCGTCTCAGCGGCACTTAACGCGCTAAAGTCTACTCTGCTTTTTCTATTGATTATTTTAATATTGTATCGGTCTGGTCACGGTTTGTCAATACCGAAAACCGCACGGATGGTGCGGCACACGCCGTCCTCGTCGTTGGACGGACAGATATACTTGGCCGCCGCCTTAAGCGTTTCGTGTCCATTTGCCATGCAGTAGGGCTCGCCCACCGCCTGGAGCAGTTCCAGGTCGTTGAGATAATCGCCAAAGGCCATGCACTCCGCCGGCGTGATACCCAGCCGCGCGCACAGCGCGCTGACCGCCCGGCCCTTGCTCATGCCCGGGCGCATCAGGTCGACCCAGTCTGCGCCGGACAGCGCAATCTGCGACGAGTCCGCAAACGAGGCGAATGCGGGCAGCAGCACCTGCTCGGCGCGCCCCTCGCAAAACAGCGCGACCTTGCAGACCGGCTCGTGCCTGACGTATTCCAGCAGGTCGGGCACGCCCTTGTGCCGCGCGCAGTACATCTTCATATTTTTAACGAACGCCGGGTCGTCCCCGTTCTCATATACGCCGCCGTCCCGCGCGGAGACGACCGTATACACGCCGGGCAGCTGCCGTACGGTCTCGACGGCGCGGCAGACCTCCTCTGCCGGCATGGCCTCAAACGAGACAATCTCGCTGCCGTCGCACACCATCGCGCCGTTTTCACTGATATAGATCAGCTCGTCCGCAATCGCGCCGAACTGCTCGTAAAGCGTATAATACTGCCGCCCGGACGCGGGCGCAAAGCGCACCCCGCGCGCCCGCAGCGCGCGGATGAGCGGAAACAGCCCGTCCGGCAGCTGCTTGTTGCTGTCGAGCAGCGTACCGTCCATGTCCGCAGCAATCAGTTTGATCGACATGTTCTTCTTCCTCTCGCGTGATTTTCTCCACTGAACAGTATAGCATCCGTCCCCCTTCCCTGTCATTCGCCATCCTTGCCGAAACCGCAGCGCGCAAGCGGCGCGCCGCTGTCGGTTTTGATGAGAAACCCGCCCGCAGGGGGATTGTATCTCCGCGGGTCTGGTAGCATAATAAAAGTGTAAACCACAAAGCACAGGAACAGGAGGCGCCAAACATGACAAAAGAGGAATATGCAGCAGCAGCCCGCTATTGGGACGAAAAGGACGCGGGCAGCGTCCGGCTGGAACGGGACAAATTACAGACCATGGCCGGGGAATACATCCGCGCGAACAACACCTGCGCGCTGGCCACCGGGGCGGGCAGCTATGTGCGCTGCACGCCGATTGAATACAGCTACCACGACGGCTGCTTCTGGCTGTTCTCCGAGGGCGGCAAAAAGTTCATCGGCCTGGCGGACAATCCCAACGTGAGCCTGGCTATCTTTGACAAATACGAGGGCTTCGGCAAGCTGCACGGCATGCAGGTGCAGGGCACAGCGGAGATGATCGAGCCGTTCAGCCCGGCATACAACGCCCATGCGGCCTACAAAAACATCCCGCTGGATGCGCTGCGCGGGCTGCGCAGCCCGATGCATCTGATCTGCGTGCACCCCACCCGCATCGACTGCCTGTTCTCCGACTTTAAGGAACTGGGCTGCGGCACGCGGCAGACGCTTTTGCCGGATGCCGAGTGATTGCAAAAAAACAACCCGCCGGGAAGGATACGCGAACGCTCCCTTCCGGCGGGTTTGGTATGCAGCAAGGGCCGCGCCAAACGGCGCGGCCCTGTCGGTTTGGTTATAAAATCAGGCTGCCTACCTGATAGATGACCAGCGCAGTGAGATACGCCAGCACGGTCTGGAACGCTGCCGCGCCGAACGCCCAGCGCCAGCCGCCCATCTCGCGCTTGATGGTTGCAAACGCGGACATACACGGCATATACAGCAGGGTGAACACAAGGAAGCAATAGCCGGACAGCGGCGTGAACACACCGCTGAGCACGAGGGACAGATCGGTGCTGCTCGCGCCATACAGCACGCTCATGGTCGAAACCACGGCCTCCTTGGCCGCCAGGCCGGTCAGCAGCGAGACCGATTCCTGCCATGCGCTAAACCCGAGCGGCGCAAACACCGGCGCGATCGCCGTGCCGATCACACCGAGGATGCTCGCGCCCGCGTCCTGTGCGACGGCGAGCGCCGGCGTGAAGTTTTGCAGCAGCCAGATGACCACGCTCATCAGAAAGATGATCGTGCCCGCGCGGGTGATAAAGTCCTTGGCCTTCTGCCACATATTGAGCACCGTGCCCTTGAACGAGGGCATGCGGTAGGTCGGCAGCTCGAGCACAAAGCCCGAGGAAACCTCGCGGAAAATGGTCTTTTTGAGGATGAAGCCCGCGACAATCCCCATCAGGATGCCAAGCACATACAGGCTGATGACGACCAGCCCCTGATGCGCCGGGAACACCGCGCCCGCCACCAGCGCATAGACGGGCAGCTTGGCACTGCACGACATGAACGGCGTGAGCATGATGGTCATGCGGCGGTCGGCATCGTTCTCCATCGTGCGCGCGGCCATAACCGCAGGCGTGGTGCAACCAAAGCCCATCAGCATGGGCACGAACGATTTGCCAGACAGGCCGATGCGGCGCAGCAGCGTATCCATGATGAACGCCACGCGCGCAAGATACCCGGTGTCCTCCAGGACAGACAGGAAGAAGAACAGAATAACGATCTGCGGCAGAAAGCTCAGCATGCTGCCCACGCCGCCGATGACGCCGTCGCAGATCAGGCTGACCAGCCAGTCCGCCGTGCCGATGGCAGACAGCCCCGCCTGCACCGCCGGGGCGATCAGGCCCTGGATCAGGTATTCCATCCCGTCCCCCAGCCAGGAACCAAACGGGCCGAAGGTAGTCCAGAACATGATGAACATGAAAAACGCGAAGATCGGCAGCGCCCACACGCGGTGCAGCACGATCGCGTCAATGCGCTCGGATACGGTCATCTTGTGCACTTTCGGCCGCTTGAAGCAGGCGCGCACGACCTCCTCGATATAGTCATACAGCGCGTCCGCGAGCACCATTTCGTTGTCCGTGGAATTGGCATGGCTGTGCATGCCCTCGGCCAGCGCATCCAGCTGCTCGCGCATATCGCGCGGCATATCGCCGCCGTACTGCGCCCACAGCGCCTTATCGCCCTCGAGCAGCTTGGCCGCATAGAACGGCAGGCTGCATTCGCGCAGCGGCAGCGGCCGCAGCAGGTCGGATGCGCGGCGGATCGCCGCGCCCACGCCGTGCAGATAGGTCGGCTGCTGCGCGGGCGGACGCATGCCGTGCGCCAGTTCGTCGAGCAGGTTGTGGATATTCTCGCCTTTTTTGGCCGAGATCGGCACGACCGGCACACCCAGGCGCCGCTCAAGCTCCGCCACGTCGATCTCCACGCCCTGGGCGCGCACATCATCCATGAACCCGAGCGCCACCACCATAGGCAGGCCGAGCGAGATGAGCTGCAGGGTTAAGTACAGGTTGCGCTCGATGTTGGCCGCATCCACGATGTTGAGGATGCCGTCCAGCTCATCCGAGAGCACATATTCGCGCGCGATGATCTCCTCCTGCGTGTAAGGCGACAGGGAGTAGATGCCGGGCAGGTCGACGATGTCCACGCCCACCCCGTCGTGGCAGACGTGGCCGGTCTTGCGGTCGACCGTTACGCCCGGCCAGTTGCCGACGTGCTGGTTGGAACCGGTCAGCCGGTTGAACAGCGTGGTCTTGCCGCTGTTCGGGTTGCCGATGATGGCGATTGTCTTTTTCCCGTTCATGCGCCCGCCTCCAACACGATTTTTTTCGCTTCCGCGCGGCGCAGCGACAGGCTGTATCCCCGCAGGCGGACGGCGACCGGGTCGCCAAAGGGTGCCACGCGCTCCATGGTCACTTCCACGCCCTTGGTGATGCCCATATCGAGAAAATGCCGCTTGAGCGCGCCCTCGGCCGTGATCCGGTCGACCACCCCGGTCTGGCCGGGTTTCAGGTTGTTGAGTGTTTTCATGCTTGTCCCCCAGTATTGTCCGGCCGCGCGAAAAAGCGCGGCCTGTCTCAAGGCAACACCGCACCATTGTGTCTGCGGCGCTTTGCGGAAATTTTGCCCCCGGATTTTGTTGCGTTTTCTTGCAATACATCAAGTATTGCCGCAAAAACGCGCCGCATCCGGACGCAAAATATTCTCGCTAATCGCTCCCCGCCAAATGATGCGGTATTGCCTAAAATCATAGAAAAGCCGTATGTCTTTTTATTATAAAATGTCTGTTTTGGATTGTCAACCGATGCGCCGGGGCAGGCATGACAAAGGACGCGGCCCAAGGCCGCGTCCTTTTGGCAGTTCTGTTCATTGGGTGCGCAGGAGCTTTCCGCGCAGGATGACCGCATGCAGGTTCAGCTGGTCGTCCAGCAGCAGCACATTGGCCAGCTTGCCCGGCTCGAGCGAGCCGTAATCCTGCCGCAGGCCGAGCGCGCGCGCCGGATTGGTGGAAGCGGCCTGCACCGCCTGCCCAAGCGGCACGCCCATGCGCACTGCGCTGCGCATGCAGTCGAGCAGGTTGGTCGCCGAGCCGGCGATCGTGCCGTCGTGCAGGGTGGCGCGGTTGCCGCGCACTGTGACCGCCTGTCCGCCGAGTGCATATTCGCCGTCCGCCAGGCCGGTCGCCATCATGCTGTCCGAAATCAGGATGACCCGCCCGCCGAACACCTTGAAGGTGGTCCGCACGACCGACGGGTGCACATGCACGCCGTCCGCGATCAGCTCGACCATCACCTCGCTGTGGTCTGCTGCGGCGCCAATGACGCCGGGCGCGCGGTGCGAGAAGGGGGGCATCGCATTATACAGGTGTGTCACCTGCCGCGCGCCGCGGCGGAAGGCTTCGCAGGCGGTGTCGTAATCCGCCTCGGTGTGTGCAATGGACAGGCGAACCTCGCCCGCGAGCGCCTCGATGGCCTGCATCGCGCCGGGCAGCTCGGGCGCAAGGTCGCACAGCTTGAACAGCCCGCCCGCCTGCTGCTGCAAACGGCGGAACATCGCCGCATCCGGCGCATGCAGATACGCGCCGTTCTGCGCGCCCTTTTTGGCCGCGGAGACAAACGGGCCTTCCATATTGATGCCGACGAGCGCGGCGCCGTCTGCCTCGGTCCGGTAGGCTGCGGCGGCCTGCGCGATGCCGGCCAGCTTTTCCTCGGGATAGGTCATGGTCGCGGGGCAGATCGCCGCAACGCCGTTTTTTGCCTGATAGTGTGCGATGGCGGAGATCGCCTCCTGCGTGCCGTCGCAGAAGTCATAACCCACGCAGCCGTGAAAATGCAGGTCCACCAGGCCGGGCACGGCATACAGCCCGCCCATATCCTGCGCCGCGGCAGAGGGCGCGGCCGCCGCAATGCGGTCGCCCGCGATGCACAGCCCGCCCGTGCGGAAGGTGCCGTCCGGCTGGTAAATTTTCAAATTTTTGTATTCCATGCAATCGCCTTCTTTTGTGTTACAGCAGGTCGCCGCATTTGCTCAGTGCGGCCTCGTCCGCCACGACCGAAACGTCGGTATGCAGCTGCAAAATGGTCGCCGGCACGCGCGGCGTGACCGGACCGAAAAATGCTTCGCGCACAATGTCCGCCTTGTTTTCACCCGAAACCACCAGCACAATGCGCCGCGCAAGCATGATAGTCTGCACGCCGATCGTGTACGCCTGCCGCGGCACATCGTCCGCCGAGGCGAAAAAGCGCTTGTTGGCCTCGATGGTCGACTCGGTCAGGTCGACACAGTGCGTGCCCTTGGAGAAATACTCGTCCGGCTCGTTAAACCCGATATGGCCGTTGACGCCCATGCCCAGCAGCTGCAGGTCGATGCCGCCCGCCGCGCGGATGGCCGCGTCATAGCGCGCGCACTCGCGCTCGATGTCCAGCTGCGCGCCGTCCGGCAGGTTGATGCGCGCTTCCGGGATGTTGACATGGTCGAAAAAGTTCTTGTGCATGAAGTAATGGTAGCTCTGGTCGTGGTCCGGGGTCAGGCCGCGGTACTCGTCCAGGTTAAAGGTCGTGCACGCGCCGAAGTCCACGTCGCCTTTATGATACCACTTGATGAGCTGTTCGTAAATGCCGATCGGAGACGAGCCGGTCGCCAGGCCGAGCACGGAGTCCGGCTTGAGGATGACCTGCGCGGAGATGATGTTGGCCGCCTTGCGGCTCATATCGGCATAGTCTTTTGCGCGGATGATTTTCATAAAAAGCACCTCTCTGGATGATCATTTCGGATGGATAAGCCGCACAGCGGCAGGCACTGCGCATCCGGCGCGCCGCCGGGTGCACACTGCCCGCCCCTGCGGGACAGGCCCGGCAGGGACGGCTGCCGGAAGAAAAAGGGCGGGCTTTCGCCCGCCCTTCTCTCTGCGCGGAGCGCAAGGTGAATACAATGCGTGATGGTGTCTGTTACTTGAGCATCTTTGCCATTTCGTCGGCTACGAACTGGACTTTGGTGCCGATGATGACCTGTACCGTGGTCTGGGACGGGCGCATGACGCCCGCAACACCCGCAGACTTGATCTTCTTTTCGTCCACCTGGGTGTAATCCTTTACCTCGATGCGCAGGCGGGTGATGCAGTTATCGAGCACAGCGATGTTGTCCGCGCCGCCCAGGCCCTCGAGCACGGTGGCGGCCACAGTGGTGTAATCGTTGTTCGCCAGGGTCGCGCCTGCATCCTGCGCCGCGGTGTCGTCGTCATCCTCGCGGCCCGGGGTCTTGAGATCCCACTTGGTGATCGCAAAGCGGAAGACGATGTAGAACACGATGAACGCCGCAATGCCCAGCGGGATGATGAGCAGGGTCTTCTGCGCCGCCGGCAGGGTGGAGGAGAAGATCAGGTCAGTCAGGCCCGCGGAGAACGAGAAGCCCGCGCGGAAGCCGAGGGATACGGTGATGACCGTGAAAATGCCGTACAGCAGGGCATAAACAACGTACAGGGCGGGCGCCAGGAACATGAACGCGAACTCAAACGGCTCGGTAACGCCGCAGACGAACGCACAGATCGCGGCAGAGCCGACCAGGCCGATGGCGATCTTCTTTTTGTTGGACTTGGCGCAGTGGATCATCGCCAGCGCCGCGCCCGGCAGGCCGAACATCATGCAGGGGAAGAAGCCGGACATGTACATGCCAAGGCTGTAACCCACGTCGGCCGAGGTCAGGCCCGCCCAGAAGTTGTTCAGGTCGCCAATGCCGAAGGTGGTGAACCAGAACACGTTGTTGAGCGCGTGATGCAGGCCGAACGGGATGAGCAGGCGGTTGAGGAACGCATAGATGCCTGCGCCGATCGCGCCCGCGGACAGGATCTGCTCGCCAACCCAGACGAGTGCGCCGTAAACCACCGGCCACACGAAGAACAGGATCGCCGCAACGATGATCGAGATGACCGCCGTGATGATGGCGACACAGCGCTTGCCCGAGAAGAACGACAGCCAGTCGGGCAGCTTGGTGTCCTTGAACTTGTTGTAGCACGCTGAGCCGATCAGGCCGGCCAGAATGCCGATGAACTGGGTCTGGATGTTGCTGAACGCCGGGTCGACGTTCTCTACCGCGATGCCGCTCAGCGTCGCCACGACGGCGGGATCGAGCAGCTTGGTGATCATCAGCCAGGATACCAGACCGGCGAGGCCCGCCGTGCCGTCCTTATCCTTGGCCATGCCGACCGCAACGCCGACTGCGAACAGCCAGGACATGTTATCGATCAGCGCGCCGCCGGCCTTGATCAGGAAAAAGCCGATCGTATAGGCCGCGCCGCTGGTGGCGTAGTCACCGCCGGCTGCCATCGCGCCGGGCGCGAGTGCGTAGCCAATGCCCATCAGGATACCGCAAATCGGCAGACAGGCTACCGGCAGCATCAGGGCTTTGCCCAGTCTCTGCAAATACTTTAACATAAGGATATTCCCCTCCTCTTTGTCTTGCGCCGCGTTAAGCCGCGGCATCTGTGTAGCTTGCGCCCGCCCCGGAGCCGAACCGGGCCGGACGCCTGTATTTCACCGCCCCAGCGGGGCGAAATGAAACCGGATGGCGCTCACTTTTCGATGAGCGTCAGCAGGGTGTCGCCCGCCTCGACCGTGCCCGCGGCGTCCGTGCGCACCTCGGCGTAGCGGTCCGCATTGCAGACAATCACGGGCGTCACGGTCTGGTAGCCCGCCGCGCGGATGGCCGCCGGGTCGAACTCGATCAGCAGGTCGCCCTTTTTGACCGTATCGCCGTTTTTGCAGCACGCCTTGTAGTGCTGCCCCTTGAGCTGGACTGTGTCGATCCCCACATGGATGAGCAGCTCGGCGCCCTCGGCCGTGGTCATACTGACCGCGTGGCCGGTGTCGAACATCATGTCGATCGTGCCGTCCGCCGGTGCGGTGATGCGCCCCTCCGACGGCTCGATCGCCGCGCCCTTGCCCAGGATGCCCTGCGCAAAGGTCGGGTCGGGCACCTGCGCGAGCGGCATCACGCGGCCCGCAGCCGGTGCGGCGATCCAGATGCCGGACGCGCCGCCGAACAATCCCTTCAGTTTGCCAAACATGGCGTCACTTCCTTTTGACCGGTAGAATTTTCTCTGAAAAAATAAAAAACCAAATTTCTCCGCAGCACACAATCTGAGACCCATCCACATAGATGACCTGCGAGAAATCTGGTTTTGCCCGCCGAAGCGGTAACAATCCAACAAAATTGAACGTCTATTGACTTGTTGATTGTATTTTAACAGAATTTTTACATTCGTTCAAGCCTTTTTCTCCCGGCATTCCTCCTGAAAAAACCAGTAAAATTTTGTAGCTTCATACAAAATTCGATATTTATTCATCATTTTCCGCAAGCGATGCAAAAATATGCAGCCCGGCGGCATCGCCGGGCTTTTCGCGGTCACGCGCCCTTTTCCATCACGCGCGCAATGTGGATGGTCAGGTACAGCAGCTCATCCTTGCCCGAATGAAATTTCTTTTCCTGCTGTACATAGCTGCATATTTTACGCGCGCAGTCAAATGCGCGGGGATATTTATACCACACGACATCGAGCAGGTCCGCATCCCCGTCCCCGTAGTTCTGGCCGGTGACAATGCGGCGCGCGAAAAACTTGAGATGGGTGACAAAGCGGAAATAGTCCAGCGTGCCGCTGTCCGGCTCCGTGCCATATACCGCGCGCACAATGCGGAACGCTGCCTGCATCAGATAGGTCATGTCGTACACGTCGCGGATCTCGCCGCCCACCTGCGCATTGACAAAGTGCAGCGCAATAAAGCCTGCTTCGTCCTCCGCAAAGGCGACACCGGTCTCCTCAAGCACAATGCGGCAGGCCTCCATGCCGACCTGATACTCGTCCGGATAAAACTGCCGGATGTCCCACAGCAGCGGGTTGGGCAGCACAAGGCCCTGCCGGTAGCGCTCGACCGCGGCCGAAATATGATCGGGCAGCGTGACATAAATGCTGTCCGACAACTCCTTGCCGAGCGACAGCTTGGCGTGGTTGATGATGCGCTCGCTCATCATGAAATGCGCCAGCGGGATGCTGGTCACCAGCTGCTGGAACCGGCTGGACAGCTGGTCCGAGTGCAGGGTAAAGCGCTTTTCCACCTTTTCCGCCGCGACCGGGTCGCCCGCGCGCCGGCCAAAGGCCAGCCCGCGGCCCATCAGCACGACCTCCGCCCCGTTTTCGTCGTGCGAGATCACCACATTGTTGTTGAGCACCTTGTCGATCGTCATGTCCTCTCTCCTCCTTTTATGCGCCGCAGCACGCGTCGAGCGACTGCCGCGCCGCGCGGACCGCGGCCTCGTCACACCGCCAGACCGCAAACTCGCTCAGGCCGGGCAGCCCCATCGGCACGCCTTCGCGGCGAAACTGCATCCCGCTGTCCTCCACCCGCTTGGCGGACAGATGGAAGGCGCACGCGCCGGTCAGCGGCTGCAATGCACGGATCACAGCCGCATTGACCCCCGCGCCCACCAGGATCTGCGGCGCGCCGCCGCTTTGCGCGACCAGCTCGCGCAGCAGATCCGCCCCGTCCACGCAGCTGGCCTGCTGGCCTGCGGTCAGGATCGTGTCCACGCCCAACCGCCGCGCGGCTTCCAACGCCGCAAACGGGTCGCGGCACACATCGAACGCGCGGTGCAGCGTCACACCGCAGCCGCCCGCCAGCGCGATCAGTTCGGCCATGCGCGGCTCGTCCAGCATCCCATCCGGCCGCAGCACACCGATCACCACGCCATCCGCGCCGAGCGCGGCAAAGCGCCGAACCTGCCGCCGGAGCAGTTCAAATTCATCGTCCGTATACAGGAAATCCCCGCACCGCGGCCGCAGCAGCACGCGGACCGGAATGTCCACCCGCTCACGCACCATGCGGAACAAATCCTCATCCGGCGACGTGCCGCCGATTACCAGATTGGCGCACAGTTCCAGGCGCGTCGCGCCGCCCGCCGCCGCCCGCACCGCGGATTCGGCTGAATCCACGCAGACTTCCAGCACCTTTTTCATGTGCGCCCCCCTTATCTGTTCCGCTCTTGGATATTTCCATTAGATTACCTTACTTTGCTGGAAAAAGCAAGAACAATTTGTGTTTCAGCCGTATTTTGGGGCAGCTTGCGCTTTTTGGCCCGCTGCGCTACAATAAAGATATCCACGAAAGGAGGCGCGCCCCATGCCGCAAACCGATCCCGCGGCCGCATACGCCCGTATGCTGGTGCTTCTGTCCCGCTCGCGGTTTCGCAGCCGCTTTCATCTGGGCCTGCGCGAGCGGCAGTATATCTGCGACAAGGGCTGGGATACCATCCGCCGCCATGCTGCGGATTTTGTCGCACAGCGGCTTGCCCCGGCGGTCATCCCGAACGACGGCAGGCAGACCCCGATGCGCGGCCATCCGGTGTTCATCGCGCAGCACGCGACCGCCTGCTGCTGCCGCGGCTGTCTGGCCAAGTGGCACAAGATACCGGCCGGCACCGCACTCACCCCTGAACAGCAGGACTATGTCGTCGGCATGCTGCTGTACTGGCTGCGGCACGAGATGGGCTGCCAGCCGGTTCCCAAGCCGCCCCGCACAAGCAGATAAAACAGCGCTCCCCGCATCCGAACGAGTGCGGGGAGCGCTTTTGTCTGACTGTCGGCGCCGGCCTGTGCTCAGCGCAGCAGAAACGGCGTAAAGCCCTGCGGCAGGATGCGCGCCGCAGCCGCGGCCATATCCTGCGGGCTGTCCTGCATACGCCGCTCGAGCCAGAGCAGGTAGTTGTTAAAAATACCGCCGATGTGGTACGCGGTGCGGCATTTCTCCAGCAGGTTCGCATGTTCCAGATCCGGGACCGAGCGCAGGTGCCGGTTCAGCACCTGCAGGAACAGCAGGATCTGCCCGCTGTCATAGATCGTGAGCAGCTGGGTTTTGTACTGATAGAAAAACGCAAACTGCGCTTCCAGATAGGGCTGCAGACCGGCAAACTGCGCTGCGGGCAGCGCTGCCTCATAGCGGGTCATCAGCTGGTCGAGGTAGTGCAGCAGCACGTCCTCCTTGCCGGAAAAGTGCCGGTAATAGGTGGAACGGTTGACGCCCGCCCGTGCCGCAATCTGCTGCACGGTGATTGCGGCAAACGGCGCGGTCTCCATCAGCTGCAAAAGCGCCTGGGCGATGTAGTCCATCATCATGCCGCTTGTGGTCGATTTTCTTCTCATAAAAGCAACAATCCCTCCCCCGGTGTCGCAATTTGTGGGCGGACCATTGCATCCATCGCCCGATGCGCTATAATTTTAAGAGACAAATGTTGCTTTTATTATAATCCCGCCCCACCGGACGGGCAAGAGAGGAAGTTTGCTTTATGCAACCGGTTTATCCCCATCTGTATCAGTTTTCCACATACATCCCGCCGCTGGACTTCACCATTCACCAATATCTGCTGTGCACGGAGCCGGCGGTGCTGTTCGCCTCCGGCACCATGCAGCAGGCCGAACAGATCCTGCCGCAGGTGCAGGAAATCCTCGCGGGCAGGCCGCTTGGATATATTTTCGTCTCGCACATGGAGTCGGACGAATGCGGCGGCCTTGCGGTCTTTCTGCGGGCCTATCCGGCGGTGACCGTGGTCTGCTCGCCGCTGTGCGCGCGAGCTGCCCGGCTTTGGCTATACCGGCCGCATCCTGACCGGCGCACCGGACACGCCCCTGCGGGACGGCGCGCTCGACCTGCGCTTTATCCGTTATCCTGCCGAGGTGCACCTGCAGGATGGTCTGGTGTGCTTTGAGCAGAACAGCGGCATCTTTTACAGCGCGGACCTGATGCAGCGCCGTGGCAACGGCTGCGGGCAGGTCATGCCCGGCCGCTGGCAGGACGAGGTAACGGCCATCGGCCCGGACCGCGTGCCGGACGGCGCACGGCTGCGCGCGCTGCAGCAGTTGCTGCTGACCATTCAGCCCGCATTTGTCGCTGTGGGACACGGGTTCTGCGTTGCGTGCAGCGAGACATAACCGTCATTTCCCTGCATCGGCGCCAAATGCCTGCCATAAAAGACCGCGCGGCGGACCGAAACACATCGGTCCGCCGCGTTTTTTATTGCTTCACCGCACCGCGGCAGCGATTAAACCGCGCGCAGTTCCTTCCGGAACACCAGATAGGTGACAAAGCACAGCACCGGGCACAGCAGCAAAACAACATAGAACAGGTTGATATCCACCGAACCATACAGAATACCGCCGATGATCGCACCCAGCGCCGCACCAAGGTCGATGCCGACATAGTATGTGCTGTTTGCAATGCCGCGCCGCCCCGGTCCGGCCAGCAGGATGGCCCCCGCCTGAGAAACCGAGCACATGATCCCGTAGCCCCCTGCCATAAAGACCGCTGCCGCGATCATCAGCAGGTCGGATGTCATAAAGTTGAGCGACAGCAGCGCCAGCACTGAGCTGACCATGCTGATAAACAGAAATCTGCGGTACGGGACCTTATCAAAATAGTTGCGGAACCCCGACCGCAGTGCGACCAGCACAACCGCATACAGCGGGAAAAACAGCGCGGTATCCACCGCAATCCCTTTCTTCTCCACATAGGAGATCAAAAAAGACTGGGTAGCCAGATATGGAATGGTAAACAGCATCACGATCAGCGCGATCGGCACAACCTTGCCGTCGATGATCTGAAGGCCTTTCCGGCGGGGTTCCTCTCCGCTGTGATCCTCGATGCCGTGGTTCCGAATCAGCAGCGTGACCAAAATAGTGACCAGCGCAAACAGCACCGCCACGGCAAATACCGCGCGATAGCCAAACATACTTTGGATTTTAATGCCAAAGGCCGGCGCAACCGCCATGCCAAGCGCCTGCACCGTGCCATACAGCCCCATGCCGGAACCGATCTTATCCTTGGGCAGCAGAATGGACAGCCAGGTGGACATACTGACCGAGCAACAGGCATAACCAATGCCGTTGATGACCCGCGCGAGCACCAGAATCAGGATGGACGGCGCCACGCAGTACCCGATGCAGCCAATCAGCATCAGCCCCGAACCCGCCAGCGCCAGATGGTATTCGTCCATCTTGTCCGCCAGATTGCCTGCCACCGGACGGCAGCCAAGCGAAACCAGATTGACCAGTCCGCCGATGACGCCCATCACAAAGCCGGTGCCGCCCAGCATACCTGTAAACCCTGTAATGATCGGTGTGACAATCATCGGGCAGGACATATAAAAGAAGCTGGCTACCAGCACCAAAACAGCATCTTTGGAAAAAACTTTTGTCTGCACATTTATGCACCCCTCTGCTTGTTTGTTCATGCTGTTTCCTTTTTCATTCCCGATTTCAGATTGTATTCCCTTTGTTCAGATTTGTCAATTTGATATTTTTTCAATTGGAACGGCGATACTACACGTTACAAAAGCAGAAATCGGCAATTTTCATGCAGACTATATATATTCACCTTTTCCTCGGCTGCGGGCTGTTTTTATGAAAAAAGCAGCCCATTCGAACCGCATAGAGCTGCATATTTTCCGTCTTTCGGCCCTTCGCCGCGAGCCCTGTTTTTTGGCGGATGCTGCTGATTTCGGCTTGCGATTTCTCCATCTTTCCAGCCGGGGCGACTTAGCTTTTTCGCGGCACGTCCGGTGCCCGGCAGACGGAAAGGGTGTCCGCAGCGCAAGCGCTGCGGACACCCTTTCGCCAATGAACCCGCTTTATTTTCCCTTGATGGACAGCATGGCGTTTTTCGCCCAGCTGGAATCCTTGAGCATCGCGCGGCCTACGCCGATCAGATCGGCCTTGCCCTGCTCGAGCAGCGTTTCGGCTGCGTCAATCTCCGTAATGCCGCCGGTCAGGATCACCGGCAGGCTGACCGCGGATTTCACCGCCTCGGTCAGATCACTGAAATAGCCCTGCCCAGTCACGCCCGGCCGGATATAGCCGCAGATGCCGCCCGAAATGTCGAGCAGGTCGATCCCCGCCTGCTCGAACAGGCGCGCTGCCGCCGCGCCGTCCGCTGCCGTGCTGCCGCCGTCCATATAGTCGCCCGCGCCCAGGCGCAGCGCAACCAGATAGTCCGATCCGACTGCCGCGCGCACCGCCTGAATCACCTCGAGATGCAGCTTGACACGGCTTTCGATCGAACCCGGGCCGTATTCATCCGTGCGGTGGTTGGCAAGCGGCGAATAGAACTGGTTGAGCAGATAACCATGCGCCGAGTGGATCTCCACGCCGTCAAAGCCGGCCTCCTTAGCACGCCGCGCAGCAGCTGCAAAGTCGCGTACGACCTTTTGCAAATCTTCATGGGTCATCTCCTGCGGCACGCTGTCGCCCTTAGGCGACTGCACCGGGCTAGGGGCCAGCACGGGCAGGCTGGTCACCGTGCTGGACGCTGCCGCGCCCGCATGGTTGATCTGCGCCATCACCTTGCAGCCGTTCTTGTGGATGGTATCCACAACCTTTGCCAACCCGTCCACATCGCTGTCCCGCGACATGGACATCTGTCCCTTGGCCGCCTTGCCCTCCGGACAGACAAAGCAGTGCTCAGTGATGACTAGGCCGATATAGCCGCCCGCGGTCTTTTCGTCATAATAACCGATGATCTCGGGCGTAACACGGCCGTCCGGGTCGGATTTGGCTGTCGCCATCGGCGGCATGACCAGACGGTTTTTCAGCGCAACACCGTGGATCTCGATCGGTGTATTCATCAAAAACATGGATCAACACTTCCCCTGATTGTATGATTTACTGGCAACAGTATACCAGATTTTTTGCCGCGCGGATAGCGTTTCCTTGCGAAAAAACGCCGGGACGCGGCGGGCGGCGGCTTATGTCCCCGGCTTCAAATACAGCAGCGCGGGCTCGATCACCGCGCGGAAATACCGGTCCAGTTCCTCCGGGGTCTGTTTTGCGCCGCCCTTGAGCCACCAGAGCACCATCTCGACAAAGCTGCCCGAGATATGGTTGACCAGAAAATCCCGCGGCGGCGCGCTGCCAGCACCGCAGCCTTGATCCGGGGCGATAAACTGCGCCTGGATCAGATCGTTTAGGCTGTCCTTGAAGTACCGCAAGAACACCTCGCTGCTCTCGCAGGTCAGCAGGCCCAGGATGTTATTATCGTTCTCCTGCAGATGCTGCAGCAGGTGACAGAATACCGAATGCGGCGCATTCCCCTCCATCGACAGGCCGTGCGTATGCGTGCGGTCCGCCGCGGTTTCGATGATATGGCCGAACAGCTCTTGGCAGAGCGTTTTGAGCAGGTCATCCCGGGTTGCAAAGTGGTCGTAAAATGTGGTCCGGCCGACATTGGCCCGGTCAATGATCTGCTGCACCGTGATCTTGTTGTAACTCCGCTCGGCCAGCAGCGCGCTGAACGCTGCCAGAATCGCGGCCCTTGTCTTTTGCTGGCGCCGGTCCATCCTGCTCCCTCCCGAACATTTTGTCCAAACTGTTCCCTAAGATACAGCCTGCGCGAATTATCCGTTGTGCGCCACTGCGCAATTCGATACAATAAAAGCGAACAAAGTGTTTGCTTTCTTATCTATTGTATGCCGCGGCGCCGCGCATGTCAAGCCGGGCCGGGCGGCGCTTTGGGAGGGATTTTCATGCTCAAAAAGATCAACGACTGTCTGGCTGGTCTGCCGATGACCATTGTGGCCGGCGTTTTCCTGCTGTTTGACCTGATCCCGCATCTGGCAGCGGGATGGGATAGCCCGCCGTCGCTCGCCGTTTTCCCGATCGACCCCGCCTGGGTGACTGTGGTCATCAGCGGCATTCCCCTGCTCTATCTCGCGGTGTGGCGCATCGTCCACAATCCCGGCATCAGCAAAATCTCCTCCGCGCTGCTGATTTCCATTGCCATGTTTGCAGCCATCGCCATTGGCGATCTGTTTGCCGCCGGCGAGGTGGCTTTCATCATGGCGATCGGCGCACTGCTTGAGGAGGCGACCACCAACCGCGCCAAAAAGGGGCTGCACAGTCTCATCCGGCTCGCGCCCACGCAGGGGCGCCGCATCCGGGACGGCCGTGAAGAAATCATCCCCGCTGATGCGATCCGCCGCGGCGATGTGCTGCGCATTCTGCCCGGCGAGACCATCCCGGTGGACGCTACCATCCGCAGCGGCGAGACCTCGGTGGATCAGTCGATCATGACCGGGGAAAGCCTGCCGGTGGACAAAAGTACAGGGGATACCGTATTCTGCGGCACCATCAACCGCTTTGGTTCGATCGACATCACAGCGACCCGGGTGGGCGAGGACAGCTCGCTGCAAAAGCTCATCCGCATGGTGCAGCAAGCGGAAAACAAGCAGGCGCCCATGCAGCGCATTGCGGACCGGGCTGCCAGCTGGCTGGTCCCGGCGGCGCTGCTCATTGCGATCGGCGCTTATGTGTTTACCGGGCATATCGTAACCGCTGTGACCGTGCTGGTTGTGTTTTGTCCCTGCGCCCTGGTGCTGGCGACGCCCACAGCAATCATGGCTGCCATCGGGCAGGCGACCAAGCACGGTGTGATCATCAAGTCCGGTGAAGCGCTGGAAAAGATGGGAAAGGTGGACACCATCGCGTTTGACAAGACCGGCACGCTGACCTATGGACGGCTGGCGGTCAGCGATGTGATCCCGCTGCAGCCCGGCATGACAGAAAACGAGCTTCTCACACTGGCGGCCAGCGCGGAGGGCAAGAGCGAGCATCCGCTTGGGAAGGCAATCGTCGACTGCGCCCAAACGCGCGGCCTGCCGGTCGCGCCGTCGGATGCCTTTCGGATGGAGGCCGGGCGGGGCGTTTACGCATCCGTTTCAGGCAGCGAGCTGCTCTGCGGCAACGAGGCCTATCTGCTGGCGCATGGAATTCACATCGGGGCACCCGTCCGCGCACAGCTGGAGCCGCTGCGCGCCGCGGGCAAAGCATCCATCCTGGTCGCGCGGGACGGGCAGTGCATCGGCGTGATCGCTCTGTCCGACGTGCTGCGCCCGGCGGCCCGGGAGATGGTCTCCCGCCTGCGCGGGATGCACACAGATGCGGTGCTGCTCACCGGGGATAATCCGCAAACCGCCGCGTATTTTGCCGCGCAAGCGGGTATCACGGCGGTACACGCCGGGCTGCTGCCCGCGGAAAAAGTCCGGCATCTCGAACAGCTGCAAGCGGATGGACACACCGTGTGTATGATCGGCGATGGGGTCAACGATGCGCCCGCACTCAAAACGGCGGACGTTGGCGTGGCGATGGGCAGCATGGGAAGCGATATCGCCGTAGAGGCGGCGGACATCGCGCTGATGAGCGATGATATTTCCAAAATCCCCTATCTCAAGCGCCTGTCCAACGCCACGGTTGCCACCATCAAGCTGAGCATCACACTGTCCATGTGCATCAATGCCGCCGCCATCGCGCTTTCGCTGCTCGAGCTGCTCACCCCGACCACCGGGGCGCTCGTGCACAATGCAGGCTCCTGTCTGGTGGTCCTGATCGCCGCACTGCTGTACGACCGCAAATTTACATGACCACAGGCAATGTCCTTGCGCCGTAGGGTGACACAGCAGAAATAGACAGAGGCCCGCCCACCATGCTTCAAGCCAGCCGATCCATACGTAAATGCGCAGGGACTGTCCGGCCAAAGCCGCACGTCCCTGCGCATTGCTTATCCGTCCGCTCAGCGGGCGTTTTTCTGTTTTGCCGATATTTTTTGCAGCAGCCGTCCCGCATAATGGGCGAGAAATACAAATGCGCCCATCATGGCCAGATAATCCACATAAAACAGTGCAATCGGTTCGCTGAAATCGAAAAACACAAAATGTGTCTGCATGAACAAATAGGTTGGCAGACCGCGGCGGAAAAACGCAGTCAGCCCATACACCGCAACGGCCGCGCCAGCCAGCCGCAGCAGGGTCCGGCAGGTTTTGCCCGCCTGACCACGGTGCAGGGCACGCCCAAGCCGCTGCAGGATCATGGCCCAGTGCAGGCCAAGGTGCAGCGCCGTCAGCACAAAGGCCCAATAAGAACCCGCCATGTGCAGCAGGCGCGCAAATGACAAACCGCCGTGCAGGTCGAGAAACGCAAAAACGTGATTGGACAGCATGATCCCGCTCACCATCAGCGCGAGCATGGCGAGCAGCAGCAGCGCATCCACTGCCGTCATAAGCACGTGGAACGGCGGATACCGCCCATGCAACAGGTTTTTATGCCAGCTGCCGTTCAGGATATGATGTGCGAGGAACAGCACCAGCATCCCCACACCCGCCCATTCGTGCAGGGCATCTCCCCAGAACGGATAACCCATCAGAAACAACAGGGCGAGCGTCATCAGCACGTCCAGGATAATCTTTGCCATGGCTTTGGGCACAGTCCTCTCTCCTCTTTGTCCGGTCATGCCAGCGGCAGGCCGGCAATCCAGGATGCGACTTCGTCCGCCGCATCTGCAACGCTGTCACCATTGATATGCAGGCCCTCCAGAATTTCCGCGCCCGGGGCGCTGTCCGCCAGCTGATCCAGGCTGCGGCCAAAGCCGCTGCCGCCGCTTGTGCAAAACGGAATGAGTGTTTTTCCCTGCCAGTCATAGGCTTCCAGGAAAGAATAGATCAGCATGGGCGCGTCACCCCACCAGTCGGGATAGCCCACAAAGACCACGTCATAGCTGTCCCAGCTCTCCACCTGCGCGGCGAGCGCCGGACGGGCGTTTTCCGCCTGTTCCTGCTGCGCCACGTCCAGCAATGTGTCATAATCCTCCGTATAGGGCGTTGCCGGCTGAATCTCAAACAGCGTGCCGCCGGTCTCGTCCGCAATCATCTGCGCCATCTGCGCGGTGTTGCCCGACCAGGAAAAATAAGCGATCAGCGTGCTGCTGTCCGCCGCCGCGGAAGGCGCTGTCGTTTGCGCTTCGGCAGATGTTTCTTCCGGTGCACTGGGCGTTTGCGCGCTGCTGTTTTCCGATGCGGCTGTCCCGCTGCACGCGGTCAGGCCCAGCACCATGGTCATGGCCAGCAAAAGGGTTATCCATTTTTTCAATCCAATTCTTTCGTTCTGTGTGATGCGGCTCGTTATGCAACTGCTTCGATTGTGATCGTGCCGGACATCGCCTCGATCCGCTCCGCGCCGGATACCACCTGACCGAGTGCGTACAGGGACGGATTTTCGCTGTAATCGCCGTAGAAAAACACTACGTCGCCCCAGGGCGCATAATAGGCCAGCGTGCCCGCCCCGCCCTGTGCGGGCGGCGTATCCGCAGTGTCGAGAGCCGATGGCGGATAGAAGATCTTCTCGTTGTCGCTGTAATCCTCCACTGCAACAGTCAGCGGCAGCTGTGCATACAGGGAATCCGCAGCGCTGCTGTCGTTGAGTGCACAGACTATCGTATCGTCTCCCACATGCACAGCGATCTGCCGCGCGCTGTCCTCTGCGTTTTCTGACGCGCCGAAGCCCAGGCTGCGCACCCAATCCTGCACCGCCTGCTGGGAACCGGCTGCCTCTTCTTCAAAACAGTCGAAGATGTCGTCCGAGATCGCCGCGTCCGGCGCTGCCGCGCGAATTTGCTCCACGCTGTTTGCCAGCCCGCCTGTGCCATGCGAGCAGAACAGATAAACCTGCTTGCCCGAAAGGTCGTTTTGCTCCAAAAAGCTGAGCAGCGGCATCGGCACGCCGTACCACCAGTTGGGGTAGCCGAGAAACACCGTGCTGTACTGATCGATATTGTCCACATGTGCGGTCAGCGCCGGGCGGGCATCCGCGCCGCGCTCTTCATTGGCACGCTCCAGACAGGCATCCCAATCACTCGGATAAGGGTCGGTAACCTGGATAGCGAACAGGTCGCCCCCGGTCACCTGCTGCACCCAGCCTGCAAGCTGCTGCACATTGCCCGGCGAGACCACGCTCGGGGACGTAACTGCATCCACGTCGTCCGTCAGGGCGGCATTATCCGCCCATGAGAAATACGCGACCAGCACCTTGCCCTCTTGCCCGGCCTCCTGTGCCGCCTCAGCTGTGTCCGATGCCGCCTGCCCGCTGTTCAGCGGCGTCTGTTCCGCCTCGCTCCCGCTGCCGCACGCCGCTAAGGTGCATAGCATGGCGAGTGTCAAAAGAAAGGAAAGTGCTTGTTTCATCTGTGCCGCCTCCTGTTTCCGTTGTGCCGGTCTGCCGAACAAGCGGAACCGGCTTTTTTACAAATCCCTTCCTGTTTCCATTATAAAATAGCGTTTAACCGATGTCTAATACCTATCCTATATCTTTTTTCATACATTTTCGGCATGGATAATTCCACATCTGCTGCCTGGGGTCCATGAAACAGGCATGACCCGAAAACACCCACTTGTGATGGGGTTTCCGGGTCCTGTTTTTCATCGGCGGCACGATTCTGTCTGCCTTCCGTTCTGTTTCTCACGAATATGGTCACAGCCTTGTGCCAGGATCGCGCGCACGTGCGCGTCGTCCATTTGATACAGGATGCGCTTGCCGCGCCGGTGCCGCTGTACCAGCCCGTTCATCCGCAGGATGTGCAGGTGGTGAGAAACCGCGGAACCGGACAACTGCACCGCCTGCGCAATCTCACTGACACAGGCTTCCGCAGTAAACAGCCGGAACATGATCCGGACGCGCGATGGGTCGCCCAGCGCCTTGAACAGCTGCGTCAGGTCGTCCAGCGTCCTGCCCTGCGGCAGGGCGCCGGGCTGCAAACCGCTTGCTTGCTGCACAGCAGTGCTCATAGATTTTTGACAAACAGCGCGCGGATCGCGTTGAACACCGCGATGATCATCACGCCGACATCCGCAAAGACCGCCAGCCACATGTTGGCCAGTCCGACAGCAACCAGCGCCAGGCAGATCAGCTTAATGCCGATTGCCACGACGATATTCTGATACACGATGCGCAGGCACTTGCGCGAAATCTTGATCGCCTTGGCAATCTGCATCGGGTCGTCATCCATCAGCACAACGTCCGCCGCTTCAATGGCCGCATCCGATCCCATCGCACCCATGGCAATGCCGATGTCCGCGCGGCGCAGCACCGGTGCGTCGTTGATGCCGTCGCCGACAAAGGCGAGCTTTTCCTTTTCGGGCTTTTCCGCCAGCAGCGCTTCGACCTTCTCGACCTTGTCCGCCGGCAGCAGCTGGCTGTATACCTGATCCACACCCAGCTCAGCCGCCACATGGTCGGCTACCTTTTTCGCGTCGCCGGTCAGCATGACCGTCCGGCGCACGCCGGCGGACTTGAGCGCACGGATCGCCTGCCCCGAGGTCGGCTTGACCACGTCCGAGATGACAATATGGCCGGCATACTGGCCGTCGATCGCCATGTGGATGATCGTGCCGACACTGTGGCAGCTGATGTACGGCACGCCCAGGCGATCCATCAGCTTGTCATTGCCCGCGGCGACCGCGTGGCCGTCTACCTTGGCGAGCACGCCGTTGCCGCTGATCTCCTGGATGTCTGAAACGCGGCTGCGGTCGATCTCCCTGCCGTAGGCCTTTTGCAGACTCTTGCTGATCGGATGGCTGGAGGCAGACTCGGCCAGCGCGGCATATTCCACCAGCTTGGCGTTCTCCATCTCGCTGTGGTGGATGCCGTTGACCTCGAACACACCCTGGGTCAGGGTGCCGGTCTTGTCAAAGACCACGATTCTGGTCTGGGACAGGGTCTCCAGATAGTTGGAGCCCTTGACGAGCACGCCGCTCTTGCTCGCGCCGCCGATGCCCGCGAAAAAGCTGAGCGGGATGCTGATGACCAGCGCACAAGGACAGCTTGCCACGAGGAAGGTCAGCGCGCGGTAAATCCAGGTTTCCCAGCCCGGTGCCTGCCCCATGCCGAGCATGCACACCAGCGGGGGCAGGATGGCAAGCGCAAGCGCCGCATAGCATACCGCCGGGGTATAGATCTTTGCAAAGCGCGAGATAAAGTCCTCGGATTTGGATTTGCGCGACGAGGCGTTCTCGACCAGATCGAGAATTTTGGATACCGTGGACTCGCCGAACTCCCTGGTTGTTTTGATCCGAAGCACGCCGGTCATATTGATGCAGCCGCTGATGATCTCGTCGCCCGCCTTCACCTCGCGCGGCAGCGACTCGCCGGTCAGTGCGGCGGTGTTGAGCGTCGAGGCGCCCGATTCGACTGTGCCGTCGATCGGCACCTTTTCCCCCGGCTGGACCACAATGACCGTGCCGACCGCCACTTCATCCGGATCGACCTTTTCCAGCTTGCCGTCCCGCTCGATATTGGCATAGTCCGGACGGATGTCCATCAGCTCGCTGATGTTGCGGCGGCTCTTGCCGACCGCATAGCTCTGGAACCACTCGCCGACCTGATAAAACAGCATGACCGCAATGGCCTCCAGATAATCGCCGTTTTCATATACGGCCAACGCCAGCGCGCCCAGCGTGGCCAGCGCCATCAAAAAGTTTTCATCAAAAACCTGGCCGTTGCGGATGCCCTTGGCGGCCTTTCTGAGGATGTCATACCCGATCACCGCATAGTCGATCAGATAGCAGGCTAGGCGCACCCAGCGTCCCGCGCCGCCAAGCTGCGCAAACGCGCTGCTGCCCAGTGCCTGCAAAACCAGCAAAAGCACGGTCGCGGCAAGGATTCGCCAGAGCATCACCTTCTGCTTTTTGGTCATGCCGCTGTTCGGGCGCTGCCCGATCAGGCGCAGCACCGCCGCCAGAATCGCTACCACAACGAGCAGAAGGTTGACAATCAGTTCCTGCATCGTTGATTCCCCTTTCTATTATTTCTTATTTGCTTAATCGTTTAATCTTTGATGGAACGTAACCGCCCTGTCCGCAGCTGCTTCCAAGGCGGTCCTTCCTGCTACACTCAAAGGAAAATTTCGCAGTCCGGCTCGACCTTTTTGCAGGCCTTGCAGACGTCCTGCATTACGTTCTTCGGCTCGTGTCCCTCCGCGAACTCGACAATCATCTTCTGGGTCATGAAGTTGACGGTAGCGCTCTGCACACCGGCGGTCTTGCGCGCTGCATCCTCCATCAGGTTGGCACAGTTGGCGCAGTCTACTTCGATTTTGTAAGTCTTTTTCATGCGGAAAACTCCTCTCAAATATGGATGGTTGATTTGAAACAATTAAATCATTGTTTAACTGTAATATCATCATACGCACGCTTTAGCCTGCCGTCAATGCCTGCGGCGGACATCCTGCCATTTGGGTAAAAGGTCCTTCTGTTTGGGCACAAACCGGCGCTGCCTTGCTCTGTTCGGCTGCGCGGCACCGATTTTTTGCCGCGGGTGCCATTTGCAACCGCCTGCGTCTGTGGTATGATAGGTTTACAGGAGGGAGCTCGCATGCCGAATACCGCATTACCGCACGACCACGGGCAGCCGATTGAACAGGCGCTGCCCGATATGCCCGCAGAAAACTTCCGGACGCTGGCAGACATTTTCAAGCAACTGGGCGACAGCAGCCGCATCCGCATTTTCTGGCTGCTGTGCCACTGCGAGGAGTGCGTCATCAACCTTTCCGCGATGGTGGACATGAGCAGCCCGGCGGTTTCCCACCACCTCAAGCAACTCAAGGCCGCGGGGCTGATCGTCAGCCATCGGGCGGGCAAGGAGGTCTATTATACCGCGGCCCAAACCGACCAGGCCCGGCTGCTGCACCGCACGATCGAACAGCTGATGGCGATTGCCTGCCCCACCAGCACTGCACCAGAAGGAGACCGGCCGTGAAGCGCGCCGAACAGCCCCGCATCGCGCAGTTGCTGGCGGATGTGCCCGCCGGCAGCGTTGCGCTGACCCAGCATCCCGCCGCGGGGCCGGACCACATGCTGCTGACCGAACAATTTTCCGCCCAAACCGACGGCAGGGGCCGGGTCACGTCCTATGCCGTATTCCCCGGCGCCAACGTGTCTTATACGGTGTTTTCCGCCCAGGAGGTGCGCTTTCACCATGCGGCCGAACCTGCCATCCTCGAGCTGTTCCACTGCCGCAGCGGCCGTGTCGGCTGGAATATGCAGGGCGGCACGGCGATTTATCTGGGCGCGGGTGATCTAACCGCCCACAGCGCCGCCTGCTGCGCGGACTCCGCGATGATGTTCCCGCTGGGCTATGCGGCAGGGATTTCGATTTCAGTGGACCTGCCCCGTCTGGCAGCGAACTGCCCGGCCGCTTTGCAGCAAGCTGGATTTGACGCGCAGGCCATGCAGGCTGCGCTTTGTGCGGGCAGCCCGGCGGCAGTCCCCGCAAGCCCGGCGCTCGAACATATCTTCGCCCCGCTGTATGCCGCGCCGGACAGCCGCCGGCAGGCCTATCTCATGCTCAAGGTGCAGGAACTGCTGCTTTACCTGATGGACTTCCAGCCCAGCGCACAGGCACTGACCCAGTATCACGCTGAGCAGACCGAACTGATCAAGCAGATCCACCGGCAGCTGACCGAAAATCTGTCACAACGCTTTACGATTGAAGAACTGTCCCGGCAGTATCTGATCAACACCTCCACACTCAAGGCGGTATTCAAGGCGGTATACGGTCTGCCCATTGCCACCTATATGAAGCAATACCGTGTGCAGCAGGCCATGCAGCTGCTGCGGGAGACCGATCTGCCGGTTTCCGAAATCGCCCGGCAGGTCGGCTACGGCACGCAGGGCAAGTTCTCCAACGCGTTCCGCGATGTGGCGCACATGCTGCCCACCGCATACCGCAGGGAGCACTGCGGCAGCGCCCCCACGCGGTGACCCAGTACACAGCAGCCCAGTCCCCGCTTTCTGACAGAAAGCGGGGGCTTCTGTTTGCAGCTGCACAGGCTGCGCTGTTTTTTCTCAAAAATTACCCGCCACCCCTTGACAGCACCGCTTGTTTGGCCTATTATAACATTGTTATATATCACTGTTATATGGAGCAAATCATGGAAGAAAAAACACCGGACACCTTACACAAAATCCAGCAGGCCGCGCTGGAGGAATTCTCGGACAAAGGCTTTCGCGGGGCTTCGCTGCGGCAGATCGTCAAAAATGCCGGCGTGACTACGGGCGCGTTCTACGGCTATTTTTCGAGCAAGGAAGCGCTGTTTGCTTCGATCGTGGAGCCGCATGCTGCTGCGCTGATGGGCCGCTTCATGCAGGCGCAGACCTCATTTGCCGCCCTGCCCGCCGAGGAGCAGCCCGATCACATGGGCGTGGAGTCCAGCCAGTGTGTCCACTGGATGGTGGACTATATCTGCGCGCACCGCGAGCCGGTCAAGCTGCTGCTGTGTCGGGCGGAGGGAACCTCGTATGAGCACTTTGTCCATAACATGGTGGAGCAGGAGGTGGAGTATACCTTGCTGTATCTCGACGTGCTGCGCAGCCTGGGGCGCGATGTGCCGGTGCTCGACCGTTCGCTGTGCCATATCATCGCCAGCGGCATGTTTAACGGTATTTTTGAGATCGTTATCCATGATATGCCCAGGGAGCAGGCGCTGCGTTATGTGGATCAGCTGCGGGATTTCTATACCGCCGGTTGGCTGAAATTGATGGGAGCGTAGCTCCTGTCTTTTTTGCATATAAGTTAGCTTAAGCTAACTAAAAGGGAGGTTTTTTGTGTGAAACAAAAAAAGAAAAGCGATCTGGCTGTCCTGCTGGCCTATGCGGGCAGCCACAAGGGGCTGACCTTTCTCGGCCTTGCCCTGTCGGCGGTGTCCATGCTGCTGAGCATGGCGCCCTACATCTGCATCTGGCTGGTCGCCCGGGATCTGATCACCGTAGCGCCGGACTGGACGCAGGCGCAAAACGTCATGCGGTACGGCTGGCTGGCTTTTGCCTTTGCGGCAGCCGGCATTGTGTTGTATTTCGCGGGGCTGATGTGCACCCATCTGGCGGCTTTCCGCACGGCGGCCAATATGCGCAAGCAGGGCATCGCCCATGTGATGCGCGCGCCGCTCGGCTATTTTGACGCCAACGCCTCCGGCCTGATCCGCGGACGGCTGGATGCAGCCGCGGCGGACACCGAAACCCTGCTGGCGCACAACCTGGCGGACATCGTCGGCACGATCGTGCTGTTCGTGGCCATGGTGGTGCTGATGTTTGTGTTCGACTGGCGCATGGGCGCGGCCTGCCTGCTGGCGGCGGTGATTTCGGTCATCGCGATGGCCTCCATGATGGGCGGCAAAAACGCCCAGTTCATGGCGGAATATCAGGCAGCGCTCGACCGCATCACCAAGGCAGGCACCGAGTATGTGCGCGGCATTCCGGTGGTTAAGATCTTCCAGCAGACCGTGTATTCCTTCAAAGCGTTCCAGCAGGCCATTGACGAATACAGTGACAAGGCGACATATTATCAGGCCAAGGTGTGCCGTTTGCCGCAGTCTGTCAATCTGACCTTCACTGAAGGCGCATTCGTTTTTCTGGTGCCGGTGGCGCTGCTACTGGCGCCCGGCGCGCTGGCGGCCGGCGATTTCGCCGGATTCGTCACGGATTTTGTGTTTTACGCGGTGTTCTCCGCCATCATCTCCACGGCGCTGGCCCGCATCATGTTCGCCTCGAGCGGTATTATGCTGGCGGGCGCGGCGCTCAGCCGCATCGCCCCGGTGATGGAGGCCCCTACCCTGCCGGTACCCGCGCACCCGCAGACGCCGCACGGCAACAAGGTTGCGTTCTGGGACGTCAGCTTTACCTATGACGGTGCGGAAATCCCCGCCCTCTCCCACGTCTCCTTCACCGCAGAGCCCGGGCAGACCGTGGCGCTTGTCGGCCCCTCGGGCGGCGGCAAGACCACAGCCGCAAGTCTGATCCCTCGCTTCTGGGACGCTGCCTCCGGCGTGGTCGAGGTCGGCGGCGTGGACGTGCGGCAGATCGACCCGCACGTGCTCATGGATCAGGTGGCCTTTGTTTTTCAGAACAGCCGCCTGTTCAAGGCGTCCATCCTGGAAAATGTGCGCGCAGCGCGCCCAGACGCCACGCGCGAGCAGGTGCTGGATGCGCTGCGGGCTGCCCAGTGCGGGGACATCCTCGCCAAGCTGCCAGACGGCGCCGACACCCAGCTCGGCTCGGAGGGCACCTATCTCTCCGGCGGCGAGCAGCAGCGCATTGCGCTTGCCCGGGCGATCCTGAAGGATGCGCCCATCGTCGTGCTGGACGAGGCGACCGCATTCGCTGATCCCGAGAACGAAGTGCTCATCCAGAAGGCCTTTGCCGCGCTCACTCGCGGCCGCACGGTTATCATGATCGCGCACCGTCTGTCCACGGTTGTGGGCGCGGACAAAATCGTTGTCCTGGATCAGGGCCGCGTGGCCGAACAGGGCACGCACGAGACGCTTATCGCGGCGGGCGGCCTGTATGCCCGCATGTGGCGCGACTATAATCAGGCGGTCCAATGGAAGATCACCAGCGAAAAGGAGGCGGAGTGAATGTTCTCCCGCAAGTTTCAGAGAAAGTATGCGCTGACCGATCAGGGCGTGAAAAACACCAAAAAAGGCGCGTTCTGGACGGTTATCGTCAACTTGGTCGTGATGGGCGGCATGGGTATCCTGTATCTGCTTATGGCGGAGTTTATGGATGTGCTGACGGACGGCGGGCCGCTGCCCGGCATCGCCCTGTTCCTCGGGCTGGTTGTGCTGTTTGTCATCCTGTCGCTGATCACCCATGTGCAGCAGTATCAGGCGACCTACGGGCTGGTGTATAACGAGGTGCGCGCCACGCGCCTGGGCCTTGCTGAACGGCTGCGCAAGCTGCCGCTGGGCTACTTTGGCAAGCGCGACCTCGCCGACCTGACCGAGACCATCATGGGCGACGTTAACCGCATGGAGCACGTCTGGTCGCATGTGCTCGGCTACCTGTACGGCGCATATATTTCCACGGCAATCATTGCGGTCTGCTTGCTGGTGTATGACTGGCGGCTGGCAATCGCCTGCCTGTGGGGCGTGCCGGTGGCCTTCGCCCTGTTATTCGGCAGCCGCCGCCTGACCAGCCGGGCAGCAGAGCGAACCAAGAAAGCCGCGTTGCGCGTGTCCGACGGCATCCAGGAAGCGCTGGAAAACGTCCGTGAGATCCGCGCGACCAATCAGGAGGAGCGGTATCTGGAAGGGCTAAACCGCAAGATAGACGAGCACGAGCGGGTTACCATCCGCGGCGAACTGGGCACGGGCGTGTTTGTCAACGGCGCGAGCGTCATCATGCGCATGGGTGTGGCAACCACCATTCTGGTGGGCGCAAATCTGATCCTTGCAGGCCGCATCGACTTCATGCTGCTGTTCCTGTTCCTGCTGGTCATCACCCGCGTATACGCGCCCTTTGACCAGAGCCTGGCGCTGATCGCGGAGATGTTCGTCTCGCAGGTGTCGGCGGACCGCATGATGGAGATTTACGAGACCCCCATTGCGGAAGGTGCAGAGACTTTTGCCCCGCAGGGCCATGACATTGTATTCGACCATGTGGGCTTTGCCTATGACGAGAAGGAAGTGCTGCACGATGTGAGCTTCACCGCCAAAGAGGGGGAAGTGACCGCGCTGGTCGGCCCGTCCGGTTCGGGCAAGAGCACCTGCGCGCGTCTGGCTGCACGGCTGTGGGACGCGACAAAGGGCGCGATCCGCGTCGGCGGCGTGGATATCGCCTCGGTCGATCCCGAAGTGCTGCTACGCGATTACTCGATGGTATTTCAGGATGTCGTGCTGTTTGACGACACGGTGATGGAAAACATCCGCCTCGGCAAGCATGGCGCCACAGACGATGAGGTGCGCGCGGCCGCAAAAGCCGCCAACTGCGACGAATTTGTCCAGCGCCTGCCCCAGGGCTATGACACCCCCATCGGAGAAAACGGCGCCAAGCTGTCCGGCGGCGAACGGCAGCGCATCTCGATTGCGCGGGCGCTGCTCAAAAATGCGCCCATCGTGCTGCTTGACGAGGCAACCGCCAGTCTGGACGTCGAGAACGAGACCCGTGTGCAGCAGGCGCTTTCCCGCCTGCTGGCCGGCAAGACCGTGCTCGTGATCGCACACCGCATGCGTACCGTGCAGGCGGCGGACAAAATCGTCGTGCTGGCGGACGGCCGGGTTGCAGAACAGGGTGCACCGGCTGCACTGATGGCGCGCGGCGGCCTGTTCCGCCACATGGTGGAACTGCAGCAGCAGAGCGCCGATTGGCGGCTGGGATAAGCGCGGCTTTTACAGCATTTCTGTTTCTTTCAAACCAAATAAACCGCTGCCCTCCCCATTCACAATCAGCATATTCTGTATGCACGCTAAGCGGCCGTCCGTTTTTCGGGCGGCTGCTTTTTGCTCTGCTGGCAAGCTGTACACAGATCCACTTCAGGTTTCTGTAACGTTCCGTCACCAAACCTGCAAGACAGCCCGCAATGCTCTATTGCGGGCTGTTTGTATGTCCTATTGCCGTCTTTTAAGGGTAAATTCTTCGCACAGCAAGGTTTGCTCTCCCAAATTACCGCATACTATCTGGGCAAGATCATGATACTATATGGCAAGATGATAGAAGAAATCTGATGTGATGAAGATTATAGTATAAGCATCGGGTGTTGATCAACTCGTTACAGAAAATGTAACTTATCAGCTCCGAAACAGTCGGTACCGGTAAAAAAATAAATTTTTTTTGCAAAGGAGAACAGGTTATGCGGACATTCAAAATTGCAATTATCGGCGCAGGATGGATCGGAACCAGCCATGCATTGGCATATCACAACGTACAGCAACATTATGGTACTGATATTGTTCCGGAGTTGGAACTGATTGTAGATTCCATTGAGGACCAGGCCAAGAAGGTATGCGAACAATATGGTTTTCACCGTTACAGCACCAATCCTGATGATGCCATCAATGACCCCTCGATTGACATTGTCCTGATCACTACGCCGAATCAGTTCCATGTAGAACTGGTTCAGAAAGCAGCGGCCGCAGGCAAGGCAATTTTCTGCGAGAAGCCGTTAGGCATGGACAGCGCCGACGCAAAAAAAGCACTGGATGCTGTTAATGCAAACAACACCATCTCTATGGTCGGTTTCATCTATATCCAGAACCCGGCTGTCATTGAAGCACGTAAAATCATCGAGTCCGGCGAACTGGGCGAAATCGTGGCATTTCAGGGCCGGTATGATATGGAATACAGCGCTGATCCCAATATGCCCCACCGCTGGCGCGACTATGACGCAATCTCCGGCGCACTGGGTGACATCGGTGCACATATGATTGCGATTTCCGATTTCGTAACTGGCTCGGAAATGGATGAGGTCTGCGGTCACTCTCGCATTCTCTATAACAAGCGTCCCGATCCTGCAAATCCCGGAAACTTTCTTCCGGTAACCAATGATGACCTGTTTAATGCCCTGTATACTTGCAAAAACGGCGTTATGGGCACACTCGTCACCAGCCGTGTCGCACCGGGTGAAAAGGTTGGCATCAGATTTGAGGTGCAGTGCACAAAGGGCACCATACGCTTTGACCAGGAGCGCATGAATGAGCTGGACGTATATTTTCAGACAGATGGCCGCAATGCTGGTTTCCGTAATGTGAAAATGGGTCCGCAGCACGCGGAGTTTGGGATGTTTGCCTCCGCACAAGGACTTGGTATCAGCTGGATCGACCTGATGACCATGCAGGCACATCAGTTCCTGCAGGCCGTTGCAACGGGCAAAAAGATTAAGCCCGATATCGAAAGCGGCTATCACGTCAATGTGGTTATCGACGCAATGCTCAAGGCGGACAAGGAGCATCGTTGGGTTAAAGTGGACGAATGTCTGCCGAAGTGATAAACAGTTATCTATAAGCTAAGTGTGTAAAAATTCCGGTTTAGCAGAGCATATTATTCAGGCAGGAGGTCTTTTTCTTGGGAATCAATGATATCGGCGTCGCATCCGGCTCTAAAATCTGGTTTTCAGAGCCATCCTCTTTTGCCAGACGCAGCCTGTTTTACCTGACAGAAGCAGGGCGGTATATCTGTACACCGGAATACATTTACAAAGCAAGCAATCTGCCAACCAGTATTTTGCTCGCCATTGATGAAGGGCATCTGTTTATCGAACTCGACGGTTTTCCGCAAAAGCGAATCAGGCAGGGCGAAGCGGTAATATTTAATCGCACCGTCCCACATACGTACTACACAGATACGCACACCAAAATGCGGTATCTGGTGTTCTCCGGACTGAGCACGCCGGAATATGTCGACGCGATCATCCAAAAGAAAGGGCTGGTCTGGTCGTTGAAAAGCGCAGGTCTGTCCAACAAGTATATTGAGGCTGCGCTGAACATGATAGAAGGACGCGTGGACAACGAACATGCGTCCTCCTGCAACCTGCACCGCCTTCTCTCCGAAATCATGATGACGGAAAGCGAAGAAGTCCAGATGATTGACGATTCGCTACTGCAGGCGGTCGAATATATGCATCAGCACTGGAACGAACATATTACACTGGATAGTTTGGCTCATGCTGCTCATTTCAGCACATATTATTTTGCAAAACAGTTCAAGCGATGGAAGGGTATTTCGCCCTATGAATATGTAATCCAGCTGCGTTTGGATGAGGTAAAACGCCTTTTGTGTACTACAAAAGACAGTGTTGGCAAGATCGCCGTGGAGTGCGGATTTGACAGCAGTTCCCATTTAATCTATCACTTCAGAACACGCATCGGCATCACACCAGCTGCTTTTCGAAAGCAGCGGCATGAGGCGGCGTGGGAGAACATTGCCCTATCTTAGTTCCGCAGGCTATAAACATTCTGGTATCTAAAGAAAGAAGAGGAAGCAAAATGAATATCAAAGTTGGAAGCTGCCCCGATTCGTGGGGCGTGTGGTTCCCCCACCATGAAAAACAAACGCCGTGGGAACGCTGCCTGAAAGAAATGCATGAAGCCGGCTATGCCGGAACCGAGCTTGGGCCTACCGGTTACCTGCCCACTGATTATGACAGCCTGAAGGCCGCGTTGGAACGGTATGAACTGGATCTGATTGGTGCAACGCTTTCCGGCGATATGTGTTCGGACGAAGGCGTACAAACCGTCATGAATACAATCGACCTGCTCGGCCCCATCCAGACCCGCTTTGCAACTGCGAAATACATGGTGCTCTTTACCGATGTATATACTGACCTGGAAACCGGCGCGTTGATCCATCCGGCAAGCATTGACGATGACGGCTGGCAGGCTTTCTGTGCCAACATTCAGAAGGTTGCTGATTATGCCATGGAAAAATACGGCCTGCTGGTTGTGTATCACCCGCACGCACAGACCTACTGCGAGACCGAGGAAGAGATTGAACGCCTGCTGCATGATACCACTGTTCAGCTTTGCTTCGATACCGGCCATCATGTTTATGGCGGCGGTGACCCTGTGGCGTTTTTCCGCAAACATCATGACCGCATCCCCTACCTGCACCTCAAGGACTGCAATCAGGCGCTGCGCGACAAGGTCAAAAAAGAAGGTCTGTCGTTTAACAAAGCAATTACCATGGGATTGATGTGTGAACCCGGTTCCGGCGCGGTCGATTTTTCAGACTTATACAAAGCACTGCAGGAAGTTGATTATGATGGCTGGGTTGTAGTAGAGCAGGATATGTTCCCCTGCCCATTTGACCAGCCGTATCCGATTGCGAAACGCACACGCGAATATTTGAAAAAAATCGGTATGTAACTCGATAGAAACGGGCATTTCTTGCGGCGATACTGTCTGATTTGCCCGTTTCTCTAAAAACTTTCACTGCACATTTTGTACAAGGAAGGAGTAATTGCGTGAATACTAAGTCAAGCGCATTAAACGAGGGCAAAGCGCTGCCGCTGTTAACCAATATTGCATATGGCAGCGGTGATATGGCGTGTAATGTTGTTTACGGCATGGCGACCTCGCTGATCACGATGTTTTACACAGACTATGTTGGTGTTGCTGCGGCATCGGTTGCTGTGATCATGCTGTGGTCCCGTATTTTTGACGGCTTTTCTGATGTCGTCATGGGGTTCATTGTCAGCCATACCAAATCCAAATGGGGGCAGGCACGCTGTTGGGTGCTCTGGATGGCTATTCCTTATGGAATCGGCGGCATCTTGCTGTTTACCGTACCACAAACCAATGCGTCCATACAATTCTGGTACATATTCCTGACCTATAACCTTGCAACCACGGTATTCTATACGATGCTAAATGTTCCTTATGGTACGTTGGCGGCTTTGATGACGCGGGATGCACACGCACGGGACATGCTGTCGGTATTCCGTATGGGTCTTTCCCCTATCGGGCGTATTCTCTCGGTTGTGTTGACTATGCCGCTCGTCAAGCTGTTTGGTGACAATCAGTTAGCATGGATTAAGACCATGAGCATCTGGGCGGTGATTGCAGCTGTACTGATCATCTTCTGCTTCTCGCAGTGCAAGGAAACCGTGCATGTAGAGGCAAAGGTGAAGGAAAAAATCTCGATTTGGAAAAACCTCAAAGGCTTACTGACAAATATATATTTCTGGGCTGTACTATTGCTCTGTGCCGTCCAGGCGTCCTACAATACGGTCATTGGCACGGTCATGCCATATTATTGCAAATATATTCTCGGTAACGACACCTGGATGTACAGTGCATTGTATTTCCTGGAAACCGTAATTCTGATTGTTGGCATTCTGCTCTGCCCGCTGCTTCGCCGGCGGTTCAGTAAGCGCAGTCTGGGCATCGCAGGTGCGGCAATCGCTGTCATCGCACAAATCTTATTCCTGATACAGCCTCTGAACTTTGGTTGGCTTGTTATGGTCACGGTGATCCGTGCGCTGGGCACAGTGCCGCTCAATGCCTTCCTGATGAGCTTTATGTGTGAAGTTATTGAATACGGCCAGTGGAAGAACCACTTCCGTCAGGAAAGTCTGGTTTACTCCGGCACCTGTGTTGGTTTCAAATTCGGTATGGGCATTATCGGCGCAGTGGTTGGCTTTATGATGCAGGCCGCCGGTTTCATCAGCTCCACCACAGGCAGTGCTGTGCAGCCGCAGTCGGCACTCAATATGATCCAAAATCTTGCAGTATGGGCACCTGTTGTACTCTGGGTAATTGGCGGCGTTATCCTGCTGCTGTATCGTCTTGAAAAACGATATTCCTCCATCATGCATGATCTCACCGAACGTGAAGCACGCGGAGAGCTGTAATCGCTTTGATACCTTGACAGAATATTTTTCACGGCTGGCAGCATCTTTGCTGCCAGCCGCCTTTTACCTGACGAAACATAGTTGTTCTACTGATGGCAATAATTATCCCAATATCGTCATTTGCAGTACAGGAATAGCGGCATTCTATTTCCTGATTCTACATCAAGTAATAGCTCCCCTCATTGTCATACCCTACAAAAAATGATCCGAACCCAATTTTCAACAGAAAACGGATTCGGATCATTTCAGTTTGGTGCCGGTGACCGGACTCGAACCGGTACGCTGTCGCCAGCGGTGGATTTTGAGTCCACTACGTCTACCAATTCCATCACACCGGCAGATGCGGGATGCGAAATTTATTATACCGCATCGCATCCCGATTTTCAAGCAGTTTTATGCAAAAAACTTGTCCTTAATGCCGAGCACAAACAGCGCGATCACAATCAGCGGCAGGATGTAGCTGACATAAAAGCGCATCCAGTTGCGGATCTTGAGGCCGCCGCCCTCGTTGGCCTCCTCCTGGAAGTTTTTCCAGCCCCAGCCGTAGCGCGAGGTACAGAACAGCAGATAAACCAGCGAGCCCAGCGGTAGCCAGATGTTGGACACCAAGAAATCCTCCAAGTCGAGGATCGCCGAGCCCTCGCCAAAGGGCTGGAAGGACGACCAGATGTTGTAGCCAAACACGCATGGCAAGCTGAGGATGATCATAAGCACGGTGTTGATCGCTGCGACCTTTTTGCGACTCCAGCCGGTCATATCCATCCAGCAGGACATGATGTTCTCAAACACCGCCAGCACGGTCGAGAAGGCCGCGAAGGTCATGAACACGAAGAACAGGCTGCCCCACAGACGGCCGAGCGCCATGTGGTTGAAGATGTTCGGCAGGGTGACGAAGATCAGGTTCGGGCCGCTGTCCGGCGCTACGCCAAAGGCAAAGCAGGCCGGGAAGATGATCAGGCCCGAGGTGAACGCGACAAATGTATCCAGGATCGCCACGTTGACCGCCTCGCCGAACAGGGCGCGGCTCTTGCCGATGTAGCTGCCGAAAATCGCCATCGCGCCGATGCCGAGCGACAGCGTGAAGAACGACTGGTTCATCGCGTTGACGATCACGTTCGTGATGCCGGCCTCGCGCATATTGTCCAGGTTGGGAACCAGATAGAACTTGAGGCCCTCGCTCGAGCCTTCGGTCATAATGCTGTTGATGGCGAGGATCACCATGATCGCCAGCAGCGCCAACATCATCACCTTGGTCACGCGCTCAAGCCCGCTCTGCAGGCCGAACGAATTGATCGCAAAGCCCGCGATGACCACGATTACCATGCAGATGGTCAGCACGCCCGGCTGGCTGAGCATTTCCGGGAACGCGGCTTCTACGCCCGCGGTATCCAGGCCCTCGAACTTGCCGGCCGCCATCTGATAGAAATAATACAGCATCCAGCCGCAAACCGTGGTGTAGAACATCATCAGCAGATAGTTGCCGATCAGCGCGATATAACCGTGGATGTGCCACTTGGTGCCCGGCTTTTCCAGCGCCTGATACGCGCGCACCGGGCTCTTCTGGCTAGCGCGGCCGACCGCGAACTCCATCGTCATGATTGGCAGGCCGAGGATGAGCAGGAAGATCACATAGCACACGACGAATGCGCCGCCGCCATACTGTCCCACCAGCCACGGGAATTTCCATACGTTACCCACACCGATCGCACATCCTGCGGAAAGCAGGATGAAGCCAAGGCGCGAGCCAAGTCTTTCTCTTTGCATGTTGCCTTTACCCCTTATCACTTACATACTATCTATGTCAAAACGCCCGCGCGGATCACTCCGCGGCCTGCGCGTTTTGTTTTTGCGCTTTGCGCTCCTCCTTGCGCCGCTGCCGCAGGGCGCGGAAAAAGTCCCGCAGGACGGCCGCGCAGTCCTCCCCCAGCACGCCGGAGACCACTGCCGGCTTGTGGTTATACGGCAGCTCGAACAGGTTGACCAGCGTGCCGCACGAGCCCGCCTTGGGGTCGGGCGCGCCGTAGTAAACGGTTTTGATGCGCGCGTTGATGATCGCCCCCGCGCACATCGGGCAGGGCTCGAGCGTGACGTACAAATCGCACTTGTGCAGCCGCCAGCCGCCCAGCTTTTTGCACGCCTTGCCGATCGCCTCGATCTCCGCGTGGTGCAGCGCGTTCTTTTTGGTTTCGCGCCGGTTGCGGCCGCGGCCGACGATCTTTCCCTCGCACACGACCACCGCGCCGACCGGCACCTCACCCTCGTCCGCCGCTTTGCGCGCCAGCCGAAGCGCCGCCTTCATGTATTTTTCCTGTTCGGTCATAATCCTCCTCAGATCTGCGTGAGCAGCTTTGCTTTGGCCTGCTCAAACTCCGCGCGCGTCACCCAGCCTTGCTCGCACAGCCTGGCCAGAATAGCGATCTGCTCGGCCGGGGTGGGCTGCCGGTCGGACAGCGCCGCTTCGTCAAACTCCCGCTCGGGCACCATCGCGTCGAATGCCGCGAGGCTGTCCGGCGAAAATTGCAGGTCATAGGTCTTGTCCGCCATGCGCACGCACAGCTCGACGTATCGCTCGTCGTGCTCAACCTGCTCGGTGTGCACCGGGCGCGTCGAGATCGCGTCCTCCATCATGTCCGCATGCGGATTGAGCGAGAAAAAGTGCGTCCAGCCGCTCCAGAGAACGGCAGAGCGGTCGATGCTCACCTCGCCGCCGGACACACGTGTCTCGGTGCGCACGCCGCCGCACAGCCGGTAAAACCGAACTGCCGCTGCGGGCAGGCTGCCGATTGCCACGGTATTTTCCCCGCCGCCGTAGATGTTGCGCCTGCTTTGCACAAAAATCAGCTCGTCCGCATTGCGGAACACCTGCATGGACGTATACCCCTTGGGAATGAGTTCGCCGCCCTGACGGCACCGGACGTCGAACACCGGCCCCGCGCAATCCAGCAGGTCATACACCGCGCGGAAACGCGCAAGGCCCTGCTCCATCAGATAGGGCATGGCGGTATCCGGCCGGTCCGCGGTCAGCGTCAGCTGTCCGCGCCCGGGCACGGTGAGCGCAAGGCGCACCGCCGGTTTGTGATAAACCGTGAATATGCCCTCGGTCCGGATGGGTGTGCGGTCCGGCTCGAGCTTGCGCACATCCGCCGCATCCGCGGCAAGGAGGATTTCGTGTGCGGCCTCCAGCGCTTCTTTAGGCGTGGCATTGCGGCCCAGCAGCGGGAACAGGCAAAGCTGACCCGCCTCTGCGGCAAGGCCCCACGCGCCGCCGTCCGCATCGTGCAGGCGAATGGATTTGCGGCGCTCGAATGCATCCCTGCGCGCCTCATACGCCTGCTGCGCCTGATAGAGCGGATTTTCCTCCGGTGTCTGTTCCGGGGCGTCCTCCCGGGTCCAGTCAAACAGTCCCATTCAGATCATCCTTTCATCAAAAACACCCGTCTCGCGGCGGGTGTTCGGTTTTGGATGCTGTGCATCAGGCAGGCTTTACTGCATCATCTGCCGCTGGCGGGACAGGTTCATCGTGCCATCCTGCATGCCGGCGAGATTTTCCAGGCAGTTGCCTGTGCCGTATGCCACGCAGGAGATCGCCTCGTCCGCCACATGGGTCGGGATGCCGGTCTTGGAAGCGACCAGCTTGTCAAAGCCCCAGATGAGCGAGCCGCCGCCGGTCATCACAATGCCGTTGGTCGAAATATCGCCCGTCAGCTCGGGCGGCGTGCGCTCGATGACCCAGTGAATCGCCTCGACGATCGAGGCGCTGACCTCCTCGAGTGCGTCCAGAATCTCGGTCGAATTGACCGTGAACGTGCGCGGCAGGCCGGTCATCAGACAGCGGCCCTTGACCTCCATAGATACCTCCTCGGTGCGCGGATACACGCAGCCGATGGTCTTTTTGATCTGTTCTGCAGTGCGTTCACCGATCAGCGCGTTGTGCTTGCGGCGCACATATTTGACGATCGCCTCGTCAAACTTATCGCCCGCAATCTTGATCGAGGTGGACTCGACAATGCCGCCGAGCGAGATAACCGCCACGTCGGTCGTGCCGCCGCCGATATCGACAACCATGTTGCCATTCGGCTTTGCGATATCAATGCCCGCGCCGATTGCCGCAGCTACCGGCTCCTCGATCAGAAACACGCGCTTGGCGCCCGCCTGGGTGCCTGCATCAATAACCGCGCGCTCCTCGACCTCGGTGATGATCGACGGCACGCAGATGACTACATTGGGCTTGAACAGGCGGAAGCCCTGCACCTTGCGGATAAACTCCTTGATCATGCGCTCGGTCATCTCATAGTCCGAGATAACGCCCTCGCGCAGCGGGCGGATGGCAATGATATTGCCCGGCGTGCGGCCGAGCATTTTCTGCGCTTCCGCGCCGACGGACAGAATCTTACCCGATACCTTGTCCACCGCGACAACCGACGGCTCGTTGAGCACAACGCCCTTGCCCTTGACATAAACAAGCACAGTTGCAGTGCCCAGATCAATGCCGATGTCGCTGGAGAACAGCGAAAACTTTCTCGCTAAAATTTCCAGAAAAGAAGCCATATTCTGATTCATCCTTTTCGTTCTGATCCATCTATTTGCAGTAGTTCTATTATACCCCATCCATACTGTGCTTTTCAAGGCTGTTTGCCGATTTATTGCGGTTTCGACATTTTCCCGTATTTGCCGAGCAAATCAGGGGGTGTCCGTCGCCTGCTCCGCGCGCATGCGTGCGCGCAGGGCACTGTACCGTTTCCCCTTCTGGTTGTTGCCCACCATATAGGCCACGGTATTCTGACTGCCGACGATCACCAGTAGCTGCTTGGCACGCGTGATGGCGGTATACAGGATGTTGCGCGTGAGCAGGCGGCGCGGCAGGCCGTCGGACAGCGCAAGCACAACCGCGTCAAACTCGCTGCCCTGCGATTTGTGCACAGTCACCGCGTAGGCCAGCTCTATTTCACCCAGCATATCATAAGTATAGGTGGCGAGGCGGTCGTCAAACCGGATGATCACGCACTCCTGCTGCGGGCAAATCTGCACGATCTCACCCACGTCGCCGTTGAACACGCCCGTGCCCGGCTCGCCGTCCCCCGTGCGCTCCCAGATAATATCGTAGTTGTTGCGCACTTGCATCACGCGGTCGCCTTCCCGCAATACCAGGTCGCCGAAGCGCTTTTCCAGCTTGTTTTCCGCCGGCGGATTGAGCGCCTCCTGCAGCCGCCGGTTGAGCGGGACCGTGCCGCTGCCCTGCCGCTTGGCTGGCGAAAGCACCTGGATCTGCGACGGCGTAAACCCATAGTGGTTTGGCAGGCGCGTCGCGCACAGCTGTGCAACCGTCTCGATCACCGCCGCGGGATCACTACGCTTTAACCAGAAAAAGTCGCCGTCCGCGTGCGAGGGCACAGGCATTTCCCCCGCGTTGACCGCGTGTGCATTCATCACGATGTCCGACTGCTGCGCCTGCCGAAAAATCTCGGTCAGGCCGATGGTCGGCACACGGTGCGAGCCGATCACGTCGCGCAGGAAATTGCCTGGCCCGACCGGAGGCAGCTGGTCCGCATCCCCCACCAGCACGAGCCGCGCGCCATACGGCAGCGCCTCGATCAGCGCCTGCATCAGCACGATATCCACCATGGACACCTCGTCCAGAATGACCGCATCGCACTCGAGCGGATTGGTCAGGTTGCGTGCAAAGGCGGTGCGTCCGCCCGGCGCAAACCCCGCCTCGAGCAAGCGGTGAATAGTCTTGGCCTCCATGCCGGTCAGGTCGCTTAGACGCTTGGCTGCGCGTCCGGTCGGCGCGGCGAGCAGCGTCTGCAATCCCAGCGCTTCAAACACCTGCAAAATGCCGCGCACTGTCGTGGTTTTGCCCGTGCCGGGGCCGCCGGTCAGGATGACCAGACCGTTGCGCGCCGCACAGGCGATCGCCTGCCTCTGCTTTTCCGAATAGGGGAACTCTACGCTTTCGAGCAGCGCGCCCAGCAGCTCGTCCACATCAAAATCATATTCAAAGTTGCGCTCCGCCATGTGGCCGAGCATCTCCGCAAGGTATGCCTCGGCGTCGTGCATACCGCGCAGATAGACCGCATCCCGCCCGGCGATATGCTCGCGCACGAGCTTGCCCGCCGCCGACAGGCGGTCGATGCTTGCCAGCGCGCGGTCCTCATCGAACACCACATCGTCATCTGACAGCAGCGCGCACACAGCATGTGTCAGCTTTTCCACCGGGATGAAGGTGTGGCCGTTGTTCAGGTTGAAGGTAAGCGTATAGGTCACGCCCGCGTCCGCGCGCTCGTCCGAAAGCAGCGACAGGCCAAGCTCCATCGCCAGCCCATCCGCGAGCTTGAAATCCACATCATAATACGGATCACAGAGCAGATATGGATTCTCGCACAGCGCATCGATTGCACTGTCGTGCAGACGTTTGTATAGCAGCGGCGTGAGCGAGACCGGCAGGCCGTGCTCATTCAGAAAATCCATGAGCAGGCGCATTTCGCCCTGCTCGACAAACTGCCGGCTGATCTCGCGCGCCTTTTTGGACGTGATGCCGCGGATCTCGGTCAGACGCTCCGGGTCGTGGGCGAGCACGTCAAAGGTGTCCTCGCCGAACTTCTCCGCAATGCGCGCCGCCAGCCGCGGCCCTACGCCGCGGATCAGTCCCGATCCGAGATACTCCGCAATCCCCCGCGCGGACGAGGGCAGCCGCCGCTCGAACGCTGCGGTCTGGAACTGCTCGCCATAAGAGGGGTGCGTCACCCAGAACCCAGTCAGGATGACTTCCTCACCCAGGCCAATATTCGGGAAGGTACCGGTGGCGGTCACCTCCGCGCCGCCCTCTGCGGCAAGGCGCAGCACAGCGTAGCCGTTTTCCTGGTTATAGAAAACGATCTGCTCGACCGTGCCGCGGATCAATACATACTCTCTCTCGTCCAACGCTCCACCGTTCCTCTTTCGTTAATCCAGATACATGATATCCTGCCGTGCAGCCAAGTGCTTGGCGATATTTTGCCCCTGCCCGCTGCCGATCTCCACAAAAGTGACCGACAGGCCGGGCAGATACTGCCGCCGCACGCGAAGCGCCGTGCGGATGAGCTGCTCGCTCGCGGGATCGCAGCCATCGCCGTACAGGGTCAGCTCAGCTGTGCCGTGCATACGCAGCACACGCGCGCAGACCAGTTCATACACCGTATGCAGCAGCGCATAAAAACCCACCGCAGCAAACACCGCCAGCACGGATTGCCAGAAAACAGACATCGTTCATCCCTCCTGTTTTCAATCTATGCCATACGGTTTCTGCGCGTGCTGTATTCACCGGGAATATTGTATCACAGATGGGGTAAAAAGTAAAACAGCGGGGCCACCAAACCATATTTGGCAGCCCTGCTGTGCGGGCACGTCAGGTCTGATGATGCGTGCACCATTCGGTCAGGTCTTCGCTGTTTGTTCCGCGGATCGGATGGGCCGGCCCGCAGCCGCGCTCATGCGGCGGCAGGGCGATGCCGTCCGGTTTGCCGTTGTTTTCCGGCTGTTCGCCGTCCCGCGCCGCAACGCTCGGTTTGCTGCGCGCCATCCATGCAAACGCTTTTTGCGCTGCGTGCGCCTGCTGGCTGGAAAGCTCCTCCTGTTTCAAACTTACATCCCTCCCTGCAATTAGTCTGCCGCAGCGGGAGAGAGAATAGACATGAAAAAAACTCCCATGCATGAGCATGGGAGTTTTGGGGCAGATCAAATTAGTCAGCGTTGATCTTGGTAACAACGCCGGAACCTACGGTGCGGCCACCCTCACGGATAGCGAAACGCAGGCCTTCCTCGATCGCGATCGGGGTGATCAGCTCAACGTCCATCTCAACGTTGTCGCCCGGCATGCACATCTCAACGCCCTCCGGCAGGGTGATAACGCCGGTAACGTCGGTGGTGCGGAAGTAGAACTGGGGACGGTAGTTGTTGAAGAACGGAGTGTGGCGGCCGCCCTCTTCCTTCTTCAGAACGTAAACCTGACCGTGGAACTTGGTGTGCGGATGAATGGAGCCGGGCTTAGCCAGAACCTGGCCGCGCTCAACCTCGTTCTTCTGAATGCCGCGGAGCAGAGCGCCGATGTTGTCGCCAGCCTCAGCGTAGTCCAGCAGCTTGCGGAACATCTCGATGCCGGTAACGACGGTCTTACGCGGAGCGTCCATCAGACCAACGATCTCGACTTCCTCGCCCATCTTCAGCATGCCGCGCTCAACACGACCGGTAGCAACGGTGCCACGGCCGGTGATGGAGAATACGTCCTCAACCGGCATGATGAACGGCTTGTCAGCCGCGCGGTCCGGGGTCGGGATATAGGTGTCAACAGCGTCCATCAGCTCGTGGATGCAAGCGTACTCCGGTGCGTTCGGATCGGTGGAATCGCAGGTCAGAACCTGAAGCGCGGAACCACGGATAACCGGAACGTCGTCGCCCGGGAACTCGTAGGAGGACAGCAGCTCGCGGATCTCCATCTCAACCAGATCAAGCAGCTCCTCGTCGTCAACCTGGTCAACCTTGTTCATGAATACAACGATATACGGAACGCCTACCTGACGGGCGAGCAGGATGTGCTCACGGGTCTGGGGCATCGGGCCGTCAGCTGCGGAAACAACCAGGATCGCGCCGTCCATCTGAGCAGCGCCGGTGATCATGTTCTTAACGTAGTCGGCGTGGCCCGGGCAGTCAACGTGCGCATAGTGACGGTTCTTGGTGTGATACTCAACGTGCGCAGTGTTGATCGTAATGCCGCGCTCCTTCTCCTCCGGCGCCTTGTCGATGGAGTCGTAAGCCTGATACTCGGCCTCGCCCTCGAGAGCCAGAACCTTGGTGATCGCCGCAGTCAGGGTGGTCTTGCCATGGTCAACGTGGCCGATGGTGCCGATGTTTACGTGCGGCAGGGAGCGGTCAAATTTTTCCTTTGCCATTGTGGATATCCTCCTCGTAATTTGAATACATAGTCATGGTGAGTTTATTCTACTGCAATTTGAAGAAAAATGCAATAGCAAACACGGGTTTTTAGTTATCGTTTTTATTGCGGCTGTCGATGATCTTCTCCTGAATGTTCTTCGGAACCTCAGTGTAGTGGCTGGGCTGCATGGTGTACTGGCCGCGGCCCTGCGTGCTCGAACGCAGCGCAGTCGCGTAGCCGAACATCTCGCTCAGCGGTACAGCAGCGGAGATCGCCTGCACACCACCGCGCGGCTCCATACCCTGGATCTGGCCGCGGCGTGCGTTCAGGCCGCCGATAACGTCGCCCATATAGTCTTCCGGAACCAGAACGTCGACCTGCATGATCGGCTCCATCAGAACCGGATCGGCCTTCTTCATCGCTTCCTTGAACGCCATAGAACCGGCGATCTTGAATGCCATTTCAGAAGAGTCAACTTCGTGGTAAGAGCCGTCGTACAGGGTTACCTTAACGTCGACAACCGGATAGCCCGCCAGAATACCGGACTGCATCGCGCCCTGGATACCCTGATTAACAGGCTCGATATATTCCTTCGGGATCGCACCGCCGACGATCTTGTTGATGAACTCGTAGCCCTTGCCGGACTCGTTCGGCTCAACAATGATCTTGACGTGGCCGTACTGGCCCTTACCGCCGGACTGACGTGCATACTTCATATCCACGTCCGCAGAGCGGCGGATGGTCTCCTTGTAAGCAACCTGCGGCTCACCGACGTTCGCCTCTACCTTGAACTCACGCAGCAGGCGGTCGACGATGATCTCGAGGTGCAGCTCGCCCATGCCGGCGATGATGGTCTGACCGGTTTCCTCGTCGGTGTAGGTCTTGAAGGTCGGGTCCTCTTCCGCCAGCTTTGCCAGCGCAATGCCCATCTTCTCCTGACCGGCCTTGGTCTTGGGCTCGATCGCAACACGGATAACCGGCTCCGGGAAGTTCATGGACTCGAGAATGATCGGGTGCTTCTCATCGCAGAGCGTGTCGCCCGTGGTAACATTCTTGAAGCCGATGCCGCCCGCGATATCGCCGGAGTAAACCACGTCGATGTCCTGACGGTGGTTTGCGTGCATCTGCAGGATACGGCCCAGACGCTCGCGGCTGTCCTTGGTCGCATTGAGGACCGAGGAACCCGCGGTGATGGTGCCGGAGTAAACGCGGAAGTAGGTCAGACGGCCGACAAACGGGTCGGTCGCGATCTTGAACGCCAGCGCAGAGAACGGCGCGTCGTCAGAAGACGGACGGGAGTCCTCCTCACCGGTCTTCGGGTTGATGCCCTTGATGTCCGGTACGTCGGTCGGTGCGGGCATATAGTCGATGATCGCGTCGAGCAGCATCTGAACGCCCTTGTTGCGGTAAGCCGTGCCGCACAGCACCGGAACGACCTCATTTGCGATCGTGCCCTTGCGGATGGCAGCCTTGACCTCCGCCTGGGAGATCTCCTCGCCCTCGAGGTACTTCATCATGAGGTCCTCGTCGAGCTCAGCCGCAGCTTCCCACAGCTTGTCGTGGTACTCCTGCGCCTGCTCCATCATATCTTCCGGGATCTCCTCGTCGCGTACATCCTTGCCGAGGTCATCATAGTACACTTCTGCACGCATGGTGACCAGGTCGATAATGCCGCGGAAGGTATCCTCAACGCCGATCGGCAGCTGCATCGCTACCGGATTGCACTTGAGGCGATCCTTCATCATGTCGATAACATTAAAGAAGTTTGCACCCATGATGTCCATCTTGTTGACGAACGCCATACGCGGAACCTTGTAATCGTCAGCCTGATGCCAAACGGTCTCAGACTGCGGCTCAACACCGCCCTTTGCGCAGAAAACGGTAACCGAACCGTCCAGTACGCGCAGGGAGCGCTGCACTTCGATGGTGAAGTCAACGTGACCCGGGGTGTCGATGATGTTGATGCGGTGCTCCGGGTACTGATGCTGGGAGCCCGACCAGTGGCAGGTGGTCGCCGCAGAGGTGATAGTGATACCACGCTCCTGCTCCTGCGCCATCCAGTCCATGGTAGCGGTACCGTCGTGGGTATCGCCGATCTTGTGGTTTACACCGGTGTAATACAGAATACGCTCGGTGGTGGTGGTTTTACCGGCGTCGATGTGCGCCATGATGCCGATATTTCTGGTTCTTTCCAGGGAATACTCTCTAGGCATATAGCTCTCCTTTCAAAGCGTAAGACGGATCGCAGAATTAGTAACGGTAGTGCGCGAAAGCCTTGTTCGCCTCTGCCATCTTGTGCGTATCCTCGCGCTTCTTGACAGCGCCGCCCAGATTGTTGCAAGCATCCATAATCTCGCCTGCCAGACGCTCGCGCATGGTCTTCTCAGAACGGGCGCGGGCATACTTGGTGATCCAGCGCAGACCCAGGGTCTGACGACGCTCCGGGCGCACCTCCATCGGCACCTGATAGGTAGCGCCGCCTACGCGGCGTGCCTTAACTTCGAGCGACGGCATGATGTTCTCCATCGCCTCGGTGAAAACCTCCAGCGGTTCGCGTCCGGTCTTTTCGCGGACGATATCAAAAGCACCATAAACGACCTTCTGCGAAACGCCCTTCTTGCCGTCGAGCATGATCGAGTTGACCAGCTTGGTGACGAGCTTGGAATTATAAAGCGGATCGGGCAGAACGTCTCTCTTCGGGACATTACCTCTTCTTGGCACTTTACTTCCCTCCTTCAAAATAATTTGATTTCACAGGTACTACGGCGTATCCTCTGTGTGACCGCCGTTGTCATGCCCGTCCGAGGTAATACACCCGTGTATTTCACGGATATAAAACGCCTCAGACAAAGCAAGTATTGTGCTTTGCTGAAAAACTTTAACTTTTCTCGCAAAACGTGTGGGTTGCCTGACTTAAGCAATCAAGCATGATCGTGCAGATCGATGCAAAGATTACTTGCCGGCCTTCGGGCGCTTTGCGCCGTACTTGGAACGCGCCTGACGGCGGTTCGCTACACCCTGGGTATCCAGCGTGCCGCGGATGATGTGGTAACGGACACCAGGAAGGTCCTTTACACGGCCGCCGCGCACCATAACAACCGAGTGCTCCTGCAGGTTGTGGCCTTCACCGGGGATGTAAGCGGAAACTTCCATCTGGTTGGTCAGCTTAACACGAGCAACCTTACGAAGCGCAGAGTTCGGCTTCTTGGGCGTCATGGTCTTAACCGTGGTGCAGACACCGCGCTTCTGCGGAGCGGGCTGATCGGTGGACTTCTTCTTCTGAGAGTTGTAGCCTACCTGCAGCGCCGGCGCCGTAGATTTGTAGATGGCTGCCTCGCGACCCTTACGGACGAGTTGGTTAAAAGTTGGCATTTTATTTCCTCCTTCTTTCAAAGATATTTATGAAAAGCGCATTTGCGCGATTCACCAGATTCAGTCCTGCAGAACGGTGACGACTGCGGCGCCGACATCGATGCCGGCCGCGTCCCCCAGTTCCGCCATGGTGGTGATCTCATGAATGGTGGTTCCGGTCTCGCTGCAAAGCTCATAAATCGGCCCGACAACACGCCGTTCCGCGTCCAGCGCAACATAGACCGCCGCGGCGGCTCCGTCCCGGATTGCCTTTCTGGACTGCTTGACACCGATGACCTTGTGCGCCGTCTGAAGTTGTGAAAGCATAGTAACCCTCCTATACGGCATACTACATTAGTATAAATGTTTGTCCGAACGAAGTCAAGCATTTTTACAGGAATTTTTCTGTTTTTCCCGTTTTTCCTGCCCGTTCTGCCGGTTAGATACAGAGCAGGGAAACGCTTTCAGCATTCCCCTGCCCCTTATACATTATACCTTGTTTATTTCAGGTTTTCCACCATGCGCACGGCAATGGCAAGCGCCTGCTCGCGGGTGGCGTTGGCATAGCCCTGTGCCTCCTCCGCGCTGGTGGTGTTCTTGGGCGCGAACCTGTTGCCGCTTATTCCGTTGATGATGTTGTTGGCGGCCATGAAATACACGCTCTCCCTGGCGTAGGCCGAGATATTCGCGTCATCCGCGAAGAGCGGCGGATATGTGAAGCTCAGCGGATAGGCCGCGTCCTCCTCAAGCGTCCAGCCCGGGATGGTTGCGCGTTTGAACACGCGCGTGAGCATCGCAGCCGCCTGCTCGCGGCTCAGCCGCGCGTCCGGCGTGAAGGTGGTCGGCGACGTGCCGTTTACCACGCCGAGATTATACGCCTTGAGCACCTCGGTATCGCTGCAATCGGCGAACGGGTTGACAACCGCAGGCAGTGCGCTGGCTGCCGACAGATTCTCATAGGTCTTGACCGCGACCGCCGCAAACTCCAATCGGGTGATCGGCTGGGTCATATCGGCGTTTTCGAGTACGTCCGGAATCAGGTCATATTCCTCAGCCTTATCCATCTCGGTCTGGGCCCAATCGCTGGACGCCGGCTTGACATTCAGCCCCGCCACCGCGTCGATATCAGCGCCCGGCCATGTGCCGCTGGGCGCTTCGCGCAGGTCGGTCAGACGGACATAACGGAACCGCTGCCCTTCCGGCACCTTGCCGTTTAGATCCAGACCGGCCGTCCGCCCCTGCGCGGTGCCGATCTCGTACCAGGTCGCGAGGTCGTTGCTTACTTCCACCCGGGTCGCCTCTGCACTGCCGCCCACTTCAAAAATATAGACGTCGTCCCCATCGCCGTCCACAATCTGAATATCAAAGCCCAGCACCAGCACGCCGCCCGCGCCCAGCGTCACGGCATTATCGTCCCGGTTTCCCTCACGGTCCGGGATGCCCAATGCTTCAGCCGGGTCCTGTGCATCCTCGGCGCTGGTCCAGGGATCACCCGGCGTGAACGATACGACCGAGCTTGCAAATCCATTACGCGGCACGGTAAATTCAACCCCGTTGCGGTCCTCAAAGGTATATTCCTCGGTGTCTGCTGCCATCGCCGCCGGCAGCATCGTCATCAGCATCAGGACCGAAAGCAACAAGCTGACCAGTCTTTTCTTCATACCTTTTTCCTCCTCGCGCGGCTGACGCCGCCTGTTTTTTCCAGTATAGTACGGGTGCATGAAGAAGTCAAGGTATATTCAATAAGGGGACGCCCGCAGACGTCCCCTTATCTTTTTGATACTGTTATTGCATCGCCGCCGGACAGATCAGTCGAGATCCACGGTCTGCTCGTAGTGGCCGTCGCAGTATTCGCTCATGCCTGAGCCTGCCGGGATCAGCTTGCCGATAATGACGTTCTCCTTCAGGCCCATCAGCGGGTCGACCTTGCCCTTGATTGCAGCGTCGGTCAGCACGCGGGTGGTTTCCTGGAAGGACGCTGCCGACATCCAGGAGTCGGTAGCCAGCGAAGCCTTGGTGATACCCATGAGGGTCGGCACTGCGATCGCAAGCCGCAGACCTTCCTCGCCCGCGTCGATGCGATCCTGCACCTTCTGGTTGTAATCCTCGAATTCAAGCAGGTCCATCACCGAACCTGGCAGAACCTCGGCGTCGCCCGCGTCCTCGACGCGGACCTTGCGCATCATCTGGCGCACAATAACCTCGATGTGCTTATCGTTGATATCAACGCCCTGCTGACGGTAAACCTTCTGGACTTCCTTGATCTCGTAATCGTGCACCGCACGCGGATCGAGGATGCGCAGGATGTCATGCGGGTTGAGCGAGCCCTCGTTGAGCTGGAAGCCCTGCTCGACCTCCTGGCCGTCAGTCACGCGGATGCCGGAGGAAGAAGCCAGCTGATAGGAGCGCATGTCGCCGGTCTCGGCGTTGACGATGTTGACCGTCTTGACCGTGGTGCGCTTGGACTCCTCAATCGTGACAACGCCGCTGATCTCGGCGAGCGTTGCCGCCTTCTTGGGCTTGCGCGCCTCGAACAGTTCTTCGACACGCGGAAGACCCTGGGTAATATCCGAACCCGCAACGCCGCCGGTGTGGAAGGTACGCATGGTCAGCTGCGTGCCCGGCTCGCCGATGGACTGGGCCGCGATGATACCGACCGCCTCGCCCTTGCCGACCAGCGTGCCCATTGCCAGGTTGATACCATAGCAGTGTGCGCACACGCCCTTGCGCGCGCGGCACTCGAGCACAGAGCGAATCTGCACACGGGTGATGCCGGCTGCGATGACCGCATCCGCATCCGCGTCGTCCATCATCTTGGTCTTGGGTACGATGACCTCGCCGGTCTCCGGATGGCAGATATCGTCCACCGGGAAGCGGCCGAGCAGACGCTCGTGCAGCGGCTCGATGATCTGATTGCCTTCCTTGATATCCTCGACCCAGATGCCCTTGGTTGCGCCGCAGTCGTCCTCACGGATGATGACATCCTGCGAAACGTCGACCAGACGGCGGGTCAGGTAACCCGAGTCCGCGGTACGCAGTGCGGTATCGGCCATACCCTTTCGGGCGCCGCGCGCTGCGATGAAGTATTCGAGTACAGACAGACCCTCACGGAAGTTGGACTTGATCGGGATTTCGATCGTCTTACCGGAGGTGGACGCCATCAGGCCGCGCATACCGGCCAGCTGACGGATCTGGTTGATTGAACCACGCGCGCCGGAGTCGGCCATCATGTGGATCGGGTTGTATCGCTTGGCGCGCATGTTTTCCTGCAGCTTGGCGGTAACCTTCTTGGTGGTCTCCTCCCACTCGGCAACTGTCAGGCGGTAGCGCTCCTGATCGGTGATAAAGCCGCGCTTGTAGCGGCGGTCGATCTGCGCAACCTTCTTCTCGGACTCTTTAATCAGGGCATCCTTGCCTTCCGGCACGAGCATATCCGCGACCGCAACGGTCAGCGCGCCCTTGGTGGAGTACTTGTAGCCCATGGACTTGATAACGTCGAGCACTTCCGCGGTGGTGTTGAAGCCGTGCACGCGGATGCACTTGTCGATGATCTTGCCGAGTTCCTTCTTGCCGCAGGTGAACATGATCTCGAGGTCGAGCAGCTTATCCGGGTCGGAACGGTCGACAAAGCCGAGATCCTGCGGGATACGCTCGTTGAAGATCAGGCGGCCCGGGGTCGCGTCGACGATCTTGGTGATCTTCTTGCCGCCGATCTCGCGGGTCATGCGCACCTTGATCGGTGCATGGATGCCGACGATGCCTTCGTTGTAGGCCATGAGGGCTTCGTCCGGATCGCGGAACACCTTGCCGGCGCCCGGCTCGGTGTCGCGGTCAATGGTCAGGTAGTAAGAACCGAGCACCATATCCTGCGAGGGGATGGTAACCGGCTTGCCGTCCTGCGGCTTGAGCAGGTTGTTGGCCGACAGCATGAGCAGACGCGCCTCAGCCTGCGCCTCAGCGGACAGCGGCACGTGGACCGCCATCTGGTCGCCGTCGAAGTCCGCGTTAAACGCGGTACATACCAGCGGATGCAGACGGATCGCGCGGCCCTCAACCAGCACAGGCTCAAACGCCTGGATACCCAGTCGGTGCAGCGTCGGCGCACGGTTGAGCATGACCGGATGTCCCTTGATGATGCCCTCGAGCACGTCCCAAACCTCGGGCTTGGCGCGCTCGACCATCTTCTTGGCGGACTTGATATTGGAAGCCGTGCCGTCCTCGACCAGCTTCTTCATGACGAACGGCTTGAACAGCTCGAGCGCCATTTCCTTAGGCAGGCCACACTGCCAAATCTTCAGATCCGGACCGACGACGATAACCGAACGGCCGGAATAGTCAACGCGCTTGCCGAGCAGGTTCTGACGGAAGCGGCCCTGCTTGCCCTTGAGCATATCGGACAGGGACTTTAGCGCGCGGTTGTTCGGGCCGGTGACCGGACGGCCGCGGCGGCCGTTGTCGATCAGGGCATCAACCGCTTCCTGCAGCATGCGCTTTTCATTGCGCACGATGATGTCCGGCGCGCCCAGCTCCAGCAGGCGCTTGAGGCGGTTGTTGCGGTTGATCACGCGGCGGTACAGGTCGTTGAGGTCGGAGGTCGCAAAGCGGCCGCCGTCCAGCTGCACCATCGGGCGGATATCCGGCGGAATGACCGGAACCACGTCCATGATCATCCACTCCGGACGGTTGTGCGACAGGCGGAACGACTCGACAACCTCGAGGCGCTTGATGATGCGCAGACGCTTCTGGCCGGTGGACTCACGCAGCTCGGTGGTCAGCTCCTTGGAGAGCTGATCGAGGTCGAGCTCGGCCAGCAGCTCCTTGATCGCCTCCGCGCCCATACCGGCGCGGAAATCGTCCTCGTACTTTTCGCGCATGTCGCGGTACTCGGCCTCGGTCAGAATCTGCTTTTTCATCAGCGGGGTGTCGCCCGGATCGATGACAATATAGTTGGCAAAGTACAGGACCTTCTCGAGCACGCGCGGGCTGATATCCAGGATCAGGCCCATGCGGGACGGGATGCCCTTGAAATACCAGATGTGCGAAACCGGCGCAGCCAGCTCGATGTGGCCCATGCGCTCGCGGCGCACCTTGGAACGGGTGACCTCGACGCCGCACTTGTCGCAGATCTTGCCCTTGAAGCGGACCTTCTTATACTTGCCGCAGTGGCACTCCCAGTCCTTGGTTGGGCCAAAGATGCGTTCGCAGAACAGGCCGTCGCGCTCCGGCTTGAGCGTGCGGTAGTTGATGGTTTCGGGCTTTTTTACTTCACCGTAAGACCACTGGCGGATCAGGTCGGGCGAGGCCAGGCCGATCTTAATGGCATTAAACGTATGATATCCCATATATATTAAGATGCTCCTTCCCTATTCACGGATGATTTCTGCATTGGCTGCTGCGCTCATTCGCCCAGCCCGTCATCGAAATCATCCCCGGCATCGTCGCCGCTCTCCGCGGCGTTATCCAGTGCAAAGAGATCGGTATCGCCGTCTTCCGCATCGTTGATGCCAAATCCGGCAGCGGTGAATTCCTCATCCGCACCCGAAACAGCCTGCTCCATCGGACGGGAGAAGTCCACGTCGTCCTCGTCATCCTCGGACAGCTCGATGACTTCCATGTTCTCGTCCAGCACCTGGATATCCAGGCACAGGCTCTGAAGTTCCTTGACCAGCACCTTGAAGGACTCGGGCACGCCCGGCTGCGGTACATTGTGGCCCTTGACGATCGCCTCGTAGGTCTTGACACGGCCGGTGATATCGTCCGACTTGACGGTCAGGATCTCCTGCAGGGTATAAGCTGCGCCGTATGCCTCGAGCGCCCAGACTTCCATCTCGCCGAAGCGCTGGCCGCCGAACTGCGCCTTGCCGCCGAGCGGCTGCTGGGTGACCAGCGAGTACGGGCCGGTCGAGCGGGCGTGGATCTTATCGTCAACCAGGTGGTGGAGCTTGAGGTAATACATATAACCGACGGTTACGCGGTTATCAAACTGCTCGCCGGTGCGGCCGTCGTAGACGACGCTCTTGCCGTCCTCGCTGACGCCGGCCATGACGAGCGATTCCTTGATATCCTCCAGGGTCGCGCCGTCAAATACCGGGGTCTCAACCTTCCAGCCGAGCTTCTTGGCTGCAAAGCCGAGGTGTACCTCGAGCACCTGACCGATGTTCATACGGGACGGAACGCCCAGCGGGTTGAGCACGATGTCGAGCGGGGTACCGTCCTCCAGGAAGGGCATATCCTCCTGCGGCAGGATGCGGGACACAACGCCCTTGTTGCCGTGACGGCCCGCCATCTTGTCGCCGACCGAGATCTTGCGCTTCTGCGCGATATAGACGCGGACAACCATGTTGACGCCAGGCGACAGCTCGTCGCCGTTCTCACGGGTGAACACCTTGACGTCGACAACAATGCCGGACTCACCGTGCGGCGCACGCAGCGAGGTGTCGCGCACCTCGCGCGCCTTCTCGCCGAAGATCGCGCGCAGCAGGCGCTCCTCCGCGGTCAGCTCGGTTTCGCCCTTGGGGGTTACCTTGCCGACCAGGATATCGCCCGCCTGGATCTCCGCGCCCACGCGGATGATGCCGCGCTCGTCCAGGTTGCGCAGCGCATCCTCGCCGACGTTCGGGATATCGCGGGTGATCTCCTCCGGCCCGAGCTTGGTATCGCGGGATTCGGATTCGTATTCTTCAATGTGGATCGAGGTATACACGTCGTCGCGCACCAGACGTTCGTTGAGCAGGACGGCGTCCTCGTAGTTGTAACCTTCCCAGGTCATAAAGCCGATCAGCGCGTTCTTGCCGAGCGCAATCTCGCCCTTATCGGTCGACGGGCCGTCTGCCAGCACATCGCCCTTCTTGACGCGCTCGCCCAGGTCGACGATCGGGCGCATGTTGATGCAGGTCGACTGGTTGGAGCGCAGGAACTTGGTCAGGTGGTAGCTTTTTTCATCGCCGCCGTCGTACTGTACGACGACTTCGCGCGCGGTCACGCGGGTGACCACGCCGTCGCCCTCGGCCAGCGGGATGGTGCCCGAGTCAACGGCAGCCTTGTATTCCATGCCGGTTGCAACAACCGGTGCTTCGGTGCGCAGCAGCGGCACAGCCTGACGCTGCATGTTCGCGCCCATCAGCGCGCGGTTTGCGTCGTCATGGTCAAGGAAGGGGATGAACGCGGTCGCAACCGAAACCATCATGCGCGGCGAAACGTCCATCAGATCGACGTCCTTGCGGTCGACCTCGACGAACTCGTCGCGGCGGCGGCAGGTGATACGGTCGTTGATCAGGCAGCCGTTCTCGTCGATCGGCTCGGTCGCCTGGCAGACGATGTATTCGTCCTCCACGTCTGCGGTCATATAGCGGACCTCGTCGGTCACGCGGCCGTTTTCCTTGTCGATGATGCGGTACGGCGCTTCGATGAAGCCAAAGTCATTGACACGCGCATAGGTCGCCAGATAGGAGATCAGGCCGATGTTCGGACCTTCAGGGGTCTCGATCGGGCACAGACGGCCGTAGTGCGAATAGTGTACGTCGCGCACCTCGAAGGACGCGCGGTCACGCGACAGGCCGCCGGGGCCGAGCGCGGACATACGGCGCTTGTGCGTCAGCTCTGCCAGCGGGTTGTTCTGGTCCATGAACTGGGAGAGCGGCGAGGAACCGAAGAACTCCTTGATCGCGGCCGTAACCGGACGGATGTTGATCAGGCTCTGCGGGGTGACGATGTCCAGGTCCTGGGTGGTCATGCGCTCGCGGATAACGCGCTCCATGCGGGAGAAACCGATGCGGAACTGGTTCTGCAGCAGCTCGCCCACGCAGCGCAGGCGGCGGTTGCCGAGGTGGTCGATGTCATCCACCACGCCGACGCCGTGGCCCAGGTTCAGCAGATAGCAGATGGAAGCGAGCATATCGTCGACCACGATGGTCTTGGGGATCAGGTCGTGGATACGGGTCTGGACGGTCTTTTTCAGCTCGTCGCCCGAAACGCCCGAGTCGATGATCTCCTTGAGGACCGCAAAGCTGACCTTCTCCTTGATGCCCAGCTCCTCCGCCGTAAAGCCGGTGTAATCGCGGAAGCCGTCGATATCGACCATGCCGTTGCCGAACACCTTGACGCGGTCGCCCTCGGCGGCCTCGATCACGACGCTGTTGACGCCGTGCGCGCTGAGCAGACGCGCCTTTTCGCGGCTGAGCACCTCATCCGCCTCGGCGAGCACCTCGCCGGTCATCGGATCGACAGCAGGCTCGAGCAGGCGGTGGCCCGCGATGCGGCGGGCAATGTCCAGCTTCTTGTTATACTTATAGCGGCCAACCGCGGAAATATCGTAGCGGCGGGTGTCGAAGAACATTGCGTCCATCAGGTTGGTCGCGGACTCGACAGAGGGCGGCTCGCCCGGACGCATCTTCTTGTAGATCTCAATAAGTGCCTCGTCCGAGGTGTGGGCAGGGTCCTTATCGAGCGTTGCCAGCAGCAGCGGGTCCTCGCCGAACATCTCCTTGATCTCCGCGTCGGTCTTGACGCCGATGGCACGGATAAAGCTCGTGATCGGGATTTTGCGGTTTTTATCGATGCGGACGTAGAACACGTCGTTGGCATCGGTCTCGTATTCCAGCCATGCGCCGCGGTACGGGATAACCGTCGCGGAAAGCAGCATCTTGTCGGTCTTGTCGAACTCGCGGCCGTAGTAAACGCCGGGCGAGCGGACCAGCTGGGAGACGATGGCGCGTTCTGCGCCGTTGATGATGAAGGTTGCGGAGTCGGTCATCTTCGGGAAATCACCCATGAAGATCTCCTGCTCCTTGATCTCGCCTGTCTCCTTGTTGCGCAGGCGCATGCGGACCTTGAGCGGAGAAGCGTATGTGGCGTCGCGCGCCTTGCACTCCTCAACGCTGTACTTGGGTTCCTCATCCATCGAGTAATCGAGGAAGGAAAGCTCCAAATTACCGGTGTAGTCCGTGATGGACGCGGTGTCGGTAAAAACCTCACGCAGGCCCTCGTCGAGGAACCACTGGTAGGACTTTTTCTGCACCTCGATCAGATTGGGCATCTCCAGAATCTCTTCGATGCGCGCAAAGCTCTTTCGTGTGGTTTTGCCGTGCTGTACGTCTTTCACCTTCATGTGCTTTGATCACTCCGTTTCTTTCGGCTGTGTTGGTGTTTGATACGCCCGGCGGCGTTGCGAAAATATTGTTTTTTGTCTTGCAATCTTGCGCAGACCGTGCTAACATTATGGTAGGATTCAGGTAAAGTGACCTGAATTTTGTAAGCGTTTTATTATACCATGTTTTTTGCTCATCAGTCAAGAATATTTTTGTATGTTTTGGCAGGCGGTTTTCCGTCTGTCTTTTGTTTTTTTCACCAAAAAATGCCCGCAGCAGTCATCTTCCCTGCTGCGGGATCGAGTAGGAGGGAGTGATTAGCTCCCGTCCTCTCACACCACCGTGCGTACCGTTCGGTACACGGCGGTTTCAATAGTTGACGTGCAGAGACTGATAGGCAATGGCTAAATCATAGAAGCCACTGTTTATCAGTCTTTCTTTTGTTAGTGCTCTTTTGACCGTGGTTGTGTTGGATGTCCTCCAGTAACCTTTTCGGCTGTTTGCCGCCATATGGGCGTAGTATTCCGGTATCCCCAGTTTTATCAGGTTCCGTTTCTTCGTCCTCGGCAGCTTCCATTGTTTCCATATACACATGCGTATGCGATGGTACAGCCATCCGTTGATGTCTTCGAGGTTGTTCTTCATGCTCGCTATCCCATAATAGTTAAGCCAGCCCCTCGCATATACTTTTATCTTTTCCAGCGAAGGCCTGATACTCTGACAGCGTCTCCGGGAAGAGAGTTCTCTCAAAGTATTCTTAAACTTCTTCCATGACCTTGGATGAACCCGGACATAGATGCCCTTTCCGTTCCTTCCCAATGCAAAGCCAAGGAATTTAAAATTTCGGATTGCAAACACACTTACCACCCGGCTTTTCTCCTGATTCACTTTCAGCTTCAGTGTTCCTTCTAGATATTTCGTACTTGTTTCCAGAAGTCTTTTGGCGGCTCGTTCGCTTCTTGCCAGCAGTACGATGTCGTCCGCATAGCGTATACAGGGCACTCCCCGTTTCTCAAACTCCTTGTCGAACTCATTCAGATACACGTTTGCTAACAGTGGGGACAGGTTTCCTCCTTGCGGTGATCCTTCCTCTGTTTCCATAACCACACCGTTTTCCATCACTCCGCTATTCAGATACCTCTTGACCATTTGGATAACTCTCTCATCCTTGATTTCCTTCCTGAGAAGGTTCACAAGAATTGTATGATTCAGGGTGTCGAAATACTTTGACAGATCAAGGCTTACCGCATGGATATAGCCTTGTTCCGCGTATTCCTTCACTTTCCTTATGGCATCCTTTGCACTTCTTCCCGGGCGATAGCCGAAACTGTTCTCCGAGAATATCAGCTCATAGATCGGTATCATCTGCTGTGCCATGGCTTGTTGTATTGTGCGGTCTATGACGGTTGGGATACCAAGCTTTCGTATCCCTCCGTCTGGCTTGGGGATTTCCACTCGCCTGACAGGAGACGGGGTA
>NZ_CALWUM010000001.1 GCF_944384765.1 uncultured Agathobaculum sp. | reverse complement strand
GAACACAGTAGTTAAGCTCGTTTACGGTGACAATACTTGGCTGGCGACGGCCCGGGAAGATAACTCGACGCGCACACCGGCGGATCAGGCAACTGATCCGCCCGCACATTCCTCAATAGCTCAGTTGGTAGAGCATGCGGCTGTTAACCGCAGGGTCGTTGGTTCGAGTCCAACTTGAGGAGCCACTTGATCAGGCTTGCCGCCACTATAACACGTGGCGGCAAACTGCTATCAATCCCTGTATATGGGCCTTTAGCTCAGTTGGTTAGAGCAACCGGCTCATAACCGGTCGGTCCCGGGTTCGAGTCCCCGAAGGCCCACCAAATTTTATAGTTATATTCGGCCCGGTAGCTCAGTTGGTTAGAGCGCCAGCCTGTCACGCTGGAGGCCGTGGGTTCAAGTCCCATCCGGGTCGCCAATAAACGGCGGCTTTCGTCCGCCGTTTTATTTTTGCTGCTGTAGCTCAGTAGGTAGAGTGCATCCTTGGTAAGGATGAGGTCACCGGTTCAAATCCGGTCAGCAGCTCCATGAACAGCGCCTGTATCTTGCAGGCGCTGTTTCATTTTATCTGCTTTCAAATGCGAAATGACCCGCTGCAAGCTGTCCTTGCAGCGGGTCTTATTTGTTTTAGTCGCTAACCAGCGGGGTGGAGAGATAGCGGTCGCCGCTGTCCGGCAGCAGCGCTACGATGGTCTTGTGTGCGTTCTCCGGACGCTTGGACAGCTCGACCGCCGCCCACAGCGCAGCGCCGGACGAAATACCGATCAGCAGGCCCTCGCTGTGCGTGAAGGCACGCGCGGCAGTAAACGCATCGTCGCCCTTGACGCGCATCACCTCGTCATATACCTGGGTGTTCAGCACCTCAGGGACAAAGCCTGCGCCAATGCCCTGGATTTTGTGCGGGCCGCCCTTGCCGGTGGACAGAACCGGAGACTCGTCCGGCTCAACTGCGACGATCTGCACCGCGGGGTTCTGCTCCTTCAGATACGAGCCTACGCCTGTGATCGTGCCGCCGGTGCCAACACCGGCGACAAAAATATCCACCTGGCCGTCGGTCTGCGACCAAATCTCTGGACCGGTCGTTGCGCGGTGTGCAGCCGGATTGGCCGGGTTGACAAACTGGCCGGGAATGATGCTGTTTTCGATCTCCTTTGCCAGCTCATCCGCCTTCGCGATTGCGCCGGACATACCCTTGGCACCGTCGGTCAGCACAAGCTCAGCGCCATAGGCTTTGAGCATGTTGCGGCGCTCGACGCTCATGGTCTCGGGCATGGTCAGGATCACGCGATAGCCGCGCGCGGCTGCTACGGCAGCCAGGCCGATGCCGGTGTTGCCGCTGGTCGGCTCGATGATGGTCGCGCCGGGCTTGAGCACGCCGCGGGCCTCTGCATCGTCGATCATCGCGTTGGCAACACGGTCCTTGACCGAGCCTGCGGGATTGAAATATTCCAGCTTGGCGAGAATGTTCGCGCCGGCGCCGGCTTTCTGAGCGAATCGTTCTGCCGCATACAGCGGGGTATTGCCGATCAGATCGGAAAAACTGCGTTTGATATCAGACATGGTGGTTCGCCTCCTGTAATTCACTTAATTCATATATATTTTATATGAATTAAGCATACAGGGAAAAGCGTGATTTGTCAAGAAAAATTATCAGGAAAGAAATGACAAAATAATCCCGGAAAATGACAACATGGTGCAATACGCCCTGCAAGTGTTTTGCTATACTGAAAACCATAGTGAAAGACTGGGCGATGCGCACAGCCCGTATATTTCTGTTCGGGTGGGGCCATATAGCCGGACAGAATGCGTCTGTAAAGCATTCGAATGCCCTGCTCTCATCACTTTTTTATTTCTTTTCAGTCAGGCGGTCCGTGTGGCATGCGCGGGCCGCCGGTCTGTCTATACAGAATACATATAAAGGATATATATGACAATATAATCCATAATTCGCGCAACATAATGCAATACGATTGCTCAGGGATTTGATAAAGTATAGTCACAGCAGACCAATGGGAATTAACCTGGTATGAAACGGAGGAAAAAGACATGAATTCTGTCGAGCGTATCACAGCGGCGCTGCAGCATCAGGAGCCTGACCGTGTGCCTGCCTATCCGATTCTCGCGGGCGTGACCCGCAAGCTGGTCGGCGCAAGCTATGAAAAGTGGTCTACCGATGCGGAAACCTGCGCCAATGCTTACATCAAGGCGGTGCGCGAGTATGATCTGGACTGCATCGTCACATTGATCGACCTGTCGGTCGAATGCACGGCCTGGGGGCAGGAGCTGGTGTATTCCGAGCAGGATGCCGCGCACCCCAACTACAAAAACTGCGTGATCAAGGAAATCGAGGATTACGCGAACATCAAAAAAGTAGACTACCGCACTTGCGAGCGCATGATGATGCACATTGATGTGTGCAAACGCCTTGTGGCGGAATTCCGGGGCGAAAAGCCGATCATCGCGTTTGTTTTCGGCCCTCTGGGCACACTTTCCATGCTACGCAACCAGTCCGCCATGTATATGGACCTGTACGACGACCCGGACGCGGTCAAGGGCGCGGCGCGCGAGATCGCCGCGACGCTCAAGGACTACGCCGAGGCGCTGTGCGACACGGGCGTCAACGGCATCATGTGGGACACGTTGTTCGCCTCCGGCTCGATCATGTCCAAGCAGATGTGGGTCGAGATGGAATCCGACCTGATGCACGAGCTGTCCGCGGCCGTGCGCGCCAAGGGCTGCCTGAATATGATCCACAACTGCGGTGAGAAAATCTATTTTGACGTGCAGATCGACGCGATCCAGCCCGCTGCTATCTCGTTCCTCTATCCGCCGGACGACTGCGCGGACTTTGCAGAATGCAAAGCGAAATACGGCGACAAGGTCACGCTGATCGGCTGTGTGCCGCCGACCAACGTCGTGCTCGGCACGGATGAAGAATGGGATCAGCTCTGCCGCGACCAGATCGACGCCATGGCCAAGGACGGCGGGTTTATCCTCGCCACCGGCTGTGAATTCCCGTCCGGGTCGCCGCTTGACCGCGCAGCGCGCATGGTGGACGTGGCCAAAACCTATGGCGTCTACCAGAAATAAGCCACCCTCTCTACCTTTTTTCTTTATAGGCGGAAGGCCCGTGCATTTGCACGGGCCTTCCGTCATGCTGTGGGGTCAAACCGTATAGTAAAGCGCCAGAATATGGGTGTAATCATCGTCCGCAAAATCCCGGCCGCAGCAGTGCAGGCCGAGCGTGCGGTCGAATTCAGCGGGCAGCAGGTAGAGCGTGCCGTCAATAACCTCGGCAGCGGAAGGATAGGGCAGGGTGAAGGAGTCGCCGTCGCCATACTGCACGACCGGGCTGCCGGCCGTGACCGTGCAGGTATGGTCGTTCAGTGTGAGCACCGCGGTCTGCGTCCCCGCATCCCATTCCACCGTGCCGCCGAAGCGCTCGACCAGCGTGCGGGCGGGCACACCCATGATCGGGAACTCACCCGGCACGCCGTTGTCCGTGCCCGGGACCGTGTAGATCGGCCGTGTCTCGACGCGCAGCACACCGAACGTATTCGGCAGCACATACGGTTCCGGGTCGCGGCCGTCCAGGTAGTAGGCGGTGTTGTTCAGGATGACGGCTTCGACCGTGTTCAGGTCGAGCACTTCACTCCATGCGCCGGACAGCATCTCCTGCCGCATCGTCAGCTGTGCCATGGTGCGCAGGCTGCCGTCCTGCATGAGAAAGACCAGCATATCGTCATAATCGAAATCCCGTGTCCGGTCAGAGGCCTCGAGCAGCCGCGCGTCGAGCGCATAGCCCAGGCTGGTCAGGCGCAGCGAATACAGGCGCGCAGTTGTCCCGTTGGGCAGCGGCAGCTCGACAGACGGGTCGAACAGAATATCTACCGTCTGCGCATGCGCTGTGGGCGGCACATCGAGCTGCGTTTCGGCGCCGGTCAGGTGCAGGCTGACCGTGCCGGCGCCGGTGATATAGGAGCGGTACAGCAGGCGGCCGGCCGCGTCACTCTCGAGCGACTCGGTAAAAACTCTGCCGCCATCCGTCCGGAACTGGGTCGCACCGGTGCGCGAGCCGGTGCAGATCGTGACCAGCGCGTCGGACTCTGTCGAAAACGCTGCCGATACGATGCTGCCGGGCGTCTCCGCTGCGGTTTGCAGCATGGTACGGCCAGTGTCGCTCAGCGCGGTGATCGAGTAGGCGATATAGGTTGTGGTGTCGTCGGACAGCGACTCCTCGAGCGTCAGGCGCAGGTCGTCGGTCTCGACCGTTTGCTGCTCGGTGTTGACCGCCAGTGCGCCGATGCGATCCTCATCCAGCCAGCCGCGCAGCAGGTTGAACTTTGCCGCGGCGGCAAATGCCCCGGTGATCAGGCACGCGGCAATCAGCGCCGCGCACACCGCGCGGCGGCACAGCTGCATGCGGTGCGCCCGGCGCGCCGCAGGGTCGGCGTCCAGCGTGCGGTTGACGCGGCGGCGGATGCGCCGGGCAGAAACCTCGGCCGTGCCGCGCACGGGCAGGGTGAGCACCTCGTCCAGTGCGCGCGCGTCCAGCTCGTCAAACAGTTTATCAATCTGCATAACCGTCCGCCTCCTTTGTCAGTTTGTCGCGCAGCCGGGCCCGCCCGCGGGCCAGCCGCGCCTTGACTGTGGATTCATTCCTGTCCATGATTTGCGCGATCTCGCGCACGGTCTGCCGGTAATAGTAAAACCGCACGAAGATCTCGCGGTCGTCCGCCGCCATTTCGAGCAGCAGGCGGCGCAGGGTTTCGGCCTGCTCGCGGCGGAGCGCCTGCGCCTCCGGCCCGTCGGCCTCGTCGGCGTGCAGCAGATCGTCCGCAGGCAGCGGTTCCGTGGGATGCAGACGGCGCAGCCGGTCGATCGCCGCGTTGCGCGCAATGGCCGCCAGATAGCCCTTGAGCGGCCGGGTCTCGTCCAGCCGGTCCGCGCTGCGCCACAGCGCAACGAACACGTCGGACACAATCTCCTCCAGATCCTCGCGCGTTGCCGCCGGGCCCAGCACACTGCGTGCGATGGCCGCGGCATAGCCGCTGTACTGCGCGACCGCCTTGTCAAGCGCGCCGCGCTGGCCGCGCCGGAGCGCCCGGATCAGTTTGGTTTCGTTCATACGGTCTTCGCCCCCTTTTGCATTTCGCCGCATGGGTTGGCTCGCTTTCTATCATCAGATACGGAGCCGCAGACGGTTTGGTTACAAAAAAATCTCCCCTGCGGGAGATTTTTTTGCAATACGGCGCATGCGCTGCCGCGTGGTCAGCGCGCGGCCTGCATCAGGCCGAGGTCCAGCTTCCAGCGGATGACGCGCACTGCGGATTCGCGGATGCGGTCCTCGCTGATCGTGCCGTTCTGCACCGCGGCGAGCACCGCGTTATACTGGGTGACAAAGTCCGAGGAGACCAGCATGTCGTTGCCCGCCTGCACCGCGAGCACCGCGGCGTTTTCGCCGCCCGTGTAGTCCGTGATGGCCTCCATGATCAGGTCGTCGGTCATGATGACGCCGTCAAAGCCGAGCTCGGTCCGCAGGATGTCGTGCACCGCCGGGGAGAGCGACGCGGGCAGTTCGCTGTCCATGCAGTTGACCACGTTGTGGCTGACCAGGATGGACTGCGCGCCGGCTGCAATGCCGGCTTCGAACGGCAGGAAATCGCTCTCGCGGAAGGAGTCGAGCGGGCGCTCGTCGATCGCGATGCCGGTGTGGGTATCGACGTTGCTGCCGTAGCCCGGGAAGTGCTTGAGCACCATGCCGGTGCCGTCCGCCACCATCTGGGAGACCACGGTGCGCACATATTCGCTGGTCTGCGCGGCATCCTGACCAAAGGCGCGGGCGTTGATGAAATCCGCGGGATTGGTGGAGACATCGCACACGGGCGCAAAGTTGACGTTGACGCCGAGGGACGCGAGCAGTTCGTCCTTTTCCTTGGTGTCGCTCGTGATCAGCGTAAAGCCGCCCTCGTTATACAGCGACTGCGGGGAACGGAAGGGCGCGGCGCGCAGGTTTGGGTTGGAGCTGATGCGCACGACCGTGCCGCCTTCCTCGTCCACGCCGATCAGCATGGGGGTGGCTGCCGCATCCTGATAGGACTGGATGGTCTGGGTCACGCTGTCCCGGGTCTGGCCGTCAAAGTCGCGGGCAAACAGGATGTAGCCGCCGATATCATACTGCCCGGCGAGCGCAGCAGCGTCGGTTTCCGGGCAGCGCGCAAAGAACATCTGCGCGACTTGCGCTTCGAGCGGCAGGTTGTTGACATAGCGCTCGGCCGCGGCGGTGTTGTCCTCCTCCTCGGGTTCGGCGGGCTGCGCCGCGGCCGGTTCGCCGTCCTGCGGCGCGGTATCCGTCTGGCCGGCCGGGGCGGTGTTCTCCGCTGTCTCGCCATTGTCCTTGCCGCAGGCAGCAGTGCCGCACAGGCAGAGCAGCGCGAGCAGCAGGGCTGTGATCCGCTTTTTCATCGCTTTCACCTCATAAAAATCAATGTTACATCCATTATACCGGAAAACCGCACGGTTGCATAGCCCCGCCCGGATATGGTAAGATAAAGGGACGACAAAGGGGGAGACAAACCATGCACACCGTCGGACGCTTTGCGCCCAGCCCGAGCGGGCGTATGCATCTGGGCAACGTGCTGTGCGCGCTGCTGGCCTGGCTGAGCGCGCGGCAGCAGGACGGGCAGTATCTGCTGCGCATCGAGGATCTGGACACCTTGCGCTGCCCGCGCAGCTATGCAGACCTGATTATCGACGACCTGCGCTGGCTGGGGCTGGACTGGGACGGGGAAATCCTCTATCAGTCCGAGCGCACGGAGACATATGAACAGTACGAGGCTGTTCTGCGCGAAAAGGGGCTGCTGTACCCCTGTTTTTGCTCGCGCGCAGCGCTGCACGCCGCCTCCGCCCCGCACCTATCGGACGGCCGGGTGGTGTATGCGGGCACGTGCCGCGACCTGACGCCCGAGCAGGTGGCGGAAAAACGCAAAACCCGCGCCCCGGCCACGCGCGTGCGCGTGCCGGATGAGGTGGTCGGCTTTACCGATGCAGTGTGGGGGCCATACGAAGAAAACCTTGCGCGCGAATGCGGGGATTTCATCATCCGCCGGTCGGACGGGGTGTTCGCCTATCAGCTTGCGGTCGTGGTGGACGACGCGCGCTCGGGCGTGACCGAGGTGGTGCGCGGTGCGGACCTGCTGTCCAGCACGCCGCGGCAGATCTGGCTGCACCGCCTGCTCGGCTTTGCGCCGCCCGCGTTCGCGCATCTGCCGCTGCTGTGCGACCACGACGGCCGCCGTCTGTCCAAGCGGGACGAGGATCTCGACCTCGGCCTGCTGCGGCAGCGGTTTTCCCCCGAACAGATCGTGGGCGCGCTCGCCTGCGCGGCCGGGCTGATCGACCGGCCCGAGCCGGTCGCGGCGCGCGATCTCGCGGCGGATTTTTCGTGGGACCGCATCCCGCGGCACGACCTGTATCTGCCGGATCTGTTCCGGTAACAGGCAAAACAGACCGTATTTTGCAGCCTGCGGCGCCCCGAAAGGGGCGCCGTGTTTTTTTGTCCCAGCGGCGGAAAATCCTGTTGACAAGGCAACGGGTCAGGTGTATTATGATGATATCAAATTGATATGATTGTGAGGGATCTTATATGAACGAAAAACAAGCGGTCTATCAGGAGAAAACCCTGCACGCGCCGAACGGGCTTGCCATCCTGCTGCTCAACATTGTGCTCATGCTCGTGGCGGCGGCAGCCATTGTGTACAGCGCCATGCAGCTGTCGGCAAACGGCGCGAGCGGCGGCATGATCGCGCTCCTCGTGGTGTGCATTTTTTACTGGTGCCTGCCGTGCTGGCTGCTGTTTGCCGGTATCAAGGTGCTGCGCCCGAACGAGGCGCTCGTGCTGACCCTGTTCGGCAAATACGTCGGCACGCTCAAGGGCGAGGGCATTTTCTTTGTCAACCCGTTCTGCACTGCGGTCAACCCTGCGGCAGAGTCCGCGATTGCCAAGGCGGCGGAGGAAGCGAACGAAGCGCTCAAGGCAGGCAAGCTCTCCTCCGGCCGCATCACGACCGGCCAGTCGCACGGCAAGCGCCTGTCCCTCAAGACAATGACGCTCAACAACGACAAGCAGAAGATCAACGACCTGATGGGCAACCCGATCATCATCGGCATTGCGGTCATCTGGCACATTGAGGATACCGCTAAGGCGGTGTTCGCGGTGGATAATTACCAGGAGTTCCTGTCCATCCAGGCGGACGCGGCGCTGCGCAACACCGTGCGCCTGTATCCGTATGACGTGTCGGACGGCGGGGACGAAAAGAGCCTGCGCGGCTCATCGCAGGAGATCGCGGCCGTGCTCGCGGACGAAATCCAGCAGCGCGTGGACTGCGCAGGGCTCAAGATCGAGGAAGCGCGCATCACCACCCTGGCCTATGCGCCCGAGATTGCCGCCGCGATGCTGCAGCGCCAGCAGGCAAGCGCGGTTGTGGATGCGCGCAAGATGATCGTCGAGGGTGCGGTCGGCATGGTCGAGCTGGCGCTCGATGAGCTCAGCCGCAAGCAGGTCGTCGAGCTGGACGACGAGCGCAAGGCGCAGATGGTGTCCAACCTGATGGTTGTGCTGTGTGCGGGCAAGGACGCACAGCCGGTTGTCAATTCGGGCTCGATCTATTAAAATAGGGGTAGAGAGTATGTTGGATTTTCTGGTGCGGCTTGCGCGCGGCGCCGCGATGGACGCTGCGGCGTCGGGCAGTTTGCCGCGGCCGCTGCGGTATGCGCTGCGGTTTGTGTTCGCCGTGCTGCTGGGCGCGGCAAGCGGCCTGTGTCTGTTTCTCGCGTGGTCGATGCGCGCGGACGGCATAACCGCGCTGCTGCTCGCGGCGCTGGGCGCCGCGGGCCTTGCAAAGCTCATCGGGTTTGTGCGGCGCATCCTGCGCGGCTGAGCCAAAGCAGGCAGGATAGAGAAAGGAATACCAATGCTGTTTGATTTTTTGCTGGCGCTTGCGATGGAGGGCGCGGTGACCGGCGCGCAGCAGGCAGCGCTTCCGCGGCCGCTGCGCGCGCTGCTGATGCTGCTGGTGACCGTGTTTTTTACCGCTGTGGCGGCGTTTATGCTGGTGTGCACCGTGCGGCTCGACGGCGGCTTTGCACTGCGGCTGGTCTGCCTGGCAGTTGGCGCGGGCTGCGCAGTCTATTTGGCCGTATTTCTGCGCCGGGCATGGAAGATTTGGAAAACCTGAGGAGGGATGGCTGTGGCGGACAAGGACAAAGCGAAAAAGCAGGTGCCGCTGCGGCTGTCTGCCTCGCTGTATGAGGAGATTGCGCGCTGGGCGGAGGATGAGTTCCGCTCGGTCAACGGGCAGATCGAATATCTGCTGACCGAAGCGGTGCGCCAGCGGCGCAAGGGCCGGAAAAAAGATGACGAATGAGAGGGAGCGGCTTATGCCGCTCCCTTGAAACATTCTTGAAGTTAGAAAAAACGACGAAAAAATTCTTGACATTTTATTATGCTGCGCGTATACTGTGACCAGAATCAAGCAAAACCGCAGAGCAAGAGTAAGTAAGAGCGAAACCGCGCTCCCAGAGAGTTGCCCATTGGTGCGAGGGCGGCAGCGAAGGACGTTTCCGAATGGACTTGTGAGGGTGGCCTGAAATCCGGCGTGCCGGAGAGTATGGCTGACGGGGATCCCGCCGTTACCAAGGGAGGGCGCGTGTTGGCGCGCTGCTGAGCGGACGTTGTAAAACGTCAATTTGGGTGGCACCGCAGAAGTATTAGGCTTTTGTCCCATGATGCACAGACGGCATCGTGAGGGCAAAGGCTTTTTTTTATTGCCCCGATGCGCGCAACCGATCAAAGAAACGGAGGCAACGATATGATAACACCAAGCTGTGAGGAGATTACCCGGCTGGCGGCAGACTATGCCGTCATCCCGGTGTGCCGCGAGATTTATGCAGATATGGTCACGCCGATCGCGCTGTTGCGGCGGCTGCAAAACCGGTCAAAGCGTTTTTTTCTGTTGGAAAGCGTGGAGGGCGGAGAAAAGTGGGCGCGGTATTCTTTTCTCGGATATGACCCGCTACTGCGTGCCCGGTGCAAAAACGGCGTGGTCACGCTAGAGGGCGCGGAAAACCGCACTGTGCGGACAGACAAACCGCTCGATGTGCTGCGCGAAGTGCTCGGCCGCTGCCGCGCGCCGCGGCTCGAGGGCATGCCGCCGTTTACCGGCGGGTTTGTCGGTTATTTTGCCTATGCAATGCTGGAGTATGCCGAGCCGCGGCTGCACATCAAGCGTGGGGCGTGGGAGGACTTTGACCTGCTGCTGTTCGACAAGGTGATCGCCTATGACCACCTGCGGCAAAAGCTCGTGCTGATCGTCAATATGCGCACGGACAATGTGCTGGCGCGTTACGGTGAGGCATGCGCTGCACTGGAAAGCATGGCGGCCATTGTGACCGATCAGACGCCGCTTCCGCCGGTGCGCGCTGCCGGCAAACCGCAGTTTTCCTGCAACGTGACCCAGGCGGAATACGCGGAGATCGTGAATCAAACACGCGATTATATCTATGACGGCGATATTTTTCAGGCCGTGCAGTCACGGCGGTTTACCAGCCCGTATGCAGGCAGCCTGCTGCCGGCCTATCGGGTGCTGCGCACCACCAATCCTTCGCCCTACATGGTGTTCCTGTCCATTGATGGGGATGAGATTATGTGTTCTTCGCCGGAAACGCTGGTGCGGCTGCAGGACGGCCGCCTGACCACGTTCCCGGTCGCGGGATCGCGCCCGCGCGGCGCAACGCCGGACGAGGACAAAGCGCTCGAGCGCGAACTGCTTGCAGACGAAAAGGAACTGTCCGAGCATAATATGCTGGTTGATCTGGGACGCAACGACTTGGGACGCGTGTCCAGGATCGGATCGGTCGAAGTGACCGAATATATGATGATCCACCGGTATTCGCGCATCATGCATATCTGCTCGCAGGTCGAAGGTGATCTTGCGGACGGCTGCGATGCACTCGACGCGATTCAGGCAGTGCTGCCGGCCGGTACCCTGTCCGGTGCGCCCAAGATCCGTGCATGTGAGATTATCGAAGAACTGGAACATGAGCCGCGCGGCGTATACGGCGGCGCGCTCGGATATCTGGATTTTGCGGGTAATATGGATACCTGCATCGCCATCCGCATGGCGGCGTGCAAAAACGGCACGGTCACCGTGCAGGCGGGCGGCGGCATCGTAGCGGACTCGGTGCCGGAAAATGAATATCAGGAAAGCGCCAATAAGGCGCGTGCAGTGATAAACGCGATCGAACGCGCAGCGGAGGTGGACGGCTGATGGTTCTTCTGATTGATAACTATGATTCCTTTTCCTATAACCTCTACCAGCAGGCGGCGGCTGTTCAGCCGGATATTCGGGTGGTGCGCAACGATGCGGTTACGATCAGCGAAATCGAAGGCCTCAACCCGTCGCACATCATCCTGTCGCCAGGGCCGGGCTATCCGAAGGACGCAGGCGTATGCGAGGATGTGATCCGCAGGTTAGGCAGCAGCGTGCCAATCCTCGGCGTATGTCTGGGGCATCAGGCGGTCTGCGAGGTGTTCGGTGCGCGGATCGTGCATGCGAAACGGCTGATGCATGGCAAACAGAGCATGGTGTCGCTCAACCCGGATGAGCCGCTGTTTCGGGGCATGGCGCGCAAGGTGCTGGTCGCGCGCTACCACTCGCTGGTCGCCAGCCCGGACAGCATCCCGGACTGCCTTGCTGTCACGGCGCGGGACGAGGATGGCGAGATCATGGCGGTGCGGCACCGCGAACAGCCCGTTTATGGCGTACAGTTTCACCCGGAATCCATTCTGACGCCGCAGGGCGATCTGATTATGCAGCATTTTCTATCCATCCGCTGAAAAACAGGAGGTACACCACAATGATACAGCAGGCAATTCACACGGTCATCAATGGCAGGAATCTGGACTATGACACAGCGCGCGCCACCATGGAGGAAATGATGGACGGCACAGCGACCGACATCGAAATGGCAACGCTGCTCACCGCGCTGCGCATGAAGGGCGAAACCATCACGGAAATCACGGCGTGCGCCGAGGTGATGCGAGAAAAGGGGACGCATATTGAGCCAAAAGGTGCGGTAATGGACATCGTCGGCACAGGCGGGGATGAGATCGGCTCGTTCAACATCTCGACCACCGCTGCGTTCGTAGCGGCGGCGGGCGGCGTGCCGATTGCCAAGCACGGCAACCGCTCGGTCTCGTCCAAATCGGGCGCGGCGGATGTGCTGGAAGCGCTGGGCGCGGCGCTCGACCTGACCCCGGAACAAAACGAAAAAGTACTCGCAGATACCGGCATCTGTTTCCTGTTCGCGCAGGGCTACCATCAGTCGATGAAGAACGTCGCACCGGTGCGCAAGGGCATGCGCGAGCGTACGCTGTTCAATGTGCTTGGCCCGTTATCCAATCCGGCCCGCGCGACTATGCAGCTGCTCGGTGTGTATGATGCATCGCTTGTGCTGCCAATGGCGCAGGTGCTGTCCAATCTCGGCGTGACACGCGGCATGGTCGTTTGCGGCGGGGGCATGGACGAGGCCAGCCTCTTAGGTGAAAACAAGGTGTGCGAAATCCGTTTCGGTGCGTTGACGCCTTATTCCTTCACCCCGGCCGATCTCGGCCTGCCGGGCTGTACGGTGGACGACCTGCGCGGCGGCGCGCCCGCAGAAAATGCGCAGATTACGCGTGATGTGCTCGCCGGGCGGGAAAAAGGCGCCAAGCGCGACGAGATCCTGCTCAATGCGGGCATTGCGCTTTACCTCGGCATCGACGGGATTCAGCTCGCGGATGGAATCCAAAAGGCCGCAGAGCTGATTGACAGCGGCACGGCGTATGCCAAGCTGGAACAGTTTATCAAAGCGACGCAGGAGGTATCCGCATGATTCTGGACGAACTGGCCGCGCATGCACGCGAACGGGTTGCAGCAGCGAAAGCGCGCGTGCCGTTGGAGGCCGTCAAAGCGCAGGCGGAAGCCATGCTGCGCGGGGATTTCCGATTTGAAAAGGCGCTTGCCGGCAAAACAACTGCATTTATCTGCGAGATCAAAAAGGCAAGTCCTTCCAAGGGCGTAATCGACCCGCAGTTTGACTACTTTGGCATTGCGGGACAGTATGAGGAAGCAGGCGCGGACTGCATTTCGGTGCTGACCGAACCCAAGTGGTTTCTGGGTTCGGACGAAATTTTCCGCGCGGTGCGGCTGACGGTCGATGTGCCGCTGCTGCGCAAGGATTTCACGGTCGATGCGTACCAGCTCTACCAGGCCAAGGTGATGGGCGCGGACGCAGTGCTGCTGATCTGTGCGCTGCTGGATACCGGCACGCTGGCGGACTGGCTCGCGGTCTGCGACCGCCTCGGACTGTCCGCCCTGGTTGAAACGCATGACGAGGCGGAAATGCAGTCGGCGGTTGCGGCAGGGGCGCGGCTGATCGGCGTCAACAATCGCAATTTGAAGGACTTTTCAGTTGACCTGGGCAATGCGGCGCGGCTGCGCGCGGGTGCGCCGGCGGGGACGATCTTCGTTGCGGAGAGCGGCGTATCCTGCCCTGAAGACGCAGCCAAACTGCGGCAGGCCGGCGCGGACGCGATTTTGGTGGGCGAATATCTGATGCGTTCGCCCGATAAGCAGAGCGCATTGCAGGCCCTGCGGGAGGCGGCAAAATGAAGCTCAAATTCTGCGGCCTGACCCGGGAGGCGGACATCTGCGCGGCAAACGAGACCCGGCCGGACTATATCGGCTTTGTGTTTGCGGAGAGCCGCCGCCGCGTGACCGACAGGCAGGCGGCCCATCTCAAAGCCGGGCTTGCGCCGGGTATCCAGGCGGTGGGCGTGTTTGTGCATGACGCACCGGAACACATTGCAGCGCTTGCCAATCGCGGCGTGATCGATCTGATCCAGCTGCACGGCGGCGAGAGCGCGGCCTATATCCGGCAGCTGCGGCAGCTGACCGCAGCGCCGGTGATCTATGCTGTGCGAGTGGGGAAACAAAATGATATAGAGCGCGTTAATGGATATCCGGTGGATTTTTTGCTATTGGATAGTTTGGTAAAAAACACATACGGTGGGAGCGGGGAAATGTTTGACTGGTCGCTGATCGGCCGGATGGGAAAGCCGTTTTTTCTTGCCGGAGGCTTAAATGAAACGAACATCCCCCATGCGATGCGCACAGGGGCATATGCGCTTGACCTGTCGAGCGGGATTGAGACAGATGGCGTGAAGGACGATGAAAAAATGCGCCGCATAGCGGCGCTGGTCAAGGGAGGACAACCATGAGCAGAGGGCGATTTGGCATCCACGGCGGGCAGTATATGCCGGAAACGCTGATGAATGCGGTGATAGAGCTGGAAGAGGCATATCAGCATTATAAGGATGATCCGGACTTCCAGGCTGAGCTGACCGGCCTGCTGAACAACTACGCAGGCCGGCCGAGCCGCCTGTATTACGCGGATCATATGACGCGCGATCTCGGCGGTGCGAAAATCTATCTCAAACGGGAGGATCTCAACCACACCGGTGCACATAAGATCAACAACGTGTTGGGACAGGTGCTGCTGGCGAAAAAGATGGGTAAGACCCGCGTGATCGCGGAAACCGGTGCGGGGCAGCACGGCGTAGCGACTGCAACGGTTGCCGCACTGATGGGTATGGAGTGTGAGGTGTTCATGGGCCGCGAGGATACCGAGCGGCAGGCGCTTAACGTCTACCGCATGCGGCTGCTGGGCGCCAGAGTGCATCCCGTGGACAGCGGCACGGGCACGCTCAAGGATGCGGTCAGCGAAACCATGCGAGAATGGACCAGCCGGATTGCGGACACGCATTACGTCCTCGGCTCATGCATGGGGCCGCATCCGTTCCCGACCATCGTACGCGACTTTCAGGCGGTGATTTCCAAGGAGATCAAAGCGCAGCTGATGGAAAAAGAGGGCTGTCTGCCGGATGTGGTGCTCGCTTGTGTCGGCGGCGGGTCGAACGCCATCGGCGCATTTTATCACTTCATCGGCGATCAAAGCGTGCGTCTGATCGGCTGCGAGGCCGCGGGCCGCGGCGTGGACACCGCGGAGACCGCTGCGACCATCGCCACCGGGCGGCTGGGTATTTTTCACGGCATGAAGAGCTATTTCTGCCAGGACGAGTACGGCCAGATTGCACCCGTGTACTCGATCTCAGCCGGACTGGACTATCCGGGCATCGGCCCGGAGCACGCCTATCTGCACGACATCGGCCGCGCAGAATACGTTGCTGTGACGGATGACGAGGCGGTGGAGGCATTTGAGTACCTTTCCCGCACCGAGGGTATCATCCCGGCGATCGAATCTGCGCACGCGGTCGCGCATGCGATGAAGATCGCCCCGCAGATGGAAAAGGACCGGATCATCGTCATCAACATTTCCGGCCGCGGCGACAAGGACTGTGCGGCGATTGCGCGCTACAGAGGGGAGGATATCCATGAGTAAGGTACAGCAGGCATTTGCCCGCGGCAAGGCGTTTATCCCGTTTATCACCTGCGGTGATCCGTCGCTTGCGGTGACCGAGCAGGCAGTGTATGCAATGGCGGAGGCGGGTGCAGACCTGATCGAACTGGGTATCCCGTTTTCCGATCCGACGGCCGAAGGCCCGGTGATCCAGGCGGCCAATGTGCGCGCGCTGGCAGGCGGTGTGACAACGGATAACATTTTTGATATGGTGCGCCGTATCCGGCGCAAAACCGAGATTCCGATGGTGTTCATGACATACGCAAACGTGGTGTTTTCCTACGGTTCCGAGCGATTTATCCGCACAGCGGCTGAAATCGGCATGGATGGGCTCATTTTGCCCGACGTGCCCTATGAAGAAAAAGCGGAATTCGATCCGCTGTGCCGGCAGTACGGCATGGATTTGATCTCCCTCATCGCGCCCACCTCGCACGAGCGCATTCGCATGATTGCACGGGAGGCGGCAGGTTTTGTCTACTGCGTGTCCTCGCTCGGCGTGACCGGCGTGCGCTCGAGCATCACCACCGATATTGGCGCGATGGTGCAGCTGGTCAAGCAGGAGCGTGATATCCCATGCGCGGTCGGCTTTGGCATTTCCACCCCGGCACAGGCGGCGGACATGGCGTCACGGTCGGACGGCGCAATCGTTGGCTCGGCGATTGTGAAGCTGTGCGCCCAGTATGGTGCGGACTGTGTGCCGTGCGTCGCGCAGTATGTGCGTGAGATGGCGCTGGCAGTGCATGCGGCGGAATAAGGACACAAAAAGCGGAGGATGATTTTCCTCCGCTTTCCTGTTTTTGCTGTGCTGTCAGGCGTTGCCGGTCGGGATGAACGGCCGGATGGCCATGGCCACGTTGGAGATCGGCATGGTTTGCAGCCAGATCTTGCCCGGGCCGGTCAGGATCGTGTTGAACAGGCCCTCGCCGCCGAGGAACTTGTTCTTGAGACCGGGCACCTGCTGGATCTCGATCGAGACAGTCGGCTCAAAGCCCGCGACATTGCCCGTGTCGATCACCATCTGCTGGCCGGGGGCGAGGTCGTATTCGACCAGTTCGCCGTCGATCTCGACAAAGGCCATGCCGCTGCCGGACAGACGCTGCATGATAAAGCCCTCGCCGCCGAAAAAGCCCGCGCCCAGCTTTTTGTTGAAGTGGATAGATAATTCCACACTGTCCTCGGATGCGAGGAATGCGTTTTTCTGCACAATGACCTCGCGGCCGGGTGCAATCTGAACCGGCAGGATCTTGCCCGGAAAGCTCGAGCCGAAGGTGATCATGCCCGCCCCGCGCGCGGTGTAGATGTTCTGGAACATACTCTCGCCGGAAAACGCCTTGGAAAACATCTTGCCGATGCCGCCGCCCGTGGTCTCCATCTGCATATTGGGGGTCATCCAGACCATCGAGCCCTTTTCTGTGATCATCCGCTCGCCGTCCGTCAGCTCGCAGACCACGACCGGAAATGCACCGCCTTTGATTTCGTATTTCATGGGAGTCCTCCTTTTACTGTTTACTGTCGGAATGGATTGTGGTCAAATCCATCTTACCTTGCCGCGGCAATGATGTCAAGATGGGAACAAAGCTTGTGTGTCCTTTGTCCGATATGATATAATAACCATACCCTAAGAACAGACAGGAAGGATAGGAGGCGTTCTACATGAAAAAACGCACAGGCATCATCATTGCGATCATTGTGATCCTTGCCGTAATCGTCGGCGCCTGCATCTACGGCTATATGTCCGGCAGGAATGAGACGGAAAACACACCGTCCGAAACCGTCGAAGGCAGCGCCCAGACCGGGCAGACGCAGGAGGAGCAGCCGGACGAGCCGGAAGGCGGGGAGTCCGTGCAGCCCGAGCAGGCCAATCCGTCGGGCGGGGAGTCGGTTGTCGTCTATGTGCCGGATGAGCAGGGCGAAACCCTGACCCCGGTCGGCACGGATGCAGCGGACGACTCGGACCAGGCGCTGGTCGACGCGCTGATTGCGGCAGGTTCGCTGCCCGCGGGCGTGGAGGTGCAGTCCTCCTCGACCGAGAACGGCGTGCTCAGGCTGGATATGAACATGGTATACGGCAACGCGGTCCGCTCGTCCGGCACAACGGGCGAGAATATGCTGATCTACGCGCTCGTCAACACCTTTGTGCAGGCGCGCGGGGTGGACAGCGTGATCATCACGGTGGACGGTGCGCCGCTCGAGAGCGGGCACGAGGTCTACGACTACCCGCTGCAGGCAACCAACTGAGCAAAAGGACATAAAAGATCCCCGGTGCATCCGCACCGGGGATCTTTTTGCATGATTCATGGTTTTATTCGCGCATCGCAAGAACCTTTTCCCGGATGTGCGCCGCAGCGGCGCGGGGATCGTCCGCCTTCATCACGGCGGAGACCACGGCCACGCCCGCGATCGGGCTGCCCGCCAGCACGTCCATGTTGTCCGCATTCAGGCCGCCGATGGCGACGACCGGGATGGGCACCGTGCGGCAGATCTCGTTTAATGTTTCAACCGGCGTGATCTTGGTGGTGACATGGGTGGTGGTCGGGAAGATCGCGCCCGTGCCGAGGTAGTCCGCGCCGTCCTCGTAAGCGGCCTTGGCAGCCTCGACCGATTTGGCCGTCGCACCGACGATCTTGTCCGGGCCGAGCAGGCGGCGGCACACCGCGACCGGCAGGTCGCTTGCGCCGACGTGCACGCCCGCGGCGTCGCACGCAAGCGCGACGTCCACGCGGTCGTCGATGATGAGCGGCACGTTGTACCGGTCGGTCACTGCCTTGACGCGCTGCGCCAGCGCAAGATACGCACGGCCGCCGCTGTCCTTTTCGCGCAGCTGGATGAGCGTTGCGCCGCCCGCGCACGCCTGGTCGACCGCGTGCAGCAGGGTCTCGTCCGTGTGGTAGGTACTGTCTGTGATGACATAAAGGGTGGGATCGAATTGCATAAGGATTCCTCTTTCAAATCGTGATGGTAAGCAGACCGTCGCCCTCGTCCAGCGCGCCGCGCGCGGTGCCGTCCGGCGCAAAGGCCGCGCTGTGGCCAATGAAGCAGCCCGGCGCATATTGATCTACGCCGAGCACGGTCATGTGGTTTTCGATCGCGCGGGCGCACAGCAGGGTGTGCCAGTGCAGCAGCTTGTTCTCGCCCGCCGCCCAGCCCGCGGGGACATACAGGATATCCGCCCCCGCCGCCCGCTGTGCCGCGGCCAGCGCGGGAAAACGCAGCTCAAAGCAGGTGATGATGCCCAGCCGGCCGGCTGGGGTATCGAGCGGGGCAAAGGGCGCGCCGCCCGCGCGGCACTCGTCGGATTCGCGGTAGCCGAACGCGTCGTACAGCTTGTTTTTACGGTGCAAGCCGCGCTGCGCGCCGGTGTCGTCCACCAGAACGATGGTGTTGTACGGCAGGCTGTCCGTGCGCTCATACATCCCCGCGGCAAGCCACAGGCCGTTCTGCCGGGCAATTTCCCCCAGCGCGGCAGTGAACGGGCCGTCCAGCGGCTCGGCGGCCTGCGGGATACGAGCGCGTCGGTCCGCGCGTGTGTAGTACATACTGTATTCGGGCAGGAACAGCATGCAGGCGCCCGCCTGGGCGGCCTGCGCGGCAAACTGCGCGATCCGGCCGAGGTTGGCCTGCTTGTCCGTTCCCGCGCCGAACTGCGCCAGTGCGAGTTTCATTCCCGCCAGCCTTTGCACACGTCCACCCACGCTTTGTAGTTCGAGAACTGCTCCAGCTCGGGGATGGTCAGCTCAATGGCCGAGTTGGACGAGCCGCAGGCGGGGAACACGGTTTCAAACCGGTGCAGGGACTCGTCCAGATAGACGGTCACGCCTTCATTGATGCCGAACGGGCACACGCCGCCGACCGCGTGGCCGATTGCGGGCTCGACCTCCTCATAGGCGAGCATCTTGGCCTTGCAGCCAAAGCGCGCCTTGTACTTGGGGTTGTCGATCTTGGCGTCGCCTGCGGCGACGATCAGGATCACGCCGTCGTTTGTGCGGAAGGACAGGGTTTTGGCAATGCGGGCGGGTTCGCAGCCGACTGCCTGCGCCGCCAGATCGACGGTCGCCGAGGACACATCGAACTCGCGCACGCGGCCGGCAGCGCCGAACCGGTCCAGCCAGGCTTTTGCTTTTTCAATGGACATGGTTACTTTCCTCCGGTTTGTTCTGGGATGGCGTCGATCAGGCTTTCGCACAGCCGGCGCATATAGCAGGCGATCTCGCTGAGCGCAAGGCACAGGGCGAGCCGCGCATTGGGATCGTCCGCATCCGCGGGCAGCTGTCCGCGCAGCAGCGGGGGGATGGCATCGCGCATGCGCGCCTTGTCCGCCAGCAGGCGGGTATAGCAGGCTTCAAAGTCCACGTCGTCCCGCCCAGTCAGCGCTTTGATGTCGCCAAGGCGCAGGGTCTGCTTGAGGTGGTAGACGCAGATGAGCTGCATGATCTGCTGCCGCGTGTATTTCTTGCCGCGCACCGGGGTGATCAGCCCTTCCTTGACATAGTTGTTGACCATGGTTTTGGTCAGCAGCTTGTCCGACGGGTCGCGCTTGCTGCCGCCGAGGCACTGCTCAAACAGCGACAGGATCTGATCCATATACAGATCGAGCTGCGGCACGTCGGACGGCTGGATATCGCGGTCGGAAAAGACCGCGTCGATCGCCTCGTCAAGCGAGTACATATCGGGTCACCTCGTTTCTTACCCATTATACTCTATTGACGTACCCTGCGCAAGGCGCAAGCGCTGAGCTGGCTGCGGCCTGTGCGGCGAACGGGTGTAAAATCCGCATTTGCGGATACAATAAGTTTACAAACAGGGGCTTGCATTTTGGAAAATATATAGTATCATATAGAACTATAAGTAGTTATTAAAACTATATAGAACAATGGAGGAATCGATATGCCGCGTGCATTCCTGCGGGCCAGAGAGCCGTTTTCCAGTTATTCACACTTTGTTGGCGCCGTGCTCAGCGGCGTGGGCCTGTTTGCTATGCTGCTGCGCCTGCTGCTGGACGATGCCGTCAGCGGGCAGATGGCGGCAGCGGCCGTGGTGTTTTGTCTGTCGTTGATCGCGCTGTATTCCGCCAGCAGCATCTATCACTTTTCCGGCCGGGGTGAAGCTGTGCTGCGGCGGCTGAAAAAGCTCGACCACAGCATGATTTATGTGCTGATTGCGGGCAGCTATACGCCGGTGGTGCTGCGTTTTATGCCCGCGCCGCGCAGCTATGTGTTCCTCGGTGCGATCTGGCTGGTTGCGCTGACCGGCATCGCGGTCAAGCTGCTCTGGATCGACGCGCCGCGGCTGATCGGCACCGCGCTGTATCTGGCGCTCGGCTGGGCGGTCGCGTTTGACTTCGGGGTGGTGCTGTCCATGCCCGCGCCGGCGATCGCGCTGCTGGCCGCGGGTGGTCTGGCCTACACGGCGGGCGGCATCATCTATATTGCCAAGCGGCCCAATCTGGGTAAAGTGCTCGGCTTTCATGAGCTGTTTCACCTGTTCGTCATCGCGGGCAGTCTGTGCCACTATCTGATGGTGTTTTGGTATGTCCTGTGAGGAAAAATGCAAGGCAACACCGCACAATTGTGCCTGCGGCGCTTTGCGGAAATTTTGTGCCCGGACTTTGTTGCGTTTTCTTGCAATACATCAAGTATTGCCGCAAAAACGCGCCGCATCCGGACGCAAAATATTCTCGCAAATCGCTTATGCCAAATTATGCGGTGTTGCCGCAAAAAACACTTGACAGGTTTCGGTAATGACGCTATAATCTAATTGATAATAAATACTAATTAGAAAGCGGGTGATATTATACAGACGCGAAATACGGTGCAGCGGCAGATCGTGCTGCAGACCGTGCTCCGTATGCACGATCATCCGACAGCGGATACCGTGTATGCCGCCGTGGCGGCGGAGCATCCCTCGATCAGCAAGGCGACAGTTTACCGCAACCTCAACCAGTTGGCCAGCCAGGGCGAGATCCGGCGCGTGCCTGTTCCGAACGGGGCGGATCGGTATGACTTCAACCTGAAAGAGCACTACCATGTGCGCTGCGCGCACTGCGGCAGGGTGTTTGATGTGTATATGCCGCCGCTGGATAACCTGATCGAGCGGGTGGAGGACGCCTCGGGCGTTGAGGTGCAGCGGTACGAGATCCTGTTTGAGGGCATCTGCCGGGACTGCAAGCAGCAAGCAGTGTGATTTTGGCCGGGTTTCCCGGCTGAAAAAATAAAAAAGTGAGGTGCATGTTATTATGGCAAACTTAAAGGGCAGCAAGACGGAAGCAAATCTCCAGACCGCATTTGCGGGCGAGTCCATGGCACATACCAAATATCTGTATTTTGCCTCCAAGGCAAAGAAGGACGGCTATGTTCAGATCTCCAAGATCTTTGAGGAGACCGCAGGCAACGAGAAGGAGCATGCGAAGATCTGGTTTAAGCTGCTCAACGACGGCATCGGCTCCACCCCGGAAAACCTGAAGGCTGCGGCTGCGGGCGAGAACTACGAATGGACCGATATGTACGATACCTTCGCAAAGGAAGCGCATGAGGAAGGCTTTGAAGATATCGCGTTCCTGTTCGAGCAGGTCGGTGCAATTGAGAAGGAGCACGAGGCGCGTTACCTCAAGCTGCTCTCCAATGTGGAGAACAAGATCGTCTTCTCGCGCGACGGCGACTGCATCTGGAAGTGCTCCAACTGCGGCCACATCGTGGTTGGCAAGGAAGCGCCCGAGGTGTGCCCGGTTTGTGCGCATCCGCAGGCATACTTTGAGATCAAGGCGGAGAACTATTGATCTGCTGACCGCTGCCACACGGCGGAGAACGGATACAAAAAGAGGCTTCGGAACACATTCCGAAGCCTCTTTTCATGCTTCCATGTAGTAGCCGACCCCGCGCTCGGCGTGGATCTGCACACTGGAGCCGATCGCGCGCAGTTTGCGCCGCACAAGGGACAGATAGACCTCAATGTTGTTATAGGTGTATTCGTTGTCCGGCCCCCAAACCTTGTGCTGCAGCATGGCGCGCGGCAGCACCTGGCCAGGGTGCAGCAGGAACAGTTCGACCAGCTGCATCTCCTTGCCGGACAGGCGAACCTCCGCCTCACCGCGGCGCAGCATACAGTGGCTGCGGTCGAGCGTCAGGTCGCCCGCTGTGAGCAGCCGGGGCTGCAGCAGCGGGCCGCGGCGGCTGAGCGCACGCACGCGGGCGAGCATCTCGCCCACCTGAAAGGGGGCGGACAGCACATCGTCCGCACCGGCGTCCAGGATGAGGATGCGGTCGCGGGCCGGCAGGTGCGCGGTCAGCACGAGCACGGGCAGCGAAATACCGTTTTCACGCAGCGAGGTGAGGGCCTGCGGCAGATAATCGGGGACGCTTTTTCCCATGCGGCCGGCAAACAGAATGATCACATCGTAAACGCCGTCGGGCAGAACGGGCGGCTCCGCCTCCGGATCGGCGATATGGTCGTACAGAATATGTTCCTTGCGCAAGGCAAGCGGTATTTTTTCATTATCCATTGATCCAAGCAGCAAAACGCGCATGGGCACACTCCTCTCCCACAGGGAATACTCCTATTTTGGGATATCAGTGTGGCGTTTTTGTGTAAGCAGGATGAAAAAAGTGTTAACAACGGCCGGGGACAGGTAAGCCGCACCCGCCTGGACAGGAAAAATGATCCAAACGGAGGGGGTTTCCCGGCCGGGAAGCCCGCGGGATATTTCTTGCTTATTGCACAAAAGGAAGCTATAATATCTGTATAAAATGCAGATTGGAGCGAGAAAAATGGCTTCGGATAAAACCAATGTGATGCGTGTGCTCGAACAGCACAAGATCGCTTACACCCCGCACGAATACCCGCACGGCAAGGAGGCGGTGGACGGCGTGTCCGTCGCACAGCTGTTGGGACAGAATGTGGAGCAGGTGTTCAAAACGCTGGTTGCGCGCGGCAAGTCGGGCGGCTTCCATGTGTTTGTCATCCCGGTTGCAAAAGAGCTTGACCTGAAAAAAGCGGCCAAGGCGGCAGGGGAGAAGTCGGTCGAGCTGGTGCACGTCAAGGAGTTGCTCGGTTTGACCGGCTATGTGCGCGGCGGCTGCTCACCGGTGGGTATGAAAAAAGCGTTCCCGACCGTGTTTGACGAGAGCGTCAACGCGCTGCCGTCGGTCATCGTCTCCGCGGGAAAGATCGGCTACCAGATCGAGTGCGCGCCCGCCGACCTGCTCGATCTCACACGCGCCAAAACCGCGCCCATCACGACGGATTGAGCAGCGCCTCTGCGTCCGGAAACAGGGCAAACACGGTCTGCACGCCGCAGCCCGCGAGCTGAGCGAGCTTGGCCTCGAGCGTGGAGGCGTCGTCATAGAGCACAAAGTGCGCGCGGCCGTCGCTGTCGGTATAGGTGAAGTATTTGGCGCACAGCTCGCGCGAGAAAAAGGTCTGCGAGCCCGTGCGTGCAAGCAGATGCGCGCGCTCGGTCGGGGTGAGCGTTTTCCCGTTTGGGGAAGACGAAGGCAGGGCGAAATCCTGCGAAACCGGCTGGAGAAACGCCGCGATGCGCGCTGCGCCATAGATTCCCTGCAAGGAGGAGATGTAGGCGGTCAGGCTGCCGCCCGAGAGCGCGGTCGGCGTGGTGAGCACCGCATGGGTGAGCGCGCGGCCGCAGGCGAGCGGGACATAGAACGGGATGTCCGCTTCGTGCAGCGCTTTGTCAAACGCGGAGAGCAGGCGGCGGCCCTGCGGGGTGTCGTGCTCGAAATCCGCGAACACGCCAGGCGCGTCCGTGCGCCGCGCCTCAAATACCAGATCGGCCGCCAGCCGGTCCGCGTTGCAGTCCGCGAGGTCGCGCGGCGGGTCGCACAGGCCGAGCAGGCAGCGGGTTTGCGCGGTCGGCAGCTGCAGGCGCTGCAGCGCGCCCGCAGGTGAGATACCCAGACACAGATGCAGCACCGGCATCCCCTGTCCGGCGGCGCGCAGCGCGTCGCGGCCGGTGCATACCAGAATCAGATTTTTCGTATATACCATTGTGATCAACTCCCTTGTGCTTGGCAGCGCGCGGCAGACCGTGCGCGCTGCTCTGGACTTTTTGGACAAATTCCATTACACTATATGTGGCAGCTGCCACAGTAAGAACGCAGGAGTGAATGAATGAGCAAGCTGATACCCGATTATGTTTTCGACTCGATTTATGATATCACCCCGGCCCTGCTGGAGAGCCGCGGCGTGCGCGGCGTGCTGATCGATCTGGACGGCACAATGGCCTCGCACAAGGCCGCGCTGCCGCCCGAACAGCTGGCGCCGTTTATCCATGGCTTACAGCAGGCGGGACTGCGCGTGCTGGTGTTTTCCAACAACCGCGAAGCGCGCGTGGGCAGGTTCTGCCGCGCGCTCGGCGTGGATTTCATCTGCCGGGCGGGCAAGCCGTTTGCCGCGGGCTTTCGCCGTGCGGCGTCGCAGCTCGGTCTGCCGCTCAAGCAGATTGCGGTTGTGGGCGACCAGATTTTTACCGATGTATTCGGCGGCAACCGCGCGGGCGCGCTGACCTGCTATGTGGAAACGCTCGACCGGCGGTTTTTCTGGATCAATGTGCGCTATCAGCTCGAGCGCGGCTTTATCGCGCGCGGCCGGCGCAGAATGAAGGAGAGGGACGGCCATGCCTGAAGCAAAATTCGGCCCGGCGGGCAATTCGGAATCCTTTGCCGCCGAGGGCCATAAGAAAAGTGAGGATGCGCCCGCCTGGCTCGCTGCCAAGGGGTTGACCGCGTTTGAATACCAGTGCGGCCGCGGCGTGCGCTGCGGGGAGGACACCGCGCGGAAAATCGGCGCGGCGGCCAAGGCACACGGCATCCAGATGAGCATCCACGCGCCATATTTCATCAACCTTTCCTCGGAGGAGAGCGAGCGCATGGAGAAAAATGTGGGCTATGTACTCGAAACCGCGCGCCTTGCCGTGCCGCTGGGCGCCACGCGCATGGTGGTGCACTGCGGCGGGCAGGGCAAACTGACGCGTGAGCGCGCGATGCGCAACACGCACGAAAACGTCCGCAACATCCTGCGCGCGCTCGATGAGGCGCACTTGACCGGGTGCACGGTTTGCCTGGAAACCATGGGCAAAAAGAGCGTGCTCGGCTCGGCCGAGGAGGTGTGCGAGCTGGTTGCGGCGGACGACCGCCTGTTGCCATGCATCGACTTTGGACACCTCAACTGCCGCACAAACGGCGGTATGTCCACGCGCGAGGATGTCAAGCGCCTGTTCGATCTGATGGAGAACACCATCGGCATCGAGCGCACCCGCATCCTGCACGCGCATTTTTCGCATATTGAATACAACGACAAAGGCGAGATCCGCCACCTGACCTTTGCCGATACGGTCTACGGCCCGGACTTTGCGCCGGTCGCACAGGAGACGGCGGCGCGCGGCTACGCGCCGACCTTTATCTGCGAATCCGCGGGCACCCAGGCCGAAGACGCGGTGACCATGATGCAATTATATTGTGAGGAGATAAAGAAATGAAAAAAGTCATGCTGATCCACGGCCCCAACCTCAACCTGACCGGCCAGCGCGAGCCGGGCATCTACGGGACCGACACCCTGGCCTCGATCAACGCCGAGGTGGTCAACAAGTGCGAGCGCCTGGGTATGGAATGCTCGGTGTTCCAGTCCAACTCCGAGGGCGCGATCATCGACCGCATCCACGCGGCGCGCGAGGACTGCGACGCGATCATCATCAACGCGGGCGCTTACACGCATTACAGCTACGCCATCCGCGACGCGATCGCGGCAGTGCGCCTGCCCTGTGTGGAGGTGCACATGTCCAACGTGCACGCGCGCGAGGAGTTCCGCCACAAGTCGGTCATCGGGCCGGTGTGCGCGGGCGTTATCGCGGGCTTTGGCAAACACAGTTATCTGCTGGCCGTTGACGCGGTCAAAGCAATTATCGGGTGAGGCGATTATCAATGAAACGAGATGAACTGCGGCGGATGCTGACCGAGGCGCCGTATGACGCACTGGTGCTGACAAGCGAGGTCAACCGCCGCTACGCGACCGGTTTCCATTCGACCGCGGGCGCGGTGTACTTATCTGCCAAACAGGCGGTGTTTTTCACGGATTTCCGCTATGTTGAGGCGGCGCGCGCCGCGATCGGCGACTTTGAGGTGCGTGAGATCGGCGGCAAGAGCTACACCGCGGCGATCAACGAACTGATCGAGCAGGACGGCGTCAAGCGCGTCGCACTCGAGGACCGGATGCTGACCTATGCGGACTACACCGCCTGGGCGACCGCGCTGCACGCGACCGCCGTGCGGCTGGAGGACGGCGTCGGGCAGCTGCGCCTGTGCAAGGAGAACGATGAGGTCGAGAAGATCGTCGCCGCGCAGCGCATTGCCGAGCAGGCGCTCGAAGAAGTGATGAACGACATACGGCCGGGCGCGACCGAAAAGGAGATCGCCGCGCGGCTGACCTATCTGATGCTGCACTATGGGGCGGAGAATATGTCCTTTGACCCGATTGTGGTTTCGGGCGCGAACAGTTCCAAGCCGCACGGCGTGCCGACCGAAAAGCAGATCGAGGCAGGCGACTTTGTCACCATGGACTTTGGATGCATCGTGGACGGCTACTGCTCGGATATGACACGCACGGTCGCGGTCGGCCATGTGACCGACGAGATGCAGACCGTGTATGACACCGTGCTGAACGCCCAGCTTGCGGGCATCGCCGCGTGCAAGGCGGGCGTGAGCGGACACGAGGTGGACGCGGCAGCGCGCCGCGTGATCGCCGAGGCGGGTTACGGCGCGGCCTTCGGCCACACGTTCGGCCATGGCGTCGGTCTGGAGATCCACGAAGCGCCGGTCGCGGGGCCGCGCATGACCGCGCCGCTGCCCGCGGGCGCGATTGTGACGGCGGAACCGGGCATCTATCTGCCGGGCAAGTTCGGCGTGCGCATCGAAGACATGCTGTATGTGATCGAGGACGGCTGCATCGATCTGACCGAAGCGCCCAAGTCGCTGGTCATCCTGTGACCGCCTTGGGGCCTGCCTGCGGTACCGGCGGCGCGGCGCAGGGTATTGAAAAGAAAAAAAGATCAGGAGTATATGCTCCTGATCTTTTTTATGTAGCGGAAAACGATTACTCGTCGTCGATCTCCAGATAATCCTTCAGATCCTTGAACAGCGCGGTTGCGTCCACGTCATCCTCCAGAACGAGCTGCAGGGGCTCGTTGAGGGAGAGCAGGAACATACCGAGCAGGCTCTTGGCGTCTACCATGCCGCTCTTGCCATGAATCCAAATATCAAACGGATACTGGCTGACGATCTTGTTGATCTTCTGGATGTCGTCCGTATTCTTTACGCGAATACCTCTGGTCATAATGCTTGCCTCCTTGTTGCCGTTAACTCATAAAATTCCCTTTCTGCTACCATTATAGCATAAAAAAACGGAAAGGAAAGAGTTTTTTCCGGTTTTTTGAATTTTCATCATTTTGGGTCCTAAAAAAGAAGGCTTCCCATAGGAATTGTGCTTTATATACAAAAATAATAGTTGAGACTTGTGCAATGTGCAGAATTATTCTGCCCGGCGCGGCGGGTGGGCGCTTCCGGGGACGACCTGCGCGTATCTGAACCGGCAGGAGCCGGGTTGGTTTGCGCAGTGCAGTCTGCACAGCGTGTAGGCTGCGGCGGTTCAGATCTCATCCAGCAGACACACGCAGTGCGCCGCAATGCCCTGCTTCGCACCGGTGAAGCCCAACCCTTCCTCGGTCGTCGCCTTGACCGAGACGCGGTCCACCCCGCAGCCGATCGCCGCGGCGAGGTTTTCGCGCATCGCCTGGATATGCGGCGCGAGCTTGGGCGCCTGGGCGAGTACGGTCGCGTCCAGGTTGCACAGCACATAGCCGTGCTCCCGCACCAGCGCCGCGACCTGCCGCAGCAGCGCGATGCTGTCCGCGCCCGCCCAGCGCGGGTCGGTGTCCGGAAAGTGTTTGCCGATGTCGCCCAGTGCGAGCGCACCCAGCAGCGCATCCATAACCGCGTGGGTGAGCACGTCTGCATCCGAGTGGCCGTCCAGCCCGGTCTCGTGCGGGATGTCCACCCCGCCGATGATGCAGCGCCGGCCGGGAACCAGCCGGTGCACGTCGTAGCCGTGTCCGATGCGCATATCAGTCCGCCTCCTTTTGCAGCAGCGCCTCCGCGACCGGGATGTCCTCGGGCGTGGTGATCTTGAGGTTCTGGTAGCTGCCGTGGGTGGCGCGCACCGCGTGGCCAAGCGCCTCGACCGCGGCGCAGTCGTCGGTAAAGCTGGTGCCGTCCGCCTGCGCGGCCTCGAGTGCGCGCAGCAGCAACGCGCGCTCGAATACCTGCGGGGTCTGCACAGCGGCGAGCGTGTCCCGCGGCACGTCGGCGGCAATGCAGCCGTCTGCGATGCGCTTGATGCTGTCCTTGACCGGGACGACCGGCGCGGCCGCGCCGCATTCCGCGGCTGCGTGCACAGCTTCGGTGATAATGGCCTCGGACACAAGCGGGCGCGCGCCGTCGTGCACCGCGACGAGCGCCGTGCCCGCGGGCGCGGCCTGCACGCCCGCCAGCACCGAAGCGGTGCGGCTGTCCCCGCCGCGCGTGACTGTGCGCAGCTTGGACACGCCGCAGTTTTGCGCCAGTTCGGTGTAGGGCAGGATGTCCTGTTCGCGGCAGACCAGCACAATGTCGCGGATGGCCGCGCATTTTTCAAAGGCGCACAGCGTGTGTGCCAGCACGGGTGTGCCCGCGAGCGGTAGCAGCAGTTTGTTTTCGCCGCCCATGCGCCGCGACGAACCCGCCGCAACGATCACCGCGCATACCGCGGGCAGCGTGTTTTTCTTTTTGCGTTTTCCCAGCATATGGTTTCTCCTTCAAACAAAGGCTTTGCGCAAGCAAAGCCTTCGGGTCAGATATCCAGTTTATCGTCGATTTCCGCCAGCACTGTGTCGAGCGACTGGCCGAGTGCGACCGACAGCTCGGAGGCGAGGATGTCCCGCGCGGAGGTGAGCATTTTTTTCTCCCCGGTGGACAGGCCGCGTTCCTGGTCACGCAGGGTGAGGTCCTTGATCACCTGCGCCACCTCGAGCAGATTGCCCGAGCGGATGTGCAGCATATTTTCGCGGTAGCGCTGGTTCCAGTTCTTGCTTTCGCTGCGGTGCAGGCTGCCCAGACGGCGGAAAAACGCTTCCGCTGCCGCGCGCGAGCAGACCGGCCGGATGCCGAGCTTTTCGCAGGCGTCGATGGGGATGAACAGCTGCGTATCCCCAAGCATGGGCTGCACCGCGTAGTACTGCGCGGGCGCCCCGTCGATCGTGCGCTCCACGACCGCCTGGATCACCCCGGCGCCGTGCAGGGGATGAACAATTTTGTCGCCGATCTGAAACATAGTGCCTCCGTTCCAGCGAGCCAGTAACACTAAATTTATCTTACACCATATAGATACCGTTGGCAAGGCCTTTGCAGGATTTGACGCTCATTGCCGCGCCGGTGAGCAGCAGCCAGATGCCGCCGCCCGCCTGCTGCATCCACAGCCCGCCAAGCACAAGCCCTGCTGCGGACAGCAGGGCAAGGCCGCGGCGGACCGCGCCGAACCGTCCGCCGCACAGATGGGAAAGCGCCATACCGCCGTCAAGCGGCGGCATGGGCAGCAGATTGAACAGACCGAGCAGCGCGCTCGCACCCGCGAGGCGCCACGCGCCGGCAGCGCCTGCCGCGGCGGTGAGTGCAAAACTCGCCGCCGGGCCAGCCAGACAGACCGCAGCGCACGCAAACCGGTCCGCCGGCAGGGCACAGTGCAGTACCGCACCGCAGCCGGTGAGCACCAGACGGTGCAGCCGCCCGCCGGACAGATGCAGGATGAGCAGATGCCCGGCCTCATGCACCGCGGCAGCGAGCAGGAACAGCGGCAGCACGCCAGTCTGGTCCACGCACCACAGCGCCGCGAGCAGGACAGCAAAACCGTCCCGCACCTGAACCCGGCCGCGCATTTACAGCCCGGTCAGGTAGTCGGCCGGGTCGAGCGCCGCCCCGTCCTTCCACAGCTCCAGGTGCAGGTGGGGACCAGTCGCGTTGCCGGTCTGGCCGACGCGCGCAATTTCCTCGCCGCACGCGACCGTGTCGCCAACCGCAGCGGAAATGCTGCTGCAATGCGCATACAGGGTGGAAAACCCGTCCGCATGGTCGACGATCAGGTAGTTGCCGTAGTCCGACTGGCCGACCTCGCGTACCGTGCCGTCCGCAAAGGCGGCGATCACCGTGCCTTCGTCTGCGGCGAGGTCCAGACCATAGTGAAAGCCGGGCTGGCCGGTCGTGGGGCTCAGGCGGCTGCCGAAGCCTGAGGTCAGTGTGCCGTCCACCGGACAGACAAAGTCAAAATCCACCGGATAGACCGTCTGGTCGACCGTGTCCGGAAATAGCGTTTTTTCCCGGCCGATCACATCGTCCGCCCCGCCGGAGGAGGCGGCGTAGCCGCTGTCCGTTTGCTGGTCGAGGTTAGTGTCCGCCGTATCGTCCCCGCCGAACACGGCGAGCACTTTGTCCACCCCGGGCGCGCCCGCGAGCACTTCGGCTGCTTTTTCCCGGGCGGACGCAACGAGCGGCGTGTCCGCATACTTGATCACACCCGCCGCGAGCACGAGCGCCACCACGAGCAGCAGCCCCTTGCCGCCCCGGCGCCGCCGCGCCTGCCTTCTTCCGGTCATGTCCGCCGCCTCCCTTCGCATGGTACAGCCTATGCGAAGCCGGACGGGGATAGAACCCGCGCACCGCGCAGGTGGAACCGGCAGCGCGCGCCCTTTCCGTGCCCCGCACGGCATGTTATGAAACAGGCGGCGAAGGGAACCGAAAGCCGCCTGTTTCAAAAACCGGCCCAGCTCATGCCGGACCGGTTTTTACAAACAGAAAAACAGGCCCGGAATCAAAATTCCGAGCCTGTTTTTCTGCAATAGCCCTTACAGGCGAAGCCTGTCAAGGGTGTCACTCGATTGAAAGCGTGGTTTCAATCGAAAATCAGCATACGCCCTGTGCAAGCATCGCGTCCGCGATCTTCTCAAAGCCGCCGATGTTCGCACCCATGACGAGGTCGTCGTCGTGGCCGTACTTCTTGGCGGAGTCGATGCAGGTCTTGAAGATGTTGACCATGATGTCGTGCAGGCGCTGGTCGACCTCCTCGAAGGTCCAGGACAGACGCAGCGAGTTCTGGCTCATCTCCAGGCCGGAGGTGGCAACGCCGCCCGCGTTGGCAGCCTTTGCCGGGCCGAAGAATACGCCCGCAGCCTTGAACGCCTCAACAGCCTCCGGGGTGGACGGCATGTTCGCGCCCTCGGCGACGAACTTGCAGCCGTTTGCGATCAGAGCCTTGGCGTCGTCGCCGTTCAGCTCATTCTGGGTTGCGCAGGGCAGTGCGATGTCGCACTTGACGCTCCACGGACGCTGGCCCTCGGTGTAAGTGCTGCCCGCAACGCGCTCTGCATACTCCTTGATGCGGCCGCGCTTGACTTCCTTGATGTCCTTGACAACATCGAGGTTGATGCCGTTGGGATCGTAGATATAGCCGTTGGAGTCCGACATGGTGACAACCTTGGCGCCCAGCTGGGTTGCCTTCTGGCAGGCGTAAATCGCAACGTTGCCCGAACCGGAGATCGCAACCGTCTTGCCCTCGAACGAAGTGCCCTTGTATGCGAGCATTTCCTTCATGTAGTAGCACAGGCCGTAGCCGGTCGCCTCGGTGCGCGCGAGCGAACCGCCGTAGGACAGGCCCTTGCCGGTCAGCACGCCGGTGAACTCGTTCTTCAGGCGCTTGTACTGGCCGTACATAAAGCCGATCTCACGGCCGCCGACGCCGATGTCGCCCGCCGGTACGTCGGTGAACTGGCCGATATGACGGGACAGCTCGGTGATGAAGGACTGGCAGAAACGCATGACCTCTGCATCCGACTTGCCCTTGGGATCGAAGTCGGAACCGCCCTTGCCGCCGCCCATGGGCAGGCCGGTCAGGCTGTTCTTGAAGCACTGCTCGAAGCCGAGGAACTTGATGACAGAAGCGTTAACAGACGGATGGAAACGCAGGCCGCCCTTGTAGGGGCCGATCGCGGAGTTGAACTGCACGCGGAAGCCGCGGTTGACCTGGACCTTGCCCTGGTCGTCCACCCACGGAACACGGAACATCACCATACGCTCGGGCTCGACGATGCGCTCAATGATGCCGTTCTTCTCGAGTTCCGGGCGGGCCTCTACAACAGGCTCAAAGCTCTCGAGAACCTCGAGAACCGCCTGCTGAAACTCCGGCTCGTTCGGGTTGCGCTTCTGCACGGTTTCGTACACGCGCTTGAGGTAAGAGTTGGTAAGTGCCATTTTTGTTTGTCCTCCTTACATTTCTACCACATACTTTTTTCATTTGCTTGAAAAAAGTGCGGAATAACTTACATACTTGCGGTAGTGTGTAACTATTATATAGTATTTTTAAGTAAAGTGCAATACTTTAGCGTGTTAAAAATATACATTTTTTTGACCCGGAACAGGGCTGGTAATTGGAGATTTTACCTGATATAATGAAGTCCGGAGGGGGTGCAACTTGCAAAATGAACGCATTTGACAAAATTTATGAAGTCGTCCGTCACATTCCGCGCGGCACGGTGGCGACCTATGGACAGGTCGCGCGGCTGGCCGGCAACCCGCGCTGGGCGCGGGTGGTGGGCTATGCGCTGCACGCCAACCCCGACCCGGACGGCATCCCGTGCTACCGCGTGGTGACAAAGGACGGCCGCACCTCTCCAGCATTTGCATTTGGCGGCGCGGATATACAGCGCGCGCTGCTTGAAGCGGACGGAATCGGTTTTTTGCCGGACGGCCGCGTGGATATGGAACACTACCGCTGGGAGGGACTGTACGATGATTGATATCGCAAAGCTCGCCGCGCTGGCGGCGGCCTATGATGCGGGCGACCCGCGCCGGGTGCAGCATCTGATGAAGGTTTACGCGTTCTGCCGGGTGATTGGGCAGGGCGAGGGGCTGGACGCATACACCCAGAATGTGCTGGAGGCTGCCGCTGTGCTGCACGACATCGGCATCCACGAGGCCGAGCGTAAGCACGCCTCGTCCGCGGGCAAGTGGCAGGAGGCCGAAGGCCCGGCCGTGGCCGCGCCGCTGCTCGCGCAGGCGGGTGCGGACGAGGCGGAGACTGCCCGCGCGCTCTGGCTGATTGCGCACCACCACACCTACGATGCGTCGGCGGACACGGATTTCCGCATCCTGCTCGAAGCGGATTTCCTGGTCAACGCCTATGAGGACGCACTGCCGCGCGAAGCGTGCCGGACTGCGGGCGAGCGTGTGTTCCGCACGAAAACCGGGCGGGCGTTTTTGCAAAGCCTGTATCTTGCGCCGCCCTATCAGGTGTAAGATGGAATGAAAATGGAAGAAACCCAGCGCCTTTCCGCAGGAAGCGGTGAGGCGCTTGATTTTTGCTGAAAATTAGTTCGTGCTAACCTGATATTCCCCATTGACAGCGGGAATATTAGGCGTATAATATGTCAGTACACTAACTGTGAGGAGGCTAACAATCATGCGTGAGCAGCTGATCGGCGCCCAGCTGGGTGTGCTGAGCAATTTGCTCAAGCGGCAGATGGCGTTCCAGCGCGCGGGCGCGGCGGACTGCCATGTGACCGGCATGCAGGCCATGATCATCCACTATCTGGCCATGGCGGACGGCGACCGGTTCCAAAAGGACGTGGAAACCCAGTTCCGCTTCCGCCGCTCGACCGCAACCGGCATTTTGCAGCTGATGGAGCAGCATGGCCTGCTGCGGCGCGAGGCCGTGCCGCAGGACGGGCGGCTCAAGCGGCTGGTGCTGACCGACCGGGCGCGCGAGCTGGACGCGGCGCTGCTGCGCCGCATCCGCGAGGAGGAGGACCGCATGCGCGCAGGCATCAGCGAGGCGGATATGGCGGTCTGGTTCCGTGTGTGCGGGCAGATCCGCGCCAACCTGGAAAACTATCAAAGCAACACTTCGGAGGAGACAAAATGATCAAACGATTGCTGAAAAGCGTGCGTGCGTATAAAAAAGATGCGCTGCTCACGCCGTTTTTCGTGGTGCTCGAGGTCGTGATGGAGGTCGTCATCCCGGCGGTGATGGCGCTGCTGATCGACAGGGGCATCGACGCGCACAACATGGGGGAGATCTGGAAGTACGGCATCATCCTGATCGCGTGTGCGGCGCTGGCGCTGGTGTTCGGCGCGGCGGCGGGCACCTTTGCCGCGCGCGCATCCACCGGCTTTGCGCGCAACCTGCGCCATGATATGTATTATGCGGTGCAGGACTATTCCTTTTCCAATATCGATAAATTCTCGACCGGCTCGATCGTCACCCGCCTGACGACCGACGTCACCAACGTGCAGAACTCGTTCCAGATGTGCACGCGCATCGCGGTGCGCTGCCCGGTCATGCTGCTGTTTTCGCTGGTCATGGCGTTCCAGATCAACAGCGAGCTGGCGCTGATCTTTCTGGGCGTGCTGCCCGTGCTGGCGATCGGCCTGGGCCTGCTGATGAAGTTCGTCGGCCCGGTGTTCGAGCGTGTGTTCAAGACCTATGACCGCATGAACACGGTCGTGCAGGAAAACGTGCGCGGCATCCGCGTGGTCAAGGCCTATGTGCGCGAGGAACACGAGACTGAGAAGTTCCAGGGCGTGTCCGGCCTGCTGTACCGGCAGTTCTCCAAGGCGCAAAAGACCATGGCGGGCGTGGCGCCGCTCATGCAGTTCTGCATGTATGCGTGCATGCTGCTGATCTCGTGGTTCGGCGCGCGTCTGATCGTCGGCGGCAGCATGACCACCGGCGAGCTGACCAGCCTGTTCTCCTACGCGATGCAGATCCTGATGAGCCTGATGATGGTGGCGATGGTGTTCGTGATGATCACCATGTCCAAGGCGAGCGCGGAGCGTATCGTCGAAATCCTGGAGGAGCAGCCCGACCTGCATAATCCGGAAAACCCGGTGACCGAGGTAAAGAGCGGCGACATCGACTTTGAAAACGTAAACTTCAGCTACAAGGGCGACGAGCACAAGCTCGCCCTGCGCGACGTCAACCTGCATATCAAGGCCGGCCAGACCATCGGCATCCTGGGCGGCACGGGCTCGGCCAAGTCCACGCTTGTGCAGCTCATCCCGCGCCTGTATGACGTGACGAGCGGCTCGGTCAAGGTCGGCGGCGTGGATGTGCGCGCCTACGATATCGAAACCCTGCGCAGCGAGGTCGCGATGGTGCTGCAGAAGAACGTGCTGTTCTCGGGCACGATCAAGGAAAACCTGCGCTGGGGCAACGAGCACGCGAGCGACGAGGAACTCGAGCGCGTGTGCAAGCTGGCACAGGCAGATGAATTCATCCAGCAGATGCCGGAAAAGTACGACACCTATATCGAGCAGGGCGGCACCAACGTGTCCGGCGGCCAGAAGCAGCGCCTGTGCATCGCGCGCGCCCTGCTTAAAAAGCCCAAGGTGCTCATCCTGGATGACTCGACCAGCGCGGTCGATACCAAGACCGATGCGCTCATCCGCAAAGCGTTTGCCGAGGAGATCCCGGGCACGACCAAGCTGATCATCGCGCAGCGCGTGTCCTCCGTGCAGGAGGCGGACCAGATCGTCATTCTGGACGGCGGCGCGGTGCAGGCGGTCGGCACGCACGACGAGCTGCTCGCATCCAATGCGATCTATCAGGAAATCTACAACCAGCAGACCAGAAAGGGAGGCGAGTAAGCATGCCGGGACCCGGAATGAGAGGACCCATGGGCGGTCCGGGCCGCCGCGGCCAGATGGCAGGCGGCAGACGAAGCAAAAACCCGAAAAAGACCCTCGCGCGCCTGCTGCGCTATATTAAAAACGGCTACGCGGTGCAGTTCGGCGTGGTGCTGGTGTGCATCCTGTTTTCCGCAGTGGCGGGCGTGGCAGGCTCGATGTTCCTGCAAACGCTGATCGACGACTATATCGCCCCGCTACTGCTCGAGGCTGCGCCCGTGTTCAGCGGGCTGGCGCGCGTGCTGTTGCAGATGGCGCTGATCTATGCGGTCGGCATTGCGTCCACCTTCCTGTATAACTGGATCATGGTGTCCATTTCGCAGGGCATCCTTAAAAAGGTGCGCGACGAGATGTTCGCGCGCATGCAGCGCCTGCCCATCCGCTATTTTGACACCCACACCCACGGCGACCTGATGAGCCATTTCACCAACGATACCGACACGCTCCAGCAGATGCTCAGCCAGTCGGTGCCGCAGATGTTCTCCTCGCTTGTGACAATCATCGCGGTGTTCGTCGCCATGCTCGTGACCAATGTGTGGCTGACCGTGTTCGTGCTGCTGGGCATTGCGGTCATGCTGGTCGTGGTGCGCAAGATCGGCGGCCAGTCCGCGCGCTTCTTCCTCGAGCAGCAGACGTCGCTCGGCAAGGTCAACGGCTATATCGAGGAGATGATCGGCGGACAGAAGGTCGTCAAGGTGTTCTGCCACGAGGACAAGTGCAAAACGCAGTTTGACGCGCTCAACGACGAGCTGCGCGAGAATGCCAAGAACGCCAACACCTTTGCCAACATCCTCATGCCGATCATGGCGAATATCGGCAACCTGCTGTATGTGCTGGTTGCGGTGGTCGGCGGCACGCTGGCGCTGTCCGGCGTGGTGGGCGACAGCATCACGATCGGCGTCATCGCGAGCTTTTTGCAGCTGACGCGCTCGTTTACCATGCCGGTCACCCAGATCTCGCAGCAGTTCAACTCGATCGTCATGGCGCTGGCTGGCGCCGAGCGTATCTTTGAGCTGATGGACGAGGAACCCGAGGTGGACGACGGCTATGTCACGCTGGTCAACGCGAAGTACGACCAGGACGGCAACCTGACCGAAACCCCGGAAAAGACCAACGTGTGGGCGTGGAAGCACCCGCACGAGGATGGCACTACCACTTACGAGCGCGTGCGCGGCGACGTGCGCTTCTTTGATGTGGACTTCGGCTATAACCCGGATAAGATCGTGCTGCACGATGTGTCGCTTTACGCCAAGCCGGGCCAGAAGGTCGCTTTTGTCGGCGCGACCGGCGCGGGCAAGACCACGATCACCAACCTGATCAACCGGTTTTACGACATCGCGGACGGCAAGATCCGCTACGACGGCATCAACATCAACAAGATCAAAAAGGCCGATCTGCGCCGCTCGCTCGGCATTGTATTGCAGGACACCAACCTGTTCACCGGCACGATCCGCGACAACATCCGCTATGGCAACCTCGAGGCGACCGATCAGGAGATCGAAGCCGCGGCCCGGCTGGCCAATGCGGACGACTTTATCCGCCGCCTGCCGGACGGCTACGATACAATGATCGACGGCGAGGGCGGCAGCCTGTCCCAGGGCCAGCGCCAGCTGATCTCGATCGCGCGCGCGGCTGTCGCCGACCCGCCGGTCATGATTCTCGACGAGGCGACAAGCTCGATCGATACCCGTACCGAGTCCATTGTGCAGGCAGGCATGGACAGCCTGATGTACGGCCGCACGGTGTTCGTCATCGCGCACCGCCTGTCCACCGTGCAGAACTCGGACGTCATTATGGTGCTCGAGCTCGGCCACATCATCGAGCGCGGCACGCATGAGCAGCTGATCGCCGAGCACGGCAAGTATTATCAGCTGTATACGGGCGCGTTTGAACTGGAGTAATTCGTCCGAACCGTACAGGTTCGGACGAGGGGGCTGTGCCGCGCCGCAGGGCGGCACACCCAAACGCTTACCTGTATAAAAACCGAGATACACGGCCCAGGCCGCCCTCTCTTGACGCTTCGCGTCAATTCACCTTGTGCTCCCGGTTTTTATGGGGATTGCGGCGCGCCGCAATCCCCTATTTTATGCGCGCTGCGGCGCGAAGACGTTTTCGACAGCCTCACACAGTCTGCCCCGGCAGGCTGTGTTCTTTTTTATGAGCCGCAGGGCGGCGGGGAAGGGGCGGAAATGAATTTGAAGGCAGGTCTGCGCATCTGAAATCGATTGCAGAGTTCCTTGCACGGCGGACAAATGTTTTTCGGAAGAAAGCACAAAATTCCTTTTTTTCGGCAAAAGATAATCGGTATTTTCTCTGAAATTGTGCAAAAGCTGAAAAAAAGTCTGCCGAAAGGGGGAAAGCGTAGTATAATAAAAAAATAATCCGGACGTTTCCCATACAGATTTGGAAACGGGGAGATTATTTGAGTAAAGGAGAAGATAACCATGAAGAAAAGTCTGAGCATGCTGCTGGCTGGCGCCATGCTGGTCAGCGTGCTGGCAGGCTGCGGCGGCAATACGTCCTCCAGCAGCGAGACCGGCAGCACGGATGAAAGCACTGCTTCCGGCACGGCGTTCAAGGTGGGCGGCACCGCGCCGCTGACCGGCACGGCAGCCATCTACGGCAACGCGGTCAAGAACGGCGCGGAGCTGGCAGCTGAGGAAATCAACGCCGAGGGCGGCGACATCCAGTTCGAAGTTGTCTTTGAGGACGACGAGAACAACACCGAGAAGGCCGTCAGCGCGTACAACGCACTGAAGGACGAGGGCATCCAGCTTTCGCTCGGCGCGGTAACCTCCAAGCCTGGCGAGGCGATTGCGCCCCTGCTTGAGGAGGATCACATCTTTGCGCTGACCCCGTCCGCATCCTCCCCGGCGAACATTGAGAACAACGACGTGGTGTTCCAGATGTGCTTCTCTGACCCGAACCAGGGCCTTGCTTCCGCAGACTATATCGCGGACCAGCAGCTCGGCACCAAGATCGGCATCATCTATAAGAGCGACGATGTATACTCCACCGGCATCCTCGAGCAGTTCAAGGCCGAGGCACAGACCAAGGGCCTGGAGATCGTTGCGGAAGAGTCCTTTATGGACGGCATGGACACGGATTTCTCCGTGCAGCTCAATGCCTGCAAGTCCGCCGGCGCAGACCTGCTGTTCCTGCCGATCTACTACACCCCGGCGTCCCTGATCCTGACCCAGGCCAACCAGATGGGCTATGCGCCCAAGTTCTTCGGCGTGGACGGCATGGACGGCATCCTGACGGTTGAGAACTTCGACACCGCGCTCGCCGAGGGCGTTATGCTGCTGACCCCGTTCAACGCGGACGCAACTGATGAGGCGACTGTCAACTTCGTCACCAAGTACGAGGAGAAGTATGACGAGACCCCGAACCAGTTCGCGGCGGATGCGTATGACTGCATGTACGCTTACAAGCTCGCGCTCGAGACCGCGGGCTGTACCCCGGATATGTCCGCTTCCGACCTGTGCGACGCGATGATCGAGACCTTCCCGACCATCACCTTCACCGGCCTGACCGGTGACGGCGCCGGCATCACCTGGGATTCCGACGGCGCGGTTTCCAAGAGCCCGAAGGGCATGATCATTGAGAACGGCGCTTACGTCGGCATGGACTAAGACGCACCCCGGTGCGCCGGGCGGCCCGGCCCGCCCCTGAACGAAAACCGATATAAGAAGACTCAATGGTGAGCAAAGGAGGGCGCTGCAGCAAAAGGAGCGGCCCTCCTTTGCGCCATTTTGTCCGGTTTTATCCGCAATTATGGGGTGGGGCGACGGCTTGACGCGGTCGCCAAGCCACCGCCCCAGCCCACAAGCCTTACGAGAGAAAATAAACAGATTTGAGGTGTTCCAAAACCATGAGCTTTTTAAGTCATCTGATCAGCGGCATCAGTCTGGGCAGCATCTATGCGATCATCGCGCTCGGCTACACGATGGTTTACGGCATTGCAAAGATGCTGAACTTCGCCCATGGCGATGTCATCATGGTCGGCGGCTATATGTGCTTCTGCGCAACCGTCTACCTTGGCTGGCCGTCGATCGCGGGCGTTGCGCTGGCGGTCGTTGTATGTACACTGCTGGGCGTTGTCATCGAGCGGCTGGCCTACAAACCGCTACGGCAGGCGCCGGCCCTCGCCGTGCTGATTACCGCGATCGGCGTTTCCTACTTCCTGCAAAATGCGGCGCTGCTGATCTGGGGTTCGAGCACAAAGAGCTTTACCTCGGTCGTCGGCGGCAGCCCGATCTCGCTGTTTGACGGCCAGCTGACCATCGCGCCGGTCACTATTGTCACGGTTGTGATCTGCGTTGTGATTATGGTGGCGCTGACCCTGTTCACCAATAAGAGCAAGGCTGGCACCGCGATGCGCGCGGTATCCGAAGATAAAGGCGCGGCGCAGCTGATGGGTATCAATGTCAACACGACTATTTCGCTGACCTTTGCCATCGGCTCGGGCCTTGCGGCAATCGCGGGTGTGCTGCTCTGCTCGGCGTATCCGACCCTGATGCCGACCACCGGCTCGATGCCCGGCATCAAGGCGTTCACCGCGGCGGTGTTCGGCGGCATCGGCTCGATCCCGGGCGCGTTTGTCGGCGGCATCCTGCTGGGTATTATTGAGATTTTTGCGGGCGCGTATATTTCGACCCAGCTGTCCAACGCGATCGTGTTTGCGGTGCTGATCATTGTGCTGCTGGTCAAGCCGGACGGCCTGCTCGGCAAGCACATCAGCGAAAAGGTTTAAGGGGGCGGAAAACATGCAAAAACTGAAAAAGTATGCCGCCTCCAAAGCGGGGCGCGATACGCTGATTTCGTTCGGCATTGTCATCATCGCCTTTGCGGTCATGCAGGTGCTGCGCTCGTTTGGCATGGTTTCCAGCCTGCTGGAAAGCCTGCTGGTGCCGATCTGCGCGTATGTTGTGATGGCGGTCTCGCTCAACCTGACCGTCGGCATCCTGGGCGAGCTGTCGCTCGGCCACGCGGGCTTTATGTCGGTCGGCGCGTTTTCCGGCATCGTGGCAGCCACCTGCCTGAATGATCTGGTGCCCTTTGCGCCGCTGCGCCTAGCGCTGGCCATTGTGGTCGGCGGTATCTGCGCCGCGATCGCGGGCGTGATCATCGGCGTGCCGGTGCTGCGCCTCAAGGGCGACTATCTTGCCATCGTCACACTGGCGTTCGGTGAGATCATCAAAAACATCGTCAACGTGCTTTATATCGGTCTGGACAGTGCAGGCCTGCACTTCGGCCTGCTGCAGCAGGGCTTCACGCTCGAGGAGGGCGGCGAAATGATCATCAACGGCCCGATGGGCGTGTCCGGCGTTTCGCGCATCTCGACCTTTACCTCGGGTTTTGTGCTCGTGCTGATCACGCTGTTCCTGGTGCTCAATCTGATCAACAGCCGTTCGGGCCGCGCCATCATGGCGGTGCGCGACAACAAGATCGCGGCGGATTCGATCGGCATTTCGACCACAAGCTATAAGCTGATGGCGTTTGTCATCTCGGCGGCATTCGCCGGCATGGCAGGCACGCTGTACGGCCTGAACTACACCACGGTCACCGCTACCAAGTTCGACTTCAACACCTCGATCCTCATTCTGGTCTTTGTCGTGCTGGGCGGCCTGGGCAACATCTGGGGCTCGATCATCGCGGCGGCGCTGCTGACCGTGCTGCCCGAGGTGCTGCGCGAGGTCGGCGACTTCCGTATGCTGATCTATGCGATCCTGCTGATCGTCATGATGCTGTTCAACAACTCTTCGCTCAAGGCGCGCATTTTGGAAAAGCGCGGCATGAAGCAGATGGAAAAGGCAGAGCGGTCCGGAAAGGAGGGCGCGTAACATGGCAATGCTCGAAGTTACCTCGCTGGGCATTTCGTTCGGCGGCCTGCGCGCCGTGGACGAACTGTCCATGAAAATTGAAAAAGGCGGGCTGGTCGGCCTGATCGGCCCGAACGGCGCGGGCAAAACCACGGTGTTCAATATGCTCACCGGCGTTTACCGCCCGACTGACGGCGGCATCCGCCTGGATGGGCAGAACCTGATCGGCAAAAAGCCGCATGAGATCTGCAAGCTGGGCGTGGCGCGCACGTTCCAGAACATCCGCCTGTTTTCCGGCCTGACCGTGCTGGATAACGTCAAGACCGGCCTGCACAACGAGATAAGCTACACGCTGGCAGAAAGCCTGCTGCATCTGGGTTCCTACCGCAAAAAGGAGCGCCAGATGGATGAAAAGGCCATGGAGCTGCTGCGGGTGTTCGATCTGGAGAATGTGGCGGGCTATCAGGCGGCCAACCTGCCGTACGGTAAGCAGCGCAAGCTGGAGATTGCGCGTGCGCTCGCGACCGATCCCAAGCTGCTGCTGCTCGACGAACCGGCGGCAGGCATGAACCCCAACGAGACCGGTGAGCTGATGGAGACCATCGAGCTGGTGCGCCAGCGCTTCGGCGTGACCGTGCTGCTCATCGAGCATGATATGAAGCTGGTTTCGGGCATCTGCGAATACCTGTATGTGCTCAACTTCGGCCGCCTGCTGGCCGAGGGCACGCCGGGCGAGGTGCTCAGCAATCCCGAGGTCGTCACGGCCTACCTGGGCGAATAAGAAGGGGGGAACCGATATGGCAATGCTGGAAGTAAAGGACATCAATGTATATTACGGCCTGATCCACGCGCTGCGCGACGTTTCCTTCGAGGTAAACGAGGGCGAGGTCGTGGCGCTGATCGGCGCAAACGGCGCGGGCAAGACCACCACCCTGCACACGATCACCGGCCTGCTGCCGTCCAAGAGCGGCACGGTGACCTTTGAGGGAAAAAATATCACCAAAATGCCGGGCCATGCGATCGTGCGGCTGGGCATGAGCCATGTGCCGGAGGGCCGCCGCGTGTTCGCCGGCCTGACCGTGCGCGAAAACCTGCGCATGGGCGCCTACACCCGTCCCAAGAGCGAGATCGAGGATTCGCTGGCCGAGGTGTATAAGCGCTTCCCACGCCTGGAAGAACGCAAAAACCAGGCCGCAGGCACGCTGTCCGGCGGCGAGCAGCAGATGCTGGCCATGGGCCGCGCGCTGATGGCCAAGCCGCGCATCCTGCTGCTCGACGAGCCGTCCATGGGCCTGTCGCCGCTGTTCGTCAGCGAGGTGTTCAAGATCATTCAGGAGGTCTCGGCCGCGGGCACAACCGTGCTGCTGGTCGAGCAGAACGCGAAAAAGGCGCTCTCCATTGCGGACCGCGCCTATGTACTCGAGACCGGCAAGATCATCCAGTCGGGCAAGGCGTCCGACCTGCTCAATGATGACGCGATCAAAAAGGCTTACCTGGGCGAATAAAGGGGGAAGAACGCATGAAACCGTATATCATCACCATTGCCCGGCAGTATGGCTCGGGCGGCAAGACCGTGGGCAAGATGCTGGCGGACAAACTGCACATCCCGTTTTACAACCGTGAGATTATCACCATGGCGTCCGAGGACAGCGGCATCAACGAAATGCTGTTTTCGGATGAGCGGCTCAAACCCGACCTGCTCACGCGCCTCAAAGCGCGCTACAAGGGCCATCAGCCGCTGCCGAACGACTCGTCCAAGGCCTATCTGCGGGACGACGCGCTGTTCGACTATCAGGCAAAGATCATCCGCCGCCTGGCGGACCAGGGCCCGTGCGTGCTGATCGGCCGCTGCGCGGACTATATCCTCAAGGGCCGTCCGGACGTGGTGCGCGTATTTGTGCATGCGGATGCGGATTTCTGCCTGGAGCAGGCCATGCTGGTCGACTCCCTGCCCGAGGAGGAGGTCGTCCGCAAGATCGCGGAGATTGACGACTATCGCGCGAAATACTACAAGCACCACACCGGTAGCGACTGGTATGACGCGCGCAACTACGACCTGTCGCTCAACAGCGGCGTGCTCGGATTTGACGGCGTGGTCGAGGAGATCATACAGTATATGGAAGTGCGTTCGCAGTTCCAGAAGTGAGAAAAGCGGCCGCCTGCGTCATGCAGGCGGCCGCAGTTTTGAAAAGCAGAAGCAGCACAGGAAAATTGCAGAAAAATCAAGAAAACCCTTGACGGGACGCGCATTTTCAGGTATAATATCTTTTGTCCTCTGCGAGAGCAGATCGGCGAACTTGGAGAGTTGGCTGAGTGGTCGAAGGCGCACGACTGGAAATCGTGTAGGCGTGATGAGCGTCTCCAGGGTTCAAATCCCTGACTCTCCGCCAGAAATCTGCACTTTTTATGATTAAAAAGTGCAGATTTTTTCTGTTTTTGAGAGAAAAACAGAATTTTTTAAAGGATAACAAAATTTTTGACAGCAATCGTGACAGCAACGGGAATTTTAGCGGTTTTGCGGTGCTGCGCTTGCCCGCTATTTAGCAGTGGGCAGGGAGGCGATCAATTCCTCCATCCGCGCCGCGCTGTTTCGCTGCATCTGGTCGCTGACATGGACGTAGGTTTTTAACGTAAACGACGCGGCATAGTGGCCGAGATTTGTTTGCACCGTTTTGATGTCGTCGCCGTTTTCCAGCGAGATCGTTGCAAACGAGTGGCGCAGGGAATGAAAGGTGTAGTCGCCCATACCGCAGCTTTGCAGTACGCGTTTCAAATGTTTGTATACGGTGCGGCGGTTGAGCGGCCTGCCGAAGTCGTTGGTGAAAACAAGATTGAAGTCATTGTCCCATAGGACACCCGCGACCATACGCTGTTTGAGTTGATTGACGTGCTGCTTTTGAATTGCCCCCAACACGGTGTTTGCCAAAATGACTTTTCGATGCTTGCCTTCTTTGGGAGCGGCGAGGTAATAACTGAAATCGCCTTTGATCTGCTTCTGCTGTAATTGCTGGCGGACATAGATGCAGCCGTTTGCAAAGTCAACATCGTCCCAGCGTAGGCCGAGAATCTCGGACAGGCGCAGACCGGAAAAAATGTCAACAAAGAAAATATTGCGGAACTGTTCGCCCTCGATCGCCTGTAGGAACCGGCCAAGTTCGGCGGTGGTGATGGCTTTCACCTGTGCTTGTGTAACGCGCGGCAGCTTGCACTTTTCCGACACGTTGCGAAGCAGCAGTTCGTCACAGACAGCGGATTCCAACATGCGGTGCAGGATACCGTGTATATTGCGGACGGTTTTGGCGGACAGTCCTTTTTGCGTGCTGAGCGTCGCAATAAAAGCCTGTACCTGCCGGTGGGTCAGATCGGTCAGCTTGACCTTGCCGAGTGTGGGCAGAATGTGGTTCTGCAATGTTCGTTTGTAAGACTGTTGTGTATAATGCGCCAGTGTGATTGCGCAGGTTTGCAGGTATTCTTGGGCGTATTCTTCCAGCGTGATTTTGCGCGGTTCCTGAAACGTGCCGTTGTCAATACTAGCTGTGGCAGCGCGCAGCTTTTCCGCGACCTCCTGCTGCGTCTTGCCGTAGATCGTATGGCGGCGCAGCTTGCCGGTTTCCGGGTCGCGGCCGGACACATACTGTCCCTGCCAGCGGCCGTCTTTGCGCTTGACGATCGTTCCGCTGCCTGCTTCACGCTTTTTCTTTTTTCGTGCCATTGATACGATAATCTCCTTTCCGGCACATACTGTTCTGGTTGTTGCTTTGATTATATCATACCGGCAGACCGATAAGCAGTGCCTTTATCCGATTTTGCTTTGATTTTGCAGCCATTCGTGCAGACTGCTGTCCTGCACCAGCCAGCGCTTGCCGATGCGGAAAGACGGGAAATCCTCCCGGTGCATCAGGTTATAGGCTGCGCTGCGGCTGATGCCCAATAACCGCGCCACTTCTGGCGCACTGTACGTCAATTTGTCCATCAAAACACTTCTTTCTCAGGGAATTTTGCAAGCCTATTTGTCCTCGGCGCCCCGGCTTGCGGGGAAGCAGGCAGACGGTTGCCGGCGGGCAACGCCATAGGCTGTTGTTACCTCCGCGTGGTTCGCACGCAGCCGCCCCCATTGCTTGTGTCTGTGGCTGGGCGGAAGTCTCATGATCTGCCTGCGCGTCGTTGCTGTGCGGGAGCCGCCCGCATTTCGTACCAGCATGGTTGCCGCTCGGCCGGAACAGTTCGGCGTCTTTGCGTATGGGTATCGCAGCTCGACGCAGGCAGGTTCGTATCTGCTGCCTGTGTGTTCACTTGTCAAGGTGCTATGTACTGCGGCTGCTTTTTGCGGCAATGCCATACGCGATGCTCCCTTTTGATTGACAATTACGCAAGTGTGTAATACTATGTCTATAGACGTTATATTTCGCGTTTGCGAATCTTGCAATGTTATGATACGCCGCCTATACGTATAAAACAACGTGTAAAATTTCGTTTTCGCGTAAATTCGGCATATCTAACAAACGGGAGGAAGATACTATGTCGGAACTGTACAACAAGATCGCCGCGCTGTGCGAGGATCGCGGCATCACGGTGACCGAGCTGTGCCGCCGGTGCGACGTCAGCCGCGCGTCGCTTTCTGACCTAAAAGCCGGACGGAAGCACAGCCTGTCAACGCAAAGCCTGTCCAAAATCGCGGGCTACTTCCGCGTCCCGACAGACTTCCTGCTCGGGCTGGGGCAGAGCGAAGCTCCCGGCCTGCCAGAACCGGACGCGCATGACCTCGCCCGGCGACTGGACGCACTGCTATGCGATCTTGCCGACACAGACGAGGTGCTGCTGTTCGACGGCGCGCCGCTCGACGCAGACACGCGTGAGCTGCTGTTGTTCAGTCTGCAAAACCAGCGGGCGCTCGCCGAGCGCATCGTCCGGCAGCGGTCCGCGACTTGGAAACACTGCAAATAACCCCAAACGCCTGCGGCTTGTCCGCAGGCGTTATTCAATCCACACAAAAACAATAGATGACAGCACTCGACTTTTGTGGTATGGTTATAATGGATAAGGATATAACTGCCTGCCGACCAAAGGGAGGTTTTTGACATGAAAAAACGACTATTCAGCTTGATTTGTACGCTGGCGTTTTGCCTAGAGCTGCTGCCCGCCGCAGCACTGGCGGCGCAAGAGCCCGTTTCGTATATCGAACGAAGTTGGAACGGCAGCACGGTAACAGAAACGGAGAAAACCGTTTCCAACTATACATCCATCACGGAGAGCACGACAGATTGGAGCAGCGGCTGGTATGTGGCCAGCGGCAATGTCACCATCAACAAGCGCGTTCAGCTCCAAGGCAACGTGTATTTGATTTTAGAGGACACCTGTGTGCTCACCATCCACGGCGGTATTCATCTGGAGGGTGCCAATAGTCTGACCATCTACGGTCAGTCGGACGGGGCGGACACCATGGGTAAGCTGACCGCGTCCATCACTTCGGAAAACATGGCCGTTGACAACGCCGCCATCGGCGGCAATACTGGCGAAACCGGTGGCACCCTGACCGTCTATGGCGGCGCAGTGGAGGCCACGGTTACCATCACCAATGACTTGAAGAGTGGTTCCAACACGTCCCAGGGGGGCAGCGCCTATGGCGCAGCCATCGGCGGTGGCGGCATGGAAACCGGTACCGGCGGCGACGGCGGCACTGCGATCGTCTATGGCGGCGCGGTGAAGGCTACGGTTACCATCACCAATGACTTCGGGAGCGGTTCCAAAACGTCTCAGGGGGGCAAGGTCTATGGCGCGGCCATCGGCGGTGGCGGCACAAAAACCGGTGGTGACGGCGGAACCGGCGGTATCGCAACCGTCTATGGCGGCACAGTGGAGGCCACGGCTACCGTCACCAATAATAACTTCCCGAGCGACTCCGATACGTCTCAGGAGAACGACTTCGGCTCTTTTCCGGGCGGTACCTATGGTGCGGCCATCGGCGGTGGCGGCACAGGAACCGGTAACGGCGGCAGCGGTGGCACCATTACCATCTACAGCGGCACCGTCCGGGCAGAAAGTAGCTGCGGTGCAGGCATCGGCGGCGGCAGTGGAGATATAGGCGTCGGCGGTATCGGCGGCACCATCACCATCTCCGGCGGCATCGTCCGGGCAGAAAGCTGCTTCGGCGCAGGCATCGGCGGCGGCTGCGGCGACAGAGATGGCGGCGACGGCGGTGAAATCACCATCTCCGGCGGCACCGTCTGGGCAGAAAGCTACTTCGGCGGCGGCATTGGCGGCGGCTGTGATATCCAGGGCGGCAATACCGGCGGCGACGGCGGCAACATCACCATCTCCGGCGGCACTGTCGAGGCCCAAAGCGCCTCCGGCGCCGCCATCGGCGGCGGCAACAGCGGATTCGGCATTTTCGGTTTTATTCCGACAAAAGGAACCGGCGGCAGCGGCGGCAACATCACCATCTCTGGCGGCAGTGTGACGGCAACCACCTTTGCAGGTCGTACGATCGGAATGTTTGCAGAGACAAATCAAGGCAGATGGGCGGGTGCAGCCATCGGCGGCGGCGGCAGCAGCGGCAGCAGTGGCAACATCACCATCTCCGGCGGCATCGTCACCGCTACGGTTTCCAGCCAACCCGCCCCGAACGTAGACCCGGACGCGGATCCCAAATACAGCGCAGGTATCGGCAGCGGTAGCAGCAGCAGCGGCGGCGGCACTATCACCATCTCCGGCGGCACGGTCTTCGCCCAAAGCCCGGACGGCGCAGGCATCGGCTGCGGTGAAAACAGCGATGGAAGTGCTATCGTCATTGCCATCTCCGGCGGCACGGTCGAGGCCGTCAGCACCAACGGCGCGGGCATCGGCGGCGGTATGATTGAAGTGTTAAGCAGTGTGTTGAGTTCGGAAAAATCCCGCAGCGGCAACATCACGATTGCAGGCGGCACGGTCTCCGCCCAAAGCACCAATGGCGCGGGCATCGGCAGCGGTGCAGTGATTTGCGATGTGGAAGACGGCGGCACGGTCCCCCAAAAGGCTGCGTTCGACGTCAACGGCGGCACGATCACCGTCTCCGGCGGCACGGTCTCCGCCCAAAGCGTCAGGGGCGCGGGCATCGGCGGCGGCAGCGGCCAAGTCACCATCGGCAGCAATGTCACGGTCGCTTCCGGCCATACATCCCCCAGTCTCACTTTGAGCAGCGGCAGCGGCGGCACCGTCACAATCTCGGGCGGTACGGTTGAGGCCATCAGCACCGAGGGCGTTGGTATCGGCAGCGGCGGCATGCCTTTTTACCAGAGTGAAACCTCCGATGTTGACCAATTTATTCATCGCGTCAGCGGCGCAGCCGGCACCTTTGCCACCGGTACGGACGGGAACGCCATGCTCATTGCCGTCGGCGGCACAAACCACATTGAGGACGATGACGACACCACTGACTGGCACGGCGTGATTTTCCTGGGCAGCGAGGGGCAGATTTACGGCGATAAAGTGACACTGTTGACGGATTGCACCATCCCTGGCGGCAAGCAGCTGACCATCGGGGAGGGACAGTCCCTTTTGCTGGACGCTGGCGTCACCCTGACCATCGACAATGAGAACTGTCTTACCGGTGCGGGCACACTGGGTGCGGGCGGCAGCTATCAAATTCTCAATCCCCTGCCCGTGTTCACCCCCGCCACGCTGGTTTACACCGGCGGCGACCTCGCGGGCAGCGTATCGCTTACAGCGCCCGCCGGTCCGGTGACCGTGATGGGGCAGGCGTTTACCATCAGCGGCTCGCCTGACTATGACGATTGGGTTATCACCACGCCCGCAGGCGGCATGGTGCAGGCGGGCACCTATCCGTTCTCGGCGTACAACGCGAAACTGAACTATACCATCAACGGTCAGGTTGCCGTGGTCAACGGTTCCTCCTCCCACAGCAGCAACTATTCCATCGTCTTGGAGCAGTCCGCCCACGGCGTCGTGACCGCCAGCCACAGAACGGCGGGTTCCGGCGCTGTCATCACCCTGACAGCCACGCCCGATGAGGGCTATGAGCTGACGTCACTGACCGTCACCGACGGCAAGGGCAACCAACTCGATCTGACCGACAAAGGCGGCAATCAGTATTCCTTCACCATGTCTGCCTCCAAGGTCACCGTGGAGGCTGTGTTTGCGCCAATGTCTCTGCCCTTTATGGATGTGCCAGAAAATATCTGGTATTATGATGCCGTGTGGTACGCCTATATGCAGGGGCTGATGAACGGCACGTCGGCCACCACCTTTGCGCCGAACGGCACCATGACCCGCGCGATGCTGGTGACGATTTTGCACCGGCAGGCGGGCGAACCGGTCGTCAACTACGCGCTGCCGTTTGACGATGTGGCAGAAGGTACTTGGTACACCGAGGCCGTCCGCTGGGCGGCGAGCGAGGGCGTAGTCACCGGCATGAGCGCGACGACCTTCGCGCCGGATACGCCAGTCACGCGCGAGCAGTTCGCGACGATTTTGTACCGCTATACGCAGCAGTCCGGCGTGGATGTGTCGTTCGGCGAGGACACCAATATCCTGTCCTATGCTGATGCGCTTGACGTTTCCGAGTACGCCATGCCCGCCATGCAGTGGGCGTGCGGCGCAGGCGTTATCGAGGGCAGCGGCGCAAACCTCAATCCGCAGGACAGCGCGACCCGCGCCGAGGCCGCGACCATGCTGATGCGGTTTATTCAGACCGTTGTATAACGAAACAAACCAGAAAAGGCAGCGACATGCTGCCTTTTCTGCTGCCCGGCACAGTTGTGCAAACAGGCCGTTTGCAGCTGTGACATAATTGGCCGATTTTTACATAGCCCCTGAAGGCCAAAAAACCCAGATACCGTCAGGGTTTTGCTTTGTAAAAGGGCTGGCCATTGGCGATTTGTACCCCCCTGTTAGATACAGGGGGTGATAACGCGCGGGCGCGGCAGAGCCGCGCCCGCCATCCGCCCATGCCGCGCCTGCGGCTTACGCGCTGCACGCCGCTTGCGGCCGGGCGGTGCTGCCCGGAAGGGTTATTCCGAGAAACAGCAAAACGCGCAGCGGGCAAAACCCGTCTGCGCGTTTGGTCTGCGGTGTGCTGACAGCAATCCGACAGCAATCACGTTGAGAACAACCAGAAGTATATGCTTATAATGTTGTGAAAAATCGGATAATATGGACAAAATGGACTTATAGGGACGGCAAATATAATAAAAAATCAATAAATCGCCCTTCAAATCCCTGACTCTCCGCCAGAAATACGGTATTAAACTTTGGTTTAATACCGTATTTTTTTATATTTGAAGTCGTTTTCAGAACTTATTTTCGAATTCATATTTTTGCTATTGCGGTTTGACCCTTATTTTTACCCTTATCGGGCGATGGTGGAGCGGATGAAGCGCTCCATGAGCTCGGCGCTTTCGCGCTTCATGCGATCGGTTACATGACCGTACACATCCAGTGTGAAGGCAGCTGAATGATGCCCGAGATTCTCCTGTACGGTCTTGGGATCGTCGCCGGACTGAAACGATATGGTAGCAAATGTGTGTCGTAAATCGTGAAAGCGAAGATTGGGAAGATCAAGTTGGTTTGCAATCTGTTTGAAGTTTTTGTATACTGTGCGCCGGCTGAGCGGGTGACCGAGCTCGTCAGTAAATACCAGTTCTTTGTCGTTGTGCCAAGCAGCACCGGCACGCAGGCGCATTTCGTTCTGCGCTTTTTGATGGGCTTGCAGTACCCGCATAACGGTGGGGGCAGGCGTGATGGTGCGCGACTTGCCGTTTTTGAGCGATGTGAAGTGATATCCGAAGTCGCCTTTGGTTTGCCGCTGCTGCAGCTGGCGGTACAGAAAAATCGTGCCGCGCCGGAAGTCTACGCAGTCCCAAGTCAGTCCCAAGATCTCGCCCTGCCGCATTCTGGTAAACAGATCAACCAGATAGAGCGATGCAAAACGGTGTCCCTCAATCGCGCGCAGAAATGCACCGACTTCCTCGTCCTCCAATGGTCGGATCGGCTTTCGCTCGCCGCGCGGACGGATACAGGCGTCGGTCGGATTGCTGCGGATCAAGCCGATGTTGACGGCCTGTTTGAGGGCACGGTGAAAACGCCGTGAATGTTGATTGCGGTTTTGGGGGACAGCCCCTTGCCGCCCTCTGCTTTGCTGCGCACCAGATTGTTGAGGAACGCCTGCACTATAACGGTGTTCAGTTCGGACAGGCGGACATAGCCGAAAGCGGGCTTTAAGTGGTTCTTGATGGTCACCCGATAGGAATACTTGGTGTACGGCTTGACGTTTTCAGTATACTCATTCAGCCAGATATCCAGCCACTTTCCTGCACGGCATTTGGACGGCTCAAGATAGCTGCCTTCGTCGATTTCAGATGTGATTTTGCGTAAGCGTTCTCTCACCCCTTTTCGTGTTTTGCTATAAATAGATTTTGGGATTTGCTTTATTATTTTATGCTGTTTTGTCTGAAACATCGTGAAACTCCAAATATTTGGGCACGGTCGGTTTTTTGCGTTTTCAGGCTGTAAAGGGTGCTTTTAAGGGCGGCACGCAACCTCGTTTTGCATCGCGGTTTGCTCTCAAAACAACGCATTCATGGTTATAGTATAAGACAGATCAGGAATGGCTTGCAAAGCGCGTCCCATACCGGATTGCGGCGAAAGAATTGGATGCGCCCGCATACCGAAAAATCGGGATTGCCCTGCGGCGTAAAAAAACCGGTTCAATCGCAGTAAAGCGGTTTTTGAAATACTTGTCATATCGATAATGCAGGCATTTACCGCGCTGGGTGTGCGGCTGCTCTACATAGTCATGCGGCTCTGCTTTTTACGGTATATCGCCGCGGGATGGGGTGCTTTTCCACCCGGCAGGGTCAAAATTTGCGGTTTCTTTTTGGCCGCGGATGCGGTATGATAGAACGAGATCACGGGAAGGGGGACGCGCGATGACGGTCATCGTTTGTCTGGACGACCGCGGCGGCATGGCCTTCAACCACCGGCGGCAGAGCCGCGACCGGGTGGTGCTGGATGACATGGTGCAGACGAGTGCGGGGCACGCGCTGTGGATGAGTCCGGCCTCGGCACGGCTGTTTGCGGGCCAGGATGTGCCCGGCCTGCGCGCGGCAGAGGATTTTCTGGACCGCGCCGGGGCGGAGGACTTCTGTTTCGTCGAGGACCGGCCGGTCTTGCCCTGGCGCGCACGCATCCGGGGCGTGGTGCTCTACCGATGGGGGCGGGTCTATCCGGCCGACCTGCGGTTTGACCTGCCGCTGGACAGCGGGGACTGGACGCTGGAGCGCCGCACCGTGTTCGCCGGCCATTCCCACAAAACCATCACAAAGGAAGTATACCGCAGATGCAACGAATAAAAACCACACTTGCGCCGCTTTTGCTGCTGCTTGGCCTGCTCTTGTCGGGCTGCGCGCTGCAGCTACAGCAGGCGTCCGTTTCACTGGACGAGGTGCCCGCTTACAGCGGCGCGCCCTATGTTGAGATCGACGGCAACCAGCCCGCCTTCACAGAGGCGGACTACACCACGGAGTCTTTTGAGGAGTACGCACCGCTCGACCGGCTCGGCCGGTGCGGCACGGCGTATGCCTGCATTTCCACCGACCTGATGCCCACCGAAGAGCGCGGCTCGATCGGACAGGTCAAGCCCTCGGGCTGGCAGACGGTCAAATACGACTTTATCGACGGCAAATATCTGTATAACCGCTGCCACCTGATCGGCTTCCAGCTGACCGGGGAGAATGCCAACGAGCGCAACCTGATCACCGGCACGCGCTACCTCAACATCGAGGGGATGCTGCCGTTTGAAAACCTGGTGGCCGACTACATCGAGGAGACCGAAAATCATGTGCTTTACCGCGCCACGCCGGTGTTCGAAGGGGACAACCTTGTGGCCTCGGGTGTGCAGCTCGAGGGCTGGTCGGTCGAGGATGAGGGTGAGGGCGTCTGCTTCAACGTCTATTGCTACAATGTCCAGCCGGGCGTCACGATCGACTACGCGACCGGGGACAGCCGGGCCGCGGACGATACCCCGGCTGCGGACACAGCCGCGGGAGAGACCTATGTGCTCAACACCCGGTCGAAAAAATACCACCTGCCGGACTGCCCGAGTGTGGACAGCATCAGCAGCGCCAACCGGCAGGACTACACCGGCACGCAGGAGGCGCTGCGCGCCGAGGGGTATACGCCCTGCGGCCAGTGCATCGAAGGGGACTGAACCGGCACGGCAGCACTTGCCAAGCGCCGCCGCCTGTGGTATACTGATAGCATAAAATTCGCTGTGGATTTTTCTGGCTGTGCCACTTTTCGCCACACAACTGCCTGCGGGCGGCTGTGTGGCTTTTTTGTGCGCCGTCGGACGGATCTATCGGGAGGAAAACGCATTGCAACAGACTTTTATGAAGGAAAAACCCATCCTGCCGCTGCTGGCGAGCATGTCGCTGCCTATGGTGATTTCCATGCTGGTCAACTCGCTCTACAACATCGTGGACAGCTTTTTTGTCGCCCAGATCAGCGAGGACGCCATGACCGCACTGTCGCTGGTCTATCCGGTGCAGAATTTCATCAATGCCGCTGCCATCGGCTTTGGCGTAGGCATCAATGCAGTGATCGCCTACTATCTGGGCGCGGGGGATGAGCGCTGCGCGAACACCGCGGCCACGCGCGGCATGGCGCTGTCTGCGCTGCACGGCGCGGTCGCAGCCGTGGTGTGTATCGCGGTCATGCCTGCATTCCTGCGCCTGTTCACGGCGGATGAGACTGTGATCGATCTGGGCGTGCGCTATGCGCGCATCGCGTTCGCCTTTGGCGTGATCATCATGCTCGGACTTGCGTTCGAGAAGATCTTTCAGGCGGTCGGCAGCATGAAAACCCCGATGATCAGCCTGCTGTGCGGCTGCGTGGCGAACATCGTGCTCGACCCGGTGCTGATTTTCGGCCTGGGGCCGTTCCCGGCCATGGGGATCGAGGGCGCGGCGCTCGCCACCGGCATCGGCCAGACGCTGACGCTCGCGATCTATCTGGTGGTCTACCGCCTGCGGCCCATCCGCGTGCGCATCAGCCGGCAGTATCTGGCCGGCGGGGACGGCCTGACAGGCCGCCTGTACGCGATCGGCGTGCCCGCAGTGCTCAACCTGGCGCTGCCGTCGCTGCTGATCTCGGCGCTCAACGCGATCCTCGCCGCATATGCGCAGTTGTATGTCGTCGTGCTGGGCGTGTATTACAAGCTGCAAACCTTCCTGTACCTGCCCGCGAGCGGCGTGGTACAGGGCATGCGCCCGCTGATCGGCTACAACTACGGCGCAGGCGAGCACAAACGCGTCTCGCGCATCTACTGGACCGCGATGGCCATGTGCGGCGTGGTCATGGCGGTGGGTACGGCGATCTGCCTGACCGTGCCGGACCGGTTGATCGCGCTGTTTACCGAAAACCCGCAAACCATCGCGGCAGGCGCGACCGCGCTGCGCATCATCAGCGCGGGCTTCCTGGTTTCGACCGTGTCGGTCGTGTCCTCGGGTGCGCTCGAGGGGCTGGGTAAGGGCATGCCCTCACTCGTCATCTCGCTGTGCCGCTACACGGTGGTGATCATCCCGCTCGCGTGGGCGCTAAGCCGCCTGTGGGGTGCGGACGGCGTGTGGCACGCCTTCTGGATCACCGAGGCGGTTACGGCGGCAGTCGCCTATCTGGTCTACCGCCGCGCGGTGCGCACCGGCGCCAAATAACAAAACAGCCATCCTGCTTCCACATGGGAAACAGGATGGCTGTTTTTTGTTACAGATCCAGACAGAAAAAGTCATTTTCCTCGTAGATCAGGCGGTATTGCACCGGCATTTCCGCCTGGGTGACCGGGCGGAAGCCCGCTGTTTGGTAAAACCGGTGTGCGCGGGCGGTGTTTTTCGGCGTGTCCAGAAACAGCCGCCGCACGCCGCGCGTCCTCGCGAAGTCGAGCAGCACGCGGTACAGCTGCTGGCCCAGATGGTGCGGCGCGCCGCGGTACGGCTCATAGACAAAGAACTTTTTCAGGATACCGGCGCCGTCCGGACACAGCATCAGGCCGATGCAGCCCGCAAGCCGTTCTCCATCGCGGGCGACCCAGAACCCGCCGCCGGCTGCCTGGTATTGTTCCGGGATGTGCAGCAGTTCAGGCTGGTCCGCCGCCGTGACAGGCGGGCGCGTGCCGTCGTTCTGGCAGTGCAGGACAAGGGCGATGACCTCGTCCCTGTCCTGCGGAACAAAGGGGCGGATCCGAAGCGCGGCGGTCATAGGGCTCAGCCCAGGAAGGGCGCCGCGATGCGGTCGATCGCGTCCGGGTTGGCGGCGCTCCACGCGGCATAGTCCATGCCTGCGGCCGCGACCTCCTTGCCGAGTGCAACCAGGAAAGTGGGCACATCGCCCTCGAGCACCGTGCCGAGGATGCGGCCCATGGTCTCGCTGCCCTGTTTGTCGCAGCCGCCCACGAACAGCTGGAACGCGCTCTGCGGCTTGCCGTCCACCGGGCGGGAGGCGCCGCGGAAACCGATCGCGCCGGTCTGGTGCGTGCCGCACGAGGACGGGCAGCCCGAGATGTGGATCTGGGGCAGCGCGCCGTCCGGCAGGTTCGCTTCGCGCACCGCCTGGACGCACGCGGCGAGCAGGCCCTGCGAGTCGCGCAGGCCGACTTGGCAGGTTGTGCTGCCGATGCAGCTGACCGAGGTCTCAAACAGGCTCTGGGCGCTGTCCGGCGTGGCGGCGATCACCTTTTCGGCCTCCGCGCCGGTGAGGTTGACGATATAGCCGGTCTCGTCCGGCGCAAGGCGCAGCTCGGCGTCCGCGATGTCCGCGAGCGTGTCGCTCAGCGCGCACAGGGACTGCATGGACGGCTGGCCGCCGATCGGGTGCCACACAACCGTGTACAGCCCGTCCTGCTTTTGCGGCAGGATGCGCGGGCCGGCGGCCGTGGTGCCGTCGCCGGTCTTGGTGATGGCAGCCGGGGTGATAGACAGGGTCAGATCCTCGCCCGAGGCGAGCACTTCGTCCAGCTTTTCCAGATAGGCTTTCTTGTAGTTCTCCGCGCCGCCGAGCGCCTCCTGCATATAGCGGGTGCGCGCCTTGCCGCGGTTTTCGTAGTTGCCATAGGCGCGGAAGGTCAGCCACATGGCCTTGATATAATACAGGATGCGGTTCGGGTCGACCGCCTCGGCGACCTTGACGCCGAACTGCGGGTTGTTACCCAGGCCGCCCGCGCTGTATACGTCAAATTTGCCGTCCGGCCGGGCGACAAAGCCCAGGTCGCGGTAGGTCGCGTGCGTCTGGTTGGCGGGGGAGTTCGAGAAGCACACCTTGAGCTTGCGGGGCATCTTTTCCGCCTTGATGAAGTGCATCAGATAGTCGCCCGCAGCCTCGGCATAGGGCAGGGTGTCGAAATACTCGTCCGCCTGCACGCCCGAGAGCGGCGAGCACATCACGTTGCGCGGGAAGTCGCCGCCGCCGCCCATGGTGACGATACCGGCGTCGAGCGCCTGTTCCATGAGCGCGCAGACCGTATCTGCATCCAGGTCGTGCAGCTGGATGGTCTGGCAGGTGGTGAAATGCGCGCGCTTTACGTTATAGTCGCGGATTGCGTGCGCGACAAACGCGAGCTTTTCCCGGGTCACGCGGCCGCCGGGCATGCGCAGGCGCAGCATGCTGGCCTTGCCGCCCTTCTGGGCGTAGCTGCCGTAATAGCCGGAAAAGCCCTTGTAGGCGCCGACTGTGCTGCCGCCGGCGTAAAACTCGGCGGTCTTTTCGCGGAAAGCGGGCAGATCCTGTTTCCAGGACTGCGGGTCAATTTTGTGAAGATCCATTCTTGCATATCCTCCTTTTTCTCTCATGCCCAAAAAGCAAAAACGGGCCTGCCTGCATCCGGGACGAATGGGCGGCCCATCTTCAATAAAACCATTATACGATAGAATGGGGGGGAAGGCAATTCTTTGCTGCAAATCCGCCTGCGGAAATTCGCCTGCGCCGCCCGCGGTTGACAAACCCCGCCTGCGGGCGATACAATGAAGCAAGTATCGCCGGCAGCAGGGGAGGTTTGACACATGCGGCACACACACAGCCACGGCGTGCGCTCGATCGACCATCTGGCGTACACCTCGGGCATGAGCGGGTGGAACCCTGCGTTCAAGACCGTGCTTGCGCTCGGTACGCTGGTCATCTGCCTGGCGGCCGACCGGGCCACGGTATCGGCCGCGGTCATCCTTGCGCTGGCCGCGCTGCAAAAGTGGAAGGGCGGTCTGGCGCTGCACGACTACGGCGGCCTGCTGCGTGTGCCGCTCGCCTTTCTGCTGCTCGGCAGCGCCGCGGTCGCGTGCGACCTGTCGTCCGTTCCGGCAGGGGATTGGAGCCTGTCGCTGCACTGGTTTTATCTCTGCGCGAGCGCGGACAGCGTGCGCTTTGCGCTGGCGCTCGTGCTCAAGTCGCTCGGCGCGGTCAGCGCGCTCTATCTGCTGGCGCTGACAACGTCCGCGTGCGAGTTCGTCGGTGTGCTGCGCCGCGCGCACCTGCCCGGGCTGCTGACCGAGCTGATGTATCTGATCTACCGCTTTGTGTTCGTGCTGCTGGACACGCACGGCCGTATGCGGGAGGCCGCGGGCGCGCGGCTGGGCTGGCGAGACTTCCGTACCTCGTGCCGCTCGTTCGGCGGCACGGCGGCCGGGCTGCTGCTGGTGGCACTGCGCAAGTCGCGCACGTATTACGACGCCATGGCCGCCCGCGGCTATGACGGCGGGCTGTGTTTCCTTGAGGAGGACAAGCCGTGGCGCCGCGCACAGGCTGCCGGGATGGCGGCTTTCTGGGCGGCGCTCATTGCGCTGCGTATCATCGCGACATAGAGGGGAGGAAAACAAGTGGGACAACCGGTTTTGCAGGCAAAAGACCTGTATTTTTCCTATGACGGCAAGGGCAATGCGCTGGACGGCGTGTCGCTCGACATTTTCGCCGGGGAGCGCATCGCGGTGCTCGGCCCGAACGGGGCGGGCAAGTCCACGTTTTTCCTGTGCCTCAACGGTGTGCTCACGCCCGAGCGCGGCGAAATTTTGCTGGACGGCCGCGCGACCGGCCGCCGCGACCGCAAGCGCCTGTGCGAGCGGGCGGGCATCGTGTTCCAGAATGCGGACGACCAGATCATCGCCTCGACCGTCGCGGCCGAGGTGTCCTTCGGCCCGATGAACCTGCGCCTGCCAAAGGACGAGGTCGTGCGGCGTGTGGATCACGCGCTGGCATATATGGATCTCAGCCCCTTTCGCGCGCGCCCGCCGCACGAGCTGTCCGGCGGGGAGAAAAAGCGCGTGACCATCGCGGATATCCTCGCCATGGAGAGCGAGATCATCCTGTTTGACGAGCCTGCGGCCTCGCTCGACCCCGCGGGCGAGGAACGGCTGGAAACCGTGCTCGCGCGTCTGTCTGCAGAGGGGCGCACGCTCGTCATCTCCACGCACGATATGGATTTTGCCTTCCGCTGGGCCACGCGCGCGGTCGTGTTTGCGGGCGGCCGGGTGATCGCGGACGGCGCACCCGAAACCGTGTTCCGCGACCAGGAGACCATGGCGCGCGCGCATCTGCGCCCGCCCGCAATGCTCACGGTCGCCGACCTGCTGCGTACGCGCGGACTGCTGCCCGCGTCCGGCGTTTGCCCGCGCACGGCGGCCGAACTCGCAGTGCTGCTGGACGGCAGCCAGAGTTAGGAGAATTTTACGCTTTTTTGCAGAATCCTATACAAAAGCCCGGGGCTGTGTTGACAGAGTCCGGGCGCATGTTATAATGAAGTTACTTCTTCCGGCAGGAGATGCCGGATACCAAAAGGTGCCTGCCATTTCTCCGGCAGGGTAATAGGGAAAGGGGTGCAAGTCCCCTGCGGTCCCGCCGCTGTAAGGGAAGAGTCCGCGGTCATTTCATGGTCACTGGGAAACTGGGAAGGCCGGCCGGCGGACGAGGACGCCCGAGCCAGAAAACCTGCCTTTTGAGGACGGAAGTGCATAGCGGTCACGAGAGATGGCCGGTGTGCAGGGTGCGGCTCCCAAAATCAGGAAGGGGGCGCAGGCTGAACGCCGGTCCGATGCGTGGGAAGCATCCGGATACGGCGTTTTTTTGATGTTCCGGCAGGGCACAGGCCGTGCCGCGCAGCCCCCTTCCCAGGGGCGGAAAGGAGAAAACATGACACAAAAACAACGGAAACTCGTGCGCCTGACGGCATGCGCGGCGCTCATGTGCAGCGCGCTGCCCATGGCGGGCGCCATGCACATCATGGAGGGCTTTCTGCCGCCGTCGATGTGCATTCTGTGGGGCGTGATTGCGCTGCCCTTTTTGCTCGCGGGCTATTTCTCGCTCAAAAGGACGGTCGCGCACGACCGCCGCTCGATCACGCTGATTGCCATGGCGGGCGCGTTCATCTTTGTGATTTCGTCGCTTAAGATCCCGTCGGTCACCGGTTCGTGCTCGCACATGACCGGCACCGGCCTGGGCGCAATCCTGTTCGGGCCGAGCGCGGTGTCCATCCTGGGCGTGATCGTGCTGCTGTTCCAGGCGATTTTGCTGGCGCACGGCGGACTGACCACCCTGGGCGCGAACACCTTCTCCATGGCGATTGCCGGCCCGTTTGTTTCTTATGGTATTTACAAGCTGTGCCACAAGCTGAAAGTCAACAAGCTGGTATCCGTGTTCCTCGCCGCGGCGCTGGGCGACCTGCTCACCTACTGCGTGACCAGTGTGCAGCTGGCGGTGGCCTACCCGTCCGCAACGGGCGGCGTCCTGGGTTCGGTGATTGAATTTCTGGGCGTATTCGCTCCGACCCAGCTGCCGCTGGCCGTGGTCGAGGGTGTGCTGACCGTGATCATCGTGATCGCACTGGAATCCTATGCGCGGCCCGAGTTGCGCGCGATCGGTTTTGAGGAGGCGTGAGCATGAGCCGGAAGAATAAGATCATTGTGGTGGTTTTGCTGCTGCTGTGCGTTCTGCTGGTGGCGGCACCGCTGTTTGCGCTGCGCGGCGCGTCCTTTGGCGGCTCGGATGACGCAGGCAGCGTCAAGGTAGCGGAGATCACGGGCGAGGAATACGAGCCGTGGTTTACCCCGGTGTTCGAGCAGCTGCTCGGCGGCGAGCTGCCGGGCGAGGTGGAAAGCATGCTGTTTTGCGTGCAGACCGGCATCGGCGTGGGCGTGATCGCCTTTTTCCTCGGCCGCTTTGTCGAGCGCAAAAAGCAGGAGGCCATCCGCGAAAAAGAACACAAGCAGTGAGTGAGGAGGCAGGGCGGGACGATTGACCGCCCTGCTTTTGCTGCCCCTGGGGCAGCGGGGAAGGAGGCAGACGCAATGGATAACGACAGGATCGCCTACCACGGCGGGCAGGCGCTGCGCCGCGGGTGGACGACCGGTTCGTGCGCGGCCGCGGCCGCGCAGGCGGCGGCGCAGCTGCTGCTGACCGGGCAGGCGCCCGCCGAAATCCGGCTGGAAACGCCCGCCGGGCTGACCTTCACGCTGCCGGTCGAGCAGCCCCACCGAGAGGGGGAAGCAGCTGTATGCACGGTGCGCAAGGACGCGGGCGACGACCCGGATATTACAAACGGCGTGGGCATTGCGGCGGCGGTCTCGCGCGCGGCAAGCGGCGTTGCAATCCGGGGCGGCGCGGGCGTGGGCCGGGTCACCCGGCCGGGGCTTGCCATGCCGGTGGGCGAGGCCGCGATCAACCCCGGCCCGCGCGCGCAGATCACTGCGGCGCTCGAGCGTGCGGCGCAGGCCTGCGGGTATACGGGCGGATTTACCGTGGTCATCTCAGCGGAAAACGGAGAGGAACTGGCGGGGCAGACCTATAACAGCCACCTCGGCGTGGTCGGCGGCATTTCGATCCTCGGCACGAGCGGCGTGGTCGAGCCGATGAGCGAAAAGGCGCTGACCGACACCATACGCCTCGAGCTGGACAGCCTGTATGCGCAGGGACAGCGCACCGCCTTCCTGTGCCCGGGCAACTACGGCGCGGATTTCGCGCGGGATGCGCTCGGGCTCGACCTGGAGAAAGCGGTCAAGTGCTCGAACTACATCGGTGAGGCGCTTGACCACGCGGTGTTCCGCGGGTTCCGCGACATCCTGCTGGTCGGCCACGCGGGCAAGCTGATCAAGCTGGCCGCGGGTGTGATGAACACCCATTCTTCGGTCGCGGACGGGCGGCAGGAGATTTTCACCGCGCACGCGGCGCTCTGCGGCGCGGGGCGGGACACGCTCGCGGGGCTGATGGAATCGGTCTCGGTGGATGCATGCATTGCGCTGCTCGACCGGGAAAACCTGCGCGCGCCCGTGCTCGCGCGCATCGAGCGCGAGATCGAAAAACGGCTCGCACTGCGGCTGCGAAACCGCGGCCATGTGGAATTTATCCTGTTTACGGCAAAATACGGCATTCTGGCGCAGTCGCCCGGCGCGGCGGCGCTGTGTGAAAGGTTGAGGGAAAGCAAATGAGCAAAGCAAAACTGTACGGCGTGGGCGTCGGCCCGGGCGACCCCGAGCTGCTGACCGCCAAGGCCATCCGCGTCATCCGCGAGAGCGACGTGGTCGCGGTGCCGCAGTCGGGCGCGGGCGACCAGGCCGCGCTGACCATCGCGGCGCAGTACATCGGGGATACGCCGGTGCGGCATTTTGATATGCCCATGACGCACGACAAGGCCGCGCGGAACGCGAGCCATGACCGCGCCGCAGACGAGATCTGCGCGCTGCTGGACGAGGGCAAGTCGGTCGCCTTTCTGACGCTCGGCGACCCGACCGTGTATTCCACCTGCTGGTATGTGGTTCGGCGCGTGGCCGCGCGCGGCTATGAGACCGAGCTGGTGCCCGGCGTGCCGTCCTTCTGCGCGGCGGCGGCCGCGCTCGGCCGCGCCCTGTGCGAGGATGGCGAGATGCTGCACATCATCCCCGCGTCGCACGGCGCGGTGGACGAGGGGCTGGACCTGCCGGGCAGCAAGGTGCTGATGAAGGCGGGCAAATCCATCCTCGCGGTGCGCGACAAGCTCGCCGCGCGCGGTGAGCTGCAAAACGCGGCGCTTGTCGAGCGCTGCGGTATGGAGGGGCAGCGGATCGTGACCGATCTGTCCACAATGGACGACCCCACCGGTTATTTTTCCATCATTCTGGTCAAGGAGGGGCAGGCATGATTTACTTTGTCGGCGCAGGTTCGGGCGCACCCGACCTGATCACGGTGCGCGGCGCAAAACTGCTGAGCGAGGCGGATGTGATCGTCTACGCCGGTTCGCTGGTCAACCCCGCGCTGCTGGACTATAAAAAACAGGGCTGCGAAGTTTATGACAGCGCTAAAATGACGCTCGAAGAGGTCATCGCGGTCATGGCGCCCGCGGCCAAGGCGGGCAAGACGGTCGTGCGCCTGCACACGGGCGACCCGTGCGTCTACGGCGCGCACCGCGAGCAGATGGACGAACTGGACAAGCTGGGGCTTCCCTATGAGGTCTGCCCGGGTGTATCCTCATTTTGCGGGGCGGCGGCCGCGCTCAAAGCGGAATATACCCTGCCAAACGTCAGCCAGACGGTCATCCTGACCCGCATGGAGGGGCGCACCCCGGTGCCGGAAAAGGAGCAGATTGAGTCGCTTGCCGCACACGGCGCGACCATGGTGATCTTCCTGTCCGCGGGCCAGCTTGACAAGCTGTCCCAGCGGCTGATCGCGGGCGGCTACGCGCCCGAGACCCCGGCCGCCATCGTCTATAAGGCGACCTGGCCGGACGAAAAGGTGATCCGCACAACGGTCGCGGACCTGCCCGCGGCGGCAAAGCGCGAGGGCGTGACCAAGACCGCGCTCATCACGGTCGGCGGCTTTTTGGGCGACGAGTACGACCGCTCCAAGCTGTATGACCCGCGTTTTACGACCGGCTTCCGTGAGGCGAGCCAATGAAGCACGCGAAGTTCGTGTCATTTACCAAAGCCGGCGCGCGCATGGCGGCCAAAGCCGCGGCGCTGCTGCCCGATTTCCTGTGCGAGCGGTATGCCCGCACGGTCGACCCCTCGCTCGCGGGCACGGCGCTTGCGCGCTTTGCGCAGCAGGCGATGGTGGACTGCGACCTGATTGTGTTCGTGGGCGCGGCGGGCATTGCGGTGCGCGCGGTCGCGCCCTATCTCGCGGGCAAGGCGTACGACCCCGCGGTCGTGGTGATCGACGAGGCGGGACAGTTCGTCATCCCCATCCTGTCCGGTCATCTGGGCGGGGCGAATGCGCTTGCGGTGCGGCTGGCCGAGGGGCTGGGCGCGCAGGCGGTCGTGACGACCGCGACCGACGGGCGCGGCGTGTTTGCAGTGGACAACTGGGCGAAAGACAACGGCTGCGTGGTCATCGACCCGCCGCAGATCAAATATGTGTCCGGCGCGCTGCTGCGCGGCGAGACGGCCGGCGTGCGGTCGGACTTTCCGGTAGACGGCCGGTTGCCCGCGCATGTAAGCCTGGAGGCGGAGGCAGAGAGCGGCTTTGTGATCGGGTTCGACACAGCCGCCGCACCCTTTGCGCACACGCTGCACCTCGTGCCGCGCATCGTGCAGGTGGGCATCGGCTGCCGCAGGGGGACGGATGCGGGCCGGATCGAAACCGCCGTGCAGGAGGCGCTTGCTGCGGCGGGCGTGCCGCCCGAGGCGGTGCGGGGCGCCGCGAGTATTGACATCAAGAAAGACGAACCCGGCCTTGTGCAGTTTTGCAGTGCGCGCGGCTGGGAGCTGACCACCTTTTCCGCGGACGCGCTGCGGCAGACCGAGGGGGACTTCACTCCTTCTGCCTTTGTCGCCGAGACCGTGGGGGTGGATAATGTATGCGAGCGCGCCGCGGTGCGCGCGGCGGGCGGCGGCAGGCTGCTCTGCCGCAAGCGCGCGCGGGACGGCGTGACCGTCGCGCTCGCCGCACACGATTTTCGCGTGACATTTGCGTGACAAGAGGATTTTTGTTGGAGGATTGCTGTTGTGGATCTGTGTATGACGGGCATTGATTTTGTCCATGCGCCGCTGGAAAAGCGCGAGGCGGTTTCGCTGGTGCGCGGGCAGGTGCAGGCGCTGCTGCCGCGCATTGCGGCGCGGGAGGATGTGGCAGGCTGCGTGCTGCTGGCCACCTGCAACCGCACCGAACTCTATCTGCACGCGGCGGAGGGCGCCGCGCCCGACCCGCTGGCCGTGCTGGCCGAAGCGGCGGAGTTTGACGGCGCGGCCTACCGCGCTTACAGCGTCACCCGCACCGGGGAGGACGTGGTGCGCCACCTGATGCACGTTGCAGCGGGCATGGAGTCGCAGATCTTTGGGGACGACCAGATCGTCTCGCAGGTCAAAGGGGCGGCTGCACTCGCGCGCGAGGCGGGAACTGCGGACGGCGTGCTGGACACGCTGTTCCGCCGGGCGGTCACAGCGGGCAAGCGTGTGCGAACCGAAACCCGGCTGACCGGCGTGCCCGCGTCCGCGGCCGAGGTCGGCGCGCGGCGCGCGGCGCAGTTTTTCGGCTCGCTCGCGGGCAGGCGGGCGGTCGTCATCGGCAACGGCGAGATGGGCCGTCTGGCCGCTGCGACCCTGCGCGCGCAGGGCTGCGCGGTGACCGTGACGCTGCGCAGCTATCACCACGGCGAGACCGTCGTGCCTGCCGGCTGCGACACCTGGCCGTATGACACGCGGTGCGAGGTGCTGGATGGCGCGGATCTTGCGGTCAGCGCAACAACCAGCCCGCACTTTACGCTCACCGCCGCGCAGGTCGCGGCGATGCGGCAGCCGCCGCGGCTGCTGCTCGATCTGGCCATGCCGCGCGACATCGAGCAGGCCGTGGCCGGGGACGGGCGTGTCACCCTGCTCAACCTGGACGATCTGGGCGACCTGGGCGACCCGAACACCGAGGCGCGCGCGGTCGCGCAGCGCATCCTTGGAGAGGAGGCGCAGGCGTTCTATGAGTGGTACGGCTACCGGCAGGCGCTGCCCGTGATCGCGGCGATCAAGGACACGGCGATCGACCGCCTGCATTTTGACCACGCATACGCCGGCCTGTATGAGGACGGCGATCTGGACGGGCTGGCCGAGCTTGCGGTGAACAAAACCGTGGATTTGCTGCTCGGCGGCATGAAAGGGATGGTAAACGCGCAGCGGCTGGAGAGCTGCCTTGCGCACATGAGAAAGGGGAGCGGCAGATGAAGCTGTATTGTATCGGCATTGGGCCGGGCGGAGAGGAACAGATGACGCTGCGCGCGGTGCTCGCGCTCGAGCAGTGTGACTGCGTGGCGGGCTACGGCCTGTATCTGGACCTGATTGAAAACCTGATCGAGGGCAAGGAGCGTGTGCAGACCGGCATGACCCGCGAGGTGGACCGCTGCACCGCGGCGCGCGACCTGGCCAAACAGGGCCGGACGGTCGCGGTCGTCTCGTCCGGCGACGCGGGCGTGTACGGCATGGCGGGCCTGCTGCTCGAGGTGTGCGAACACGACCCCGAGATCGAGGTCGAGGTCATCCCGGGTATCACGGCGGCCTGCTCGGGCGGCGCGGTGCTCGGCTCGCCCATGACGTGCGACTTTGCGTGCGTGTCGCTCTCCGACCTGCTCACCCCGTGGGAGGTCATCGAGCAGCGCCTGCACGGCGCGGCGCAGGGCGATTTCTGCATTGCGCTTTACAACCCGGCGAGCAAAAAACGCACGGATCACCTGCGCCGCGCGTGCGACATCCTGCTTGAGCACCAGCCGCCCGAAACCGTGTGCGGCCTTGTGCGCAACATTGGCCGCGCGGGCGAGGAATACACGCTGACCACGCTCGGCCAGCTGCGGGACACGACAGTCGATATGCTGACCACCGTGTTCATCGGCAACAGCCGCACGCGCGTGATCAACGGCCGCATGGTCACGCCGCGGGGGTACCGGGGCGTATGAAGCTGGTGATCTTTTCGGGCACGAGCGAGGGGCACGCGCTGTGCCGCTTCCTGTCCGCGCGCGGCGCGCAGGCGGAGGTCTATGTCGCCACCGAATACGGCGCGGCAGTCATGGAGCCGATGCGCGGCATCACCGTGCACGAGGGCAGGCTGGACACGGCGGCGATCGCCGCGCGGCTGGACGCGGACACCTTGCTGATCGACGCGACCCACCCCTATGCCGCGGCGGTGACCGACAACCTGTGCGCGGCCTGCGCCGAGACGGGCGCGCGGTATGAGCGCCTGCTCCGCCCGGCGCAGGACGGCAGCGGGTGCGAGACCGTGCCGGATACGGCGGCGGCGGTCGCGTGGCTGAACGCACACCCGGGCAAGGTGCTGCTGACAACCGGCAGCAAGGAGCTGGACGCGTATACCGCGGTCGAAAACTGGCAGGAGCGGCTGTATCCGCGCGTGCTGCCCGTGTCGAGCGTGCTGCAAAAGTGCGAGGCGCTCGGCTTTACGGGCGCGCACGTCATTGCGATGCAGGGGCCGTTTACGCGCGGGATGAACGCCGCCCTGCTGCGCCAGACCGGCGCGCACATCCTGGTCACCAAGGACACCGGCGCGTCCGGCGGGTTTGCGGAAAAGCTCGCCGCGGCGCAGGACACGGGCGCGACCGTGCTCGTCATCGCGCGCCCGCGCGCGGAGACCGGCCGCACGCTCGGGGAAATGCAGGCCTATCTTGCAGAGACGCTCGGGCTGGCCGAACCCGCGCCCGCGGAAGGGGAAGCGCTGCCGCGGTTCCCGCTGTTTGTGCCGCTCGCGGGCAAAAAATGCGTGGTGGCCGGCGCGGGCGCGATCGCGGCGCGGCGCATCGGCGTGCTGAAACGGTTCGGCGCAGCGGTAACCGTCATCGCGCCGGAAGACAAGGCGGGCGTCGGCCTGACCCACTGCCGCGGCTATGAGGAAAGCGATCTTTCGGGGGCTTTCCTGGCAGTCGCGGCGACGGATGACCGCGCGGTCAACCACCGTATATCGCAGGACTGCGCCGCACGTGGCATCCCGTGCAGCGTGGCGGACTGCGCGGCCGAATCCACCTTTTTCTTCCCCGCCGTGTGCGAGGGCGGGGGGCTGACCGCGGGCGTGGTCTCGCGCGGCGCGGCGCACGGCAAAACCGCAGCCGCGGCGCGGCGCATCCGCGCGGTATTGGAGGAAATGCAATGATCAAAGTAGGAAGCCGGGACAGCAAGCTCGCTGTCGTGCAGGCCGAGGAGGTCTGCCGCGCGCTCGGGGACTGCGAGCTGATTACCATGAAAACGCTCGGCGATATGATTTTGGACAAAACGCTCGATCAGGTGGGCGGCAAGGGGCTGTTCGTCAAGGAGCTTGACCGCGCACTCGCCGACCGGCGGGTCGATCTGACCGTGCACAGCTTAAAGGACGTGCCCATGGAGCAGCCGGCGGGGCTGCCGCTCGTCGCCTATACAAAGCGCGAGGACGCGCGCGACGCGCTTGTGTTGCCGCAGAGCGGAAAATGGGACAAAAGTAAGCCCATCGGCTGCTCGTCCGCGCGGCGGCGCGTGCAGCTGGCGGCGCTGTTTCCGGAAACCCCGGTCAAGCCCGTGCGCGGCAATGTGCTCACGCGGCTGGACAAGCTCGACCGCGGGGAATACGGCGCGCTCGTGCTCGCAGCGGCGGGACTGCACCGGCTCGGGCTGGAAAACCGCATCAGCCGGTATTTTTCGCCGGAGGAGCTCATCCCTGCGGCGGGGCAGGCGATCCTTGCCGTGCAGGGCCGCGCGGGCGAGCTGACCGAGGCGGTCAAACGGCTGGACGACGCGGATGCGCGCGACTGCGCGCTGGCCGAGCGCGCCTTTGTGCGCACGCTCGGCGGCGGGTGCTTTGCCCCGGTTGCGGCCTATGCCGAAGTGCAGGGAGACAATATGCAGCTCACCGGGCTGTATGTTACAGAAGATGAAAGCCGGTCTGCGCGCGGCGCGGTGACCGGACGGCGCAGCGAGGCCGAGACGCTCGGCCGCACGCTCGCTTTGCAGCTGAAACAACAGGCGGAGGGAACGGTATGACAGGAAAAGTAACGCTGGTCGGCGCGGGGCCGGGCGGACGCGGGCTGCTCACGCTCGCGGGCGCGGCGGCACTCGGCCAGGCGGACGCGGTCGTGTTCGACCGGCTGGTGGGCGAGGACATCCTCGGTCTGATTCCGGAAAAGGCCGCACGCGTCAACGTCGGCAAGGAGAATAACCACCATCCCGTGCCGCAGGATCAGATCAACGAAATTCTGGTGCGGCTGGCAAAGGAGGGCAAAAATGTCGTGCGCCTCAAGGGCGGCGACTGCTATCTGTTCGGCCGCGGCGGCGAGGAGTGCGAATATCTGCTGGAAAACGGGGTGCCGTTCCGCGTTATCCCGGGCGTGACGAGCGCGCTCGCCGCGCCCGCCTTTGCGGGCATCCCGGTGACGCACCGCGACTTCTGCTCGTCCGTGCATATCGTGACCGCGCATGCGCGCGCGGGCAAACCGCTTCAGATTGATTTCGACAGCCTGGTTCGCGCGGGCGGCACGCTGGTGTTTCTGATGGGGCTGACCGCGCTCGAGCAGGTCATGGACGGCCTGCTGGCGGCGCAGATCGCGCCCGACATGCCCGCGGCCGTGATCGAAAACGGCACGCGCGGCAACCAGCGCAAGGTTGTGGCGACGGTATCCGACCTCGCGCCGCAGGTGCGTGCGGCGGGACTCAAAAGCCCGGCGCTCATCATTGTAGGCAGGGTGTGCACCTTGAGTGACAAGCTCGACTGGTTCACGCCCCTGCCGCTGCACGGCAAAACGGTCGTGGTGACCCGGCCGCGCGAGCGGGCGGGCACGCTCGCCGCACGCCTGCACGAACGCGGCGCAAACGTGATCGAAGCGCCGTGCATCGAAACCGTGCCGCGGACGGACGTGCAGCCGCTTGCAGATGCGCTCGCGCAGCCGCACGACTGGGCGGTGTTCACCAGCCCTGCGGGCGTGCACGCAGCGGTGCAGGCGCTCCGCGCGCTCGGCCGCGACCTGCGCGCGCTCTACGGCATGCGCCTTGCGGCGATCGGCCGCGGCACCGCGGACGCGCTCGCGGCCTACGGCCTTGCGGCCGACCTTGTCCCCGGGCAGTATGACGGCGCGCACCTCGCGGATGCGCTGCTTGCGGCTATGCCGCAGGGCGGCGCGGCGCTGCTGCTGCGCGCGGCGGCAGGCGGGCGCATCCTGCCCGAAAAGCTCGCAGCCGCGGGCGTGACGGTGACCGACGTGCCGCTTTACGACACCGTATACCGCTGCGCCAAGGCGGACGAGCTGCGCGCGCTGCTCGACCGGGGCGAGGCGGACGTGGTGACGTTCACCAGCATGTCCACGGTCGAGGGCTTTGTGCAGGCCGTGGGCGCGGCGGACTACACCGGGTTTACCGCCCTGTGCATCGGCGAACAGACCGCACAGGCTGCCCGCAAGTATCATATGAACGTCAAAATTGCAGAAAACGCAACCATAGATGCTATGATTGCCTGTCTATTGGAGGAATCATAATATGTTTAACGATACCATCCGTCCCCGCCGTCTGCGCACCTCGGCAGGGCTGCGCAAGCTCGTGCGCGAAACCCGCATTTCCCCTGAAAGCCTGATCTGGCCGATCTTTGTGGCGGAGGGCGAGGGCATTTACGAGGAAATCCCCTCGCTGCCCGGCCAGTACCATTATTCGCCCGACCAGCTGTACCGCATGGTCGAGCGCGCGCATGCGCACGGTGTGTCCCGCGTCATCCTGTTCGGCCTGCCGAAGGACAAGGACGAGATCGGCTCGGGTGCCTGGGCGGAGGACGGCATTGTCCAGCAGGGCATCCGCAAGATCAAGGAACTTGACCCGGCGATGTATGTGATCACCGATGTGTGCATGTGCGAATACACCTCGCACGGACACTGCGGCATCCTGTGCGGCGACTATGTGGACAACGACCAGACCATCGCGCGGCTCGCGCAGATCGCGGTCAGCCACGCCAGAGCGGGCGCGGACATGGTCGCGCCGAGCGACATGATGGACGGCCGCGTTGCGGCCATCCGCCAGGCGCTGGACGAAAACGGTTTTGTAAACGTGCCGATCATGTCCTATGCGGCCAAGTACGCCTCCTATTTTTACGGCCCGTTCCGCGATGCGGCAGGCTCGGCCCCGTCCTTCGGCGACCGCCGCTCCTACCAGATGGACTGGCACAACAGCCGCGAGGCCATGCGCGAGTGCGCGCTCGACGTGCAGGAGGGCGCGGATATCCTGATGATCAAGCCCGCGATGAGCTATCTTGATCTGGTTTACGAGTGCCGGCAGCGCTTCGACCTGCCGGTGGCGGCCTATGCGGTTTCGGGCGAATACGCGATGATCAAGGCAGCGGCAGCCGCCGGCCTGATCGACGAATACGGCGTGATGTGCGAGTCCGCGGTGTCCATCTACCGCGCGGGCGCGGACATCCTGATTACCTACTATGCGCCCGAACTCGCGGACGCGATCCGGAAGGGAGACATCGGCTGATATGACAAAATCCGAACAGCTTTTTGCGCGGGCGGTCAAGGTGCTGCCCGGCGGCGTCAACTCGCCCGTGCGCGCGTTCCGCGCGGTGGGCGGCAACCCGCGCTTTGTGGTCAAGGGCAAGGGCAGCCACATCTGGGATGAGGACGGTGCGGAATACATCGACTACGTCGGCTCGTGGGGGCCGATGGTGCTCGGCCACAGCCACCCGGACATCCTGCGGGCGGTGCAGGAGCGCATGGTAAACGGCCTGTCCTTTGGCGCGCCGACCGCGCTCGAGGTCGAAATGGCTGAGAAAATGGTCGAAATGGTGCCGAACATCGAGATGGTGCGCATGGTCAACTCGGGCACTGAGGCGGTCATGAGCGCGGTGCGCCTGGCGCGCGGTGCGACCGGCCGCGACAAGCTCATCAAATTCGAGGGCTGCTACCACGGCCACTCGGACGCAATGCTGGTCGGCGCGGGGTCGGGCGCGCTCACCCAGGGCGAGCCGGACTCCAAGGGCGTGACCCGCGGCGCGGCGCAGGATACGCTGATGGCGCAGTATAACGACCTTGGGTCGGTCGAGCGCCTGCTGGAGGCCAACCCGGACCAGGTCGCGGCGGTCATCGTCGAGCCGGTCGCGGCGAACATGGGCGTCGTGCCCCCGCAGGAGGGCTTTTTGCAGGGCCTGCGCGGCCTGTGCGACAAGCACGGTGCGCTGCTGATTTTTGACGAGGTCATCACGGGCTTCCGCCTGGCGCCGGGCGGCGCGCAGGAATATTTTGGCGTGCGCGCCGACCTCGTGACCTTCGGCAAGATCATCGGCGGCGGCATGCCGGTCGGCGCATACGCGGGCACGCGCGCGCTGATGGAGCAGGTCGCGCCCTGCGGCCCGGTGTATCAGGCTGGCACGCTGTCGGGCAACCCGGTTGCGATGGCGGCGGGCCTCGCGCAGCTTGAAATCCTGTCCGCACACCCTGAGGTTTACGGCAAAATGCAGGCATCGGCGGCGTTCATCGCGGACCACCTGCGCGAAAGCGCGGCAAAGCACGGCGCCGCCATGCAGGTCAACCAGATCGGCTCGCTGCTCTGCCCCTATTTCACGGAAGCGCCGGTGGACTGCTTCGCCGCTGCCAAAAAGAGCGACACGAAAAAATACGCAAAGTATTTTAACGAGATGTTATCGCGCGGCGTATATCTTGCGCCCAGCCAGTTCGAGGCGATGTTCGTCTCGTCCGCGCACACGCAGGACGACCTCGACCGCACCGTGCAGGCCGCCGGGGAGAGCATCGCAGCGCTCGTATAGGGGGCTTCAAAAGCCCCTATATACGAAAGGCGGTTCCGGTGAAACCGCCTTTCGATACCCCAATGACGCCGCCCAAGGCGGCTGAGTCGGGGAATCAAAAGTCAGGTACCTGCCCTGACTTTTGATAGGAATTGCGGCGCAATTCCTTGATAATGAATAATCGCGCTTTGCGCGATAACGCAACCTCAGTCATTCCATTCACGGGAGGTGTTTTATGTCCCGCACATTTTACATCATCGGCGCCGGTATGGGCGCGCCGGACAGCCTGACCGGTGAGGCGGCGCGCGCGCTCGCCGCGGCGGATGCGGTGTTCGCCACCCAGCGGCTGACCGCGGTCTGCGACCGTGCGGTGGTCTGTCCGTTCGACCGGCTCGCGGCTGAGGCCATTGCCTCGGGCGCACAGACCGCCGCGGTGCTGGTTTCGGGCGACGTGGGCTTTTTCAGCGCCGCCGCGCGCCTGCGCGCGCAGCTCGCGCCGCACGGTGCGGTGCAGTTGGTCTGCGGCCTGTCGAGTATGCAGTATTTCTGCGCGAAATGCGGCGTGTCGTATGACGACGCCTGCGTGCGCAGCCTGCATGGGCGCGCGGGCAGCATTCTCGGCGCGGTCAGCTATCACAAAAAGACGTTCGTGCTCACCGGCGGGGAAAATACCGCCGCGAAAGTGTGCCGGACGCTTGCAGATGCGGGGCTGGGCGGGCTGACCGTGCACCTGGGTGAAAACCTCGGCGCGCTGGACGAGCGCATCGAGACCGGCACCGCCGCGGCGCTCGCAGAAAAGCCGTGCGGCAGCCTGGCCGTGCTGCTGATTGAGCACCCGGACGCGGCAAACGCTTGCGAGCCCGTGCGCGACGGGATGCTCACCCGCGCGAAGGTGCCCATGACCAAGGAAGAGGTGCGCTGGGTGTCGGTCGGCCGCCTTGCAGTGCAGCCGCGCGACACGGTTTGGGACGTAGGCGCAGGCACGGGCGCGGTGACGCTCGAGCTGGCGCGAAAGGCCTCGGACGGCGCGGTGTACGCGGTCGAACGCAAGGATGAGGCGATCGCCCTGCTTCGTGAAAACCGCCAAAAGCTCGGCGGATATAATGTGCACATTGTCGAGGGCGCGGCGCCGGAGGCGCTCGAAACCCTGCCCGCGCCGGACTGCGTGTTTGTCGGCGGGAGCGGCGGTGCCATACGGCGCATCCTGGAAATCGCTCGGGAGAAAAATCCGGCCGTGCGCGTGGTGGTCAATGCCATTGCGCTCGAGACGCTGCACGAGACGCAGGCGGCGCTGTCCGCGCTGGGGTTTGCGGATGTTGCAATCACCCAGCTTTCCGCCGCGCGTGGCAAAGCGGTCGGGCCTTATACTATGATGACCGCGAACAACCCGGTGTTTATCCTGTCGGGAGGCGGTCGGGATGATGGGTAACGCGCCCCGCCTGCTGCTCGCAGGCACCGGCTCGGGCTGCGGCAAAACGACCGTGACAAGCGCGCTGCTGCGCGCGCTGCAGCGCCGCGGCACGCCGCTTGCGGCGTTCAAATGCGGGCCGGATTATATCGACCCCATGTTCCACACCGCGGTGCTCGGCATCCCGAGCCGCAACCTCGACCTGTTTTTTGTGGATGAAGCCGCTGTGTGCGGCCAGCTCGCGCGGCACATCCCGGCGGATGGCGCCGGCATCATCGAGGGTGTGATGGGGTTTTACGACGGCATTTCGGGCACGTCGGACGCGGCCTCGGCCGCGCATCTGGCCCGCGCGACCGATACGCCCGCGGTGCTGGTCGTGCGGCCGCGGGGGCAGTCGCTCTCGCTTGCGGCGGAGATCCGGGGCTTTTGCGATTTTGCGCCCAACACCCTGCGCGGCGTGATCCTGAACGGCGTTTCCAAGGCGATGTACCCGTTTTACAAGGCGATTGCGGAAAAGGCGGGACTGCCGGTGTACGGCTGCCTGCCGCCCGTGCCCGAGGCCGAGATCCCGGACCGGCACCTGGGCCTGGTGACCGCGCAGGAGATCGGCGGCTTGCAGGCCAAGCTCGACCGGCTCGCGGACGCGGCGGAGCAAGGGATGGATCTGGACGGCCTGCTGGCGCTCGCGCGCAGCGCGCCGCCGCTCGAGGACCGCAGCGCGCCGCTCGCGCCGGTGACGGACAGGCCGGTGCGCATCGCGGTCGCGCAGGACAGGGCGTTCTGCTTTTACTATGCGGATAATTTCGATGTGCTGTGCGCGCTCGGCGCGGAACTGGTCCCGTTTTCGCCGCTCGCAGATGAAAAACTGCCGCGCGGCATCGACGGGCTGTATCTCGGCGGCGGCTATCCCGAGCTGTATGCGGATCAGCTCGCCGCGAACCGTTCGATGCGCGCGGACATCCGCGCGGCCGTGCAGGGCGGCCTGCCGGCGGTGGCCGAGTGCGGCGGCTTTTTGTACCTGCACCGCACGCTGGACGGCAAAGCGATGGCGGGCGTGATCGACGCGGACGCGCACATGACAAAAAAACTCCAGCCCTTTGGCTATGTGACCCTGACCGCCGGGCGGGACAATCTGCTCTGCCCCGCGGGCGAAACCATGCGCGCGCACGAGTTCCACTATGCGCAGTCATCGGACAACGGCCGCGCGTTCCGCGCGGAAAAGCCGAACGGCCGCGCGTGGGACTGCGTCCACGCAAACGAGACCCTGTATGCGGGCTTCCCGCATTTGTATTTCCGCGCCAACCCCGCGGCAGGAGCGCGGTTTGTGCGCGCATGCGCAAGCAAGAGGTGAGAGAAAATGAACTTACAGCAGGCTATCGCGGCGGTGCAGCCGCCGTGTGAACAGAGCCGGACGGCGTCGCGCCGCCGGTTTTCGGATATTGCCATCCCGCTGGGCAGCCTGGGGCTGCTGCAGGAGGCGGTCGCGCAGCTTGCGGCCATCCAGCGCACCGAGCGCCCGTCGATCGAAAAGCGGGCGGTGGTCATGTTCTGCGCGGACAACGGCGTGGTCGCGCAGGGCGTAACCCAGTGCGGGCAGGAGGTCACGGCGACCGTGACCGAGAACATGGGCCGCGGCCAGTCGACCGTGTGTCTGATGGCCGCACACATCGGCATGGACAGCTTTCCGGTGGACATCGGCGTGGCGCGCGACGTGGAAGGCGCGCGCATCCTGCGCCGCAAAATCCGCTACGGCACCGCAGACATGACCCGCGAGCCTGCCATGACCCGCGCCGAGGCGGTGCGCGCGCTCGAAACCGGCATCGAGCTGGCGGAGTGGTGCGCGTCGCAGGGCTACCGGCTGGTGTGCGGTGGCGAAATGGGCATCGGCAACACGACCTCGAGTGCAGCCGTGACCGCGGCGCTGACCGGCGCGGCGGTGCCCGACGTCACCGGGCGCGGGGCGGGCCTGTCCACCGAGGGGCTGGACCGCAAGGTGCGCGCCATCCAGACCGCGCTCGACCTGCACCGGCCCGACCCGCACGACCCGATCGATGTGCTGCACAAGGTCGGCGGGCTGGACATCGCAGGCATGGCCGGGTTTTATCTGGGCGCGGCGGCCTGCGGCCTGCCGGTGGTGCTGGACGGGGTGATTTCGTGCGCCGCGGCTCTGATCGCGGTGCGGCTGTGCCCCGCGGTGCGCGGCTATCTGATCGCGGCGCACGCGTCCGCCGAGCCGGCGGGACAGCTGCTGCTGGATACGCTGGGCTTTACGCCGTTCATCACCGCGGGCATGCGCCTGGGCGAAGGCACAGGCGCGGTTGCAGCGGTGGCGCTGCTCGATCTGGTGCTCGCGGCCTATGACGGCATGCCGCGCTTTGACGAGGTGGGTATCGAGGCCTATCAGCCGCTGACCTGAGCGGCGGGCTGGATTTTGCAGATACAGGAGGGGAAACACCATGCTGATACTGGTCACAGGCGGGTCTGCGAGCGGCAAATCCGCGCACGCGGAGCGCCTTTTGTGCGAACACGCGGCGTCCTCCCGCCTGTATCTTGCCACCATGCAGCCCTTCGGCGCGGCGGCGCAGCAGCGCATTGCGCGCCACCGCGCGCTGCGGCAGGGCAAGGGGTTTAAGACGGTCGAGCGGCCACTGGACCTTGCGGGGCTGCACCTGCAACAGCGGTATGACGGGATTTTGCTCGAGGATTTAGGCAATCTGCTGGCAAACGAGCTGTTCGCGCCCGAGGGCGCAAAAGACGCGGCGTTCGGCAGCATCCTTGCAGGCATCGCACAGCTGCAAGACTGCTGCGAAACGCTGGTCATCGTGACAAATGAAATTTTTTCGGACGGCCTGCCCTATCCGGCGGAGACCATCCGGTATATCGAGCTGCTCGGGCAGCTGAACGCGGCGCTCTGCGCGCGCGCGGAGGCGGTTTATGAATCCGTGTGCGGCATTTTGCTGCCGGTGAAGGAGGGGGAGACACTGTGAAAAGCGTATGGAGCGGCCTGCTGGTCGCGTTTTCGCTCTACTCGGCGGTGCCCGTGCCGCAGGTGCAGTGGGAAAAGCGCACCATGCGCTGGGCGCTGTCCTTCCTGCCGCTCGTGGGTGTGCTGATCGGTGCGCTCGAGTGGCTGTGGTACCTGTTCTGCACGCATTTCGGCGCGGCGGTGCTGTTTTACGCCGTAGGCGCGGCGCTCATCCCGCTGTTTGTCTCGGGCGGCATCCATCTGGACGGCCTGTGCGACACCTGCGACGCGCTCTGCTCTTACGGCGACCGGGACAAGCGGCTCGCCATCCTCAAGGACCCGCACGTCGGCGCCTTCGGCCCCCTGTGGCTGATCGCCTTCCTGCTGGCCGAGGCAGCGTGCTTTGCACAGATCTATGAGACGCCTGTGTTGCTGCCGGTGGTGTTTTTGGGCTTTGCCGCGGCGCGCACGCTGGGCGGCTGCAAGATCGTGCTGTCGCCCTGCGCAAAGGACACCGGGCTGGCGCATATCTTCGCGGAAAACAGCGACAAAAAGGCGGTCGCCGTCACGCTGGCGATCGAGTGTGTGCTGTTTGTGACTGCAGCCGGGCTGCTGGTATATACGGCGCCGTATGGCAGCCGTGCGGCGGCGGTTTGGGCGGCCGTGCTGCTGCTGTGGTATGGGCTGCATGAAACGCTCAGCCGCCGCATTTTCGGCGGCATCACGGGCGACCTTGCGGGCTTCTGCATCTCGGTTGCCGAACTGCTCGCGCTCGCGTGCGCCGCGTTTGGAGGGTTGATGGTATGACGGTATTATTGATCGGCGGGGCGTATCAGGGCAAAGCCGCGCTGGCCGCGCGGCTGTATCCCGCGCTGCCGCTTGTGGGGAACCTGCACGCGCGCGTGCGGGACGAACTCGCCGCCGGGCGCGACCCGATGGCGCTGCTGCCCGCCCTGCGCGGGCACGCGGTCACCTGCGACGAGGTCGGCTGCGGCGTAGTGCCGCTGGACCGCGCGGACGAAGCCTACCGCGAGGCGGTCGGCCGGCTTTGCTGCGCGATTGCGGCGGAGGCGGACGCGGTCGTGCGCGTGATGGCGGGCGTGCCGCAGTGGATCAAAGGAGAAAAGCCATGTATGTGACCTGTGCCGTGCTGGCCGGCTTTGTGCTCGACTGGATATTCGGCGACCCCAGGCGGCTGCCGCACCCGATCTGTGCCGTGGGCAAGCTGGTGTCGCTCATGGAAAAGCTGCTGCGGCGGATTTTCCCCAAGACCCCGCGCGGGCTGACCGCGGCGGGCGTATTGCTGTGGATCATCGTGTGCGGCGTGAGCTTTGCCGTGCCGTTTTTTCTGCTGCGTTTTTTGCGCGGCGTCAATTTCTGGCTGGGCTTTGGCGCAGAGGCCCTGCTGTGCTGGACGATTTTCGCCCGCAAGAGCCTGGCGGACGCGGGCGTGCATGTTTACAAGGCGCTGGACGAGTCGCTTGACGCAGGGCGGCAGGCGGTCGGGATGTATGTCGGCCGCGACACCGCCTCGCTCGACAGGGAAGGCGTCATCAAGGCCGCGGTCGAGACCGTGGCGGAGAACACGACTGACGGCGTGGTCTCGCCCCTGATCTTCATGCTGCTCGGCGGCGCGCCGCTGGGGTTTCTCTACAAGGCGGTCAACACGCTGGACTCCATGGTGGGCTACCATAATGACAAATACGAGTATCTGGGTAAGTTTTCCGCCCGGATGGACGATGTGTTTAACTTTATTCCCGCGCGGCTGACCGCGGCCTGTATGATCGCGGGCGCGGGCATGCTGCATCTGGACAACCGCAACGCGCTGCGCATTTACCGCCGCGACCGCAGCGGGCACAAAAGCCCGAACGCGGGACAGACCGAGGCGGTCTGCGCCGGAGCGCTGCATGTGCAGCTCGGCGGGGATGCAAGCTATTTTGGAAAGACGGTCAAAAAGGCAGCCTTTGGCGACCCGGATCGGGAAGTGGGCCGGGGGGATATCCTGCGGTCGATCGACCTGATGACCACGGCGAGCGTGCTGGCGCTTGTGCTGTGCGCGATCATCCGCCTGACGCTCGACTGGCCGCTGTTTGGCTGACAGAAAGGAGGGGCCCATGCCCGAATATGTACACGGCGGGGATGTGTATTCCTACGCAGAGCGCCGCGGCGCCATGCCGCTTGACCTGTCCGCCAACATCAGCCCGTTCGGCATCCCGGAGGCGGTGCGGCAGGCGATGCACGCGGCGGTCGAGGACTGCACGCGTTATCCCGACCCGTTCTGCCGCGCGGCGCGGCGCGCCATCGGCGCAGCCGAAGGCGTCGACCCGGACTGGATTTACTGCGGCAACGGCGCGGCCGATGTGCTCGACCGGCTCGCGGCCGTGCTGCGGCCGCGCACCGCGCTGCTGACCGCGCCGACCTTCGCCGAATATGAGCGCACGCTTGCGGGCGCGGGCCTGCGCTTCCACCGGCTGCGTGCGGACGAGGGCTTTGCGGTCACCGCACGCCTGCTCGCGGATATCACGCCGGACACTGATGCAGTCTACCTGTGCAACCCGAACAACCCGACCGGGCGCACGATCGAGCCGCGGGTTTTGCACAGGGTTGTGGAAAAATGTGCGGAGAACGGCGTTTGGCTGATCGTGGACGAGTGCTTTAACGATTTTCTGATCGATGCTGCGAGGCATACCCTCAAATCGCTGTTGGGGGATTATCCCAAACTGGTGCTGCTGCGGGCATACACGAAAATGTACGCCGTGCCAGGCGTGCGCTTCGGGTGGTGCATGACGTCAAACCGCGCGCTGATTGAAGACCTATACCGCGCGGGCCAGCCGTGGAATGTGTCGGTCGTGGCGCAGGCGTGCGCCGTGGCGGCCGCAGGCGAGCGCGCATACGCGGCGCAGACCGCGGTGCGCATTGCGTATGCGCGCGCGGAACTCGCCGCAGAGCTTGCCGCGCGCGGCCTGACCGTGTTCCCGGGCGAGGCAAATTTTCTGCTGTTCCGGTCATCAGACCGCGGCCTGCACGACAAGCTCGCCGCGCGCGGCGTGCTCATCCGGAACTGTGCCAACTACCGCGGGCTGGAGGCGGGGTATTACCGCACCGCAGTCAAGACGGCAAATCAGACAGCGCGGCTGCTCGCCGCGCTGGACGAGATACAGGAGGAAAGCTGATGGCAAAGTGCATCATGGTGCAGGGCACCTGCTCCAACGCGGGCAAAAGCCTGCTGTGCGCGGCGCTCTGCCGCATTTTCAAGCAGGACGGCTACCGGGTCGCGCCGTTCAAATCGCAGAATATGGCGCTCAATTCCTTCATCACCGCGGACGGCAAGGAGATGGGCCGCGCGCAGGTCGTGCAGGCCGAGGCCGCGGGTCTCGCGCCGGACGTGCGCATGAACCCGGTGCTGCTCAAGCCCACGAGCGACGTGGGCTCGCAGGTGATTGTCATGGGCGAGGCGCGCGGCAACCGTACCGCGCGCGAATACTGGGGCGACAAGCGTGCGCTCATCCCGGTGGTCCGGCAGGCGTATGACAGCTTGGCGGCGGAATACGATATCATCGTTATCGAGGGCGCGGGCAGCCCGGCGGAGATCAACCTCAAGCAGGACGACATCGTCAACATGGGGCTAGCGCGGCTCGTGGATGCGCCCGTGCTGCTGGTAGGCGACATCGACCGCGGCGGCGTGTTCGCCTCGCTCTACGGCACGGTCAAGCTGCTCGACGAGGACGAACAGGCGCGCATCCGGGCGCTCATCATCAACAAGTTTCGCGGGGATGTGGAGATCCTGCGTCCCGGCCTCGTCCAGCTAGAGGAACTGACCGGCAAGCCGGTTGCGGGCGTGGTGCCCTATGGGAAATTCGATATTGACGACGAGGACAGCCTGTCCGAACGGCTGGACCGCACGGGCGGCGCGGCGCTGGTTAAAATCGCAGTCGTGCGCTTGCCGCGGCTGAGCAATTTCACGGATTTCTCCGCGCTTTCCCGCGTGCCGGGCGTAGGTGTATCTTATGCGGACAAGCCCGCCCAGCTCGCGGACGCGGACCTCATCATCCTGCCCGGCACCAAGGCGACGCTCGCCGACCTCAGATGGCTGCGCGAGAGCGGCATGGAGGCACAGATCTTAAAGCAGCACGCGGCGGGCACGCCGGTGTTCGGCGTGTGCGGCGGGTATCAGATCATGGGCCGTTCGGTCTCCGACCCCGTGGGCGCGGAGGGCGGCGGCAGCCTGCGCGGCATGGGCCTGCTGCCGATCGACACCGTGTTTCAGCCGGAAAAGACCACCGTGCAGGCGGCGGGTGCGCTGGGCGCGCTGGCCGGGGTGCTGGAGCCGCTGTCCGGTCTCGCGGTCACGGGCTACGAGATCCATATGGGCGAAACCACGCGCGCGGCAGGGGCGCAGCCGCTCGTGCAGCTGACGCGCGCCGGGCAGGCGCCGGTCTGGGATGGCTGCCAGGCGGAAAACGCCTACGGCACCTACCTGCACGGCGTGTTTGACGCGGCGGGCGTAGCCGCCGCGCTCGCGCAGGCGCTCGCCGCGCGCAAGGGCGTGACGCTCGCGGATGCGGCCGCGTATGACGACAAACGATATAAGGAAGAACAATACGACCGCCTCGCGGACACCGTGCGGCAGTCGCTGGATATGGACCTGATCTACCGGATACTGGAGGGCAAAACATGAGCGAAACCGGACTGATTCATCTTTACTGCGGCGACGGCAAGGGAAAGACCACGGCCGCCGTCGGCCTGGCCGTGCGCCATGCGGGCGCGGGCGGCAAGGTGGTGTTTGTGCAGTTTTTGAAGGACGGCACCTCGAGCGAGTGCCGTGCGATGGCAAAGCTCGGGACTATTACCATGCTCGCGGCCAACCCGTGCGGCAAGTTCTCATTCCAGATGGACGAGGAGGAAAAGCAGGCGTGCCGCGCGGCAGTCGCACGCACCTTTGACGCGGCGACGGCCTATGCCGTGCGCGAAGGCGCGACCCTGCTGGTGCTGGACGAGGTGTGCGCCGCGCTGTCCTGCGGTTTTCTGGACGAAGCGCAGCTGCTCGCGTTCCTGGACAGCCGGCCGGAGACGCTCGAGGTTGTGCTGACCGGGCGCAATCCGCCGGATGAGGTGCAGGCGCGGGCGGATTATATCACGGAAATGACAAAGCGCCGCCACCCGTTTGACCGGGGCGTCGGCGCGCGGAAGGGGATCGAACTATGAACGGACACATGAAGCCCGCGGACATTGAGAGAAACAGCTTTGCGATCATCACCGCCGAACTCGGAGACCGCACGTTCCCGGCGGGGATCGACCAGATAGTCAAGCGTGTGATCCACACGAGCGCGGATTTTGACTATGCGGACAACCTGTGCTTTTCGCCGGGGGTGGTGGAGCAGGCCAAAGCCGCGCTCGAGGCGGGCGCGACGGTGGTGACCGACACCAACATGGCGCTCGCGGGCATCAGCAAGGGGACGCTGGCAAAGCTCGGCGGCCGGGCCGTGTGCCTGATGGCGGACGAGGACGTGGCGCGCGAGGCAAAGGCGCGCGGCGTCACCCGCGCCACGGTTTCGATGGAGCACGCGGCAAAGATCGACGGGCCGCTGATCTTTGCGATCGGCAATGCGCCGACCGCGCTCATCCGCCTTCATGAGCTGATTGAGGAGGGCGCGGTATCGCCTGCGCTCGTGATCGGCGTGCCGGTCGGGTTTGTCAACGTGGTCGAGTCCAAAGAGCTGTTTATCGGCGGGGATACGCCGTATATCATTGCGCGCGGCCGCAAGGGCGGCTCGAACGTCGCCGCGGCGATTGTCAACGCACTGCTGTATCAGATCGTCAAGCGGGAGGGATTTTGACATGAGCAAAAAAGCACTGATGGTGGTCAGCTTCGGCACAACCCTGCCGGATGCGCGCGCCGCAATCGAAAACCTGGAGGAGCGCCTGTGCGCGGCCTTCCCGGGGTATGACTTTTTCCGCGCGTTTACCTCGCGCATGGTAGCGGGCAAGATCGAAAAGGAGGAGGGCGTACACATCCCAAGCCCGGCCGAACTGCTGGGGCAGCTGGCAGAGCAGGGCTATGAGGAGGTGCGCTGCCAGAGCCTGCACGTTATTTTCGGGCAGGAATACGAAAAGCTGATGGACCAGCTGCGCGCATATAAGGAGCGTTTTGCGGTACTGACTGCGGGCGCGCCGCTTTTGTGGGACACGCCGGACTACCTGCGCCTGACCGCCGCGCTGCTCGAAAATATGCCGCGGCTGGCGGATGACGAGGCGTTTGTGTTCATGGGCCACGGCACCGAGCATCCGGCAAACGCAGCCTATGCGCTGGTGGAAAACTGCTTCCGCTATCACGGCGCGGAGCGTGTGTATGTCGGCACGGTCGAGGGCTTCCCGCATCTGGACTATGTGCTCGCGCGGCTGTATCGGCACGGGGTGACCCTGGTGCATCTGGCGCCGCTGATGATCGTCGCGGGCGATCACGCGCAGAACGACCTTGCGGGCGACGCGGACGACAGCTGGAAGAGCCGCCTGCTGGGCGAGGATTACAGTGTAGAAGTGCACATGACCGGCCTGGGTGAGCTGAATGCGGTCGCGGAGATTTTCATCGACCACTGCCGCGCAGCCGAACCGGTATAAGGTGTCCGCGCCAAGGGGCATCGGTTGGCACTATATTATCCTTTTTTGCACAATTGTACCCTGTTTTGAGCATTGGCAAAGATTGTTCAAAAAAGTGCAATTCCGTTCAAGAAAACAATGGAACAGAATGGTATGATGAGTCCATCAAAAGAGAGAGCGCCGCGAAGGTAAGAGAGCGCAGCGCAAAAAACAATTTTGGAGAAAAGGAGAAAACATCATGAGCATTCTGAATGACATTAGTTCCTGGCTGCAGCAGGGCCGCGCGCCCAAGGTAAAGGCTTGCGTACAGCAGGCGCTGGACGAAGGCATCCCGGCTGGCGACATCCTTGAGCAGGGCCTGCTCGACGGTATGAACATCATCGGCCAGAAGTTTAAGAATAACGAGGTTTTCGTTCCTGAGGTTCTGATCGCTGCCCGTGCGATGACCAAGGGCATCGAGCTGCTCCGCCCCTATCTGGTAGCGGACGGCGTAGAGGAGAAGGGCACGGTTGTTATCGGCACCGTCAAGGGCGACCTGCACGACATCGGCAAGAACCTGGTTCGCATGATGATGGAAGGCAAGGGCCTGAAGGTCATCGATCTGGGCGTCGACGTACCGGTTGACAAGTTCCTGGACGCTGCCCGCGAGAACAACGCGCAGATTATCGCGTGCTCCGCACTGCTGACCACCACCATGGGCGAGATGCGCAGCGTTGTCGAGGCGCTCGAGGCTTCCGAGATGAAGGGCAAGGTTAAGATCATGATCGGCGGCGCACCGATTACCCAGGCGTTCTGCGATCAGATCGGCGCAGACAAGTTCACTGCTGATGCTGCTTCCGCTGCTGAGGCTGCACTGGCAATCTGCACGGCTGCCGAATAATCCGGCGATAAACGCAATAAAAAGGTTCCGGTGCGCCGCACCGGGACTTTTTTGCGCGGCTGGAAAGCATGGGAATGGGTGTAATTAAATATGTAAAAAATACGCCTCGTATTTTTCACAAAAAAATTAAAAAAATGATTGACACACCATGGTAATTGTGGTATTCTATTTAGGCAGTCGATACTGCGTATGCGCCAGTAGCTCAGCTGGATAGAGTGTTTGGCTACGAACCAAAAGGTCGGGGGTTCGAATCCCTTCTGGCGTACCAGGAAAAGCCGTTGTTCTGAAAAGAATGACGGCTTTTTCGTTACTTTTTAAGTGATTATGAAAAATGCAAATTTGCCTTTGGTGTTTATTTGGTGTTTATCCACTCGAAAACAGTAGTTTTTAAGTGGCGGTAAAAGTTTGCTATATGCGGGATAAAATGCTATATGTTGCGGTTAAAAGATGCAAATAAGCACAATTAAAAACAAGAAAAACGGACTACGAACCAAAAGGTCGGGGGTTCGAATCCCTTCTGGCGTACCAAAGCTGAAAAATCCGAACGTCGTTCCTATCGGGGACGGGTTCGGATTTTTGCTTTTTTTCTAAGAAACACACAGCGGCGAAAGTAAAAGAGGGAAGATATTCAGCTGCGAATACCTTCCCTCTTTCTTTATGTGGCTTTAGACTAGCGCTGCGCCTGCCATGCGGCAAAAGCCTGCCGGTTTGCATCATCCTCGTAAAAAGCGGGCAGCGCAGGATATGATGCACGCGCCGGTTCGTCCAGCACATGATCCGGCACATTGTCCGAAAACTGTTCAGTCATCATCAGGAGAAACCTCGATCCAAAACGAAGTGCGGGGAAAATGACCAAGACAATTCTGCTTTTGTTTACTGTGGTAATTACAGGTTCTCTATGGGTATCCCTCCTACAGACAGCGCCCATGCACCGCCCTTGTTGCAATACGCCTCCTTATAGCAGATTTTTGATATGTTGGTAGGTTCGTTACGGCAATAAGGGCGGAAATTGCAAAGGCAGTAGGTTCATTGTTCAAAATCTTTTCAAGAATTTATGATAACGCGTGATTTCATCCCCTTCACTGAAATTAATATTACGAAAACAGAACTACAATATCCGCGCAATATACCAATGGTACGATAACCACGTCAACCAGATGATGAGAGCTGGTTGAAGCATCATAATCTAATAATCCAAAGGAGACTTTACAATGAAAAAGACAATGGATCTGCTGACCGGCGACGCCGGCTTTTGGGCAGTCATGTCTGCAAGGAACTAATCGGATGGGGCCGGGTTAGGACTCTGGCCTGGCTGGGAGACGCCTCGGTCCGGTACTTCCGGGGGAGGCGGAAATCGTTGCCGGGGATCTATGCGACCCTGTCTCCCTGGCGCGGTTCTTCACCGTGGCGCATGGAACAAATATAACAGTACTGGCGACAGCACACTCACCTCCGCAGAACAGCGCCATCCGCGCTCAGGCGGCGATACTCATGCGGTTAGGAATATAAACCGATAACAAAGCAGCAGCCCTGCCGGCCCAGCGGCCGGTCGGGACTGCTGTCTGCTTTTCGCCGGATTTTTGCGCTCAGGCGAAGGATGTGGTATAATCAATTCCGCTTTGACTGCGATACCATCGGATGCGCGCGTTTCCCGACCGAAACGGCATCCCGGGGAGGATAAACCGACTTGACGTTTGAGGAACTGAAAAGCAAATACAGACTCAGGCTGAACGGGCAGCAGGAGCGGGCCGTATGCACCATTGACGGGCCGGTCCTGCTGCTGGCAGTTCCCGGCAGCGGCAAAACCACAACCCTGGTTTCCCGCATCGGGAATATGATATACAGCCGCGGGATCGACCCGCAGCGCATCCTGACCATGACCTATACGGTTGCGGCCGCGCAGGATATGAGGCAGCGCTTTGTTTCCATTTTCGGAAACAGCCTGTCCGATCAGCTGGAATTCCGCACCATCAATGGCGTGTGCGCCAAGATCATCCGTGAATATGAAACGCGTTACGACCGCACAGCCTTTGCCTTGGTTTCGCCCGACGCACAGGCGGAGATTGTATCCGATATCTACCGGCAGCAGACCCGCCAGTTTGCGTCCGAAAACATCGTGCAGGCCGTGCTGCTCCAGATCTGTTATGCGAAAAACAACATGACGCCCAAAGCGGAACGTGAACAGATTAAGCTGGACGGCAAGATCGCGTTTGAACCGATCTATGCGGCGTATAACCGGTTGCTCGTCGACAACAAGTGGATGGATTACGACGACCAGCTCCGCTATGCCTGGCGCCTGCTGCGGCAGTATCCGGACATATTGGATGCGTTCCAGACGCGATTTCCGTACATTTGCGTGGATGAGGCGCAGGACACGTCCAAAATCCAGCATTATATTATCCGCATGCTGGCCGGGAAAACCAGAAACCTGTTCCTGGTCGGCGACGAAGACCAGTCGATCTATGGGTTCCGCGCCGCCTATCCGGCCGCGCTGATGGAGTTTGACCGGATTTACCCCGATGCAAAGGTGCTGCTGCTCGAGCAGAACTACCGTTCAACACCACAGATCACGGCAGTGGCAGACCTGTTTATCCGTGCGAACAAAAAGCGGCACAAAAAGACCATCCGTCCGACGCGGCGCAGCGGCCTGCCGGTCGGCGCGATGCAGGCGCAGGACCGGCAGGATCAGTATGACCAGCTGGTTTCCCTTGCCAGGACCTGCCGCAGCCAGACCGCAATCCTCTACCGGAACAACCACAGCGCAATCCCGCTGATCGACCAGCTTGACCGGGAGGGAATCCCGTTCCGCTGCCGCGGCATGGACAGCCTGTTTTTCACCAGTCCGGTTGTGCAGGATATCATGGATTTTATGGCGTTTGCCGTCAACCCGCTGGACTGCGACGTATTTGAACGCATCTACTATAAGCTGGGCGCGGGGATCTCCAAAGAAAAGATGCAGTTTGCCGCGGCAGAAAGCCGCGTGGCAGGCGAGCCGCCGCTGAAAATCCTCGCAGCGGACAACGATTTATCGAAATACGTCCGGTCGGTCTGTCAGAACCGGCTGTATGATTTCCGCTATATGAGCCGGATGCGTGCGGATACAGCCATCGCCTATGCGGTGGAGGAATGGTACGGCGCATACTGCAAAGAGCGGAAAGCGGGCATGGATAAGATCGAAACGCTGAAGCTGCTGGGGCGGTTCCAGCAAACGCCCGCACACCTGCTCGATCGCATGGGGGAACTGAACGACCTGATCCGGCAGGGGACAATGGATGCGGACAGCCCGCTCATCCTCTCCACCATCCACTCCAGCAAGGGTCTGGAATATGACCGCGTCATCCTGATCGATGTGATCGACGGGGTTTTTCCGCAGAAGGTGCCTGGCGGCAGGGAGGCCATGAACCGGGAGGACTGGGAGGCGCTGGAGGAGGACCGGCGGCTGTTTTACGTTGGCATGACGCGCGCGAAAGACGAGCTTTTGCTCGTCCGCTTCACGCCGCAGGACGGCGCAGCCGAATTGACCTCACAGTTTTGCAGCCGCGTGTTCGGCTTGCAGCAGATGCTCAGAAATACGGCGGACAAATAGGATATGCGCGCATTGCGCTGTGCTTCTGCTATGGTTATTTTGGTCTGGCGGCGTATTCTCCGGCGAAATTGCCGGGGGGTGCGCCGCTTTTGGCCTGTCCGGCGGTTATCCGTCCGCCGGACCATATCGAAAAAGAAGGGCAAACATGAAAATCGCATCTGCTCCAAGGACATCATACCGGTTCTGACGGCCGGATTCGCGCGTGTATGGGGCGCGCCGCAAATTACGGCAGCAAACTTGCGCGGCCGGCCGGATGGCAGGTTGTTTTCCGGCTGAAAAAACCCTTCGGCTGCCCGCTCGGTCCTGCCTATTGCAAAAAAAAGGGGGATATGATACAATACAAAAGTTAAAATCCCACAAAAAACGCGTTTTGGAAGGGGTGCGATCATCGTTGAAAAAGTTCCTTTCACTCGCTGTCTGTTGCACCATCCTGCTGGGCCTGTTCACAGGCTGTTCCAGCGGTATAAAGCAAAATCAGTTGTCTGCGGTGGAGCTTTCGTCGGACGCTTTCGATGCGGCGCAGTGTGCGCTGCACGTTGCCGTGCTGTATGACAGCAGCAAAAATGACGATTCATGGGAGGATCTTTATTCACGCCTGTGCCAGCCGTTGTTGCTCGGCATGACAGCGGAAGTGGTGGACGTTTCCCAGGGCTTTTCTCTTGATGGATTTGACATTCTTTACCCGGATGAAAGTATCATGGACGCCGCGAATGCGGATGCACTGCGGGATGCGATCTGTGCGTTTGCAGAAGCCGGCGGCGGCGTGTTCCTGACCAACGGCTTTTACGATTTCTTTGACCGGGACTTCCTCGGCGCAAAGAAGTTCTATCCCGTTGAAAGCTATCCGCATGATATGGCCTATCCCGAGGTGGACGGCGACCTGCAAAAAATGCAGACCGTTACCCAGGATTTCTATAAGCTGTACAGCGAATATGACGATTTTGAATCGCTTGAGGGGCTGGACTGCGGCGTCGGCATGAAGCCCTCGACGGCTGTTGCGCTGTGCACCAGCGGCGAACTGGCGCTGTCCACGGTCAACCAGTACGGCGCGGGATATGTTTTCCTGGCCTCCGGCCTGCTGCCCAACCCTTACTGCATCAGCGGCACGATGCTCGCCCAGCGCGACGAGACGCAGCTTTACCTTTCCGATACGGCGATGAGCGCGGCGCGCCTGCTGGAAAGCTCGTTTGCTGCGTTCTGTCTGGAACGCACGGTCGGTTTTTCCGCATGGCGGGTCTACGGCGCGTTTGGCAATCCCACCATGAGCTGGGAGCTGCATTTTGAGGAGATGGGCGGCTTTGCGGACGGATCGGGCGTTGCTTTTGCCGAACTGTGTAAAAAGTATTCGCAGATCCCATCTTATACGGTGGTACGCAACACCTATACCTGGTTTTCCCGCAACGAAACGGTCACCACGCTGCTGGGTGAAAGCGCGGATGAACTGTCGTTCTCCATGGATCTGTATGAAAACGCCTACTCCTCCGGCGCGCACGTTGCAGCGGGGGAGACGTGGATTTCCCAGGCTGTGATCGAAGACGGCGGCAGCTATTTCAAGGATTATCCCGAATATGACCTGCGCGCCTATCCGGATGTGTGCGACCTGGATGGCGACGGCACGCTCGACCTGCTTTGCGGCTCGTCGGACGGCGCGCTGTATTTCTACCGCGGCAAGGGCTACGAGGAGCGCCTGCTGACCGAGCCGGCCGCAGCGCTGACGGACGCAAACGGCACGCCGCTTTCGGTTTCCGGTTATTCCGCGCCCGTTACCGGCGATCTGAACGGCGACGGCATACTCGACATCCTCTGCGGCGCAGCAGATGGTAAAGTATACTATTTCCGCGGGCTGGGCGGACTTGCCTACGCGGCCGAGGGCGCAGTGGCGGATACCGGCCTTGGCGCGCAGGTACTGCCGGACTGGGGCGACCTGAACGGCGACGGATACGCTGACCTGGTCTGCGGCTCCAATGCCGGCCAGCTGCTGGTGCTTTACGGCACGGCGGACGGTCTGCCCGCTTCGGACTTTGCCCCGATTGCGGTTTCCGGCGTTTCCGGCAGCTGGATGTCCCCGCGCATTTACGATGTGGGCGGCGACGGCACGGCCGACCTGCTGCTCGGCACCTTTGACGGCTATATTGCCATCCTGCGCGGCGACGGCGCGGGCGGCTTTGCATCCGATGGTTTCATCGAGCTGGACGAACAGAATTATAAGGGCAATTACAATGCCAAATTCGGCAATAACTGTGTGCCTGTGATGGCGGATATCAATGGCGACGGGATCGACGATCTGGTGTGCGGCAGCCTGGAATACGGCCTGGCCTATCCGATCGACAGCCCGTATTTCCCCTATCGGGAGGAATTGGCCGAGCAGCTTTCCTATTTTAAGGAAAACCATATTTATACCGGTGTACACTTTTACACATCGGCGTATTCCTCTGCAGAACGCGAAGCGTATGAACTGGACAAGCATCTGGAATCGCTGCGGTCCTATGGCGTCGACACGGACCGCATCGGTACGAACCAGCACACCTGGTATACCAGCAGCCTGAGTCCGACCCAGTCGTTCCTTGCGCAGTGGGAGGCAGGGCTGCTGTGGAACACGGGCTACGCCGCGCCGAACGACCCCTATCCGTATCCGCAGAACAATGCGCACAGCATCATCAGTCTGCCGTTTTTCCTCACGCAGGATGGGGAATGGACCATTCTGCTGCAAAACTGTGCCTCCCTGCTATATGCGGATGACAGCTATCCGGAAATGTCCGCGCGGTATGGTATGCCGATGTGCGTTTACTATCACTGCGACTTTACCGCGGAGGACAGTGCGACCGCCGAACAGAAGATCCAGCAGGTGCAGGCATTCCGCGAAAAGTACGGATACAGCTTTGTGATGGAAAACCAGCTGGCCAGTGCGGTTGCCGCGGCGATCAACCTCGACCTTTCGATCGAGCAAAACGGCTCGTCCGGATTTGATATTACCCTGACCGGCACAGGCGGCGCGACCGATTTCCCGCTCTACAGCGAAGCGTATCAAAACGCCTGCGGCGTCCGCCTGTCCTTTGGCGAGGCGATGCGCGGCCGTGATATCCGCACCGACGCGGATATCTGGTACTGGGACGGAGACGACCTCTGCATCGGCCTGAACCGTCCGGTGCGCGTCTATGAGGCAACGGACGAGGCTGGGGACGAAGCGGCGCACCTGACGCTGGTAAACCTGCCGGCTGACGTTACCGCCGATGAAAACGGCGTGTCGGTTGCCTTCGCAGAAGGCGGCTACATGGAAGTGGAGACCAGCGTTCCGTCCACCACCGCGTCCGAGGGCTGGAGTGCGCAGGAGAGCGCGGACGGCGGCACGCGGTTTACCAAATACGGCGCGGCAGATGCGCTCGTAATCAGTTACGGAGAGTGATAACATGAATTCAGTGATCTGCCTGCTGGAGCGGGCGGCCGCGCGCTGGCCTGAGCGCATTGCGGTAACAGATGAGCACAGGAGCCTGACCTACCGCGCGCTGCGGGAAAACGCGCGGCGCGCAGCAAGCGGCTTGATGCGGACCGGCAGCAGCCATGCCCCGGTGATGGTATACCTGCCCAAGAGTGCCGATATGATTATCGGCTTTCATGCGGCGATGTACGCGGGACGGCCCTATGTGCCGACCGATGCCGCCGCCCCGGTGCAGCGGCTGAAAAAGATCCTGGCCAATTTGCAGCCCTCGGCGATCCTGACCGACCGCCATCTGGCGGAAGGGCTGGCGGAGCTGGATACAGCCGGCGTGCCGGTGCTGTATATCGACGAGCTGACGCAGTGCGCGGAGGACGCCGCAGCGGTGGACGATGCTGTGGCCCGCGTTACGGACGCCGACCCGGTCTATGTGATGTACACCTCGGGCTCGACCGGCGAGCCGAAGGGCGTCACAATCCCGCACCGCGGCGTGCTGCTGTTTGCGCGCTGGGCGGAAAAGACGTTCGGCTGGGACTGCGAAACCGTTATCGCCAATCAGGCGCCGCTTTATTTTGACGTTTCCGTGATGGATGTCTACGGCGCGATACGCTGCGGTGGCAAGCTGATTCTGACGCCCGAGGTGCTGTTCCGGTTTCCGAACAAGCTGCCGGAATTTTTGCAGGAAAATGCGGTCACCTCGATCTACTGGGTGCCGACGGTTATGATCAATATTGCAAACTCCGGCTCGCTCGACGGCATCGAGCTGCCCGCGCTCAAGAGCATTGCATTTGCGGGCGAGGTGATGCCCAACCTGCAGCTGAACATCTGGCGGCGTGCGCTGCCGGGCCGCATTTTTGCCAATCTGTACGGGCCGACCGAGACCGATGTGTGCACGGCCTATGTGGTCGACCGCACGTTTGCCGACGGGGACCCGCTGCCCATCGGCAAGCCGTTGCCCAATATGAAGGTGATGCTGCTTGGCGAGGACGGCATGCCGGTTCAGGACGGCGAGACGGGCGAGATCTGCGTGGCCGGTTCGGGTGTCAACATCGGCTATTGGGGCCGTCCCGATCTGACCGAACGCGCCTTTACCACCGACCCGCGCAACACAGCATGGCAGGAGCGTTACTACCGCACGGGCGACCTCGGCTGGTACAACGAGCGCGGCGAGATCATGTTCGCCGGACGGCGGGATGGCCAGATCAAGCTGCGCGGCAACCGCATCGAGCTGGGAGAGGTGGAAAATGCAGCCCGCCTGCTGCCCGGGGTGGACAATGTGTGCGTTATCTTCGACCGGGCGCGGCAGGAGATCGTGCTGTTCCTGGAAACGGCGCGGGATATCCCGCTGCGCGCCGCAAGGCGGGAAATGCGCGGTACGCTGCCGGCCTACATGATGCCCGGACGTGTGATTTGTATGCAATCATTGCCGCATAACGCAAATGACAAGATTGACCGCGTTATGCTCACAAAATGGCTGGAGGAGAACTGAAATGGAAGAAATCACTGCAAAACTGGAAGAATACATCCGCAAGATCTGCGACGCGGAGGACGACCCGGAGTTTGGCCTGGACGTCAACCTGTTTGACACGGGCTTTCTGGACTCGGTCGGCTCGATGGATGTGATCGTGTTTGTGGAAAAGACCTTTGGCGTCGAGATCACCCAGCGCGACCTGACGCTGTACCCGATGAACACGGTCAACGAGATCGCTGCGATCGTTGGCAGGAAGAAGGGGCTCTGCTGAGATGTGGTTTTTGGAGGCTGATATCGCCCTGCGGCTGCTTGGCGGCTGCCTAATCTGGGCGATACTCAGCATGCTTGCGCGCCGGTTCTGGTCGCAGAGCAGGCTCGACCGCTTTCTGGTCATCCTCGATCTGGCGCTGATCGCCTATGTATCCGAGTGGCTGGCAGTGTTTTACGCCCTCTACACCGTCCTCACCTATGGCATCGCCAGCCTTGCGGGGCGCGGCGGGGGCAGGGGGCGCAAACCCCTGTTTGTGTTCTGCTGCCTGCTCTGTGCGGTGCCGTTTTTTTATCTGCGGATGCGCGAATTGTTTCCCGAGCTGCCGCTGCTGTTTGCGCTCACCGGCCTGGCGTACAATATGCTCAAGGCGGTCGACGCGGTGTACTACGTTTATTACACGGGCGAAAAACTGGATTTTCTGCATTATGCAAACTATATGCTCTTTTTCCCGGTTATCACCGCGGGGCCGATCCTGCGCTACCGCGATTTTTCGCGCAGCCTGGCGCAGCCGGAGGCGGTCAGCGGCGAAAGCCTGACGAGGGACTTCAAGCGCCTCATCCGCGGCTATTTCAAAAAGGTCGTGCTGATCGTGCTGGTCACCGCGGTGCTGGCGCGGCTGACCGCGCTGGACCCGCGGCCGTGGCTTTCGGTCATTGTGTGCCTGTTCAGCTATCTGATGCTCTGGCTGGATATGTCAGGTTATGCGGATATCGCGATCGCCATGGGCGGCTTCCTCGGCCTGAAGGTGCCGGAGAACTTCAAAAGCCCGCTCAAGGCCGCGTCCTTCACGCAGTTCTGGCGCAACTGGCACGTGTCGCTGACCGACTGGATCCGCGAGCATATTTTTGTTGTCCTCAACGGCAAGCGGCTCAACCGTGTCCAGGGCGCGGCGATGGGCTTCGGCACGATGATGGTCATGGGCCTGTGGCACGGCTTTTCCCTCACTTTCGTGCTGGACGGCCTGATGAACGGCAGCCTGCTGGCTATTGAGCATCTGCTCGGCATCACGACGGTCAAGCGTGGGGCAAACCGGTATTACCTGCTGCTGCGCCGCTGCATCGTCACGCTGGTGTTCTCATTTACGACCATCTTCTACACGCTGGACCAGACACAGCTTGCCGCTGTCCTGCATGGCTTCGTCAATATTTGAGAGGGGGCGCCATATGAGTTTGACTCGTTTTTTGAAAAAAGGCGGCCTGATTGCTGCTGTGCTGATCGTTGCGCTGTTGGCAGATTTCGGCCTGGCAGCCTCGGGGTTTATTCCCAAAAGCGGCCTGTTCCGTCTCAATGACTTTGAAGTCACCCAGCAGGACCACCCGGAAAAGGTATGGGATCGTGTGATTTTCGGCTCGTCCGAGCTGGTCTCGGCCTACCGGGAGGATCTGACGCAGGCGGACTATGTCAACCTTGGCATGGACTACGGCACGCTGCGCGACCTGGTGGAAATGCTGGAGGGCGGTTATATCACCGTTGGCTCGGATCTGGTGCTGGCGCTCAACTGGGGCGCGATGTATGACGATATGGACACCAACCCGACCTATGCGTGGCACCGCAAGTGGTACGAGCCGTATACCTACTTTCAGCGCGATCGGCTGCAGTCCTTTGTGATGGACACGTTTAATGCCCTGATCGGCGAAGGGGAGTTTCGCACTGCGGATCATGCGCAGCAAAAAATCTTTTACTATGGCAACATGACGCAGGCGGAGCTGGACGAGCGCCGCGTGCGCCTGCATGACCTGTATTTTAACGGCGGCATGGAACTCTACGAGGACAACCTCGCCGCACTGGAGGAGATTTATGCTTTCTGTGCGGAAAACGGCATCCGTGTGCGCGCGCTTTGGCTACCGGAAAACCCGCTGGTTGAACTGGAGCCCCTCGACGTCGAGCTGCGGGAACAGTGCCGTGCGGTCAGCGAGGCCGGCGGCGTGACGTTTTACGATATGACCGATGCGCTCGACGCCTCGTGTTTTTACGACACCGGGCATCTGGATTACGACTATGGCGCGGTTGTCTTTACGGAGGTGTTGGATCAATGGCTTCTTTCCTGAAAAAATGGCTGGAACGGCAGAAGGAACGCCCGTACTGGATGGTCCTCAGCATTTTCGGTTACGCGCTGATGCTGCTTGCTGTTCTCGCGTTTTTCTCCGGACAGGGCGCCTTTATTTATGAGGGCTTCTGAGTGGCTGTAGCCCGGAGATCCGGCCGGAACAGACTATCTTTTGCAGTAAAAATGCCCCTGTGCAGGCCAGTGTGCCGCACAGGGGCGTTTTGTGTTATCCGGGGCGGCGCTTGCGCGCGTTACTGCCGGAAAGCATTTTGCAGCTCGGCAATGAAGCGCTCGGCAATCGGGGTGAATACCTGCTGTTTTTTCCAGATGAGGTACATCGCGTTTTCAAGCGGCGGGTCGAGCGGGCGGAACACCAGGCCGCTTTCCGGGCTGGTGTCCACCAGGTGGTCGAAGGTGAGCAGATATCCCAGCCCCTCGCGCGCAAAGACCGCGCCGTTGTAGGCCAGGCGGAACGAGCCCTCGAGGTGCAGCTCGTCCATCTGATCGCCGCACCAGCGGGGCAGGTCGTTGCGCCAGCCCTGCTCGGAGCAGAACAGCGGCAGCCCGCGCAGGTCGCCGGCGTGGATGACCGGTTTGCGCGCAAGCGCATTGTCTGCGCGCATGACCAGCCCCCAGCGGTCGCCCTCGGGCATGTGCAGGACGTGGTATTTCTCGTAATCCGGCTCCTCGACGATGATGGCAAAGTCCAGCAGGCCGCGGTCGAGCTTTTCGGTCACCTGTTCGGTGTCGCCGCTTGTGATATGGTAGTGGAACTCCGGATATTGCAGCTTGAAATGCCGGATCACCCGGGCGAGGTGGCGGATCTGCCAGGATTCTGCGCAGCCGAAATAGATGTTGCCGCCGATGATGTCGTCCATGGCGGCAAATTCGGCGGTGATCTTGTCCGCCATGGAGAGCAGGTCCTCGGCCCGGCGGCGCAGCAGCATGCCTTCTTCGGTCAGCTCGATCGAAAAGCTGTGCCGGCGGAACAGCTTTTTGCCCAGTTCGGCTTCGAGCGCCTGCATCTGTTTGGACAGGGTCGGCTGGGTGACGTGCAGGGTCTCGGCGGCGCGGGTCATGTTTTCCTCCCGGGCGATTGCCATAAAATAGCGCAGGGTACGGATTTCCATTGCGGTAACTCCTTTGTGTGTGAAATCGCAGGTGTATGTCCGGCGCAGGCCGGTTGAGGTGTGGTGTGCCTTATGGTATAATGAAGCCGGCAGAGCGCAAGAGAAAGGGCGTGATTCAATGGCGCAATCCCGTATTCGGGCGGTGCTCAGGGCCGACATCCGTACCGTGTGGGACACGGTTTTAGCGGTGGGGCAATACAGCGCGTGGCGCAGCGATGTGAGCAGAACCGAGGTGCGCGGCGAAAGGCAGTTTGTGGAATACACGAAAGACGGCTATGCAACTGCTTTTACCGTCACGCTGGTAGAGCCATATCAGCGCTGGGCGTTCACCATGGAAAACACCAACATGACCGGGCAGTGGACCGGCGTCTTTGCGGCGCGCGGGGACGCGACCGAAATCGAATTTACCGAGCAGGTCGCCGCGAAAAAATTTTGGATGAAACCCTTCGTCAAGGCCTATCTGCAAAAGCAGCAGCGGCAGTTCGTCCGCGATCTGCAAGCATATTTGTCCGCGAAATGAGAAAACGCCGGTGCGCCGGTCATATTGCACAGCAGGCAGGGACCCAAACGGGTTCCTGCTTTTTCGTCTGTATATCCAGTATCCAGTATAGCACAGGGCATAAACAAATGGAATAACACGAAATAAAATATAACCATTAGCGCATAGCAGCGCGCGGCTTTATAATGGAGTCAGGACAGCGAAAGGGGGCGGCGCACATGGCAGGACCGGCGGACGAGAAGCAAAACCTGATCCAGCTGCTGCCCGCGGCGGGCTGTGTTGACCGTGAGGCCGGCTGTATCCGGGCGTGCATCTGCGCGGGGGAATTTGACGCGGCGCGGCGGCTGCTGCGCCGCCACCGGGCCGCGCTGCTCGACGAGCTGCACCGCAGCCAGCGGCAAATCGACTGCCTGGATTATATTGTCTATCAAATCGATCAGCTGCAAAAGCAGCAGAACTGAAAGGGAGTTTTGCAATATGGAACAACTGAAACTGACGCAGGAATGGGACAAGACCTTTCCGCAGAGCGATAAGGTAAGCCACAGCAAGGTGACCTTCCACAACCGTTACGGCATTACGCTGGCGGGCGACCTGTACACGCCCAAGGGTGCGCAGGGCAAGCTGCCCGCGATCGCGGTCTGCGGCCCGTTCGGCGCGGTCAAGGAGCAGGCCTCCGGCCTGTATGCGCAGACCATGGCCGAGCGCGGCTTCCTGACCTTGGCGTTCGACCCGTCCTACACCGGCGAGAGCGGCGGCACACCGCGCTATATGGCCTCCCCGGACATCAACACCGAGGACTTCCAGGCGGCGGTGGATTTCCTGTCGCTGTATGATGGGGCCGACCCGGACAAAATCGGCATCATCGGCATCTGCGGCTGGGGCGGCATGGCGCTCAATACCGCGGCGCTCGACACCCGCATCAAGGCAACGGTCGCCTCGACCATGTATGACATGACCCGCGTCAACGCCAAGGGCTATTTTGACGCGGAGGACTCCGCGGACGCGCGCTATGCGAAAAAGCAGGCGCTCAATGCACAGCGTCTGGAGGATTATAAAAACGGCAGCTATGCGCTGGGCGGCGGCGTGGTCGATCCGCTGCCGGCAGACGCACCGTTCTTTGTCAAAGATTACTACGACTATTATAAAACCCCGCGCGGATACCATGCGCGCTCGCTCAACTCGAACGGCGGCTGGAACGTGACCGGCTGCATGTCCTTCATGAACCAGCCCATTTTGCAGTACAGCAATGAAATCCGCAGCGCAGTGCTCATCGTGCACGGCGAGAAGGCGCACTCCTGCTATTTCAGCCGGGACGCCTATGCGAACATGGTAAAGGACAACCCGTATACCGACAACAAAGAGCTGCTCATCATCCCGGATGCCGTGCACACCGACCTGTATGACGGCGGCGGCAAAAACGCCATCCCGTTTGACAAGCTCGAGCAGTTTTTCCGCACCTATCTTAAGTAAAAATACCGCGCAGGCGGGGGCAGACCGGACGGTCAGCCCCCGCTTTTGTGTTTACCTCCCCGGGATTTTGTGCTATACTATAAAAAGCAATTCTGCGCGCGGCAGACTGCCCGCAGCGCGATTTTGTGCTCAATCACAATATGTCTGGGGGAAATCTTTTGAACTCCATACCCAAATGTATTTTTCACTCGCGGGATGCGGCATGCAAATCGCCTTACGGCGCGGTGCCTGCCGGGCAGACCGTACAGTTTTCCACTTATCCCAAGCGCGAGCACGGCACCGAACACATCACTCTTTGGGTGGAGGAGGACGGCTGTGCACCGCAGGCCTATCCCATGCGCTGGTACGGCCTAGCGGGCGCGCGCGACCGGTACAGCACAACCTTTACACCCGACCATCCGGGGCTGTACTGGTATTATTTCACGCTTGACACCGCGGACGGCCCGCGCTACTGCGCGCGCGGCTACGGCGGCCGCGGAGAGATCATCGACACGCTGGGCGATAAATACCAGCTGACCGTGTACGACCCGGATTACCACCCGCCGCGCTGGTTCGGCGAGGGCATTTCGTACAATATCTTCCCCGACCGCTTCTGCCGGGACCGTATGCCCGTGCAGCCTGAAGGGGAAGGCATCGCGCCGCGCGTGCTGCATGAGAACTGGGACGATATCCCGGCCTATCAGCCGGACGAAAACGGCGAGATCCTGAACAATGACTTTTTCGGCGGTACGCTGCGCGGCGTGATAAGCAAGCTGGACTATCTGGAAAGCCTGCGCGTGACCACCATTTATTTCAACCCGATCTTTCAGGCGTATTCCAACCACCGCTACGATACCGGCGACTACAAGCGCATCGACCCCATGCTCGGCACGGAGGAGGACTTCCGCACCCTGTGCAGCGAGGCCGCCGCGCGCGGTATGCGCGTGGTGCTGGACGGCGTGTTCAACCACACAGGCTTCGACAGCCGCTATTTCAACGGCCGCGGCCGGTATGACAGCGTGGGCGCGCACCAGTCGCAGGACTCGCCCTACTACCGCTGGTTCGATTTCCAGCAGTGGCCGGATGAATACGGCTCCTGGTGGGGGATTTACACCCTGCCGCAGGTGCGCGAGGACGAGCCCTCGTATCAGGATTACATCTTCCGCGATGCGGACAGCGTCGTGCGGCGCTGGCTGCGGCTGGGCGCATCCGGCTGGCGGCTGGATGTGGCCGACGAACTGCCGGACGAATTCATCCGCCGCTTAAATGCGGCCGCCAAGCGGGAAAAACCGGATGCGCTCATCATCGGCGAGGTGTGGGAGGACGCGTCCAACAAGATCTCCTACTCCGAGCGGCGCACCTATTTCCAGGGCGGCGAGCTGGACAGCGTGATGAACTATCCGCTGCGGGACGCGATCATCGCTTACCTTACCGGCGGCACGGCCGAGCACTTTGCCGAAACCATGGAGTGCATCCGCGAGAATTATCCGCGCGACGTGTTCTATAATCTGATGAACGTGATCGGCACGCACGATACCGCGCGTGCGCTCACCCTGCTCGGTGTGTCCGGGGAGGAATGGAAGCTGGACCGGGACGGCCGCGCGCACTATGCGCTCCCGCCCGACCGGCTCGCGGCAGCCAAGCGCAAGCTGCGCCTTGCCGCGGTCATCCAGTTCACCATGCCGGGTTCGCCGACCATCTACTATGGCGACGAGGCGGGGCGGCAGGGCTTTGAGGACCCCTTCAACCGCCGCACCTATCCGTGGGGCGCGGAGGACCGCGAGCTGCTCGCGTTTTACCGCCGCCTGTGCACCCTGCGCGCGGACAGCGACACGCTCGCGCGCGGCGAGCTGCGCTTTGTCGAAAGCCGCGGCGCGCTGCTGCACTACGAGCGCGTGAGCGACCATGCGCGGCTGCACATTCTGGTCAACCGCAGCCACCACATCGAGGAAACCCGCGTGCCCGCGGTCTATGCGGTGGATATGCTCGACGGCGCGGAGTTTGACCAGGCGGACAGCCGGGGCGTCCCGGTAAGCGTGCCGCCCGAGACAGCGTATATCCTGCGGTGCTTCGGCACCCCGTAAAAGGGAGGAAAACAAAATGGATATGCGGGAAAAACAGCTTTCCTATGAGTATTTTTTTGAAGGCAGGATCATGAAGGCGCGGCTCGATCAGGTCGAGCTGCCAAACGGCAAAACCGCCGCGCGCGAGGTGTGTGAGCACGTCGGCGGCGTGGGCGTGCTGCCCATCGACCGGGACGGCAACATCATCCTGGTGCGCCAGTTCCGCTACCCGTACGGCGAGGAGATCCTCGAGATCCCGGCGGGCAAGCTGGACCACGGCGAGAGCGAGTCCGCCGCGGACTGCGGCGCGCGCGAGCTGCGCGAGGAGACCGGCTGCACGGCCGGCCGCATCGTGCCGCTGGGGTGCGTGTATCCCTCCCCGGGCTTTCTGACCGAGGTGGTCAATCTGTTTGCCGCGCTCGACCTGACCGAGGGCGAGATGCAGCCGGATGAGGATGAGTTCGTCGAAGTGGTGCGCCTGCCCATTGCGCAGGTCGAAAAAATGATCATGGACAATGAGATCCGCGATGCAAAAACCGCGGTCGCGATGTACCGCGCGAGGCTGCTCGGCCTGTACTGAAGCCGGGACGGCAGAGCGCACAACCACCCTTCTGGATAAGGAGGAAGCGAATGGATAAGAAGAAGATCCTCGTGGTCGAGGATGAAAAGGCAATTGCGGACATACTGGTGTTCAATCTGCAGCGCGAAGGGTACGACACGATCGTCGCCTACGACGGTACGGAGGGCCTGCGCCGCGCGCTCGAGGATGCGCCCGATCTGGTCCTGCTGGATGTGATGCTGCCCGGCATGGACGGCTTTGCCGTACTGGGCCGCATCCGGGAGAAAATGGATACGCCGGTCATCATGCTGACCGCACGCGAGGAGGAGACCGACAAGGTGCTCGGCCTGGACCTCGGCGCGGATGACTACATCACCAAGCCCTTTTCCATGCGCGAGCTGATGGCGCGCGTCAAGGCCAATATGCGGCGCACGGTTTCGGGCGAGGAGCGGGCGAAGCCCGCCAAGCCCAAGAGCGGCGGGCTGCGCATCTCGCGCGACAACGGCATGGTATACAAAAACGGGCGGCCGCTTGAGCTGTCCGCGCGTGAGTTTGATATCCTGTGTTTCCTGTCCGCTGCGCCGGGGCGTGTGTTCTCGCGCGAGGAGCTGATGGAGCAGGTGTGGGGCTATGAGTATTACGGCGACCTGCGCGCGGTGGATGTGGCCATCCGCCGCCTGCGTGAAAAGGTCGAGGACCAGCCCGCCAGCCCGCGCTATATCATGACCAAGCGCGGCATGGGCTATTATTTCTCAGGCGAGAACTGAGGCCCTGCGTCCGCCGGGACAGGGATATCCTGCGATAAAAGAGGACGGCCCGGCGCGCCCGCTGCGGCGCGCCGGGACCGCATACCGGCTTTGCCTGCGTCCGTCGCGGCAATGCCCTTCGTTTGAAGCCGCGGCTTCGGACGAGCCTGTGGAGGTGTCAAATGTTTCGATCCTTGCATATGAAGCTGGTGCTGATCCTGGTGCTCATGATCATTTCGGTCATGGCGGTGGTCGGCACGTTTCTGATCAACAGCGTCAGCACGTTCTATCTGGACAGCTTTTACGAGCAGATGCAGAGCGTGTTCACCGGGGATACCATCCTGTCGATGGAGGAGGCTGCCGCCGAAAGCGGCGTGGACGGCCTGCTCACCATTGTCGATGCGCACCGCAGCCGGCTGGGGATCGATGATTACCGCAATTATTACATTCTGGATGGCCAGGGCCGGTTTCTGGACGGGTCCAACCCCAACATCACGATCACGCGCACGGATAACATCATCTCCGCCATGGCGGGGGAGGTCGGCGTGCGCTCGTCGGTGTCGGACAGTATGATGGATGTCGCTGTGCCGCTGGATACGGATGCAAACGGCTCGGTGGATTATATCGTGTATATCGCGGATGACAAGCAGGAGATATCCGACCTGTCCTGGCGGTTTTTCCAGATCGTCATGCAGGCGATGATGTTCGGCCTGCTCGCGGCGATTTTGCTGTCCTTCCTGCTGTCCAAGACCATCACTACCCCGATCGAGCGCATCACCGAGGGTGCCAAGTCGATCGCAGAGGGCAATTTCGACCAGGATCTGGGCGTGCAGTCCTCGGATGAGATCGGTGAGCTGACCCGCTCCTTCAACTATATGGCGCGGCGGCTCAAAAGCACGGTGGGCGAGGTGCAGGGCGAGCGCGATAAGCTGAACACCCTGTTTCTGCACATGACCGACGGCGTTGCCGCCTTTACAACCGAGGGCAAGCTCATCCACATGAACCCCGCGACCGAAAATATGCTCGGCGTGCGCATGGAAGATGACCTGACCTTTGACGAGATGTTTGCCGACCTGGATATGATGGGTTCGGACGAAACGGCGATGCGCACCTTCCTGACCAGCGAGATCACGCGCTTCGGGCGCGTGCTGTCGGTCACGCTCGCGCCTTACGGCGCGCTGGACGGCGAGGGCGGCGTGATTGCGGTCATTCACGACATCACCGAGCAGCGCCGGCTGGATGACGCGCGGCGCGAGTTCGTGGCCAATGTGTCGCACGAGCTGCGCACCCCGCTGACCAACATCCGTTCGTACACCGAGACCCTGCTGGACGCAGCGGGCGACATCCCGCTGGACACGGAAAAGCAGTTCCTTGGCGTGATTTCGAGTGAGTCCGAGCGCATGGCGCGCATCGTGACCGATCTGCTTACCCTGTCCAAGCTGGACTACGGCCGCATGGAGCTGCGCATGACGCGGTTTTCGCTGGGCGATATGCTCAAAAATGTGGCGAACGCCATGAAGCTGACCGCCGAGGACAGCGGCCATGAGCTGACCGTGGACACACCGGACGACCTGCCACAGATCGTGGGCGACCGCGAGCGCATCGAGCAGGTCGTGGTCAACATCCTGTCCAACGCAGTCAAATACACCCCCGCGGGGGGACATATCCGCCTGTCCGCCTGCACGGCGCCGCGTAATCGCGTGCGCATCACGGTGGAGGATGACGGCGTGGGCATTCCGGCGGCTGATGTGCCGCGCCTGTTCGAGCGCTTTTACCGCGTGGACAAGGCGCGCAGCCGCGCCGCGGGCGGCACCGGCCTCGGCCTTGCAATCGCCAAGGAGATCGTCGAGCAGCATGAGGGCAAGATCGCCCTGGCCAGCGAATACGGCAAGGGGACGACGGTCACCATCACCCTGCCGACCGACCTGACCCCGAACAGCGAGGAGGGACCTGCATGAAAGGCGCGCAGCGGTCGGTGAAAAACACGGTCAAAAACATCTCGCTGCTTGTGCTGGTGGGCTTGCTGGCGATTCTGTGTGCGGCCAACTGGCTGACCGGCATCAATATCGCCGGAATGCCGGCGGACAATCTGCTGCGCCGGGCGTATGACCATCTGGTCGGCGGTGCGGTGGGATACGAGCTGCGCTCGTCCGGTGTGGCGGCGGCCGAGCCGGCCCAGATCGCGCTGACCATCGAGGGGCAGCTGTACGGTGTGCAGTATAACCTGACCGAGGTGGAGGCGGGCGTTTCCGCCGTGCGGGCGCTGTGGGCGCAGGTGTTGGCGGACGGCACGCTCGAGCCGGTTGAAGACGAAACGGCGCTCACCGCCGCGCTGCAGGCGGGCGACTGCGCGCTGCTGCGCTATCATGGCAGCCTGCCGCTCGGCGTGATTGCAGGCTGGATGGAAGGCAGCTGGAAGCAGGAGGAAAGCCTTGCAGTGGAGAGCCTGGTTTACACCGCGGGCACCGGGCAGCTGTTTGTGCGTACGCCGGATGGCGCGCTGTATGCAGCGCAGGCCGAGGCGGCGGACAGCACGCTGCAAAGCGCGCAGCAGAGCTTCCACGGGATGCCGTGCGCGTTTGCGGGTGGAGAATATGCGGTTTATCCGGAAACGCTGCTGTTTGACAACGAGCGGCTCAGCCTCCCACTGCTCGAGGAGCGCACGATCGACCTGCTCAGCGCACAAAGCGGCACCGGGCTGGAGGGCCTGCTACAAGCCTTTGGGTTTACCGCCTATTCGGATTTTTACGATGAGCAGAACGGCGCGGTGCGCGTTTTCGTGGACAACGCCAGCACGCTGCGCGTGAGCGCGCAGGGGCTGCTGCAATATGCTTCCTCGGGTGAAGAGGGCGCGGTGCGCGCCTACGAGGAGGGCGAGGTGCGCGGCCAGTCCGCGCTCGAGGCGCAGATGGACAGTGCCCGTGTGATTTTGGACGAGGCGCTGCGCGCCGGCGAGACCGACACGCACGCGGCGCTCTATGCGGTGCAGCAGAGCGGCGAGGAGACGACGCTGGTGTTCATGCAGATGTACAGCGGCGTGCCCGTGCTGGGCGATAGCGACTTTGCCACGTTCCGCTTTGCGGAGGACGGTACGCTGCGCAGCGCGACCATCCGCCTGCAGCGCTTTGCCGCGCGCGAAACCATGCAGACCGTGCTGCCCGCGCGTCAGGCGGCGGCCGGTGCTGCGGCGGAGCAGCGCAGCATGATGGTGGCCTACCGCGCGCAGGACGGCGTTTATGTGCCGGCGCGGTTTTATCTGCAAACGGGGAGCTGACGGGAGGTGAAGCCGCTTGCAGTGGGATAAGGTAAAAAATGTGCTGATTGTGATCCTGATGGCGGTCAATGTGTTTCTGCTCGGCAATCTGGGGCGGCAGTTCTGGCAGACCCGTCAGCAGGAGGCCGAGCTGGTCGGCAGCCTGCGCACACTGGCGCAGGGCTACGGCATTTCGCTGGACGCGGATTTTGCCCTGCCGAACGATGTGGTGCTGCCCGAGCTTTCCATCGACCGCAGCCGGCCGAACGAGGAAGCGGCCGCGGCCGCTATGCTGGGCGGAGAACCCGCGCGCACCGAGCAGGAGGACGGCACGGTTCTCTTTGAGGGCGAGCGCGGCACGGTCGAGTGGGGCGCGGACGGAAGCGTGAGCGGCAGTATCTTGACCGGAGAGGCTGCGCCTGCGGACGAGAGCGCGGCGCTGCACCTGGCTAAGCAGCTGTTTTCCGACTGGAAACTGCAGGCCGAGGACGCGGTTTGGGCGGCCGAGGGAACGAGCGTTACCATGACCGGCACGGTCGCCGGTCTGCCGGTGTTCAACCGCGTGCTGACCATCCGCTTCACCGGGGATGGGTTTGCCTCGCTTTCCGGTCTGTGGAGCTTCGGCACCCCGTATACGACTGTGAGCGCAAGCGGCGTGGCCTGCAATGCAGCGGACGCCCTGCTCGAATTTGTCGCCCGGCAGCCCGAGGCGCAGTCGGTTTTGTCCATGACGGCAGGCTACCGGATGCAGACAGACAGCAGCCGCCGGATACAGCTTACGCCCACTTGGAAGATCGTCACCGATTCGGGCGAATATTTGGTGGATTGTGACAAAAAGACGATAATAGACCGGGAAAATTAAAAAATCACTTTCCTTTATCAAAAATTGTGGTACAATATATTGGTGAGAATTTTTGCGGACGCACGACGCAGTGCCCGCTTTCATACATTATTACAGGGATTGTAAACCGGGCGCGGACAGCCGCGCAGCGTGTTAGTGAGGAGTAGGTAGGTTTGACCAAGTATGTTATAAACGGCGGTAAAACGCTCAACGGCGAGGTTACGATCTCGGGCGCAAAGAATGCGGCAGTCGCCATTGTTCCGGCGGCTTTGCTGGCGGACGGCCCGGTCCGCATCGAGAACGTGCCCAAGATCATCGACGTGACCCTGCAGCTCGAGATCATGCGCGAGCTGGGCGCGCAGATCCGGCTGATCAATGCGACGACGGTCGAGATCCAGAACAGCAATCATCCGAGCCTCAAGCCCCACGAGCTCGAGCGCAAGCTGCGCGCTTCCTATTATCTGCTGGGTGTGCTGCTCGGCAAATACGGCTATGCTGAGGTTGCCATGCCCGGCGGCTGCAATTTCGGCGGCGTGCGCCCGATCGACCAGCACATCAAGGGTTTCGAGGCGCTGGGCGCCACCGTCACCCTGCCCAAGGGCGGCTACATCCGCGCTGAGGCGCCCGAGGGCGGCCTGCACGGCGCACATATTTACTTCGACGTGGTGTCGGTCGGCGCGACCATGAACATCATGCTCGCGGCAGTGCTCGCCAAGGGCCAGACCATCATGGAGAACTGCGCCAAGGAGCCGCATATCGTGGACCTGGCAAACTTTTTGAACGCTATGGGCGCCAATGTCAAGGGCGCGGGCACGGATGTGATCAAGATCCGCGGCGTCGAGCGCCTGCACGGCGGCAGCTATTCCATTATCCCGGATCAGATCGAGGCCGGCACGTTCATGGCTGCGGTCGCGGCGTGCGGCGGCTCGGTGCTGGTCAAGAACGTTATCCCGAAGCATCTGGAGTGCATCACCGCCAAGCTCAAGGAGATGAGCGTCGAGGTGACCGAGTATGACGACGCGGTGCTCGTGCGCCGCGCGGGCAAGCTTACCCGCACCAACATCAAAACCATGCCGTATCCCGGCTTCCCGACCGATATGCAGCCGCAGATGACGACCGCGCTCTGCCTGGCAGAGGGCACAAGCATTGTCACCGAGGGCGTGTGGGACAGCCGCTACCGCTATACCGAGGAGCTGATCCGCATGGGCGCGAACATCCATGTGGACGGCAAGATCGCGATTGTCGAGGGCGTCAAGGAACTGACCGGCGCGCCGGTGCGCGCGCACGACCTGCGCGCAGGCGCGGCGATGGTGATCGCGGGCCTCGCAGCCAAGGGTGTGACCGAGGTTGAGCAGGTGCAGAACATCGAGCGCGGCTATGAGACGCTGGTGGAAAAGTTCGTGGCGCTCGGCGCGGATATGTACCGTTCCGAGATCCCGGATTCGATGGGCGAAGCGCAGCGCGCGTAACAGAAAAGAAACAAATACAGCGGAGGGGGCAACCTCTCCGCTGTTTTGGAAAGCAAAGGAGTTTCATCAGTGGCGGAACGGTATTATTACAGCATTGCGAGCGGGTCCTCGGGCAACTGCGGCCTGTATAGGGCGGCGGGCACCGCGATCCTGATCGATCTTGGCGTGTCCCTGCGCAAGATTACGACCGGACTGGCTGAGATCGGCCTTGGACTGGCCGACCTTTCCGCTGTGCTGCTCACGCATGAGCATATCGATCATGTTAAAGGACTGCCGATGTTTCTGAAAAAGAGCCGTGTGCCGGTCTTTGCCTCGCGTGGGACGGTCGAGGCGCTGGCCCGCAAGGATCTGCAAAGCGCCGAGCGGCTCAACGCGTTTGACAGCGGCGACACCTTCTGGGTGCGCGACGTGGATGTGACCAGCTTTGCCACCCCGCATGATGCGGCGGACAGCGTGGGTTACATCCTAGCGCAGGGCGGCAGCCGGTTCGGTTTTGCGACCGACCTCGGCTTTGTGCCGCGTGACGCGGCCGAGCTGCTGCGCGGGTGCGAGACCGTTGTGCTCGAGAGCAATCACGATCCGCACATGCTGCAGGTTGGGCCGTATCCGTATCCGCTCAAAATGCGCGTAGCAGGCCCGGCGGGCCATCTGTCCAATCCGGACTGTGCGGTGTTTGCGGCCGATCTGGTTAAAAACGGCACGCGCACAATCATTCTGGCGCATCTGAGTGAAAAGAATAACATCCCGGTGCTGGCGCTTCAGCAGACCCGCGCGGCACTGCGCGGCCTGCCTGCGTGCGAGGTGCTCGTCGCCCCGCGGGAACACATGGATGCGCCCGTTCGCTGGGGAGAGGAGGAAGCCGCGTGCTCGCTGTCCGGCTGATCTGCGTGGGAAAACTGGGCGAAAAGTTCTGGGCCGCCGCGGTGCAGGAATACGCCAAGCGTCTGGGCGCCTACTGCAAACTGGAGATCATTGAGCTGCCCGAACAGCGCCTGCCGCAGACGCCATCCGCGGGCGAGATCACGCAGGCGCTCGACAAGGAGGCTGCGCTCATCGAGGCCAAGCTGCCCGCCGGGGCGGCGGTGGTCGCGCTGTGTGTCGAGGGCAGGGAGATGTCCTCCGAGCAGCTGGCGGACTGGCTCGGCCGACTGACCGTCTCGGGGACGAGCCGGCTGTGCTTGGTGATCGGCGGGTCATGCGGCCTGTCCGACCGGATCAAGCAGCGCGCGTCGCTGCGGCTGTCCATGTCGCCGATGACCTTCCCGCACCATCTCGCGCGCGTGATGGTGCTCGAGCAGCTGTACCGCGCGCTCAACATCGCCGCGGGCGGCAAATACCACAAGTGATATGGAAGGTTGCAGGACAAAATACCCCATCATCCTTGTGCACGGGCTGGGGGTGACCGATACGGGCGGCCTGTATGTGCCCTGGGGCCGCATCCCGGCGGCGCTGCGCGCAGGCGGGGCGTCGGTGTATTTTGGCGGACAGGATGCCTGGGGCAGCATCGAGACCGGTGCAGCCCAGCTGGGGCGTACGGTGCAGCGTGTGCTGCGCGAAACCGGCAGCGCGCGTGTCAACCTCATCGCCCACTCCAAGGGCGGGCTGGAAGCGCGGTATCTGATTTCGTCCATGGGCTGCGGACGGTATGTGGCCTCGCTTTCCATGCTAGCCACGCCAAACCGCGGCGCACGCACGGCCGAACTGCTGCTGCGCGCCCGGCCGGGGGCGCAGCTGTGGGCGCGCCGCAACGACGCCTGGTGGGCGCAGCACGGGGATGAAAAACCGGATTCCCTGCGCGCGGGCGAGCAGCTGACGCCAAAGTACCTTGCGCAGTTCAATCGGGACAATCTGGATGCGAACTGTGTCTATTACCAGAGCTGGGGGACGGAGATCGGCGCGGTGCACACGGACGGCTTCATGATGCTGACACACGGCCTGTTCTACCCCGCGCAAGGGGCGAGCGACGGGCTGGTCACGCCCGCCTCCGCGCGCTGGGGCCGATATCGCGGCACGCTGGAGGGCGTGTCCCACCAGCAGCTGGTGGATGCGTTCGGCAAGGACGCGCCGGGCTTTTCGGCGCCGAAATTCTATACCGGGCTGGTGCAGGAGCTGGCCGGAATGGGATTTTAAGGGAAATTTCCGCCGGCTTTTTTGCACTGAAGGCATAAAAGGGATTTACATTGTCCGTTTGATTGGGTAAAATAATATAGAAAAGAAAAAATTCAGGAGGGGCGTCCCATGATTATCACGATAACGCTCAACGCCGCACTTGACCGCACCCAGCGCATCGAGCATCCGCTGGTGGTCGGCAAGCTCAACCGTGCGACCTCCAGCCATCTGGAGCCGGGCGGCAAGGGCATCAACGTTTCGCGCGCCATCAAGGCGCTGGGCGGCAACAGTGTTGCGCTCGGTTTCTGCGCGGGCACCAATGGCCGCATTATGAAGGATATGCTGACGGCTGCGGACATCCACCACGATTTTGTGGATATCGCAGGGCAGCAGCGCGTGAATACGCAGATCATTGATGCGCAGGGCGGGCACACCGAGGTCAACGAGCCGGGCAGCAAGGTGGAGGATGCGGATTTCCTCCGTCTGGTCGACCGGATGGAAGGCTACCTCGGCGAGGGCAACATCTTTGTCCTGGCCGGTTCCACGCCGCCTGAATTCCCGATCAAAAACTATCTCAAGCTGTGCAAGACCATCAAGAAGCACGGCTGCAAGCTGATTATCGACGCGCAGGGCGAGCTGCTGCTCGAAGCACTGAAACTCGAGCCGGACTTTGTCAAGCCCAACATCTTCGAGCTGGCCGAGGCTGTGGGTGACAAGCCCTCCGCCGACCCCGAGGTGGTTGTGGTTTCCGCGCGCAAGATGCTGGATATGGGCGCGCGTGCGGTCTGCGTTTCGATGAGCCAGGAAGGCGCGGTACTGGTTTCCAAGGACGAGCCCGAGGCGCTGTATGTCAACACCAATCCCAAGATCTACGACGAGGGCGCGGTCGGCACGGGCGACGCCATGGTCGGCGCGATCGCCAATTCCATGAACAACGGCCTGAAGTTTGACGAGATGGCGCGTTTTGCGGTTGCGACCGCGCGCGCGTGCAGCCGTCTGCCGGGCACCGAGATGGCCTCGCTCAAGCGGGTCTATGAGGTGTATGAAACCACCCAGGTTTACATACTTTGAGTCTGAAAGAAAAATGATAAAAGAGGGCCGGACGGCCCTCTTTTTTTGCCCCGGGACGGGCGGCGCACAAAAAATTTCCGCCCGCGGCAAATTTTTTGTGATATTTCGGCCGCCTGCCGGGTATTGTCTATGAAAGGCCTTTCAAATCCACAGCAGACGGGGTGAACCATGGACGAGGCACAGTTTGAAGAGATCGCAGGGCGATACCGGGACAACCTGTTCGCAATCGCGTTCCAATACACCAAAAACGCGGCCGATGCGGACGATATGGTGCAGATCGCGCTGCTCAAGTGCCTGCAGGCGAAAAAGCCGTTTGCAAATGAGGCGCACATCCGGCACTGGCTCATCCGCGTGACCGTCAACGAGTGCAAGCGGTATCTGGTATCCCCCTGGCGGCGGTACACCGCGCCGATTGAGGACTACGCCGAAACGCTTGGCTTTGAAACCCCTGAGCAGTCCGCGCTGTTCCTTGCGGTGATGGAGTTGCCGCAGAAATACCGCGTGCCCATTCATCTGTACTATTATGAGGACTACTCGGTGCGCGAGATCGCCGCGGCGCTCGGCCTGCGCGAAAGCGCGGTGCAGACCCGCCTGCTGCGGGCCAGACAAAAACTCAAACACAAGCTGGAGGACTGGAACGATGACGGATAGAGAGTTATATCAGGCAACCTTTGCACATCTGCACGCCTCCGGCAGCGAGATCAGACAGGAGGCCAAACACATGAAACAGGGTCATATCCGCAAGGGCGTTGTGATTGCCGCCGCCGCGGCGCTCACCGTGACGGCCGCGGGCGCGGCGAACGTCGCAACCGACGGCGCGCTGCTCGAGAGCATCCGCGTGGTGTTCACCGGCGAGGTGACCGAAACGCACACCAATCCGGACGGCTCGACCACCTATGCGGTCAAGGGCGAGGACGGCAGCGATATCGCGGTCACCATCCCGGAGGAGCGGAATGAGGACGGTTCTGATACAACGCAGTATATCGTCGAAGGCAAGAACGGCGCCGCCGGCGAATACGAGATCACGGTTGGCGAAAACGGCGCGGCAGTGATCACCAAGGACGGTGCGCAGCCCGGCGCATCGGGAAGCGTGTCGATTAGTGAAAGCGTAGTCGGCGACTGAGCCAAATTAAGGCAACACCGCACAATTATGTCTGCGGCGCTTTGCGGAAATTTTGTGCCCGGATTTTGTTGCGCTTTCTTGCAATACATCAAGTATTGCTGCAAAAACGCGCCGCATCCGGACGCAAAATATTCTCACAAATCGCTCTTGCCCGATTATGCGGTATTGCCTTAAAACCCATGCAAAAAGGAGGCCATTTGGCCTCCTTTTTGCGTGTTACAGTGTTGCAAGCCCGGGGAAGAACTTCGCAAGGAAGAAAAATACCACGGGCAGCAGGATTGCGGGCAGCAGATTGCCGACCTTGACCTTTTTGTCAAACATCAGGTTAAAGCCGATTGCGAAAATCAGCACCGAGCCGATGCAGGACAACTGGCTGATCAGCGCATCGGTCAGCCACGGGCGGATGAACCGCGCCAGCAGCGTGATACCGCCCTCATAGATCAGCAGCGGCAGCGCGGACAGGAACACACCTTTGCCGAGCGATGCGCCGAACACGATCGCAGCCACGCCGTCGATCATCGCCTTGGCGATCAGGATGGACGGATTGCCGTTCAGGCCGTCCTCGAGCGAGCCGACAATCGCCATTGCGCCCACGCAGAACAGCAGGGAGGAGGCGACAAAACCCTCGACGAATTTGCCGTCCTCTCCGCCGCCCGCAAACCGCGTCTGACACCAGGTGCCGAATTCATTGAGGCGCGTTTCGATATCGAGCGCTTCGCCGATCAGCGCGCCAATGACCAGGCTGAGCACAAGCAGCATGGTGTGCTGCGTGGAGAGCGTGCCGTTTTCGATGGTCAGCAGGCCGGCGACCGCGCCGCCAATACCGATGAAAAACGTGCACAGCCCGAGCGCCTGCATGATGGTTGTCTCAAACCGCCGCGGCAGCCCGCCGCCCAGCAGCACGCCCAGCGCCGTGCCCGCCAGCACGGCGGCGCAGTTGACAATGGTACCCAGTCCGATCATATCGAAATCCCTCTTTTGCTTGTTACAGTGCTGAAAAGTATTGTAAAGCAAAAGAGGGACAAAGTCAATGCGCGCTGCGGCCGTCCGGCGGCGGGCGCCGTGCGGCCGATGCCGGAAGGATAGCCGGTCAGGTGCGGCGCCGGTAGTCCTCCCACGCGGCAATGGCGGTTTTGATTGCAAAGCAGATCAGAAAGATCACCCAGCCGGGATGCCAGAAACCATAGAAAACGCCGATGCACACATACACCGCCGCCGCGAGCGGAAATGCGATCGAAGCGAACAGCGTGCTGACCGGATGCGCCTTTTCCTCGCTGTCATCGTTGTCTCCTTCGTCGTCGTCCTCGTCACGGCCGAGACCGTACAGCTCGCGGTAATAGTCGTCTTTTCGGCCGGACAGGATGCACAGCGCCACACCCACCGCAACCATGGCAAAAAACAGGAAGGTGCCGGGCGCTTCCAGGTGCAAGGTGTCTTCAAAAAAAGACGCGGTGAACGGCGCAAGGATGAACAGCGCAACCCCGGCAGCGATCATAGCGTATTTGCGCGTCTGATAGCGGCCGTATTCCTGCGCAACAGCGGGGGCGGGCGTACCGCTGCCGGGCTGTGACGCGGCGGCGTCCGGCTGCGGGGGTGCGGCATCCAACCCCAGTTCCTTCCGCAGCTCTTCGGCCGAGCCGATGGACGCGATGATTATGCCGGTCACCTCGGCCGGGTTTTTGCCCTCTGCCAGCAGGGCTTGGTATTTTTCCTCCAGATTGGCCAGCATATCGTCCTTGATGCGCTGTGTGTCCGCGTTCTGCGGCAGCGAGGCAAACAGGGCCTCCACATAATTACGGATTGCTTCCATCTGTCATATCCTCCTTTGCAAAACGGTCCACCACGGCCTTGAGCACGCGCCACTCCGCGCATTTGGCGGCATAGGCTTTTCGCCCTTCGTCCGTGATGGTGTAATAGGTGCGCGGCCTGCCCTGCGTCTCGCTGCCCTGATAGGGGACGATATACCCCTGTTTTTCCAGCCGTCCAAACGCGGAATACAGCGTGGTCTCCTTGATCGGGTACTCGCCGCCGCTGCGCTGCTCGATCTCGCGCGAGATGGCGTAGCCGTAAGAGTCGCCCTCCAGCAGCAGGCACAGGATGAGCATGTCGTTATAACCGCGCATCACGTCGCTTCCCAGCATGCCATCACCCCATTACTTGATCTGTCGTAGTAATCATAACAGAACTACTACGACAGGTCAAGTAGTTTGTGTAAAAAATTTCCCGCCGTGCAGAGCGGCGGGAAGCTCAGCCTTCCGGCAGGCAAAACGGCGTTTTGCGGTAGTGCCCGCCGCCGGTGCGCAGGCCGGGGGCAGGAAAGGCGAGGGCATACAGGTCGTCCGCCAGTGCGTCGCGCCGGAGGGCGGGCTGCAAATCCGCGGGCAGGCCGTGTTCCGTGACCGGCCGCACAATGACCGGCAGGGCGCAGGTCTCCTTCATGCGGCGCAAAAGCGTCCGGCCCTGTCTGCCGATGGCGAGCACGCGCACATAACCCGGCAGCGGCGGCACGGACTGCGGCAGATCGAGCCACGCGCGCAGCAGCACGCGCCGCACCCGCGCGAGCGGGTAGCGCCGGGTCTGCGCGGCGGTGCAGGCGGCGGCAAAGCTGGTGCTGACGCGGACGGCGTCCGCCAGGCGGTGCGCAAGCCCGTCATCCCCGCCGCAGAAGGGAAGAAGCGCGGCCGCGTCCAGCCGCCGCAGGTGCGCGAGCACAGCCTGATCGGCCGCGCCCCGCGTGACCGGCGCCGCGCCGCGCTGCATTTCCCGCTGGAGCACCGCAAAGGAGGCCGCGGGCATGAGCGGGCGGCAGGCTTCGGCCTGCCCGTCCGCCAGCAGGCGGCGCAGGTAGGAGGCCGAGGGCAGGCCGTCCGCCGGGGTATCGCTGTCATGCGCGCCGCCCTGCCGCTCGATGGCAAGCGGCTGCATCCGGCTACCCAGCACGTTCAGCGCGCGCAGATATTCGACTGCGAGCGTGTTGTTCGGGCTGGCGAGCAGCGCACCGGCCGCCGGGTCGGCGGCGCTGACCGCCTGCTGCATGGCCGCGGCGTAGGGCAGACCGGCGTCCAGCGCCTGCCGCAGCGCGGCCGTGTGCACTCCATCGGCGCGCGCCGGACCGGCCGCGCGCCGCAGCAGGGCAAGGCCGGCGGTCTCCGCGCCGAAGGACAGGTGGGTGACGCAGCCGAGCGCGTCCAGCAGCGCCGCCGCCCCGCGCGCGAACCCTTCCGCCGAGGACAGGCAGGCCGCGAGCGGCGTCTCGAGCACAAGGTCGGCCCCGCAGCGCACGGCCGCTTCGGCGCGGGCGTATTTTTCCAGCACAGACAGGTCGCCGCGCTGCACATAGTTGCCGCTCATCGCGCACACGATTGCGGCATCCGCGCCCAAAATGCGGCGCGTCTCGGCGATATGGTGCGCGTGGCCCGCGTGAAAGGGATTGTATTCGGCGACAATGCCGCAGACGGTCATGGTTTCAGTCTCCTTAAATACGGTGGAATTTTGGTGAGGTATGGGGAAATTATGGCTTGTGCATTCCGGACAAATCGTGTAAAATAAAGATACAGCATTATTATATAGGCTTCCGCGGCTTGAAGCAAGCCGCCAAATACGGCATGAGGGAGTTTTGCAAAATGAAAGTTCTGGTTATCAACGCCGGCAGTTCTTCGCTGAAGTACCAGCTGCTCGACACCGAGTCGGGCGAGGTCATGGCCAAGGGCCTGTGCGAGCGCATCGGCATCGATGGCGTCCTGACGCACACCGGCAACAAGTCGGATGAGAAGTTCAAGTTCGAAATCGCGATGCCGACCCATAAGGAAGCGATCCAGGCGGTCATCAACGTTCTGCTCGATCCCGACAAGGGCGTGATCTCCTCGATGAGCGAGATCGACGCGGTCGGCCACCGCGTGGTACACGGCGGCGAGTTCTTCACCGACAGCGTGGTCATCACCGAGAAGGTTCTCAAGGCGATCGAGGACTGCGTGCCGCTCGCACCGCTCCACAATCCGCCCAACCTGATCGGCATTCAGGCCTGCCGCGACGTTATGGGGCCGGACGTTCCGATGGTCGCCGTGTTCGACACCGCGTTCCACCAGACCATGCCGCAGTCGCACTACATGTACGCGATCCCCTACGAGTACTATGAGAAGTACAAGATCCGCCGCTACGGCTTCCACGGCACCAGCCACAAGTATGTTTCCCAGCAGGCCGCTGAGATGCTCGGCCGTCCGCTGGAGGAGCTGCGCCTGATCACCTGCCACCTGGGCAACGGTTCTTCGATCTGCGCGATCAACCGCGGCAAGAGCTATGATACCTCGATGGGCTTCACGCCGCTGGACGGCCTGCCGATGGGTACCCGTTCGGGCAACATCGACCCGGCGATCATCGAGTTCCTGTCCGAGCATGAGAACATCTCTGCGGAGCAGGTCATCAATATCCTCAACAAGAAGTCCGGTATGCTGGGTATTTCGGGCGTTTCGTCCGACTTCCGCGATCTGGACGCGGCGATCCTGGACGGCAACGCACGCGCGGCGCTGGCTAAGGATATGTTCAACATCTCGGTCAAGAAGATCATCGGTTCCTACATCGCCGAGATGGGCGGCGTAGACGCCATCATCTTCACCGCGGGCGTCGGCGAGAACGACCGCTCGGTCCGCTGGGATGTCTGCGAGCACATGGAATACCTGGGTATCAAGATCGATCCCGAGAAGAACAAGTACCGCGGCAAGCAGATGGATATCTCCATCGATTGGGCGCGTGTCCGCGTGCTGGTCATCCCCACCAACGAGGAGCTGATGATCGCAAAGGACACCGAGCGTCTGGTCAACGAAATGAAGTAATCGGGCACATTTGGCAAAGCAAAACGGGGCAGGGGACGAAAAGCTCTGCCCTGTTTTTGCGTGTAACGGGGGTCATTTATGGAGCAAAACGAGCGGCAGGAGAAAAAATACTGCGCACGGCTGGGCTGGTCGCTGGTGCTGACGCTTGTCACGGCGCTTTTGTGGCAGTACGCGGTCGCGGGGCTGATCTGGACCGGCCTGCTGCCTATCGGGCCGACGGCATATTACCTGCTGGTGCTGGTGGGGTATTATATCGCCGCGCTGCCGCTGGCCCGCCGGCTGTGCCGGTGCATCCCGGTTTCGCCGCCGGCGGGGCGGGGCATGACCCCGCGGCTGCTCGGGCGCTGGTTTGTGATCGGCGCGGCGCTGATGTGGCTGGGTTCGCTCGCCGGGTCCTGGGTCAACGATCTGGTTTACCGCATCGCGGGTCTCCAGCCGGTGGACAGCGTGACCGAGACCTTGCTGATGATGCCGCCTGCGGTGATGCTGCTGGGCGCGTGCGTGCTCGGTCCGCTGTGCGAGGAGCTGCTGTTCCGCGGCCTGATCGCGGGACGGCTTGCGCGCTATGGACAGCGGCCTGCGGCACTGGTCTCGGCGCTGCTGTTTGCACTGTATCATGCCAATGTCAGCCAGTTCTTTTACGCATTTGCGCTTGGCCTGCTGCTGGCCTACACGTATTTTTACACGGGTACGCTGAAAGCGCCGGCCGTGCTGCATATGCTGTTCAACTTCTATGGGTCGTCCATCATGATGCTGCTGCCGGAAAACAGCCCGCTGCCTATGCTGTATGCGCTCAGCTGGCCGGTGCTCACGGTTGCAGGCGTGACAATGCTCGTTCGCGGCTGGAAAAAGCAGGTGTGGGCGCACGGTTTTGCCGTGCCTTCGGTGCGGACAATCTTCTTTAATTTTGGGATGACGGCGGCGGTCGTGGTCTGCTTTGTCGAGGCGACGCTGCCGTTCCTGTGAGAAAGGCGGAATCACAAACAATGCGAGTGGATTTGCATATGCACACGGACTATTCGGTGGACGCGGCCAGCCCCCAGCCGGTGGCGGACAAGGTGCGCGCCTGCGTGGACGCGGGGCTGGATATCATCGGCATCACCGATCACTGGGATTACTTCCGCACGCATGGTCCGTCTGAAAACCGCGATGTAGAGGCCTGCCTGCGCGACATTCGCGCGGCAGGGCGGGCGTTTGCGGATGAGATCGAGGTGCTCACCGGCATCGAGATCGGCGAGCCGCACGTCGACCCGGCGGCGGACGAGTTCCTGCGCACACATGAGCTGGATATGGTGATCGGCTCGCTGCACGTGATGCCGAACGACTTGGATATCTATTTCCACGACTTTGCATCGCTCGACTGCGACGCGTTTTTGCAGGAATACTTCGATCAGGTGCTTGAAATGGAGGCGCACGGCGGGTTTGACGTGCTGGCGCACATCGATTATCCACTGCGCGTGATGAAGCACGGCGACTATGTGCCGTCCTTCGACCAGTATATGGACCGGGTCGAGCAGGTGCTGCGCGCCTGCATCGACCACGGCTATGCGCTTGAGCTGAACGCGGCAGGACTGGGCGGCTGGATGAAAAAAGTCGGCCCGCCGCAGAATATCCTGTATGAATACCGCCGCATGGGCGGTGAGCGCATTTCGATCGGCTCGGACTCGCATACGCTGGACACAGTCGGCCGCGGGTTCGACGAGTGCGCCGCCAACGCGCGCGCGGCCGGTTTTACGAGTGTGACCGTGTTCCGCGGCCGCCAGCCCGTGCCGGTCGCGCTGGGATAAATACCGGTGCTGCGGATGCAGTGCCGTTATATAGAAGTGAGGACCTATGTTATTTGGCAAAAAGCAAGAGATCACGCACGCGGAGACCACGGTCTGCGCGCGCGCCAAAATCAATCTGACACTGGATGTGACCGGCCGCCGGGCGGATGGTTATCACACGGTCTGCATGGTGATGCAGTCAGTCGCGCTGCACGATGAGATCCGCGTGACGGTGACGCAGGGCGAAAAAAAACCGCGCGGCATTATCCTGACCTGCAATCTGCCCTACCTGCCGGTGGACGAGCGCAACCTCGCCTGGCGCGCGGCCGATCTGTTTTATCAGGAGACCGGCGTGCTGCCGGGCACCTGCGAGATCCACATCGACAAGCGCATCCCGATCGCTGCGGGACTGGCCGGCGGCTCGTCCGACGCTGCCGCGGTGCTGCGCGCGCTCGCCGCGCTGCACGCCGTCGGGCTGACCGATGACGAGCTGTGCGCGATGGGCCTCAAACTGGGTGCGGACGTGCCCTACTGCCTGCGCGGCGGCACCATGCTGGCCGAAGGCATCGGTGAGGAACTCCGCCCGCTCGCGCCCATGCCGCACTGCTGGGTGGTGCTGTGCAAGCCGCCGTTTGCCGTATCGACCAAGGATGTGTACCGCGCGATGGATGAGGTCGATATCAAAAAGCGGCCGGACACCGCGGGCATGGTCAAGGCGCTCGAAAAGGGCGATTACAGCGGCGTGTGCCGCCGCCTGTCCAACGTGATGGAGCTTGTGACCGCGACCAAACGCCGCCAGATCGGGGAGATCAAGGCATTTCTGACCGAAAACGGCGCGGACGGCACGCTGATGAGCGGCTCCGGGCCGACGGTCTACGGCCTGTTTTCCGATGAAAACCGTGCCAAAACCGCAGCCAAGATGCTCTCGCGCCGCTTTGCGGACACCTTTTTGACCGAAACCGTATAATGGAACCGCCTGCCGGGCATACTGGGAACACCAGATGACGGAAGGCGGTTTTTCTTATGCGAAACAACAGGAAACAGGCGGCTGCGGCGCTGGCCGCCGCGGCCGCGGTACTTGCGGCAGGGGCGTTTGCCCCCGTGCAGCCGCGCGCGGCGTGGTGGTGCACAGTGTTTTCCGCCGTCCCGGCCGAGGCGGTGCGGACGGACGGCGGGATGGAAAACGGCGCGGTGGAATGCCGCCTGTGGCTGGCGGACTGGCTGCGGCAGCTTTGCAGCTGAAGTGGAAACCCAGTCCGCCATATACGATTATGCTTTGCAAATGCCGGGCGCTATGATATAATAGCATGGTAAATTCCAGAACTATTACCAAAAGCGGAGGAATACCATGAAACTGATCAATGAAAAAGGCAAGCTGTTCGGCGTGATCAACGTCGTCGACCTGCTGGTGCTGCTCGCGGCGATCGCAGTCGTGATCGGCGTGGGCTATAAGTTATTCGCACCCCAGATCACCGAGATTGCCTCGCCCCAGGTGCCGATGACGGTCGTTGTGCGCGTGCGCGGTGCGACGCCCTTCCTGGTGGAAGAGCTGCAGCGCAACGATCAGGTCGGCAAGCAGCTCGTCAGCGGCAACTCCTACACCAGCGCCAAGATCACGGATATGCAGATCGAGGACTATGTGCAGCAGGTGACCACGGCGGACGGCCGTATCGTCAACGCGACTGACCCGAGCAAGAAGGATATCATCTTCACCATCGAGACCACCGTGCCCAAGGATACGGCATCCCCGTCAATCGGCACGCAAGAAATCCGTGCGGGCCGCACGATGATCGTCAAGACCAACGATTTTGAGACAACGGGCAATATCGAGATGGTGGATATTGCGGATTCCGCGGAATAAGCCTATGAAAGCGATGTTTGAAAACAGTCTGCTCGTGCGGCTGATCATGCGCCTGCGCGCGTGGTATCATGCGGGCGCGATCGCGGGATTTTTCCGCCGCATTGCGCGCGCCTATCCCTATTCCCGTTTCCGGCAGATCTGGGAGCGCTTTTGCGCGGCGCCTATCTGCACGGCGGCAAACAGCCGCTATGCGCGCCTGCTGGCGGCGCTGCGGCGCTTTGTCGAGCGGCTCGGCGACGCGGCGGCAAACAGCCTGATTTACCGCATCTGCCTTGCCGTCTGGCGGCCGGTCTCCACCTTCCTGGGCGGCGGCCTGATCGGCCGGGCGTGCCGGTTTTTCAGTGTGCGCGGCCTGCTGCTGGTCTGCCTGGCGCTCTATCTGCCGCTGGATGTGCTGATCCGTTATCTTTCGACGACCATGGGTTATCTGCCCGGCTTTATCGGCTCGACCTGGGACGAGTGCATGATGCTCGCCGCGATCGCCTACATCCTGTGGCACACCGCGATGCGGCGCGCGCCGCTCCAGTCGCGCGCAACGCCGGTGGATGCTTATCTGGCGCTGTTTATCGGCGTGGGATTTTTCCTGATGTGCGCCGTATCCCCGGATATGGGCATTGCGATAGACGGCTACCGCGCGGTGGTGCAATATCTGCTGTGGTTCTTCCTGGTCACCCGCCTGATCGAGGATGACCGCGATTTTGCAATTTTTTACGGCGCGCTGGTCGTTATGGCGCTCGCAGTGGCGGCGCACGGCATTTATCAGTATATTGTCGCCGCGCCGATGCCGTCCAGCTGGGTTTCCTCGACCGAGGAAAGCGTGCGCACGCGCGTGTATTCGATCACCGGCAGCCCGAATATCATGGGCAGCCTGCTGGTGCTGTTTGCCCCCATGGTGGCGGGCATTGCGTATTACAGCAAAAAAATGTGGGTCAAGGTACTGGCCATCTGCGGCACCGGCATGATGTGCCTGTGCTGCATTTTCACCTTCTCCAAGGGCGCCTGGGGCGGCCTTGCGGTGGCGGTAATCGTCTTTGCCATTTTCCTGGACCGCCGCCTGATTGCGCTGATGGGCGTGGCGGGCGCGGGGGCGCTGATGGCGATCCCCTCGATTGCGAGCCGCATCACCTATCTGTTCACCTCGGACTATATGGCGGCCAGCCAGCGCGCGGGACGCATGGTGCGCTGGGAGACCGGTTTGAATCTGCTGCACAGCGGCAATTCCTGGCTGGGGTTCGGCCTGGGGCGGTTCGGCGGCGCGGTCGCCATGCAGAACCAGGTGATTGAGGAGACGAACGGGTTCAGCTACTTTTATATGGATAACTATTATCTGAAAACGCTGGTGGAGATGGGCTATATCGGCCTGATCTTCTTCATCCTGCTGCTGATCGGCATGGTGCTGTGGAGCCTGCGCGCGATCGGGCGCACGGGCTACAACGAGACCGACCGCACCCGTGTGCTGGCGGTATCCATGTTTGCAGGAATGTGCGGCGTGCTAGTGCACTGCTATTTCGAAAACATCTTCGAAGTGCCGTATATGATGGCTTACTTCTGGAGCATGGCGGCGGCGATCCTGTATCTGGGGTACTTCCGCAAGCGGCGGCGCACTTAGCGAGCAAAACAGAACGGACTGCTGAAAAGGCAGTCCGTTTTTTGTTTGCCCGCCCCCAGCGGGCTGGGGGTTCCGCGCGCTGCGGCGCGCGGGGACGGTGCGGCTGCGCGCCGCGGGCGCACAAGAGGGGAGAAACCAAGTTTTCTCCCCTCTTGCGAATCACCCCTTTTCCTTTTAGCGGGAGCAGGCAGTTAGGCGTCTGCCCGAAGATTTGCGGCATTTGCTGCCGCAAATAAGGGCGCGCTGACGCGCGCAAAGGTGCGTTACGCCGAAGTGTCTGCCGCCCACGTTTTAGAAGCAGCAAGAAGGGAAATCCCCGCCCCTCTGGGGTGGCAGCCAAACCATGCCTGCCGTAACAGCAGCTGGGCGGCAACCGCTTGGCGGGACTACGATCAACCGCGCCTGTGGCGCGCCTGAGGGAAAGGGGTGACCCGCAAGAAGGGGAAAACCGCAGGTTTTCTCCTTCTTGTCCGCACGCCGCGCAGGCGAAATCCCGCCCGTGATGCGCGGACACTCCCTTCGCTCTGTCGGGCGAACACAAAAAGGGCACGCAATGCGCGCGCCCTTACGGTGCAAATGGGGTGTCATCATCCGTCCGCCCAAGAAGATAATCAACGCTGGTATGGTAAAAATCCGCGAGGTCGCATAACAACGCGTTGGGGATGTTCCGTCTGCCATTTTCATAATTGCAATAGGTTGCGCGGGGAATGCCCAGCGCGTGCGCAACGGCTTCCTGACTCAGGTCATGATCCTCACGCAAATCTTTGATGCGAAGCCTCACAGAGATCACCTCGCAGTTCATTTTAATGTGTCAAAATGAAACACTTGACTTTTGTGTCAATATGACACAATATTATTGGTGAGGTGATATGAATGAAACCCAATGAACCAATGGTGCAGCCGGACGACTGCACTCCCCTCAATTACCGCGCTGCATATTTGCGGCTGTTTTCCGATGTCGCCGAGCTCACCGAGCGCATCGAAGCCGCGGGCGCCCGCATCAGCGTCGGCGAGGTGCATGACCGCCTGGCGCAGGCGCTGGCCCGCGCCGAGGATACGGCCAGCGGCTGATCACCCGGCGGCTAGGTCGGTCAGCCGCCCAAAGGTGTATCCCGCCTGCTCCCAACGGGTGAGCAGCTCGTCAAGGATGCGGGCGTTGGTCTCGCTGGTCGAGTGCAGCAGAACGATCGCCCCGTTGTGCATGCGCGGCACCAGCTTGGAGAACGCCTGCTCGTCGGTCGGTTGGTTGTCCGTGTACCAGTCCACATAGGCGAGCGACCAGAACACGGTCGTGTAGCCCAGCTCCTGCGCCTGCCGGAGGTTTTCTTCGCTGAATTTACCCTGCGGCGGGCGGTAGAATTTGCTCATGGGCTGGCCGGTCAGGGCGGTGAACTTCTCCTCCAGCCCGGTCAGCTCGGCGGAAAATGCGTCTTTATCCGCAATGGCGGACATATCCGGGTGGTGCAGCGTGTGGTTGCCTACGATGTGCCCTTCGTCCACCATGCGCTGCACGAGTTCGGGCGCGGTATCAATGTAATTGCCTACCACGAAAAAGCACGCGGGCGCATGGTGCGCCGCCAGCGTATCCAGAATGGAAGCGGTAAAGCCGTTTTCATAGCCCGCGTCAAAGGTCAGATAAATGGTTTTCTTGCTGGTGTCGCCCACATAATAGGCGTTCCACTGCCGGAGCGTCTCGGCGGAAACATTACCCACGGGCGGCTCGCCGCTTACCTGGAAGGACAGCCCCCAGTCGGTGATCTCAGCCGCGGCCTGGGCTTGGGCGGTGGTCTGCGCCGCGTCCGGCTCCTCCTGCTGCGGCAGCAGGAAAAACAGCGCAGCCAGCAGCGCGCATACGCCGGCGCCCGCGCCGATGCGGCATAAGGTGTCGCGGGTGATGGTGATAAACATGATAAACGCCCCCTCGCGCATATCCTATGCGGCGGGGCGGGGCGGTATGACGGAAAATGCCGCGGCTTACGAGCCGTAGTCCTCCAGCAGGCGGGCGAGCGATGCGGCGTCCGGCAGCACGATGCCGTCCGCGAGCGCCTGCTGGTCGGCCGCAGGCAGGCTGCGCACGTCAATCGCCGTGCGCAGCACGATTTCGCCGTCGCGCGACACGACCAGCCGGTCGGACTCGCTCTGCGCGATATAGGGCGCCGCGGCAGCTGTGCTCACGGGCACGGCGTCGTCCGAAAACCAGGCGCGCGCGGCGAAAAATGCGCTCACAAGTGCCAAAATACAGAACAGAATGGCGATGCGCCGCTGCCGGCGCGCCCGCTGCAATGCAAGCAGGTAAAAGCCCTGCAACATGGGTCATCCTCCCCCGATCAATGGATTTGACCGGAGTATGCCCGGAAAAATTGTAAACTATTCGCGGACCAATGTAAAATTTGTTTGGAATTTGCGGGAGAATGTGGTATAATACCACCGTGTGTTGGGAACATATCAGACGCTGCCTTCGTCTGATGGGATAAGACCCCGCGGCGCGGCCGCCGCCGGGCAAGGAGGAAACCGAATTGGCAACTGGCAAAAGAAAGAGAACCGGCGCTTGGCATTTTATCTCCCGCATATTGCTGACGCTGCTGCTTATCGGTGTGCTTTGCGCCTGTTTCTGCGGCGTTGCGTTTGCGTATTATGTCCACGCCTATATCAATCCCGCCGCACAGGAAACGGCAAATGAGCTCAACAGCAACCTGGGCTTGAACCTCAACAGCTTTATCTATGCAGAGGACCCAAACACAGGCGAATATGTAGTATATGAGACCCTGAGCGGCAACGAGAGCCGCGAATGGGTGGACAGCGACAAGATCCCGCAGGACCTGAAAAACGCGGTGGTCGCGATCGAGGACGAGCGTTTTTACTCGCACAGCGGCGTGGACTGGAAGCGCACGCTGGGCGCGGTGAAAAACTGGCTGTTCGGCGGCGAGCAATATGGCGGCTCGACCATCACCCAGCAGCTGATCAAAAATGCGACCAAGGATAACGACTATTCGGTCAAGCGCAAGCTCAATGAGATCTTCCGCGCGCTTGCATTGGAGGATGTGGTCAACGATAAAGACCGCATCCTGACCATGTACCTCAATACAATCTACCTCGGCTACCGCAGCTACGGCGTACAGACCGCAGCCGAAACTTATTTCGGCAAAGACGTGTCCGAGTTGACGCTGGCGGAGTGCGCGGTGCTCGCCGGATTGACCAACAACCCGTCGATTTATGACGTGTATAACCACCCGGAAAAGGTCAAAGAGCGCCAGGAGCTGATCCTGGACCAGATGCTCGACCAGGGCATGATCGACCAGGCCACACACGACGCGGCCGTGGCTGAGGAGCTCAACTACCGTCCGTATGAGGACTATGTGGAGGATGTCGGCGAGCCGTACAGCTACTTCACCGATGCGGTGGTCAAGGACGTGGTAAACGACCTGATCGAGCAGAAGGGCTATTCCGAGACCGTGGCCTACAACATGGTCAACTCTGGTGGCCTGCGAATTTATGCGACCACCGACACCGAGATCCAGTCCATTCTGGATCAGGTTTGGGCGGATGATTCGATCTTCCCGAACACCGAGAAATACGGTGAGCGGCCGCAGAGCGCTATGGTCATCACGGACAAGCAGGGCAATATCGTGGGTATCGCGGGCGGCCGCGGGGAAAAGACCACCAAACTCGGCTTCTCCTTTGCGACCGACGCGCGCCGGCAGCCCGGTTCGTCCATCAAGCCGCTGTCGACCTATGGTCCGGCGATGGACGCAGGCGTCGTTGTGCCCAGCAGCACGGTCTATGACCGCGCGCTGACAACGGATGACAACGGCCGTCCCTGGCCGATGAACGACGGCAAATACCCGACCGGCCGTGCGATGACGGTCAAGAGCGGTATCACAAGCTCGGTCAACACGATTGCGGTGCAGGTGCTCAACGCGCTGACGCCGCAGGCCTCCTATGACTTTATGACCCAGCGCCTGGGCTTCCAGGATGCGCTGGTCAGCAGCCGCACCAATGCGGACGGCACCGTGCAGTCGGATATCAACCTGGCGCCCCTGGCGCTCGGCGGCCTGACCGACGGCGTGACCGTGCGCGAGATGGCGGGCGGCTTTGCCTCCTTCATCAACGAAGGCGTTTACGGCGGCACACGCACCTATACCAAGGTGACCGATGCGGACGGTAATACGGTGCTGGAAAACAACCCGTCCACCGATTTGGGCTTCCGCAATGTGCGCACAGCTTACTATATGCTCGACTGCCTGCAGAATGTTACTGCGGTCGGTACCGCATCCGGCATCCAGATCGACGGCGTCGAGACCGCCGGTAAGACCGGTACCACCACCTCGAACACGGATATCTGGTTCTGCGGCCTGACCCCGGAGTATTCCGCAGCGGTCTGGGTTGGCTATGAACACAACTATACGCTGGACGGCCTGTATGGCCGCAATGCGGCAAATATCTGGCTGGAAGTTATGGAGAAGGTGCACGAGGGCGATTCGAACCTGGTGTTCGACTCGCATCCGGAGGACTTCACCGAGATCACCTACTGCATGGATACCGGCCTGCGGGCTTCGGGCGCATGCCGCGCCGCGGGCCGTGCAGCGACCGGCCGCTTCTGGAACGACCAGGTGCCGACCGAGACGTGCAGCCATCAGGATATCACCACCTCGTATGATCTGGGCCGCAACAGCTCGGTAGGCGACGACTACTACGACGACGAGGAAGACGAGGAGGAGACCACCGAGACTCCCACAACGCCTGAGACCACAACACCGACCGAACCTGCGGTCGATCCGACCATTGATCCCGAAACCGGCGAGCCGGTGACCCCGACCGATCCGGAAGGCGGCGGGGAAGGCTCTGGCGGCGGTGAAACCGGCGGCAGCGGCGGCTCCGGCGGCGGCAGCGGCGAAGGCTCCGGCAGCGGAGGCGGCGGCAGCGGCGAAACCGGCGGAGGCGGCAGTGGCGAAGGCTCCGGTGGAGGCGGCGGCAGCGGCGGCTCAACCGAACCGGAAGCCCCACCGCCCGACGATCCGGAGGCATAAAACGCGGCCCGGCCGCATACACTGAAAATCGAATACCGTTCAGCGCCGCACAAGGCCGCACACATCGGGGCGTTAGCGGTGCCCTGCACCCGCAATCCGCTACAGCGGGGATGATGCGGGCAAGGAGGGACGCACGCGCGGCGAGGCAGCCGCCCACAGGGCGATGAGAGACCGGTACTGCGCAACGGAGGACCGTGAACCATGTCAGGCGGGGAACCGAGCAGCATTAAGCGGAAACCATCGTGTGCCGCAGAGCTGCCGATTTTGAGCCCGAACCGCGGAAAGGCAGCCGGGCGTGTGCTTTCGAATTGACCGCGTGCGGTCTTGTGGGGCGCTGAACGAGAGTATAGGGGACTTCAGCCCGTAGGCCACTGTCATTGTTCCGCCGTTATACGGCGATTAAATGAGCGAAAGTCCCCTATATACGAAAGCAGGTTCCAGAAGAAACCTACTTTCGATACCCGAATGATAAGGTGAATTGCCCCGCAGGGGGCAAGAGAAGATACCCTGGGGTACGCCGCCCAAGGCGGCTGGGTCGAGGTATCAAAAGTCCGGCAGAGCTGGACTTTTGATGGATTTTATGTCGCGCGATGCGCGGGAGGGTCCGGCAAAGCTGGACAGAGTATAATGCGCGCGGAGCGCACGGAAAAGACGCTTTGGAGGCGGGCTTGCGGCCCGCCTCCTTTGTGGTATCATCATGGGACTTGGCAGCCGGTGCGCAGGCCGCGCGCCGCTGCACCAAAACAGGGAAAGGAGCTGTGACCGGCCTTTGTATCAGGCATTATATCGCAAATGGCGCCCGCAGACGTTTGCGGACGTGATCGGCCAGCAGCACGTGACGGACACGCTGCGCGCGCAGCTCAAATCCGGCCGGCTGAGCCACGCGTATCTGTTTACCGGCACGCGCGGCACGGGCAAGACCACCTGTGCGAAAATTTTGGCGCGGGCGGTCAACTGCGAACACCCGGTAAACGGTGACCCGTGCAACGAATGCGCGGCCTGCCGCGGCATTCTGGACGGCTCGGTGCTCGACGTGACCGAGATCGACGCGGCCTCGAACAACGGCGTGGACAACATCCGCGACCTGCGCGATGAGACGCGCTATACTCCTGCACAGGTCAAAAAGCGCGTGTTCATCATCGACGAGGTGCACATGCTCTCGATCGGCGCGTTCAATGCGCTGCTCAAAACGTTAGAGGAGCCGCCTGAGCATGTGCTGTTCATTCTGGCGACCACCGAGTTGCACAAGGTGCCCGCAACCATTCTGTCGCGCTGCCAGCGGTTTGATTTTCGCCGCATCGGCGCGGAGGATATCGCGCGCCGCCTGCTCCAGGTGGCGGACGGCGAGGGCATCCAGTTGACCGAAGGCGCAGCGCGGCTGATCGCGCGCCTGGCCGACGGCGCGATGCGCGACGCGCTCTCCATGCTCGACCGCGCGGCGGCTGCCGGTGCGGTGGACGAGCAGACCGTGACCGCGGCGCTCGGCGTGCTCGGACAGGACGACGGCGTCCGCCTGGCGGAGGCGCTCAAGGCGGGCGACCTGGCAGCGGCAGTCGGCCTGCTGGACGAATATTACAGCGAGGGACGCGATCTGGCGGCGGTCTATGACCAGCTGCTCGGCCTGATCCGGGACGCGCTGCTGGTCAAAACCAGCAAAACCGATGTTTCCGCCCTGATCTCACCAGCGTACAGCGTCAAAACGCTGCAAAAGCTGTGCGACGGGCTCGCTTCCTCCACGCTCATCGCGTGGAGCCGCGTGATCGGCGAGGCGCTCGACCGGATGCGCAGCGCGGCCAACCGCCGCGTGGAAGCCGAGCTGTGCGCCGTGCGGCTGTGCAGCCTGGGGGCGGAAGATTACGACACCCTGGGCGGGCGCGTGGAGGCGCTCGAGGAAAAGCTCAAAAACGGCGTGCCGGTGCAAGTGGTGCAGGGTGCCGCGCCCGCGCGCGGCACAGATGCGCCGCCCTCGCCGGGGGATGCGGACGCCCCTCCGCTGCCGGACGACAGCGATGCGCCGCCCTGGCTGGAGGAAGAACAGGCGCAGGCCGCGCCTGTCCCTGCTGCTGCACCGGCAGCCCCGGCGGCGGCTTATAAGGACTGGCCGCTTTGGCCCCGGTTGCTCGAGGCGCTGGCGGGTAAAATCAACATCGGCGCGCACACCAACCTCAAGCTGTCCGCGAGGGGCGTAGAGGAGGACGGCGCGCTCGTCATCCTGTGCGAGGATAAGATGACCGCGATCCTCGCAGCCAAGGAGCCGACGCTGAAGGTTGTCCGCGAGCAGGCGGCAGCCCTTGCGGGCGGGCCGGTCAAGGTCAAGGTGCGCGAGGCGGGCGACGAGCCTGCGCGCACGAAAAACAGCAAAGTGGACGAACTCATCGGACGTGCAAAGGCATTTGACATTCAGGTGAAAGAATTATAAGGAGGACATAACGATATGGCAAAGGGAAAGGGCTTTGGCGGCGGCTTCGGCGGCGGCATGAACATGCAGGCGATGATGAAGCAGGCGCAGAAGATGCAGGAGAGTATGCTCAAAGCGCAGGAGGAAATCGCCCAGATGGAGACCACCGGCACCGCGGGCGGCGGCATGGTGACCGTTACCGTGACCGGCACCTCGACGATCAAGAGCATTGAGATCAAGCCGGATGTTGTCGATCCGGACGATATCGAGATGCTGCAGGACCTTGTGGTTGCGGCGGTCAACGAAGCGCTCAAGGCAGCGGCGGAGAAGTCGCAGAGCCAGATGTCCGCCATCACGGGCGGCATGGGCGGACTGGGCGGCGGCCTGTTCTGATGGATTTTTTTGCACCGCCGGTCGAACGGCTGATCGAGGAGTTCGCAAAGCTCCCCGGCATCGGGCAGAAAACCGCGCAGCGGCTGGCATTCTATGTGCTCGACCTGCCGAAGGAGGATGCGGAGCGTTTCGCGGATGCGATCCGCGACGCCAAGGCGCACACCTTTACCTGCAAGCGCTGCCAGAACCTGACGGACAGCGAAACCTGCCCGATCTGCTCGGATCCCTCGCGCGACCAGAAGACCATCTGCGTGGTGGCAGAACCGCGCGACGTGGTCGCCTTTGAGCGCACTAGGGAATACAAAGGGCTGTACCATGTGTTGCACGGTACGCTCTCGCCCATGGGCCATGTCGGCCCGGACGATATCCGCATTCGCGAGCTGGTGCAGCGCGTGGCGGACGAGGATACCGAGGAGGTCATCCTCGCCACCAATCCGGACACCGAGGGCGAGGCCACCGCAATGTATATCTCGCGCCTGCTCCAGCCCTTCGGCATCAAGATCACCCGCCTGGCCTACGGCATTCCGGTCGGCGGGCATCTGGAGTATGTCGACGAGGTGACGCTGACCCGCGCGCTTGAAGGGCGGCAGGAGCTGTAAGCCCTCTGCCGGGTGTGTCAATTTCTGCTTTGTTCCTGTCTTTTATTTTTATGTAACGCACGCGCCGCGGCGCAGCCGCGGTGCGTTTTATTCACTCGGAAACGTGTTTCCGATCGAGCCGTAGGCATAAAAACAGGAACGGCCGGACTTTCGTCCGGCCGCTCCCGCAATAAAAGGTAGGATAGAGAGTAGAAAGCAAGAACATGTGGGGGGATCTTACGCTTTCCACGAGTATTATGATAAAATGGAATTGTGAACATTTTGTGTACGTTTCGCAACAAATTTGAGTTTTCACCAATCGGGAGGAATTAGGCCAGTGGCAGACCTGAAAAAAGAAATCGAAAACCGGCGCACGTTTGCGATTATTTCGCACCCGGACGCCGGCAAAACCACCATCACGGAGAAATTCCTGCTTTACGGCGGCGCCATCCAGGAGGCCGGCATGGTCAAGGGCAAGAAAAACAGCCGCCATGCGGTTTCCGACTGGATGGAGATCGAAAAGCAGCGCGGTATTTCGGTCACGTCCTCGGTGCTGCAGTTCCGGTATGAGGGCAAGTGCATCAACATTCTGGACACCCCGGGCCACCAGGACTTCTCCGAGGATACCTACCGCACGCTGATGGCCGCGGACTCCGCGGTTATGGTTATCGACGCCTCCAAGGGCGTCGAGGCACAGACGCGCAAGCTGTTCAAGGTGTGCGCGATGCGCGGCGTGCCGATCTTTACCTTTATTAACAAGATGGACCGCGAGGCGCGCGACCCCTACGACCTGCTCGAAGAGATCGAGAACGAGCTGGGGATCGGCACCTATGCGGTCAACTGGCCGATCGGCTCGGGCAAGCGCTTCAAGGGCGTGTACGACCGTATGGACGACGAGGTCATCGCCTTCGAGGGCGCGGATTTCCGCCACGAGGTCAAGGCACAACGTCTGTCTATCGACGATCCGGTGCTTGAGGGCCTGCTGCCCGAGGATCAGTACCAGACCCTGATCGACGATGTGGAGCTGCTCTCGGGCGCGGGCGACGAGTTTGACCTTGCGGCTGTGCATGCGGGCAAGCTGTCGCCAGTGTTTTTCGGCTCGGCGCTGACCAACTTTGGCGTGGAACCCTTCCTCAAGAAGTTTTTGCAGATGACTCCGCCGCCGACTGCGCGCACGGCCGACATCGGCGTGATCGACCCGTTCGACGACCACTTCTCGGCGTTTGTGTTCAAAATCCAGGCGAACATGAACAAGGCGCACCGCGACCGCATTGCGTTCATGCGCATCTGCTCGGGCAAGTTTGTGCGCGGTGAAGAGGTGCTGCACATGCGCACGGGCAAAAAGATGGTGCTCGCCGCGCCGCAGCAGCTGATGGCGCAGGACCGTTCGATCGTGGACGAGGCCTACGCGGGCGACATCATCGGTATTTTTGACCCGGGCGTGTTTGCAATCGGCGATACGGTGTGCGACCCCAAGCGCAAATGCGTGTTTTCGGGCATCCCGACCTTTGCGCCCGAGCTGTTTGCAACCGTGCGGCAGAAGGACACCCTCAAGCGCAAGCAGTTTGTCAAGGGCGTGGAGCAGATCGCGCAGGAGGGCGCGATCCAGATCTTCCGCGAGCCAGGCGCAGGCATGGAGTCGGTCATCGTGGGCGTGGTCGGCGTGCTGCAATTTGAGGTGCTCGAATACCGCCTGAAAAATGAGTATAACGTCGAGATCATCCGCGAGAACCTGCCCTACGAGCATATCCGCTGGGTGGAGAACGACGAGGAGGGCTTTGATGTCAAGCGCCTCGTGCTCACGAGCGACACCAAGATCGTCGAGGACCTCAAGGGCAATACGCTGCTGCTGTTCTCCTCGCCGTGGAACATTACCTATGCGCTCGACCACAACGAGGGCCTGCGGCTGGCAGAGTTTTCGGAGAACGCGTAAAAGCGCGCCTCCATGGAAGCGCGCCGCATACGGCACACAAAATTGCACGCTTGTATAAAAACGCAGGGATACACCCTGCGTTTTTTGATTGACAAGAAAAGAGCGGCCGAGAAGCCGCTCTTTTTCCATTTGGAGTGTTACCGCACCGGGCACACGCCGTTGACGCACTCGGAGTCGCCGATGTCCAGCTCGGTCTCCTCCTGCTCGTAGCGCGAGAGCAGCGAGGGGTTGAACGGCTTCATCTCGGACAGACGGCGTTCATACTCCGCCTGGGTGATGGCCTCGTAGGGCATCAGCTCGTAAAAGCTGTCGTCATAGCTGAGGAAGGACAGGGCGACCACGTCGTCCCAGTTGTCCCACACCCACTGTTCGACCGCGTCCCACTCGTTTTCGCGCACATGGACCGTGATCGAGCAGTTGTGGTCTACATAGTGCTGCATGAACATCTTGTAGGTTTCGAGCTGCTCGATAGCGGATACATCCGCCTTGACGCGGCCCTCGGGCGCCTTGACCGGGAATTCGACCACCTTGGTGATCGGGTCATCCGGGTCCTGGCCAACCTCGGGCAGCACCGGATAACCCAGGTCCTCGCACACCTTGCACAGCGGGTCGGCCGCGGTGATGCGCACGCGGCGGATATAATAGGGCGCGTGCGAATAGTGCACACCGCTCGACACGGTCGGCAGCAGGGACAACGTGCCCTCGGGCTTGAGCGTGGTCACAAGCAGGGGCTCGTTACCGCCCAGACGCGCGGCGATGGACTTGGCCGCCGTGTGCGCGGTTTCGCGCAGCTCCTCAAGCAGGGCGATCTGTGCATCGCGGTCCAGGCCGGTGGCGTTGACCATATCCTGCCAGCCGGTCAGCGAGCAGCCGAGCAGGCGGTCGCGCTGCTGCACGGCGTTCCAGCGGAACAGCTCAAGTTCGCGGCAGGTCATGCGGTAGCCCGCGCGCACGGACAGGCGCTGCGCTTCGAGCAGGGCCTTGCGGTCCAGCTTGCCGTCCCGCACAAAGGCCATCACGTTGACCGTGGTCAGGTTGCACAGGCCATTGCTGTCCAGCAGGATTTCGCCGCAGGGGTTGCAGCCGTTGAAGTTGGGGCGGCGCTTGGCGCCGGCCTCCTCGTTGATCCAGCCCGGTTCGCCTGAGTAGCGCATCTGCTGCAAGTGCCAGTGCAGCTTCTCGCGGGCGGGCTTGTGGCGGTAGTAGATCGAGTTGTTGCTCATCTGGCGGTGGGCGATCGACTTGTCGATCTCCCAATGGCCGCGCACCTGACGGTACAGGTTGCTCTTGGCCTGGATGCACGTCTGGTCGTCCGCGTCGATCAGGCCGATCTCCGAGGTGCGGCGCACGCCGCCCGAGACCACGTTCTCGCCGATGATGTTGGCGATGTCCAACAGGTCGATCGGCCGCAGCGCGGTCCAGACCGTGCTCTCGCGTTTGCCCGCCGCGGCGACCACCTTGTGGATCTTGTCCAGCATGGACATCATCGAGCCGTAGCCGCTGGCCGTGCCGCCGAAGGTGCGCAGCTTTTCGCCCTTGGGGCGGATCGAGTCGTATACCACGATCAGGCGGTGGATCTTGCGGTATTCGCGGTTGGAGAGCAGGTCAAAATAATGGGTCAGCGCCTGCGCCCAGCCCTCTTTGGAGTCGCCCACGGTGAGGGTGGCGGTGTCGTGCGCAAAGGTTAGGTCGGTGTATTCCAGGCGCGCATAGGGCGGCACCGGATCATAGGACTTGTGCAGGATCTCCAGATCGGTGCGCACGGGCGGCAGCTTGTCCGCGTCGCTTTGCAACACGCGCACGCCCACGCCGCTGCCTACCATCAGCAGGTAGAACAGGTCGTGGTAGGCGGTGAAGTTGTCGATGACCGTGAAGGCACAGTTGTAGTTTGCCATGGGGTACATCTCCGCCACCGGCGTGCCGCCCACCCACAGCGTGCGTCCGGACAGGAACTGCCGCATATGATAGATGTTGTCGAACAGCTTTTCCGCCTCCTCGCGCGGGGTGGGCGCGAGCGAGCAGTTGTATTCGACCGCGCGGCGCACGGTCTCCCACCAGAACTCGCGGCGGCCCAGCCGGGGCAGGAAGCGCGAATAGGTGCGCGTATAGACAAAGGCGCCCAGCTGGCCCATGGGGTTGGGCGCGTGCTTATAGGGGCTTAAAAATTCGCGGGAGAGCAGGCCCTCCTCCTCCTTGCCGCGGCCGCGCTCCTTCTGTTTTTCAATGCGGTAGCGGATATAGGCCCGGGCCGTGTGATACAGCTGCTGTTCGAGCAGGGTCTCCTCGACCGTGTCCTGGATGCTTTCAATATAGACTGTGTCCTCGCCGCGTGCGGCGAGCTTGGCTGTGACGGCTTCGGTGACGCGCTCGATGGCGTCCTCATCGTGCTCGCCTGCGGCGGCGGCAGCCAGCGTGATGGCGCGCTGGATAAAGCCGGCGTCGAAGGGCACGACCGTGCCGCTGCGCTTTTTTACATTCATAGGAAACCTCCGATAATATATCGTGTATAGATTTTGGATTAGGTGCACTATATATAGTATACGATAATAGGCGGTCTGTCAATGCCTGTCTGCGGCGGACGGGGGATAGGTAAAATGGAAATAAATTGCGGAGGAAATCGACCAATTTCCCCAAAATATGATATAATAGAGTCAAGTAGACAAACAGGCAGGTCAGATCACAGAAACAGACAGAAAAGCGAATCTGTCCCCATTTGTAATCAAGCTGAAAACACCGCCGCAAAAAGGCAAACAGGGCCTTGCAGCAAGCGAACAGGCGGAAGAAGGGGGATCAAACCTATGCAGGAGAAGGAATCCGTTATGATGGATTCGGCTGCGCTCCGGCAGCTGCAGGAACGCGCCAACAAGGATGCGTTGTCCAATTTACTCAACCGGGAAACCGCGGAGAACTATATCCGCCGCCGGCTGCAGTATCTGCCGGAGGGGGACTGCTGCGCCCTGTTCGTCATCGATCTGGATCACTTCAAGCAGGTAAACGACCGTCTCGGCCATCAGGCAGGGGATCTGGTGATCCAGCAGGCAGCGCATATCCTGTCCGGGCTGTTTCGGGCGACCGACATCCTCGGCCGTCTGGGCGGTGATGAATTTATCGTCTTTCTCTCCGGGCGGATCACGGAAAAGCTGGTGCGGAACAAGGCGGAGCAGATCTGCCAGCGCCTGCAGATCACGCTGAGCAGCGGGGCAAACATCAGCCTGTCGGCGAGTGTGGGCGTTCACCTGAGCTTTAACCGGGCGCCGGATTTTTCCAGCCTGTATCATTCCGCAGATATGGCGCTTTATGAGGTCAAAAACCAGAAGCGGGGCGGCTTCTGCCTGCATATGGACGGGGATGCGCAGGACGCGGCTCCCCAGACCGTGATATCCTTCAACAGCGTGCCGCTGGCGAGCCTGCTGGAATGCATGGACAGCGGCGTTGCACTGGTGGAGGAAGGCAATCCCATGCAGATGATCTACGTCAGCCCGAGTTTTTGCCGCCTGATCGGCTGTGAGCCCAAGGCGTTTGCGCTGCCCCGGCCGGTCGGGAAATCCGTCCATCCGGACGATATGGCCGGGCTGGAGGATATGCTGAGCCAGGCCGCGGCGGGGGAGGGCGTAACCGAATACACCTGCCGCATCCGGGCGGAGGACGGCCGGTGGATGTGGTGGCACGTTCGAGCCAAAAAGATCGGCTACGGCAACCCCAGCTCGGTGATTCTGGTGACCGTGGCGGATATTTCCGCCTATAAGGAAAATGAAAACCGCCTGCAGCAGGTAAATGAGCGCCTGCGCATCGCCTTTTCACAAACACCGCAGATTTTGTGGGAGGTCGATATCGCGCGGCGGCGGGTGAATATATTTGACAGCGGCGGCAGGCCGGCCGCTGCCGACGCCGGCAACGCCAAATTCCCGGAATCGCTGATCGGCAGTGGCTGGGTGCATACGGATTCGATCTCCCGGTTCCGCGAATTTGCCGACGAATTGCTCGGCGGCAAGACCCAGGGATACGGCAACTTCATTGTCCGCTATCAGGAGACCGGCTGTTACCGCTGGGTGGCGATGTCCTACCGGATGCTGTATGACGAGGCTGGCCGCGCCGTCAAGGCGGTGGGCGTGATGGAGGATTTGTTCAACGCGGCAAACAGCGAGACGACGCGCTCGATCCTCAAGCGGCCGATGCCCGAGGCGCTGATGCCCGATCTGATCCTCGGCCTGCGGGCCAACCTGACGCGGGACAGCCTGCGCAATCTGTGGATCGAGGGACGCGATATGAGCGGCGGCGCGGGCGGCGAGAGCTGCACGCAGCTGCTGGCGCGGGAGGAAAAAAAGGTATTTTCCGACGATGACCGCAAGGCGCTGCACGTGCTGTTCGACCGGGACAGGATGCTGCAGGCGCTTGAGGCCGGCAGGCACTGGCTTGCTGCGGAATACCGGCGGGCGGACGGCAGCGGCAGCATCCGCTGGGTTTATCATGTGATCAACCTGGTGGAGGACCCGCTGACGCACGAGGTCTATCTGTTCACCTATCTCAGCCTGGCGGACCGCCGGCACCGCTGGGAGGATATGCTGGAAAGCGCGCCGGTCCGGGATACGGCCACCGGCCTGTATGACCGCGCGACGGCGCGCGCGATGATCGAGGCGATCCTGCACAACCGGCGCAGCGGCACCTGCGCGCTGACCGTGATCCGGCTGTGCGGCCTGTCCAAGCTGCAGGCTGCGGGCAGCAGCGAGATGGACCGCGAGCGGCACTATATTGCGATTGCGCTGTCGGTCAGCCTGGGCGCGAACTGCGTCCTGGGCCGGTATGGCCGCGACGAGTTGATCGTGTTTTATCCGGAGGCGCGCGCCAAAGCGGATCTGCGCCGGCAGATCGAAAGCGCCTTTGCCTTTGTCCGCCTTGTGCTGGCCGATGCAGTCCGGCTGGCGCCGGTGCGCTTTGTGGCAGGCACGGTGTATGGGCACGGCGGAAGCGCACTATACAGTGAAATGCTGTTTCAGGCCACACAGGTGTGCACGCTGTGGCAAAACGCCGCGGTGGATATCGTCGCGTTCCCGCATGAGGATGACGACTGGGCCTGGACCGAGATACAGAAAAGCGCAAGGGAGGACCGGATCGACGTATATACGCCGGGCAAGCGCCGCCCGCTTTCCGAACAGGAAAAACAGGTGGCCTACGACTGTATCTCGTCGATGCTCGACGCGGACTCGCTCGAGGGATCGATGCAGGGTGTGCTGCACAACCTTGGCCTGTATTACAAGGCCGACCGCGTCTATCTGCTGCGCGCGGGCGAGGGGCGGCGTATCATCACCATGCCGTATGAGTGGACCAATGTGAAAAAACGCAGCATCCAGCAGGCCGTGACCGGCATGGCATTCGAGCGTTTTCCGCTGCTGGCGCGCTGCATGAAGGAACGGGCGCCGGTCTTCCTGACGCGGGATCAGAAAAATATGCTGCGCCTGGGACGCACCGTGGAGGATGTGTGGCGCTATACGGTGGTGCCGATGATACAGGAGGACCGGCTGGACAGCTTTTTATGCATCGAAAACCCGCATGAGCACGCGACGGATGCCGCGCTGTTTGACGCGCTGGTGCCGCATATGCTGCGGGAGCGGCAGCGCTTCCAGGGCAAAAAGCAGCTGCGGGACGAGGGGGCTGTGACCGACGCCCTCAACGAGATGCCCAACCTGCGCGATTTTACCAACACGGTCAGCTCCTTCACCTCCGACCATTACAGTTCGCTCGGCGCGGTCTGCGTGGATGTGCCGGGCTGGTCCAAGATCAACAGTACACGCGGGTTTGAATACGGGGGCAGGCTGCTGGCCTATGTTTATGAAACGCTGGCCGACATATTCGGCAGCGGCGTGCTGTTCCGCACCTGGGATGCGGAGTTTGTGGTGCTCAGCCCGAATATCACCCAGCAGGTGTTCTCCGGCCGGTGTGTGCGGCTGGGGATGCAGCTGCGCCGCCGCTATCCGCAGGAGGTGCGCATCGGGCACACCTGGTCGGACGGCGTGTTTGAAGGGAAAAAGCTGGCTGAGGAGGCGCGTACGATCATGCGCTGCGCGCATCCGGAGGCGCGGCGTATGCTGACGGCCGATTACCCGAATGTGGGCGCCGCCACGAAGGACGGCCGGTTTACCGTGTTCTTCCAGCCCCAGATCGATATCCGCACCGGCAAGCTGGTGGGGGCGGAGGCGCTGGTGCGCGGCGTGGATGAGGACGGCAAGATCATCCTGCCGGGCAAGTTTATCGAAGCGATGGAGAAAAACGGCAGCATACGCGATCTGGATCTGTTTGTGCTCGACCAGACGCTGGCCCAGATGGACCGCTGGCGCGAACAGGGGATGGAGCTGGTGCCGGTTTCGGTCAACTTCTCCCGCATCACGCTGTTCGACTCCACGATCGTGGCGTCCATCCTGGCGATCCAGAGCCGCTATCCCGAGCTGCCGGACGGACTGCTTGAGGTGGAGATCACCGAAAGCGCGGGCAATGCGGAAAAGGTGACGCTCAACGCGATCATGGAACAGCTGCACGAGTTCGGCATCCGGTTCGGGCTGGACGATTTCGGTTCCAAATATGCCAATGTATCCGCTTTTACCAATGTGAAATTCGACACAGTGAAACTGGACCGCAGCCTGGTCGCGGGCCTGTCCGGCAATGAGGTTGGCCGGATGATGGTCAAGGACATCGCCCGCATCTGCAAAAAGCAGGGCATGACCTGCGTGGCCGAGGGCGTGGAAAATGAAGCGCAGCTGACCGCGCTCAAGACAGCGGGCTGCGTTTACGCACAGGGATTTTATTACGACCGGCCGATGCCGGCAAAGCAGTTTGCGCGCAAGTATCTGCATCCGGCAGGGCATGGGAAAAATACGAGCAAAAAGGAGGAATCATTGTGAACGAAGTGAAAGAAACCAATTCGCCTCCGGCGGAGACTGCAAAAGAAGACCAGCCGCTGATCATCGGCCTGGGCGCTTCGGCCGGCGGGCTGGAGGCGCTGCAGCAGTTTTTCAGCTGTATGCCGGCCAACAGCGGGCTGAGTTTCGTTGTGGTGCAGCATCTGTCGCCGGATTATAAGAGCTTTATGGCAGATATCCTGGGCAAGCACACCGAGATGCGCGTGTTTGAGGCGGAGAACGGGATGCAGGTCTGTGCAAACACAGTCTATTTGATCCCTCCCAAAAAGTATATGACGATCAAGGACGGCAAGCTGATGCTGACCGACTATGTGGGCGGCACGCTCAACCACCCGATCGACACGTTTTTCACTTCGCTGGCCGAGGAGCGGCGCGAGCATTCGATCGTGGTTGTGCTGTCCGGCACCGGATCGGACGGCACCAACGGCATCAAGGTCGTCAAGGAGTACGGCGGCCTGGTCATCGCGCAGGAGCCGGAGACCGCCAAGTTCGACGGTATGCCCAAAAACGTCATCATGACCGGGCTGGCGGATTTTGTCCTGTCCCCGGAGGAGATCGCCGACGAGATCCTCAATTTTTCCAATGCGCCGGCGCTCATCCGCAGCCACAAGCCGGACGGTGTGTTTGCCGAGGATGAGGAGCTGTTTTCCGAAGAGGAAACGCTTTCCCACATTTACACCATTCTGAAAAATGCCTGCGGGATTGATTTCACCTATTATAAGCGGTCGACCATCCTGCGCCGCATCGAACGCCGCATGATGGTCACGCACAGCGCAACGCTGACCGAGTTCGCCCGCCTGCTGGGCGACAATCCGGAGGAGGTCAACACCCTGATCAAGGAGATCCTGATCGGCGTGACCAACTTCTTCCGCGATCCGGGCTTTTTTGAAAAGCTCAAATACAATGCGATCTATAAGATCATCGAGCGCACCAAGGAAAACGACCCCATCCGCGTGTGGAGCGCGGGCTGCTCGACCGGCGAGGAGGCCTACTCGCTCGCGATCCTGTTTCAGGAGGCGATGGAGGAGCTGCAAACCAAGCGGGACGTCAAGATCTTTGCGACCGACGTGGACAGTAAGTCGATCGAGAAGGCGAGCAAGGGCGTTTATTCCGAGAATATCATCGACGACGTCTCGGCCGACCGGCTGGCGAAGTTTTTTGTCAAGCAGAACGACCAGTATCAGGTGGTGCGCGAGATCCGCCGCATGATCGTGTTTGCCACGCACAATATGTTTTCCGACCCGCCGTTCGGCAAGCTCGACCTGATCTGCTGCCGCAATGTGATGATTTATTTCCAGCCCGTGCTGCGCCGGGGTCTGTTTGCGATCTTCCATTCGGCGCTCAAGAACAACGGCTATCTGTTCCTCGGCAAAAGCGAGACCGCGGGCGAATACGTCAGCCTGTTCAAGCCGGTGTGCGGCGCGGAAAAAATCTACATACACAAAGGGGAAGGCAAGGTGGAGGATCTTGCACCCCCGACGTTCAACATCCCGAATATCAACGCGATCTCGCTGCGCAGCGCAAGCGTAGCAAGCGGTCAGCCGGAGGACGATACACCGGGCAACACCTATATCAAGTGCCTGGAAGCGTTCATGCCCGCGGCGGTTGTGCTGGATGCGGAGGACAATGTGCTCCATTTCTTCGGCAATTATGCGGATTACCTGACGCTGGCACCGGGCAAGGCGACGCTCAACTTCTTCAGTATGCTGCACAAGGACCTCAATCTGGTCGCCGCGACCGCGCTCAGCCGCAGCCGGTCGGAGCACACGGCGGTCACCTACACCGATGTGCCGGTCGACCTGCCGCAGGGGCGGCGGGTGATCAACCTGCTCGTGCAGCCCGTGCCCGGCGCGGAGGAGGGGGGCGACGGGGACAACCAGCTGACCGCTGTGCTGTTCCTGGAGAACAAGAGCCCGGATGTAGGCGGCGTGACCGAGAAATACGATGTGGATGAGACCGCCGCGCGGCGCATTGCCGAGCTGGAGCATGAGTTCCAGGCCTCGCAGAGCGACCTGCGCGCGACCATCCAGCGGCTGGAGACGGTCAACGGCGAGCTGCAGGCCACCAATGAGGAGCTGCTGACCGCCAACGAGGAGCTGCAAAGCTCGACCGAGGAGCTGCAGTCGGTCAACGAGGAGCTGTACACGGTCAACACCGAGCACCAGCTCAAGCTGGACGAGCTGACCATGATGACCAACGACCTGTCCAACTTCCTGTCCTCGACCATGATCGGCATTCTGTTTGTGGACAGCAACCTCAACATCCGCAAGTTCACCGAGTATGTCGGGCGCGAGTTCCAGCTGATGGAGCACGATATCGGCCGTCCGCTGCAGATCTTTGCGCACAGCTTCCCGGATGAACAGATCGAGAACGACGCGAAAAAGGTGCTCAAGAGCCTGGTTTCGATCGACCGGGAAGTGACCGCGATGAACGGACGCTGCTACACGCTGCGCATCGCGCCTTACCGCACGACCGAGAACTCGATCCGCGGCCTGGTCATCACAATCATCGACAGCCTGGGCGGCGGCAATAAGGCCAAACCTGAGCCCGAAGCCGAGACCGAGACCGTGTGAGTGACGCGGCCGGGACGCCGCTGCAAAATCAGATAGAAAAGAACCACGGGCGCTGTGCCGGAGGGGAGGCTATTCCCCTTCCCGGAACAGCGCCCCTTCTATGCGGTACAGCGCGGCGATGGGGATGCGTGTGCGGTCCGCGAGTACGAGCACCCCGGCCGCCTCGTCGATTTTGGCCAGCCGTCCGCGAACCGTGCGGTAGGCTCCGCCCGGTTTGTGCGCGTCCGGCTGGAAAAAGGTGAACACGGCCTCGGGCCGGTCGGACAGGCAGGCGCGCAGCAGCCGCAGCCGCCGGTCAAGTGCGGCCTGCGCGTACTCGTCGAGCACGGCGGGTGCATCGGTCACGCGTGCGGCCTCGCGGATGGCGTCGTCGTGTCCGTTTAACGCGGCAAAGGGCGCAAATTGCGCCGCTCGGGCGCTGCGCGGCATGCGCGCGCGGCCGGCCGGTGGATCAGGGTGCGGGAGATCGAACAGGTCAGCATAGTGCCCGCCGTCCGCCGGATGGCGCGGCTTCATGCGCGGTGCCCGCCGATCTGCGCGCCCCGGCTGAGGGCGGTCGCGCCCTCCTGCAGATCCATGCCGCGGAACAGGGCGTTTTTGCCGTATTTGTGCCGGATGGACAGCATGGCCTGCTGCATATGCTGCTCGCGGGCGCGCGCCTGCTGTTCGAGGCGGCGCGCGTCGTAGTCGGTGAACAGGTCGAGCTGCTCATAGCGGGCGGCAGCGGCCGCGGTGTGCGCATCGGTGACGCGCGCGGCGGTGATTGTCAGCCGCCGCACGAGCAGGCGCGGGTCTGTGATGCGGTCGAACAGGCCGCACAGCGCCGCCGCGATCTGCTGCACCGAGGCGGTGGGCTGCTCCAGCCCCACGGTGCCGTGCGCGTGCCGGGGTACGCGGCGGCCGTAGTGGTCGGTCGTGACCGGGCCGGTGTACTGCGCGCAGCGGGCAGGGTCGGAGAGGTTTACAACGTCATACCCCACTGTGAGCACGAGCTGCGCGGTCAGCAGGTGCTTTTCGGTCAGGTCGAGCGCGAGCTGCTCGGCCATTTCGTGCAGCACGAGCCGCGCCCGGTCAAAGGGATAGGGTTCGTGCAGCACCTGTCCCGCGCCCAGGCTGTGCGCGGCCGGGCGGTAGGCTTTGATGTCTGCCATGGTGCACGGTTCCCAGCCCCAGGCGTGGTCGATGAGCAGCTCGGCGTTCACGCCGAACAGCCGGTACAGCAGCTGCTGGTTGTGGTAGTCGCCCGGCCCGCCGAGCGAACAGCGCGCGATGTCGCCCATGGTGAACAATCCGTTGGCTTCGAGCTTGCGCGCATAGCCGCGGCCGACGCGCCAGAAGTCGGTCAGCGGGCGGTGGTCCCACAGCAGGCGGCGATAGGAGCGCTCGTTCAATGCGGCGATGCGCACGCCGTTGCGGTCGGGGCTGACGTGCTTGGCGACAATGTCCATCGCCACCTTGCACAGATACAGATTGCTGCCGATGCCGGCCGTGGCAGTGATGCCGGTCTCACGCAGTACAGCCTGCACCATGCGCTGCGCAAGCGCGCGGGCGGTCAGCCCGCCCGCGGCAAGGTAGGGCGTGGCGTCGATGAACACCTCGTCGATCGAGTAGACATGGATGTCCTCGGGCGCGACAAATTGCAGGTAGATCTGGTAGATACGCGTGCTGTAAGCGATATAGTGCGCCATGCGCGGCACGGCGGTGAGATAGGACAGCGCGAGCGCAGGATCGGCCGCGAGCGCTGCCGCATCCCACGATTCGCCCGCAAGGCAGCGCCCCGGGGCGCGCAGGCGGCGCGCTGCATTGACTTCGCGGACGCGCTGCACCACCTCGAACAGCCGCGCGCGGCCGGGAATGCCGTAAGCCTTGAGCGCGGGGGACACGGCAAGGCAAATGGTCTTTTCCGTGCGGTCGGGGTCGGCCACAACCAGGTTGGTGGTCAGCGGATCGAGCCCGCGCTCGACGCACTCGACCGAGGCGTAAAAGGATTTCAGGTCGATGGCGAGATAGGTACGGCCGGACATTGGGATACCTCCTACAACTGAAATACGAACATTTGTTCGATTTCATTATACCCCGCCCGCGCCAAAAAGCAAGACGTTTTTTTGTCTCTGGTGCAAATTCCCTGTGTTTCACGCGCTGGGCGGCGCATCGCGGGCAGAAAAACCTTGACAAATCCCGCGGAATAGAATACACTAAAACCACAGAGATGAAACTCTATTGATTTCGTAGGAAAAGGAGGAAACCGCAATGCTTTTGGTCCGGAAGGAAATGTGCATGATGTGCGGTTCTGCTCGTTTTTCTGCGAAGCAGCCTTGAAAACACAGGTTGCAAAGCTGTAAGCGGGCCGCTTGTCATGCGGCGCGCAGCAAAGATGGGAAACGAGCGGAAAGCAGATTGTCTGCTTTCCGCTTTTATTTTGAAAAGGAGGAGTGGACTTGGACAAGGATTGTATCGTCCGCATACAGCACCTGAATAAGACCTTCCGCGGCCGCGCGGGTACTGTGGTTGCGCTCGACGGCATTGATCTGGAGATTTACCGCGGCGAAATCTTCGGCATCATCGGCCTGTCCGGCGCGGGCAAAAGCACGCTCGTGCGCTGCATCAACTTTCTGGAGAAGCCGACCGAGGGCACGGTCACGGTGGACGGGCAGGAGCTCGGCAGGCTCTCCAAAAAGCAGCTGCTCGAGGCGCGCCGCTCGATGGGTATGATCTTCCAGCAGTTTAACCTGCTGCAGCAGCGCACGGCGCTGCAAAACATCTGCTTCCCGCTCGAGATCGCGGGCGTCAAAAAGGCGGAGGCGGAAAAACGGGCGCGCGAGCTGCTCGAAACCGTCGGCCTTTCCGACCGGGCGGACAATTACCCGTCCCAGCTGTCCGGCGGGCAGCAGCAGCGCGTGGCGATCGCCCGTGCGCTGGCGACAAACCCCAAGATTCTGCTGTGCGACGAGGCCACCAGCGCGCTCGACCCGACGACCACGCGCTCCATCCTCGCGCTGCTCAAAGAGATCAACCGCACGCTCGGCATCACGATCATCGTCATCACGCACGAGATGGCGGTCATCGAGGAGATATGCCAGCGCGTGGCGATCATCGATTCCAGCCACATTGCCGAGGTCGGGCCGGTCGAGCAGGTGTTCACCCGGCCGCAGTCCGCAATGGCAAAGCAGCTCATCTACCCGGACGGAAAGCGCGATAAACTTGCCACCGGCCGGCATTACTGCCGCATTGTGTTCGACGGCAACTCGTCGTTCGAACCGGTGGTGTCCAACATGGTGCTTGAGTGTAAGGCACCGGTCAACATCATGTTTGCAGACACCAAAGACATCGACGGCCGCGCCTACGGTCAGATGATTTTACAGCTGCCCGAGGACGAGCGCGCGGCAAAGCGCGCGCTGGCGTACCTCGAAACCCAGAATGTGCATGTAGAGGAGGGGGACGCGGATGCTTTCACCTGAGGTATGGGCCCAGAGCCTGTGGGAAACCCTGTATATGGTCATCGTGTCGACCGCGGTGTCCTATGTGATCGGCCTGCCGCTCGGCCTGCTGCTGGTCGTGACCGATAAGGAGGGCATCCGGCCGATGCCCGTGGTCAACGCGGTGGTGGGCGTGATCGTCAACATCCTGCGCTCGATCCCGTTTTTGATCCTCGCGGTCATGATCACGCCGCTGACGCGCGCGATCGCGGGCCGCGCGATCGGCACAACCGCGATGATCGTGCCGCTGACCGTGGCGGCTGCGCCCTATGTCGCGCGCATGGTCGAGTCCTCGATCAAGGAGGTGCCCTTCGGTGTGATCGAAGCGGCGCAGTCCATGGGCGCGTCGCCCTGGCAGATCGTGCGCAAGGTGCTCGTGCCCGAGGCCAAGCCCTCGCTCATGGTGGGCGGCGCGATTTCGATCGTGACCATTTTGGGTTATTCCGCGATGGCGGGCTTTATCGGCGGCGGCGGCCTGGGTACGGTCGCGGTCAACTACGGCTATAACCGGTATAATTTTGAGATCATGCTGGTTGCGGTCATCATCATCGTGGTGGTGGTGCAGATCTTCCAGACCTGCGGTATGTGGCTTGCGCGGCATCTGGACAAGCGCAACCGATAATCCGGCGGGACGCCCGGGGCGGAGCAGGGGACAGAAAAGAGGTGCGGCTTATGTTCAAAAAGGCATTTTGGGTCCCTTATGAGGACAGCGGAACCTACCCGACCGCCACAAAGGCAAAAGACGCCATTTCCGGCTACTGTGCCCAAAACGGCTGGTCCTGTTCGTTCCCTGCGGAGGACACCGTCCGCATCGACGGGAAGGACTATGAGGTGTACCGCGGCTATGAGCCCGGTAGCCGGGGCAATTACGGCATTAAGTGCACGGAAAAGTGACCGGCGCGGCGGATTGTTGACAGCTTGACGCCTGTGCGCCGCCCCGCGCGCCCGGAAAACCGCACGGCTGTGCCCGTGCAAAACAGAATCAAACGGAATCGGGCCGCCGGCGCGCCAAAATACGCCGGGCAGCGCGGTTTCGTTGATTGGGAAAAGGAAAAAAGAAAAGCAAAAAAGCAAAAAAAGGAGAGACTATGCCATGAAGAAGAAAATTGCAGCTCTGCTGGCAGGCGCGCTGTGCCTGTCCGCCCTGACCGCCTGCGGCGGCGGGAGCGACGCACAGACCGCGGAAGGCGGCGCATCCGACGACAAGACCATCGTGGTCGGCGCTTCGCCCACGCCGCATGCGGAAATCCTGAACGCAGCTAAGGATGTGCTTGCCGAGGCGGGCTGGACGCTCGAGGTTGTGGAGTTCACCGACTATGTGCAGCCCAACACCGCACTGGTGGATGGCGATCTGGACGCGAATTACTTCCAGCACATTCCGTACCTGAACAACTTCAACAAGGAAAACAATGCCGATCTGGTCTCCGCAATCGAGATGCACTATGAGCCGTTCGGCATCTATCCGGGCAAGACCGCAACGCTCGAGGAGCTGGCGGACGGCGCGACCATCGCTGTGCCGAACGACGGCTCGAACGAGACCCGCGCGCTCCTGCTGCTGCAGGATGCGGGCCTGATCACGCTGGCGGACGGCATTGACCCGACCTCGGACGCGACCGTACTGGACATTGTGGAAAATCCGAAAAACCTGAACATCCAGGAGATCGCAGCCGAGCAGCTGCCGCGCTCGCTGGCGGACGTGGACCTCGCGGTCATCAACGGCAACTATGCGCTGCAGGCTGACCTGAACGCGAACGAGGACTCGCTCATCACCGAGAACCCGGAGTATGCGCAGGTGTATATCAACACCGTGGCCTGCCGCAACGGCGATGAAAACAGCGAGAAAATCCAGGCGCTGGCCGATGCGCTCAGAAGCGACACGGTCAAGCAGTTCATCGAGGACACTTATAAGGGCGCGGTTGTGCCGGTATTTTGATCAGTTCGCGTCAGGCGCATGGCTTGACGCGCACGAGCCGGACATACTGACCCAAGAAAAACAGGTCTGAAACGAGCGTTCAGGCCTGTTTTTTTCGTTTGGGAAAACCCGCCGTAAGGCGGGTTTGTATGGAAGCTGCGCCGCGGCGCGGGCACGCTGCCGTCTGGCGGAAGGTACTTGCAGGGCGGGCCGTCGCCGCGCCGCTTTTGGGGCGGGAACCATGCATAAAATAGAGAAAGATTCCGCAAATGCGTTGCGGGCGTATGATTTCCGTGGTATAGTATAAAAGAATTGGTTTGTGCAAACCCCGCCCGTCCGCTGCGGACAGGCGGGGGCGGAAAGAAAGGCTGGAAACCGGATTGATGTTGAATCTGTTGGAATATCTGGAAAATTCAGCGGCGCGCGTGCCGGAAAAAACGGCGTTCGCAGATGAAAAGCGCAGCTTCACCTTTGCGCAGCTGCTGGATTTTGCCCACCGGTGCGCCGCGGCGATCGCACAGCGGACAGAGGCGGTGAACCGGCCGGTCGCTGTGCTGGTGGGGCGCACGGCGATCACGCTGGCTGCCTTTCAGGGTGTGTTGGCAAGCGGTAATTTCTATGTGCCGATCGACGAGCGGATGCCTGCCCGGCGGATGCAGGCCGTGCTGGATCAGCTGCAGCCGGCGCTGCTGCTGTATGCGGCGGACCAGCAGGGCGTGCTGCCGGCAATCGATGCGGGCTGCCCGCTGCTCTGCCTGGAGGAGGTGGAAAACACCGCGCCGGATGCGGCGCTGGTGGCGGCCCGCCGCGCCATGGTGCTGGATATCGACCCCGCTTATGTGATTTTCACCTCGGGCTCGACCGGCACGCCCAAGGGCATTGTGATCTCGCACCGGGCGGTGATCGACTTTACCGAGTGGATGGCGGAGGCGAGCGGGATCGGCGAGGCCGATATTCTTGCCAACCAGGCGCCGTTTTACTTTGACCTGTCGGTAAAGGACATTTATCTGACCCTCAAATGCGGCGCAGCCACGCACATTCTGCCCAAAAAACTGTTTATGTTCCCACTGATGCTGCTGCGCGAGATCGAACGCATCGGCGCCACCGCGCTGATCTGGGCAACTTCGGCGTTCAATCTGGTGGCAAATGCAAAGGCGCTGGAAAAATGCCAGCCGCGCAGCCTGCGCTGCGTCATTGTTGGCGGTGAAGCGCTGATGGCGCGCAATTTGAATGTCTGGCGGCGCGCGTTGCCCGGGGTGCAGTATATCAACCTGTACGGTCCAACCGAGGTGACCGTGGACTGTACCTGGTATCCCGTGCCGTTGGATCGCAGCTTTTCCGATGAAGAGCCGCTGCCGATCGGCACAGCCTGCCGCAACAAGCAGGTGCTGCTGCTGAACGATGCGATGTGTCCAGCGGCGGACGGGGAGCCGGGGGAGATCTGCGTGCGCGGTATTGGCCTGGCGTGCGGCTACTATGGAGAACCGGAGAAAACCGCCGCCGCTTTTGTGCAGAACCCGCTCAATCCAGCCTATCCCGACCGGATTTACCGGACCGGCGACATCGGCGTGCGCGGCGCGGATGGGCTGCTCTATTTTTCCGCCCGCAAGGACGGGCAGATCAAGCACATGGGCTACCGGATCGAGTTGGGCGAAATCGAAACCGCGCTGCTGTCCCTTGCGGGCGTGCCGGATGCCATCTGCTTTTTTGACAGCGAGCGCGACCGCATCGTGTGCTGCTATGAAGGGGGACTGACGCCGGATGCGCTGGTGGCGCAGCTGAAGGATCGCCTGCCCCGCTATATGCTGCCCAATATCTGGCGGCCGCACGACCGCCTGCCGCACAATGCAAACGGCAAGGTGGATCGGGTGGCCCTGCGGGAGGAATACAGCCGTGCAGACCGTTCGTGACTATGGGGCGCTGTCCGCGCTGATCAGCAGCCAGTTCCGCCCGGGCGTGCTGACCAACCGCATCCTGGGCGCGGAGGAGCTGCGCGGCGAAATAGCGCGCGGCACCCTGTCGGTTTACAGCTGGGCGGGCGGACTGTTCCTGCTGCGGCGCCGGCCAGGGCACGCGGTGCTGCATTATTACCTGACCGACCTCGAGGCGCTGCCAGAGGCTGGCCTGCCGGCCAACACGCTGGTCGAGCTGCCGCACCGGCCGCAGCGGGCGGACGCGGCGCAGGCATACTTCACCCGTCTCGGCTTTGCCGTGCGGCTGCGGCGCATCCGGCTGGCGCGTCCTGCGCTGGAGGCGCAGGACGAACCCGCAGCGGCCCCGGCGGAAGAAGATGCCCGCGCGCTGTACTGGCTGCTTACGGAGAGCTTTGATCCGCTCACCGGCTGCCTGCCGGTGTGGGAGGAATTTGTGCAGGATCTGCGCGCAGGCTGCGTTTTGACGCACGGCGCGGATGCGCTGCTGCGCTTTCTGCCCGGCCGCACTGCGGAGATCCGCCAGCTGGCGGTTTCGCCCGCCCGGCGCGGACAGGGGCTGGCCCGCACGCTGGTCGGCCGCTTTAACAGCGTGACCGCCGCCTGCCGCGCAACCGTGTGGACGGGTGCGGACAACGCGGCGGCACAGCACGTCTATCAGGCGGAAGGGTTTGCGCCGGATGGATGGACAAGTACCGTCATGATACGATAAAGAACAACAGATACAGGAGGAATACAAAATGGATAAGCTGATTGAGATTTTGACCGAGTGCTGCCCGGGGATCGACTTCCGCAATGAGACCGCGCTGGTCGACGACGGCCTGATCGAGTCGCTGGATATTGTGACGATCGTTTCCGAGCTGATGGAGGCGTTTTCGGTGGAGATCACGGTGGACGACCTGACGCCGGAGAACTTTAATTCGGCGCAGAGTATGTGGGATATGATCCAGAGGCTGCAGTAATCCCATGTCATTCACCTCTTTCACCTATATCGCCTTTCTCGTCCTGCTGACGGTGGTGTACTACTGCATCCCCAAACGGATGCAGTGGATGATCCTGCTTGCGGCAAGCTATGTGTTCTATTGCAGCAGCGGTGTGCGGACGGTGGTCTACCTGCTGTTCACAACCGTGACGGTCTATGCCGCGGGACTGCTGCTCGGCAGGCTGAATGCACAGCGCAAAGCCCTGTCCGACGCGGATAAGGCCGGCCTGCAGCAGCGCATCCGGCACAGGAAAAAGGCGGTTGTCGCGGCGGCGTGCGTGCTCAACTTCGGCATGCTGTTTTTGCTGAAATACTGGGATTACACCGCCGGGCTGCTCGACCGCGCCCTGGGCACGGCGCTGCCCCGGCTGGATTTGCTCATGCCGCTGGGCGTGTCGTTTTTTGTTTTCCAGTCCGTCGGCTATGTGATCGACGTGTACCGCGGCAAACAGGAGCCGCAGCGCAACCTGGCGAAGCTGGCGCTGTTTACCTCGTTTTTCCCGCAGATCATCCAGGGGCCGATCAGCCGCTATCATCAGCTGGCGCCGCAGCTTTTTGCCAGGCGCAGCGTGGATTATGAGCAGCTGCGCGCGGGCATCCAGCTGATCCTGTGGGGCTTTTTCAAAAAACTGCTGATCGCGGAGCGGGTCGGTGTGGTGGCGGATACGGTGTATACCAGCCCATCGTCCTATCCGGGCAGCATTCTGGCGCTGGGCACGCTGGCCTACTGCATTCAGCTGTACTGCGATTTTTCCGGCGGTATCGACATCACGCGCGGCACCGCACAGATGCTGGGGATTGAGATGACGGAGAACTTCCGCCGGCCGTTGTTTGCCCATTCGCTGGCCGATTTCTGGCGCCGCTGGCATATCACGCTGGGCAGCTGGATGCGGGACTATGTGTTTTACCCACTCTCGCTGTCGCGCCCGTTCGGCCGCTTGGGCCGCTGGTCGCGCAAGCACATCAAGGGCAAGGCGGGCAAGATCCTAGCCACGTCGCTGGCGACTTTTGTGGTCTATCTGCTCATCGGCATCTGGCACGGTTCCAGCCTGAAATATATCTTTTTCGGCTTTTATAACGGCATTATCATCACAACATCCCTGCTGCTGGAGGCCACATTCGTATCTTGGCGCGCGCGGCTCCGCATGGAGGAGCACAGCCGCGCATGGAGCCTATTCCGCATTGCACGCACCTGTGTGATCGTGTTCATCGGCCGGTATATCACCCGCGCGCCGCGGCTGCTGACCGGCCTTGCTATGCTGTGGAACACGGTAACGGATTTCCAGCCTGCGGCCCTGCTTTCGGACACGGTGCTGTCGCTTGGCATCGGATGGACGGATTATCTGATCGTGGCGCTTGCTTCGGCGGTGCTGGTGGCGGTCGAGTATGCTCAGGAGCGCGGGGTGCATATCCGGCAGTGGCTGGCGGCGCGGCCGCCGGCGGTGCAGTTTGCAGCGGTGCTGCTGCCGCTGCTGCTTTTGCTGTTCGGCACAGGCGGGGATTATGTACCGGCACAGTTTATCTACGCACAGTTCTGACGGGAGGTTTGCGCAATTTATGACAGCAAAAAAATGGCTTGTGATGTTTGTCGCCGCGCTGGCCGTTACCGTCGCAGTCTGGGCGGGGTTCAACGTCGCCACAGATCCCTATGGCGTGTTTGGGGACCGCCTGCTGGATTTTTACAGTTACGATATGACGCGCAATCCGCGCGTTGCCAAAATCGCGTGGCTGGACGAGCATCATGATGCGTACGACAGCTATATCCTCGGCTGTTCGGGGTCTAGCAGCATCCCGACCGAGCCGCTCAACGAGGCGCTGGACGCCAGCTTTTACAACATGATCATGTATGGCGCAGACCTGCTGGATCTGGAGCAGATGGCCGACTACCTGGTGGAGAATTATGAAGTGAAAAACCTGGTCGTCAGCCTGTATGTGGACAATGCCGTCCTCTATGATGTGGGGGAGGATAGTCTGGACAGCCGGATGCATGCCAAGGTGAGCAAAAAGCCGCTGTTGCCATTTTATCTGGACTATCTGTTCCTCAATCCGACCTATGGCATCGAAAAGCTCAAGGCGTATTTTACCGACACCGAAATGCCGCAGACCTTTGATGTGTTCGATGTGGAAACCGGCGCGTACGACAAGCGCCTGCGCGATGTCGAGCCGATCGGCAGCCTGGAGGAGTATGTGCAGCGGGAGGCGTATCAGGTCTTTACCGATTACCCGGAGGCGCAGTACGGCGTGTACCAGACCGAGAACTGCGTCAAAAGCCTGACGGCGATCCGCGACCTGTGCGAGGAGCATGGCATTAACCTGATCGTGGTCAACAATCCGTGCTATGTGGATTATCTGCGGCATTTCTCGAGCGAGGGGCTGGCTCAGTTTGTGCATGCCCTGTCCGAGGTTACGCCGATTTGGGATTTTTCTTACAGCTCGATCAGCTATGAGCCGCGCTACTGGTATGACGCGACCCATTTCCGCAATTCGGTCGGTGAGATGATGGTGGACGTGATCACGGGCGGAGACAGCATATATGTGCCGGATGGCTTCGGGCGCTATGTGACCGGCGATATGCCGGCGGACAGCGCCTATTTCGAGCAGGACTGCAGCCAGCCGGAATCGGCGTATACCGCTAGTGTGCCGGTGCTGATGTATCACCACCTGAGCGATAACGGGGAGGACACGTCGGACATCCGCACGGAGGTGTTCCGCTCCCATATGGAGGCGCTCAAGGCGGCGGGCTATCAGACGGTCTCGCTGGAGGACCTGTATAACTATGTGTGGTACGGCACGCCGCTACCTGAAAAGCCAATCGCCATCACGTTTGACGACGGCTACGCCAGCAACTACGAGCTAGCCTACCCGATCCTCAAGGAACTGGATATGAAGGCAGCGATTTTTGTCATTGGCGTGTCGGTCGGCAAGGATACCTACAAGGACACGGATTTTGCCATGACGCCGCATTTCAGCTGGGAGCAGGCAAACGAGATGCTGGCATCCGGCCTGATCACCGTACAGACCCACACCTATGATTTCCACCAGTGGCCGCCGTTTGAGCCAGAGGGCAGTGCGGTGCGCGAGAACGTCCTGCCGCTGGAAGGAGAGAGCGAGCAGTCCTATATTCAGGCGTTTTCAGATGATCTCTCACGCGCTAGACAGGAACTGGAGCAGGCGACCGGCACGCGCTGCTATGCGCTGGCTTATCCGGAGGGGCAGTCCACCCTGCTGTCTGGTGCGGTGGCGGCACAGGCCGGCATCCAGATGACGTTCGGCACCGTGCCGCAGACCAGCACACTGGTCAAGGGCCTGCCGCAGTCCCTGCTGAATATCCCGCGCTACGGCATCGACGATATCACGGCGGAGGAACTGCTGCAACAGCTCGGCGGATAACAACAAAAAAGACAGCCCCCGTTCCGGCTGCCGCATGATGCGGCAAAGCGGAACAGGGGCTATGTTTTACTTGGCTGGGAACAGTGCGCGGGACGGTTACTCCGCGGCCGCCTGCACGCCGGCCATGTCCTGCACGGTGCGGCAGCTGAGTTCCTTGCTGATCTTGCCTGCAAACCCGGTGAGCGTCTTGCCTGGGCCGATCTCGCACGCGGTGGTAAGACCCGCCGCCAGGCCGTTCTGCACAAGCCGGGTCCAGCGCACGGGGGAAATCATGTGCTGCTCGAGGTGGGCGGGCAGGTCCGAACAGTCGAGTACTTCGCCATCCAAATTGGAGTAAATGTCCATCTTGGGCGCGGAGAAGGTGAAATCCTGCACATAGGCGCGCAGCTCGGCCGCAGCCTTGGCCATCAGCGGGGTGTGGAACGCACCAGATACCGCAAGTGGCAGCGCGCGGCGCGCGCCGGCGGCCTTGCAGTTTTCGATCGCCTCGTCGAGCGCTTTGCGCTCGCCCGCGATCACCAGTTGGCCGGGGCAGTTGTAGTTGACCGGGCGGACAATGCCGCTTGTGACCTTGGCGCAGGCCTCTTCGATCTTGGCGTCCTCCAGGCCGAGGATCGCAGCCATGCCGCCGTCGATCGTGTCCGCCGCCTGCTGCATCAGCTTGCCGCGCATGGAGACGATCTTGACGCCGTCCGCAAGCGAAACCACGCCTGCGGCGGCCAGCGCGGTGTATTCGCCCAGCGAAAAGCCCGCCGCGGCCTTGAAGGTCACGCCAGCCTCGGTGAGCGCGGCGAGTGCTGCCATCGAGTGGGTGAAAATCGCGATCTGGCTGTTCTCCGTGCGGGAGAGGGTGGCCTTGTCGCTGTCAAAGCAGAGCTTTGCCACGTCCAGCCCCGCGCCCTCGCTGGCTTCCTCGAAAACCAGCTTGGCTGCCTGCGAATTTTCGTACAGATCCTTGCCCATGCCGGGCGCCTGCGCACCCTGGCCGGGGAAAAATGCAAAACCGTATTCCATGCTTCGTTCCTCCAAAAATCGCCGTCAAACCTCGGAAAAGGTTGACAATTTTGTGTCCTTTTATTATAATAGTCAAGGATTACTTTGTCAATCAAACTATTGTCGCTTTTCCACGCTTTTTGGGAGAGCGATTTGAACTTTTGGGGAGCGTGGAAATCATCAACAGCCAACTGATCGGAACGGGCTCGTGTATCCCGGATTTTGTCCTGACCAACGCGATGCTTGAGCAGATGGTGGATACCAGCGATGAGTGGATCGTCAAGCGCACGGGCGTGCGCGAGCGCCGCATCGCCAAGAACACCCACACCTGGGAGCTGGCGCTCGGCGCGGCGCAGGACGCGCTCGTGGATGCGGGCATCGGCGCAGAGGAGCTGGACCTGATCCTGGTGAGCACCTGCACACCGGACAACAATACGCCCAACACGGCCAGCATTTTGCAGGACAAGCTGGGCGCGCGTCAGGTCGGCGCGATGGACATCAACAACGCCTGCACGGGCTTTATCTCCGCAACCGATATTGCCGACAGCTACATCAAGGCCGGCAAGGCGAAAACCGTGCTGGTTGTCTCGGCCGAGACGCTGCACCGCATTATCGATTACACCGACCGGTCCACCTGTATCCTGTTCGGCGACGGTGCCGCGGCGGCGGTTTACCGCGCCACGGCGGATGAAACGGTTGGCATCCAGTCCACCTTTGTCGCGGCGGACGGTTCGGGTGCGGATTACCTGCACATGCAGGCGCTGCCGGTCGAGGATCCGTTTGCCCCCGAGCGGCCGGTCGACCCCAAGGCGCGCTTTCTCAAGATGCAGGGCGCGGCGGTGGTGCGGTTTACCGCAAAGGCGGTGCCGTTTGCCATCGACACGGCGCTGCAGCGCGCGGGCGTACAGCCGGAGGAGATCGACTGGGTAGTGCCGCATCAGGCCAACCTGCGTATCCTCGACGTGATCGCCAAGCGCTATCACCTGCCCCGTGAAAAGGTTTATGTGAACATGGAATACTTCGGCAACACCTCCTCCGCAAGTGTGCCGATCTGCCTGGATGAAATGCGGAAAAAGGGCCTGCTCGCCAAGGGGCAGACCATCGTGTGCACCGGGTTCGGCGCGGGCCTGACTTATGGTGCGTTTGTACTCAAACTGTAAAGAGGGAGCGAAAGCAAATGAAAACCAAGATTACAGAACTGCTCGGTATTGAATACCCGATCGTGCAGGGCGCCATGGCGTGGATCGCGGAGCACCACCTCGCGGCGGCGGTTTCCAAGGCAGGCGGCCTCGGCATCATCGCGGGCGGCGCAGCGCCGGTCGATTATATCCGCGATGAGATCCGCAAGGCGCGTGCGATCACGGACAAGCCGCTTGGTATGAACATCATGCTGCTCTCCCCGAATGCGGATGACCTCGCCCAGCTCGCCATCGACGAGAAGATCGAGGTGCTGACCACGGGCGCGGGCAATCCGGGCAAGTATATGGCTTCCTGGAAGGAAGCCGGCATCAAGGTCATGCCGGTTATCGCGTCGGTCGCGCTGGCCAAACGCATGGAACGCGCGGGCGCGGACGCGGTCATCGCGGAAGGTATGGAAGGCGGCGGCCACATCGGTGAGCTGACCACCATGCCGCTTGTGCCGCAGGTGGTTGACGCGGTGGATATCCCGGTCATCGCAGCGGGCGGCATTGCAGACGGCCGCGGTATGGCGGCGGCCTTCATGCTGGGCGCGGAAGGCGTGCAGTGCGGCACCGTGTTCCTGGCGACCAACGAGTGCTATATTTCGGATAAATACAAGGAGCTTGTGCTCAAGGCGACCGATATCTCGACCGTTGTCACCGGCCGCCCGTCCGGCCATCCGGTGCGTTCGCTCAAGACCCCGATGGCGCGCAAGTGCCTTGAGCTGGAGAAGATCAACACCGAGCAGTCGCTGGCCGAGCTGGAAGCGGCGACCTCGGGCTCGCTGCGCAAGGCCGTGCAGGACGGCAACTATGAGGAGGGCACCTTCATGTCCGGCCAGATCGCGGGCATGCTCAAGCAGCTGCGCCCGTGCGAGGAGGTCCTCAAAACCATGACCGCGGACGCGGAGGATCTGCTCCGCAACGCTTACAAGCGCTTTGAATAAGGAGAACACCATGGGACTTGCAATCGTAACCGGCGGCTCGCGCGGCATTGGCGCAGCCATCGCGGAAAAGCTGGCCGCTGACGGCCACGATATCGTTATCAACTGCGCCTCGAGCGTGGATAAGGCCGAGGCGGTCGCGGAGAAGTGCCGCGCGCACGGCGTGAAGGCCGTACCCATGCAGTGGGACGTTTCCGACCACGCGGCCTGCGATAAGGCGCTTAAAGAGATCAAGGAAACGCTCGGCGTGCCGTATATCTTGGTCAACAACGCGGGCATCACCCGTGACGGCCTGATGGTGCGCATGAAGGAAGAGCAGTTTGACGACGTCATCCGCATCAACCTCAAGGGCGCCTACAATATGCTGCAGTTGTGCGGCGCAATGATGATGCGCGCCAAGCAGGGCCGCATCGTCAATATTTCGTCCATTTCGGGCCTGGTGGGCAACTTTGGCCAGATCAACTACTGCGCGGCCAAGGCCGGCCTGATCGGCATGACCAAGACCGCGGCCAAGGAACTCGGCTCACGCGGCATCACGGTCAACGCGGTCGCGCCCGGGTTTATCGATACGGACATGACATCCAAGCTGTCCGAGGAGCTCAAGGAAAACGCCAAAAAACAGATCGCGCTCGGCCGCTTCGGCAAGCCGGAGGAGATCGCGGGCGTGGTTTCCTTCCTCGTGTCGGATAACGCGAGTTTTATCACCGGCCAGACCATCGTTGCAGACGGCGGCATGATCTGAGTGTGGCCAATCTTTCACTTGCACGCGGCGGGGCGCGCGCTTCCCGCGGCGTGTATCGCACAAGATGAGCGCGCGGTGCACAGGAATTATGGGGAAGAGGAGTTGCTTTCATGGAACGAGTAGTCATCACCGGTATGGGTGCAATCACCCCGGTGGGCAATGACGTAGCGACGTTTTGGGAATCGCTCAAGGCCGGCAAGTGCGGCATTGGGCCGATCACCCGTTTCGATGTAACGGATTATAAGGTGAAGCTGGCGGCCGAGGTTAAGGACTTCGACGTGACCCAGTATGTGGACAAGCGCGAGGCGCGCCGCATGGATCTCAACTGCCATTTTGCGCTCGCGGCAGCGCAGCAGGCGGTCGATCAGGCCGGCCTCAAGGAGGGGAATTTCGATCCCTACCGCACGGGCGTGATCTACGGTTCGGGCGTGGGCGGCCTGCACATTGCAGAGCTGGAGATCCCCAAGCTGCTCGAAAAGGGCCCGGGCCGCGTTTCCCCGCTGTGCGTGCCCGAGATGATCGCCAACATGGCGGCGGCATATATCTCCATGCGCTTTGGCTTTAAGGGCGAGAATTTCTGCCCGGTTTCCGCCTGCGCGACCGGCAACCACTCGATCGGTGAGGCGATGCGCGCCATCCGCCACGGCTATCAGGACGTTGTTCTGTGCGGCGGCACGGAGAACGGCATCATCCCGATCTCGATGGCGGGCTTTGCCAATATGAAGGCGGTTTATACGGGCGACGACCCGACGTGCGCCTCCATCCCGTTTGACGCACGCCGCTCGGGCTTTGTCATGGGTGAGGGCGCGGGCTGCCTCGTGCTCGAGAGCCTGACGCACGCCCAGGCGCGCGGCGCGACCATCCTGGCGGAGGTTGCGGGCTACGGCGCATCCGGCGATGCCTACCACATCACCAGCCCTGCGCCGGACGGCGGTGCGGCTGCTCATGCGATTCGCGGCGCAATCGAGGACGCGGGCCTCACCCCTGCGGACGTGGACTATATCAACGCCCACGGCACTTCGACCCCGCTCAATGAGAAATACGAGACCATCGCCATCAAAAAGGCGTTTGGCGATGAGGCTTACAAGGTCAAGATCTCCTCGACCAAGTCGATGACCGGCCACCTGCTGGGCGGCGCGGCGGCAGTCGAAGCGATCGCGTGTGTTATGGCGATTCGCGAGGGCGTCATCCCGCCGACCATTGGCTACAAGGAGCCCGACCCGGAGTGCGATCTGGACATCACGCCGAACAAGGCAGTCGAGATGCCGGTCAATGTGGCGCTTTCCAATGCGCTGGGCTTTGGCGGCCACAATGCCTGCATCCTGTTTAAGAAGGTGTAACCCGAATTTATGGATATCAACGAACTGAAAAACGTCGCGCTCGAGCTGATGGACGCGCTGCAGAGCAAAAAGCTCGGCGAGGTCGAGCTCGAGATGGCCGACGTGAAGATTAAGATCAAGGCTGCGCCGCCGGCGCCGGTCGTCCCGGCCATGGCTGTGCCCGCTGCAGCGGCTCCGGCCGCCGCCGCGGACGGACAGGCCGCCCCCGCCGAAGCGGCAGAAGCGCCCGCCTCCGGCACCGAGGTCAAGAGCCCGCTGGTGGGCACGTTCTACTCATCCCCGTCGCCGGACGCGCCGCCGTTCGTGCTGGTCGGCCAGAAGGTCAAGGAGGGCGACACGATCTGCATCATCGAGGCTATGAAGACCATGAACGAGATCAAGTCCCCGTGTGACGGCACGGTCACGCGCATCCTTGCGCAGCCGGGCGACATGGTGGAATATAACCAGACGGTCGCGATCATCGAATGAGTATAGGGGGCTTCAAAAGCCCCCTGTTGCGGGATGCGGTTTCGGTAGAAACCGCATCCCGATACCCGAATGACGCCGCCCCAGGCGGCTGGATCGGGGGATAAAAAGTCCGGCAAGAGATGGGCTTTTTATGAAAATTGCCGCGGTGCGGCAATTTTCTGTTATATGCTGCGCTGCACGCAGGCAAGGTTTTCCGCAAAATCATGCGGCAAATCGCACAAAAAGTGTGTGCAATGCACGGTATTTTGCAAAAACCCTTGTGCTTGGCAGGAAAGAGGTATAATATATATGCTGAACAAAGAACAGATCATGGAGATCTTACCGCACCGCCCGCCCATGCTGCTGGTGGACGAGATCCTCGAAATGGACGAGGAGCACGTTGTCGGCACACTGCACCTGACCGGGGATGAATTCTTCTTCCAGGGCCACTTCCCGGGCAACCCGATCATGCCCGCGGTGTTCCGCCTGGAGGCGCTGGCCCAGTGCGGCGGCGTTGCGCTGCTGTCCATGCCCGAGTTCCGCGGCAAGACCGCGGTGTATACCGGCATCGACAAGGCCAAGTTCCGCGCGATGGCAAAGCCGGGCGATACGCTCCGCCTGGAAGTGAAGTTTACCAAGCGCCGCGGCCCGATGGCGGTTGCCGAGGGCGTCGCCTGGGTGGGCGACCAGAAGGCTGCCGAGGCGGAGATCAAGTGCATGGTCATCATGGACTGAGGCAGGGGAAAGCATGTTTCAAAAAGTACTGATTGCAAACCGCGGTGAGATCGCGGTCCGCATCATTCAGGCCTGCCGCGATCTGGGCGTGATCGCGGTGGCCGTTTACTCCGAGGCCGACCGCGAGGCGCTGCACGCGCAGATCGCGGACGAGGCCGTCTGCATTGGTCCGGCGCGCGCGGCGGACAGTTACCTGAATATGCAGAACATCATTTCCGCGGCGCTCGCCTCCGGCTGTCAGGCGATCCACCCGGGCTTCGGCTTTTTGTCCGAAAATCCGGATTTTGCCGAGCAGACCACCCAGGCCGGTCTGGCCTTCATCGGCCCGACCGCGGCGACCATCCGCCTGATGGGCGACAAGTCCGAGGCAAAGCGCAACGCGATTGCCGCGGGTGTGCCGGTCGCGCTGGGTACGGACGGTCCGCTGCGCGATTTTGACGAAGCCCTCAGCGAGGCCGAGCGCATCGGCTATCCGGTCATGGTCAAGGCGGCGTCGGGCGGCGGCGGCAAAGGCATCCGCGTGGCGCACAGCGTGGGCGAGCTCAAGGAAGCCTACGACAGCGCATCCGCCGAGGCGGTCGCCAATTTCGGCGACGGCCGCTTGTATATGGAAAAATACATTCATAACCCGCGTCACATCGAGGTGCAGATCCTCGGGGACAACTATGGTAACGTGGTGCACCTGTTCGAGCGCGAATGCTCGGTGCAGCGCCGCCATCAGAAGATCATCGAGGAGTCGCCGTCTGCGTTTGTCACCCCCGAGCTGCGGGAGAAAATGACGCAGGCCGCGGTCAGCTTGGCGCGGCGCGTGGGCTACCGCAACGCAGGCACGATCGAATTTCTGGTCGATAACGACCGCAACTTTTATTTCTGCGAGATGAACACCCGCATCCAGGTCGAGCATCCGGTCACCGAGCAGGTGACGGGCGTGGATCTGGTGTGCGAGCAGATCCGCATCGCGGCGGGCGAGCCGCTCTCCTTCAAACAGGAGGATATCGAGCTGCGCGGCCACGCGATCGAGTGCCGGATCAACGCGGAGGACCCGTCGCGGAACTTTGCGCCCTGTCCGGGCACGCTGGAGTCACTCCACCTGCCGGGCGGACCGGGCGTGCGCGTGGATTCTGCGGCCTATCAGGGCTACACCATCCCGCCGTATTATGATTCCATGATCGGCAAGCTGATCGTGTACGGCGCGGACCGCACGCAGGCGATCGACCGCATGCGGCGCGCGCTGGCGGAAACCCTGTTTGAAGGCGTGGTTACGAGCACGGATTACCAGATGCACATCCTGTGCTCCAAGGCCTTTGAGGACGCGGCATTTAACGTCAATTCAATCGCCAACGGCGATTTTGACCAGTAAGAGAGGGGAATACGAGTGGGACTGATCGATCTTTTCCAAAAAACACGTGAGACCTCCATGGAGATGAAACCGCAGGAGGACGACACCGTCAAGGTAGTCAAGTGCAAAGGCTGCGGCGCAGAGCTCAAAGCCTATGTCTACGGCAAAAACCTGTATGTCTGCCCGAACTGTGGGCGGTACGGGCGCCTGCTCGCGCGCACGCGCATCCGCCAGATCGCGGATAAGGACAGCTTCGAGGAGCTGTACGCCAACCTCGCGCCGGCCGACCCGATCGACTTCCCGGGCTACGCGGAAAAGACCGCAGAGCTGGCGGAAAAGGTCGGTATGCCGGATGCAGTCAAGACCGGCGTGTGCAAGATCGGCGGCATCGAGACCTGCATCGGCGTGATGGACAGCCACTTTATGATGGCGTCCATGGGCTCGGTCGTGGGTGAAAAGCTCACCCGCCTGTTCGAGTATGCGACCGAGAAGAGCCTGCCCGTGGTGATCTTCACCTGCTCGGGCGGCGCGCGTATGCAGGAGGGCATGTACTCCCTGCTGCAGATGGCCAAGGTGTCCGCGGCGGCCCGCCGCCATTCGGACGCGGGCCTGCTGTATATCACCGTGTTGACCGACCCGACCACCGGCGGCGTGACCGCGTCGTTTGCCATGCTGGGCGACATCATCCTCGCTGAGCCGCGCACGACCATCGGCTTTGCCGGCCGCCGCGTTATCGAGGGCACGATCGGCCAGACCCTGCCGGATGATTTTCAGTCCTCGGAGTTCTTGCTATCGCACGGCTTCTGTGATAAAATAGTTCCGCGCAATCAGCTGCGGGAGACGCTGGAGACCATCCTCAAACTCCACTGCGGCCCCAAGGCAAAGAAATGGCAGGTGCGTCGTCATGGCTAACAAAACGGCAAGTGAAAAAATGCGCATCATCCACGATACCAAGCGGCCCATGCTCAGTGACTACATCAACGAGCTGTTTGACGACTTTGTCGAGCTGCACGGCGACCGCTATTTCGCGGATGACCACGCCATCATGGCGGGGATCGGCTACTTTAACGGCACGCCGGTGACCGTGATCGGCCACCGCAAGGGCCGCACCATCGAGCAGAACATGGATGCGAACTTCGGCATGGCCAACCCGGAGGGTTACCGCAAGGCGCTGCGCCTGGCGCACCAGGCGGAGAAGTTCCACCGCCCGGTGATCAACTTCGTGGACACCTCGGGTGCCTACCCGGGCGCGGGCGCGGAGGAGCGCGGGCAGGGCGAGGCGATTGCCCGCTGCCTGTATGAGTTCATCGAGCTGCGCACCCCGGTGGTTTCGATCGTCACGGGCGAGGGCGGCTCGGGCGGCGCGCTGGCGCTGGCTGTGGCCGACCGTGTGCTCATGCTGGAAAACGCGATCTACTCGGTCGTATCGCCGCGTGCGTGTGCGTCCATCCTGTGGAAGGACCCCAAGCGCGAGGGCGAGGCCGCGGAGGCGCTGCGCCTGACCGCGCAGGACCTGTATGAGTTCGGTATGATCGAAGGCATTGTGCCTGAGGGCCAGTCGGCGGCGCATATCATCCGCAATGTCGGCCGCGCGCTGCGCGACCAGCTCGCTGAGCTGTCGGTCGAGACCGATATTGATATCCTGCTGCAAAAACGGTATGAAAAATTCCGCAAGATCGGAGTTTTCAGACAAATAAATCAAGATGAAAACGAAGGAGTGTAATTCCCATGTTTGAAAAGGTATGTGAGATCCTGGCTGACAAGTTTGACGCTGACGCTTCCACCATGACCATGGACACCAAGGTCAAGGAAGATCTGAACGCGGACTCCCTGGACGTTGTTGAGCTGATGATGGACCTCGAGGAGAACTTCGGCGTCACGATTTCGGACGAGGAAGCGACCCAGATGAGCACCATCGGCGATATCGTCAAGTATATCGAGGAGCACAAGGCGTAATCCATTCCCAAGCATAAAAGGGCCCGGAACCACAGGTTCCGGGCTTTTTGTTGTATCCGGCTCATTCATCTTCCAGCCGGAAGGTGACGCGCCAGTCGCCGTGGATCGCGGTCTGGTACACCGAAGTGTCCAGTGAAAGCGTGCAGTCCGCAAGCGCATCGTAAGAAAGGTCGTAAATGTTCTCCTGATAGCAGCGCGCGCCCTCGGTCCAGCTGTAACCGGCTGCGGGAGCAACCGGCTGGGGCGAAGAATTTTGCAGGCAGAACGAAAAAAGAGGACGGGTATCCGTCCTCTTTGTGTTTTCGCAGTGTAATCGCGTGTTACGCGTTCTCCATGATCGCCTTGACAGCGGTCTTGGTGTCGGTCAGCGGGAACAGCTCGTAGCCAACACGGCCGGTGTAGCCGCATTCCTCGAGGTGATGGATGACCTTCTTGTAGTTGATCTCGCCCGTGCCCGGCTCGTGACGGCCCGGTGCGTCCGCTACATGGATATGGCCGAAGCAATCCGAATAGTTGGAGATCGTGTCGCAGATGCAGCCCTCGTTGATCTGCATGTGGTATACGTCGTACAGCAGCTTGAGGCGCGGCGAGCCGATCAGGCGGACGATTTCAGCGCCCATCTGGGTGGTTGCCAGGAAGTTGCCGACGTGGTCGGTGGTGATGTTGAGCGCCTCGAGGTTGAGGTTGATGCCCTCGTCCTCTGCGAGCTTGGCGCAGGCAAGCAGGGTGTCATACATCGAGCAGAGCTTGACCGTGTGGGACAGGTTGTCGTAGTGGTCGACAACGATGCCGCCCTCGCCCAGCGCGTTGGAGTGGATGGTGACGCTGGTCGCGCCGACCTTCTTGGCCGCAGCGATGGATTCCTTCAGGAACGCGATGTACTTCTCCTTGTGGGTCGGGTCGACGAGCGAGTAGTCCGCATCGCCGTTGAAGCCGGAAATCGCAATGCCGGCCTTTTCAGCGGCCGCACGGGTTGCGTCCAGATCGCGGATGCGCCAGTCCCAGAACTCGACAGCCTCAAAGCCGTCGTCCTTAGCCGCCTGGAAGCGGTCGAGCCAGTCCAGCTCGGTATACAGCGTATCGATGCACGCGCATTTTCTCAGTGCCATAATTTTATTCCTCCCAGAAATTACAGGATATGTAAATGGTATCATGGATACCTGCTCCATGATACCATTTACTTTTCTCTCGTGCAACTGCCAGACGGCAGCTGACCGGATTTTTTACTTACTCGATCTCGGAGATCTTGACCGGGCGGCCCTCATGCAGGGACTTGGTGGCAGCAGCTGCCATCAGGACCGGATACAGGCCATCCTCGCCGGTAACAGGGGTCTCCTTGTCATTGACGACCGCGTCAGCGAACGCCTGCATCTCTGCAACGAACGCGCCGGTGTAGCGGTCCCACATGACCTTGTACGCGGTGCCGTGTACCGCGCCGTCCGCCGTGGACAGAACCGCGGTGTTCGGGGTGTCGTTCTGGTCCTCGGCACAGCCTTCGGAGCCAAACACCTCAACGCGCTGGTCGTAACCGTAAACCGCCTTGCGGCTGTTGTCGATCACGCCGATTGCGCCGTTCTCAAACTTGAGGGTAACGAGCGCGGTGTCTACGTCGCCTGCCTCGCCGATGCCGGGATCAACCAGCACGGAACCGATGGCGTTGACCTCGGTGACCTCGCTGCCCGCCAGGAAGCGCGCCATATCGAAGTCGTGGATCATCATGTCGTAGAAGATACCGCCGGAAACCTTGACATAGTCAATGGACGGGGGCTCGGGGTCACGGGAAGAAATCTTGACGATGTTGACCTTGCCAACCTTGCCTTCACGAACCATGTCGTAAACCGCACGGTGGTTGTGGTCGAAGCGGCGGCAGAAACCGATCTGCAGCTTGACGCCGGCTTCCTTGGCCGCGTTGATCGCCTCGTGCACCTTGGCCAGATCATAATCGATCGGCTTCTCGCAGAAGATGTGCTTCTTCGCATGGGCCGCTTCGATGATGTACTTGGAATGGGTGTCGGTGGAGGAGCAGATCAGAACTGCTTCGATCTCCGGGTCATTGAGGATGTCGTTGGCATCCTTGGTGCAGTTCGGGATACCGCACTGCTTGGCAAATGCTTCGGTCTGCTCGTTCATGAACGGGTCGGCGATGGTCTTGATTTCCATCTCCGGCACGAACATAGAGATGTTCTTGGCGTGTACCTTGCCGATACGGCCCGCGCCGATGATACCTACTTTCATGTTGTTCTCCTTTGCTGGTCGGCCGGACTTGAAGGCGCAGTAAGCTGTGCATATCCAGGAGGGATGATGCAGAGCATCCTGATTCTTCTTAAAAACAAACGTTGGAGCGCCACTTGTTCGTAAGAGGAAATAGGAGGGTTGGTCCTATCAAGCCGTGGGTGGGTTTGCTTACCTGTAATAAAAGCTCAAAGCATCCAGTTTTTCTTGAAAACAAACGTTGGAGCGTCACTTGTTTGGAAGAGAAAATGGGTTCTGGGCTTTATCAACGATAAAATGTGATTGAACCTGATATAAAAGCTCAAAGCATCCGGTTCTTTCTGTATGCAGGCGGCCGGGCCGCCTGCATAACAGATGATCGAATAAAATATTTGGAGTGATCAGACGGTTTTGTTGTTACGCCAGCCACTCAGCGAAGCGGTCGATGCGGTCCTGCGCATTGTCCTTGGTGACGATCTCCGTGCCGGTATCAACGTCGCCGTACTCTTCGCCCTGCAGGTACTTAACCATGTTCTCAACAGCCTTGTAGCCGATGTCGTAGTTGTTCTGCGCAGCAGACATGGTCAGGTTGCCTTCCAGGATCGCTTCGCAAGCGGACTGCTGGCCGTCGAAGCCGAGGAAGATGGTGTTTGCGTAAGCCGGGTTAGCCTGCGCGGTACGAGCCGCCGCGATCGCCATATCGTCGTTGTTCGAGCAGATGATGGCAATGCCGTCCGGGTAACGACCCATGATGCCGTTCATTGCGTCAACAGCCTTGGTTGCGGTTGCGTCAGCATACTGAACCTCGTCAGTGAGGAACTCGCCGCCGGCCTCGGTGATGCCTTCCTCGTAGCCTTCCATACGAGCGGTGTTGGTCGCGTCGCCCTGAACGCCCGCGATCTCAATGCACTTGATCTCTTCCCAGCCGGCTTCCTTAGCAGCCTCTACCGCAGCCAGAGCGCCTTCCTTAGCAGCGTTCTTGTTGCCGGTGCCGATGAAGGCCAGGCACTTATCGGAGTCGATGTCGGTATCGAACGCCATAACCGGGCGGTCGATATCCGCAATCAGGCTTTGCGACAGAATCAGACTGCAGCGGAGCGATCAGGTAGCCGTCGAAGGTATCGTCGGACAGATCGGTCTGGATCATGTTGATCTGCTCCTGGTAGCTGGTCTCAGACGGGGGGCCCTTGATGGACAGCTCGGAAACCAGATCCGGATGCTCCTCAGCATATGCCTCAGCGCCGGCCTGGATGATCTTCCAGAACTCGGAGGAGTTGGTCTTGAGGACCATGCTGATGCGGTAGCCGCCTTCGCTGCCTTCTGCAGCGGAGCCGCTATCGTCCGTGGTTTCGCTGCTGGTGGTGCCACTGCTGCAAGCAGCCATGGTGAGCATCAGAGTACCGGCCATCAGAGCAGCGAGCAATCTTTTGGTTTTCATGTCGTTACATCCTTTCTCTCTCAATATGTGTTTGTGTGCTCTGTGCTTTTATGTGCTTATTATAATCCGGCATAAAGCAGTTGTCAATCGGATAAAATGGGAGAAAAAAACAGCCCGTCCGGATAAGGCCGGCAAAATGTTTGGGAATTGCCTGTATTTGTTCAAAAACACGAAAAATTGAGCGTTAATGGATTGCAAATTGGAATAATGACGATTTTACGGCCGAAAAGTTAGCCATTCTCGACAAAGATAAAGCAAAAAAATAAAGGAAAAACCAGCTGAAATGCAGACCGGCCGGCGCAAAAATGCAGAGCGGACAGGCAAAATGCCGTGTTTTAGGGTCGGAAAGAAAGCACATGATATGTGCTCTTGCACATATGAATGAACAAGCCTGCGTTTTGATGCACACAAAGCACAGAATTTGTGCTATAATAAGGAAAACAACTGGCAGGTGAGAGAAATGAACAAACGTCCAACGATCCAGATGGTGGCCGAACGCGCCGGGGTTTCACGCGGCACGGTCGACCGCGTGCTCAACAACCGTTCCTATGTCCGCGCGGATGTGCGCGAGCGCGTGCTCAATGCGATCCGCGAGGTCGGCTATCTGTCCCCGCGCGAGGCGCACCGGCAGGCCGGCACCGGCCAGCAGCTGCCGCCCGTGCGTTTGGGTGTCGTGCTGCCCAACTGGGCGGGTCCGTTCCGCGATGAGGTCACCCGTGGGATCGACGCGGCGCGCGCTGTGCTGGCCGAGCGCGGCGCACAGGTGCGTGTGTGCACCTGCGAGAGCGACATTCCGGTCGAGACGATTGATTTGCTGGATGAACTGCTCAGCTGGGGCGCGCAGGGGATCGCGCTCTGTGCACTCAACGATCTGACAATCGAGGCAAAGGTCAACGAGATGGCGGAAAAGCATATCCCGTGCATCACGTTTAACTCGGATTTGCCGGAGAGCCGCCGCCTGTGCTTTGTGGGGCAGGACTATGCCAAGAGCGGCCGGATCGCCGCCGAGCTGCTCAGCAAGTGCATCCCGCAGGAGGCCCATGTGCTGGCAATGGTCGGCAACCTGGAGTATAACGGCCACCGCACGCGGCTGGACGGGTTCTGCGCCCGTATGCGCGAGCGCGGCTTCTATGCCGAGCAGATCGACGTGGTGGAAACCTACAACGATTACCGCCGTACTTATAATAAGGTAACCGAGGCGCTGCAAAACATCACCGGCCTGCGCGCGATCTACATGGCCAACCGCAGCGTGACCGGATGCGTGGACGCGGTCAAGGCCGCCGGAATGGCGGGCAAGATCCGCGTGATTGCACACGATATGTCCCCGCGGCGCAAAACCATGCTGCAGGAGGGCTCGCTCGACCTGACCATCACGCAGGATCTGTACCGGCAGGGCTACCAGCCGCTGATGCTGCTGGGCGACCTGTTGCAAAAGCAGGAGGAGCCTGCCACCGACCAGCAGAGCGCCAGTATTTCGATTATCTGCGCAGAGAATATTGAATAACCCCCTGCCTGCATGGAAAACGGCCGCAAAGCGGCCGTTTTTTTGCGGCGCGGCACAGGCTGCACGGGAAATGACCTGCCGCGGCGCGTAAATTGCGGCATCTTGCCGGTTGACATTTGCAGCAGATCAGGCTATCATATAATTTGCAAGCAAACAAAAAGGGAGGTGTGCCGTATGCAGGGCGAGAGCAATACAGATGTCAACTTCTACATCAAAAAGCTGGATAATCACGCGGTGCGGCTGGCGCACTACCTGTACAGCCGCAAGGCGTTTGACGAGTGCTCCCTGATGAACCTGTGGGTGACGGATTTTCTGTATAACCACCGCGGGGAGGACGTGTTCCAGAAGGACATCGAGGCGGAATTTTTCATCACCCGGGCGACAGCCTCCAAAATGCTCACGCTGATGGAGCGCAAACAGCTGATCCGGCGCACAAGCGTGGAACAGGACGGGCGGTGCAAAAAAATCGAGCTTGAGCCGCGCGGCGTGCAGCTGCATGAGCTGTGCCTGTCCATCCGCGAGGAGGTCGAGCACCGCTTCACCGCGGCGCTGACCGAGCAGGAGACCGCGCAGTTTAAGGCGCTGTGCCGCAAGATGCTGCAAAGTCTGGAATAAAAAATTTTGGTCAAATAGTTTGCCAGCATACATTTTTGTGAGAGGGTGGTTTTGTGAACCAAAACGAACAGGTATTTGAAAAAGCGCCAATCAAAAGAGCGGTGCTGCAAATGGCGATTCCGACCGTGATCTCGTCGCTTGTGCTCGTGGTGTACAACATGGCGGACACGTTTTTCGTCGGCCAGACGCACGATGCGTTTCAGGTTGCGGCCGTTTCGCTGACCAATCCGGTGTTTGTCATGTATATGGCGATTGCCAACCTGCTGGGGATCGGCGGCAGCGCGGTGATCTCCATTCTGCTCGGCCAGAATGAAAAGGATAAGGCGCGCGCCGCGTCCTCGTTCTGCTGCTATGCTTCGCTCGCCTTCGGCGTGGTGCTCGGCGGGCTGATCATCGTGTTTATGGACCCGCTGCTCGCCCTGCTCGGCGCGACTGAAAACACCTGGCAGTTTTCCAAAGACTATCTGTTTTACATTGCGCTCGGCGCGCCGTTTATCCTGTTTGCCAACACCTTCGGCCACACCGTGCGCGGCGAGGGCGCGGCCAAGGCTTCCATGATCGGCGGCATGATCGGCACAGTGGTCAACATCGTGCTCGACCCGATTTTCATCCTGACCTTTGGCATGGACACCGCGGGTGCGGCGATTGCGACCGTGCTGGGCAATGTGTTCGGCTGCGTGTACTATCTCTATTACTTTGCGCGCAAAAGCCCGCTGCTGTCCATCCACCCGGCCGCGCTGCGCGCAGGCAAGGGGATCGGCGGCCGCGTGCTGTCCATTGGCCTGCCTGCGGGCGCAAACTCCGCGCTGATGAGCGTGGCGACCGTGCTGCTCAATAACGCGCTGGTGGCATACGGCGACAAGGCGGTCGCCGCGATGGGCATTGTCACCAAGGCGTATATGTTCATCGCCTTTGTCCACATGGGTATTGCCAACGGCATCCAGCCGCTGCTCGGCTACTGCTACGGCGCAAGCAACCGCGACCGCTTCTGGGGTATCCTCAAGTTCAGTGCGGTGCTGACCCTGATTTGCGGCACGGTGCTCAGCGCGGTATATATTATATGGAGTGAGCCGGTGGTCGGGCTGTTCATCGACGACGCCGAGGTGGTCGCCTATGGCGGGCCGATGCTGATTGCGACCTCGCTGGCCGGGCCGATCCTGGGCCTGCTGTTCCTCGCCATCAACAGCATGCAGGCGCTCGGCCGCCCGCTGCCCGCGACCGTGCTCTCGGTCTGCCGCCAGGGCCTGTTCTTTATCCCGCTGCTGTATATCCTGGATGCGGTGTTCGGCCTGAACGGCATCAACTTCACCCAGACGGTGGCGGATTATCTGTCGATTGTGATCTCGCTCGTGCTGCTCCGCTCGACGCTGCGCCGCGCCATGCCGCGCGACCCGGCGGACGGCAAACAGCGTCTGCCCGGCGAGACGGCATGATAAAACCCCGCCCGAACCGATCGGTTCGGGCGGGGTTTGCTCGTTTTATTCGGTTTGCAGGATAAAGGAAGGGTTTTCCGCCGCCGCATCCGCCAGCACGCGTAACAGCAGCTCGCCGTAGTTGCCCATGTGGATGACCAGCATCTCCGCATGGCGCAGGGTCAGCCGCGCGGCGGGATAGGCGGTCAGCAGATCGTATAAAGCGTCCAGATTGCGGCCGTAATCCGCGGGAAAACCAAAGACCTTGGCTAGCGCGTCGTGTGCCTGGTCGCGCGTGTACAGGGTCTCTGCGTCAAGCAGCAGCTCCCTCATCTTGTTCCTCCCCCAAAAGCAGTGTGAATGTCTGGTAGTGGTCAGCGGTGTAGAAAATCAGCCCGTCGTTTGAAAACACGATGCGTTCCGCGCCGCGCTCGTCAGCGCCCGCGGTATCAATATCGCACTCGGTGTAGGTGCGGCCATCCTTTTCCGGCAGCGCGCCCTCATAGTTGCCGAATCGGTCGCCGCCGATCGATTTGCCGGGCGCGTAAGCGAGCAGTGAGCCGCCCTCCCAGCCGAGCGCCTGCGCTTCAGCCTTGGTGATGTAATTCTGCGGCAGGGTGCCGTATTCCATCAGGTAGAGCGCAACCGCGTCGCGGGTGTCGTAGCTGCCGTCCTCGGCGATCGGCTCGCTGCCGCGCAGCACGGTTTCGGTTCCGGTGACCGCAGGGCCCATTTGCTCGCCGGCGGCGGTGCTGGGGTCGCCCGCGGCGGCCGTGCTGCCCTCATCCGAAACGTAGACCTGGGTCGGCCCGTCCGCGCCGCCGATCACGCCGACACTCGTATCCGGTGTGCAGCCGGTCAGCGCGCCGAGCGCGAGCAGCAGCGTCAGCCACAGCGATGTTAACTTTTTCATAGGGTGCTCCTTTTAGCTTGCGTTCGGATAGACCAGAACGTATAGTTTGTGATAAAATTCCTGCCCGCGGCTGCCCTCGATGTCGCGCAGCTCGCCACCTATGAACACATATCCATCCGCATTGACGCCGATCGAATTGCCGTTTTCAAAGGTAACCGTGAGGCAGCTGGCGGTCAGCTGCTCCTTGCCGGGCTGAAAGAGATGCGGGTATGGTTTATAAGTATAGCTGTCAAGCAGCTCGGTGAACGCGCTGATCCTTCCGGGGTCGGTGATGTCGGGCAGCGCGGTGCTGTTTTCCGTAATGCTGAGCACAGCAGGCGTGTCGGTCTCTGCGATATCTGCAAAGGATTGGCTGTATAGATGGACATACAGCATGCGCCCGGCGATGAACAGCAGCACCACCAGAAGAGTGCCGCAGATCGCAAACCCGAGCGCGGTGAATTTGCGCATATCTTTGCTCCTTTTATGGTTGCGAGGGTTGGTTTTACACTGTTAGCATACAGCAAAACCCGGGTGCTGTCAACGTTCCAAACTGTAAACAAAATATGACTTGACAGGATAGCTCTACGTATGTAGAATAAAAATAGAAAATGGTTTTACGTTTGTAGAGAAAAGGGGGGATCTGGATGAAGACGATGAAGAGCCTGCCGGACGCCGAGCTTGAGGTGATGCAGGCGGTCTGGTCGCTCGAGCCGCCGGTAACCGCCGCGGCCGTGCAGCAGCGCGTGAGCAAGGAGTGGAAGGCGACGAGCGTGCTCACGTTCCTCTCGCGCCTGTGTGACAAGGGCTTTCTTTCGTGCGAAAAGGAGGGGCGGCAGAACTATTACACGCCGCTTATCTCGCGCAAGACCTACCTGCAGCGGGAGAGCACGAGCTTTGTGCGCCGGCTGTGCGGCGGGTCGGTGAAAAATCTGGTCGCGAGCCTGTCGGACGCAGGCGCGCTGACCGAGCAGGACATGGCAGACCTGCGCGCCTTCCTGGACGCGCAGGGACGGTAGGACAGGAGGGGTAGGATATGACTGGAAACGAATTGCTGCTGAATCTGGTACAGATCGGGCTGACCGTGTCGGCGGCAGCGCTGGTGCTGTTCATATTGCGCAAGGTGCTGAAAAAGCGCTATCCGGCGCGGGCAATCTGCTTTGTGTGGGCGCTTTTGGCGATCCGGTTGCTGATCCCGGTACAGCTCACGCTGCCGGATGCGCCGGTGCAGATTACACCGCGCACCACATACCTGACGCAGACCGAATTCACACCGGCAGCGCTGGAACGGGCGGGCCTGCCTGTGATCGAGCAGGACGGCGCCTTTACCACTGAACGCTGGGTGACAAGCGAGCAGGCGCAGGCGCTGACGCCGAACGATATGCCCACGCTGATTTCGTTTGATTTGGGCTATGCGCTGGCATTCATCTGGATGCTGGGGCTGGCGGCGTTCTCTATCTGGCAACTGTACAGCTATATGAGCTTCCTGTATCTGGCGCGGGGAACAGGCCAGCCAGCCGAACGGGATATGCTGCGCGCCGTTCTTGAGGAGCAGAAGCGCGCGCTCGGCATCCGGCGGGACATCCCGCTGCTCGTCACACCGGCGGCGGACTGTCCGATGCTGGCAGGGTTTATCAAACCCGCGCTTTACCTGCCGGATGAAGCGCTCTCCGCGCAGGAGGCTATGTTCATCTTCCGGCACGAGCTGACGCACTACAAGCGCGGCGACCTGTGGCTCAAGCTGCTGCTCACGGCGGCGCGGTCGGTGCACTGGTTCAATCCGCTCGTGCACCTGCTGGCGCGCTTCGCGCAGGAGGACATCGAGCTTGCCTGTGACGACGCGGTGGTGCGCGGCATGGACGTGGACGCGCGCCGCGCCTACGGCGAGACCATTCTGCGCTCCGCGGCCGCGCAGGCCAAACGGCGCGCGCTGGTGTCCTGCTTTACCGGGGATAAGCAGACGCTCATGCGGCGGTTTGAGGGGATTTTTGACACGCGCACCAAAAAGCGCGGCGCGGCGCTCATCGTGGCGGCGGCCCTGCTGGTCGGCACGCTGGGGTGCGCGGTGTCGGTAGGGGAGAGTGAGCCGTCTGCGGTGAGCGAGACCGCGCTCGAGGGCAATGTGTATACCAATGCCACCTATGGCTACACGCTGACGCTGCCCGACTGCTTTGCAGACCGCGCCTATGTGAATACCGGGGAAGATGGTTCGGTCACCTTTGGGCTGCCCGATGCGCTGCCGGGCTATTCGGACGACCCGACCGACGGCGGCGCAGTGATGACGCTGCTGGCAGGCGCGACCGCGGAGCTGCGCGATACGTTCGGCGAGGACTGGGTGCAAAACTATTATATTCCCTGCGTCGAGCTGGCCGAGCGGGATGGGCTGACCTGGTTTCTTGCATTTGCGTCCGATGTGCAGTATGACCCGGCGAACCCGGAGATCACAGCGGCTTATACCGAGATGTATCAGGCTGCACAGGCAATGGACGGCAGCGCGCTCTCGTTTGAGGGGCAGACCGGCGACCAGCAGGAAAACGAGCGGGCGCTCGCGTTGCGCCAGCTCGGCAGGTATTATATTGCCAGAGAGAATGGCTACATCGGTCAGTGGGATATCACGGCGGACCCGGCGGAGAACGCCTGCACAATCGTCGGGTCTGCGGGCGATCCTCCGATTCAGGATATGCGCCGCGCGGTGCGCGTGTGGTTTGGCGAGTCGCTCGACAGCGCGCAGCCCATTCGCACGCAGGTGCTGGCGGATGCGGCGGCGGGCGTGACCACGCTCGATGAGTTCCTGCTGCTGTACGACACCGGCCTTGGGCTGCCCGCCTGTTCGGAAGACCGTGTGCGCACCCTGCTGGCGGACACCTCCATCACCGCCCTGCGCGACCCGGTGCAGGCGGCGGAATGGACGCTCGGCCTGTCGGGCGGCACAGCGGATGGGCTGCACAGCACGGATGACGGACAGGAAACGAATTTCTCGTATGTCTTTGCATCGGGCAGCCGGGTTTCGCTCGCCATGAAGCCCGTGCAGCTGGGCGGCGCGGCGCAGCCGGTTTATCTGCCGGTTCGGTGGGACGCGGGCGATGCGGGCGGCTCCGGCTGGGCGTATGACCCCTATACCTATATGATGTGCAAGGAACGCAATGACTTTTCCGGATGCGCGACAGAGGCGCTGGTGTATTATCTGGCGCAGGCCGACGGCGCGTATGCCGAGGCCATCTTTGCTGAACTGGACCAGCGCTGGCAGCAGGACGCGGACGCAGTCGAAGACGCGGTCGCAGGCACGGGGGTGCAAACCGTGTGGGCGCAGCACAAGGCAGCCAACCCGGATATTTTCGGCGCGCGGTTCTCGGACAGCGAGATCGAGGCGGCCTGTCAGGCGGTGCGCGACTACGCGGGGGCGCACGGCTTTTCGGTCGAAAACCTGCACTATGACGTAAGTCACGATTTTAGTTTCTCGCAGGATATTATGCAAAGCGGCGTTTTGCAGGACAACGTGCAAAACGACGGCCTGACGATCGAAAACGTGATTACCGTCATAGGCGACGCGCAGTTCGATGATGATGCGTGGCGCGAGCAGGCCGAGGGCTGGTCGTTCACCCTGTACCGCGGCGCGGACGGAAAATGGGTGCTCGAGGACGGCGCATACGGCTACTGAGCCGGCAAAAACCTTTGCGCTTTTGCTTGACACCCCGCTTTGTCCGATGGTATGATTACATAGGACAAAGGGGAGTAGTCGGCGCGGCAGCCCGCCGCGCGGCATCGTCAACATACATGACGGGGCATGGCTCCGCTCTGGCTGTTGCCTGAAATGACCAGACCTGCGTCTCCAAGGGGGGAGACGCAGGTCTGTTTTTGTATCAGGCGGCGTTTTTCCGAACATCTGTTTTTCGTTGAGGGGGAGTATTTGTGGAATTTCTGTATGAGGGCCTGCTTGCCATCACCTGGCAGCAGGTGGTCATGTACCTGGTCGGCGGCCTGCTCATCTGGCTGGCAATCGAAAAGGAGTATGAGCCGTCGCTGCTGCTGCCTATGGGCTTTGGCGCGATCCTGGTCAACCTGCCGATGTCGGGCGTGATCGACCAGATCACGCAGGGCGTGGGCGAGACAAACGGCATCATCCAATGGCTGTTTGAAGCCGGCATTGAGGCGAGCGAGGCGTTCCCGCTGCTGCTGTTCATCGGCATCGGCGCGATGATCGACTTCGGCCCGCTGCTGGCCAATCCCAAGCTGTTTTTGTTTGGCGCGGCGGCGCAGGCAGGCATTTTCCTGACCATCATCGTCGCGGCGCTGCTCGGCTTTGACATCATCGACGCGGCCTCGATCGGCATCATCGGCGCGGCGGACGGCCCGACGTCCATCCTGGTTTCCCAGGTGCTGGGCTCCAAGTACGTCGGCGCGATTGCGGTTGCGGCATACAGCTATATGGCGCTCGTACCTATCATCCAGCCGTTTGCCATCAAGCTGGTGACCACCAAAAAGGAGCGCGCGATGAAGATGCCCTATGCGGCAAGCGGCGTTTCCCGCCGCACGCGCATCCTGTTTCCGATCGTGGTTTCGATCGTCGCGGGCCTGGTCGCGCCCTCGTCGGTCGCGCTGGTCGGTTTCCTGATGTTCGGCAACCTGATCCGCGAGTGCGGCGTGCTGGACAGCCTGTCCAAGACCGCGCAGCACGAGCTGGCCAATCTGATCACCCTGCTGCTGGGCATCACGATTTCGTTCTCCATGCGTGCGGACCAGTTCGTCACCAAGGAGACACTGATCATCCTGTGCCTGGGCCTGGTCGCGTTCGTGCTCGACTCGGTGGTCGGCGTGCTGTTCGCCAAGGTGCTCAACCTGTTCACCCGCACCAAGGTCAACCCGATGGTCGGCGCGGCGGGTATTTCAGCCTTCCCGATGTCCGCGCGCGTGATTGAAAAGCTCGGCATGGAGGCCGACCGCACCAACCACCTGCTGATGCACGCGGTTGCGGCTAATGTTTCGGGACAGATCGCCTCGGTTGTCGCCGGCGGCGTCATCCTCGGATTCTTTATGTGAGAAAGGGGCGCAGATAACATGAGTGAAGCAGTACAGCAGGCCATTCAGCTGCTCGGACAGGGTATGGCCGGCATTTTTACCGTTCTGATCGTGATCGCGCTGATCGTGGCGCTGCTCGGCCGCATGGATAAGGGCGGCCGGAAACAGTAAAAAAGTCTTGCAACCCCGGCGGGTTTCTGGTATAATAATCAGGTAACAACAGCCGGGGTTGTAGCTCAGCTGGTCAGAGCGTTCGCCTCACACGCGAGAGGTCGTGGGTTCGAGCCCCGCCAACCCCACCAGAAGATAAATCCGAACCTGACGCCGATTGGCGTCAGGTTCGGATTTTTTTATACGGCGGCCCATCCCTCCGCTGGTTCCGGCGTAGGATGAAAAAAGGACTCCCTGTGTGCAGGGAGTCCTTTTTTAACGGGTGCGGGGGCGTTCCTGCTCATTCACCGAAGATAAAGCGGCTGCGGCCCTGCTGCTTGGCCTGGTACAGCAGCTGGTCTGCCTGCTGGTAGAGCGCCTCGACCGAGGTGGGATGGGTGATCGCAAGCACACCGATGCTGCACGAAACGCCGGAAGCCGGGGCGCCGAGCTGGTCAAGCTGTGCGGCAAAGGTATGCAGCCTGCTTTCCAGCTGTGCGCGTTCGATCGGGCGGTCGATCAGGATGGAAAACTCGTCGCCGCCCAGGCGGCCGATCAGCCCGATGGGGGCGAAAATAGACCGCAGGCATTTCGCAAGATCGTGCAGCACGCGGTCGCCTTCGGGATGGCCGAACATATCGTTGATCTGCTTGAACCAGTCGATGTCAATCATGATAAAGTAGCCGTGCCAGGCGTTTTGGCGCGCCATGGCGGAAAGCGCCTGCCCGCCCTTTTGGAAAAAGTTTTTTCGGTTCCACACGCCGGTCAGCGCATCCAGCCGCGTTTCGTATTCAGTGCATACCGCATAGCGGCGGAGGAACACCTGAAACACGACGAGCAGGAACATCAGCGCCAGGATGCCGAGCAGGAACTGGGATTGCAGCAGGAACAGATCGGACAGGATGTCGGAGGAAACAACAACGCCGTCCTGCTCGAGCATATACCGCGTGCGCCCGACAAAATAGACGGTGACCGCGCAGGTGAGGAGGAATTCGATCAGGATGGACGCCAGCATGGTGCGGCTGGGCGAGGGCTGCGATGCGCGGAGCGATTTGGACATCTGCATCCGCTGTTCGAACAGCTGGAAGGGGCGCGAGCGCAGGCCGCGCCGGATGAGCAGGGCGATGAGCGTGGTTCCGGTGATCGTGATCAGGTTGCTCAGCGTGAAAAAGCTGTGCAAAGTGTCCGCGATGCCAAAGCCCATTGCGGGGAACAGCAGCGCCATGCCGCCGTATACCAGCAGCGAGTGTATCGCCTTCCCGAAGAAGGAGATTACGCCGACCCAGAGGTCGGGGCGGCGGCTGCGCCGCTTTGCCAGGTCGTACAGTATGCCAACGGCCAGACCGAACAGCGCCCGGGCGCCGATGCTGAGCAGCAGGCTCTTAAACGGACTGCCGCTCACGAACGGGGAGAAGATGCGGTCGCCCGCCATCACATAGCTGGCCGAGGCCTTCCACAGGCTGAGCCCGCCGAAGACCGCGCCGACTATGGTCGACTCCAGCGGCCCCATCAGTATGCCGGTGATCAGGATCGGGATATAGGCAAGGGTGATGGAAATCGGCTCAATGTGGATATAGCCGATATAGGATACGGATACCAGGATTTCGATAGCAATCAGGCAGCCCAGAATATAACGCTTTGCGTCGGGATCGCTGAAAAAATGATATTTTTCGGCCATAGGCCTGCTCCTTTCCTGTACTGTGCCCCGCTTGCCCGCGCCACGGCTTTGATACAATGCATACAGCCTGCAGCGGATGTTCAGTGTGCGTCATCCGGCCGGTCCAGACGGCGCAGCGTGCCGTTGTCGCAGGCCCGGGCCTCAAAATCCGCCACCGGCATGGGCGGGAAAAACACAAAGCCCTGCACCAGATCGCAGCCCAGCTTCCGGAGCATTTCTACCTGCTCGGTGTGTTCGATGCCCTCGGCCACAGTGCGGATGTGCAGCTGCTGCGCCAGCTTCAGGATCGCGCGGATGACCAGCGCCCCCTTGCGGTCGGCCTCGCTGCCAGTGAAAAAGCTGCGGTCGAGCTTGATTACGTCGATATCCAGCTCCCGGAGCAGCCCGAGCGAGGAATAACCCGAGCCGAAGTCGTCCAGCGAGCACTGGAAGCCCTGCGCATGCATTTCGCGCACAAAGCAGCGCATCCACTCGGTGTTTTCCATAAAGATGCTCTCGGTCAGTTCCAGCTCGATGCCGGAGGGCGGCACGTCGTACGCATCGCAGATCGCGCGGTACTTTTGCAGCAGATCCGGGATTGCAAGGTTCTGCCGCGACAGGTTGACCGAGATCACGCAGGTCTCCCGCCCTTCCTGCCGCCACCGGTGCAGCAGCTTGCATACCTGCTCGAACATATAGTGGTCCAGCGGGGCGATCAGCCGCGCCTTTTCAAAGACCGGGATGAACACGCCGGGCGAAAGGAGGCCCTTCTTCGGGTGGTTCCAGCGGATCAGCGCTTCCGCGCCGTCCACCCGGTTATCCGACAGCCGCACCTTGGGCTGCAGGTATACCTCGAACGCACCGCTGCGCAGCGAGTCGGGCATATCGTTGATCAGTTCGCGCTCGAGCTTTTTCTTCTCCCATTTTTCCGCGCGGTAGAACGAGCAGAGGTGGCCGTCGTGGTACTTGCGGGCCAGATTGGCGTTGTCCTCCATCCAGGTGACCGAACGGCCGGCCTCCCGGATGAGATAGGCTCCAAAGTGCAGTTCGAGCTGGTAGTTGCCGCCGCCGAGCTTGTCATAGCGTTCTGCGCGCTGCTTGAGCACGGACAGGCGCCCGGTGATCTCGTCCTGGTCCTGTGTGTGCATCAGGATGTAAAACAGGTCCGCCGAGCTGTGCGCGGCGATCTCGTCCGGCTGCAGCCAGCGGAGGATCTGCATGAAGATGTGCCGGATCACATCATCTCCCGCCTGCACACCGTAGAGGTTGTTGAGAAAGGTGAAATCCGCCACATCCAGCGCGATCATGGTATAGCCGGTGTTGCCCTGCAGGCGGCGCGAGGTCTCCAGCTGGAAGCGCAGATTGTTCCAGCCGCCGGTGATTTTGTCGGTAAAGGCGGCGTCGATCAGGCGGCGGGTGTGGCGGCGCTGCTGCCCGATGAGGAAAATCGTGCAGCCGCCCAGAAGCAGCACGGTGACCAGCGTCAGGATCAGGTTCTGCATGGTCAGGTCCTCGATGCCGGCATCGAGCACCTTGGCTGGGATCACCGTGAATACACACCAGTCGGAAAAGGACAGTGGCTCGTAGCTGAGCAGCAGGGCTTCGCCGCCGGTCGAGGGGAAGGACAACGTGCCGCTTTGCCCAGCCTGCAGGTCGGTGCGCATCTGCTCAAACAGCTGGGGCACATGGTCGTAGGCCGTGCCCGCGTAGGACGAGTGGATCTGGTCGAAAAAGTTCTCCTCGGTCTGCGAGGTGATGATCGTTCCCGACTGGGAGATAACGAGCGTCAGCGCCTGGTCATCAAAGCTGTTGTTGCTGAGCAGCTCCTTGAGCAGCTCGTTGGTCTTGATGCCAATGATGACAGCCGGGTTTTCATCAATGTGGTCGGCTGTGAAGTACACCAGTGCGCCCTCGCCTGGAATGGCGATCAGCTGCGACTTGCCCTGGCGGAGCCGGCTGCGGTCGAGCGTATGCTGCGCGCCGTAATGGGATTGCAGCCAGGCTTCGGCCTGGTCGAAATCATCCACCAGATACAGCTCGCTGAAATTGGAAAATTCGGTTTGATCCGCCAGATAAGCGGTGAGATCCTGCTGCGGGATATCCAGCGCGCCGTTTCGGATCAGGCGCAGCATTTCCAGCGATTTCTCGATCTGGGTTTCGATGTGCTCGTGGATCTGGTAGGTCACATCGATCAGATACTGACGTGTCCGCTCGCGGGACTGCTCGTGAATCTGCATGGATTTGTAAACAAACACACCAGACAGCACCAGAATAATCACACTGAACAGGATTGCGGCGCGCCGCCAGGACCAGTGCTTGCTGAATTTATATTGCATAGTGGCTTCTCCTGATGCCCGGCAAGCGGGCCAACTGTGGGATGCGGCTTGGCCGGCCATCAGGCCGGATCATTTGAAAAAAAATAGGAGCAATGCTCCCGAAAAAGACAAAACTGATATTTTACACCTATCTGTATTATACCGGCTTTCACAAAGTGCGTCAACAAAAAGCAGGTATATTGTCGGATGATCTGCAAGGATAGGCCCGGCATAAAGGCGCAGAAAGGGGGAAGAAAAAATAGGGCTGGATTCTCCGCGCGTTTGGGAGTACAATAAACGCAGACTGCAAAAAGGAGTATGGCACATGAAAAAACGCTTTTTTATGACCGCTGCGCTGCTGGCTGCCCTGCTGCTGAGCGGCTGCGGCGGCACATCGCAAACCGCGCAGGCGGATGACAGTGCGCAGGACACAGCCCAGACCGAGGGGATCGGCACACACCATGCGGAGATCGTGGTCAAGGACATGGGCACGATTTCGGTCGAGCTGGACGGCGACGCCGCACCGGTCACGGTGCAGAACTTTATGGATCTGGCGGAGAGCGGCTTTTATGACGGGCTGACCTTCCACCGCATCATCAATGGGTTTATGATGCAGGGCGGCGACCCGAACGGCGACGGCACCGGCGGCTCGGATCAGACCATTGTGGGCGAGTTCAACACAAACGGTATCCGGAATGACCTGTCGCACACGCGCGGCGCGATCTCGATGGCGCGCGCGAGCGACCCGGACAGCGCCTCCTCCCAGTTCTTCATCGTCCATCAGGACAGCACCTATCTGGACGGGCAGTATGCCTGCTTCGGATATGTGACCGACGGCATGGACATTGTCGACGAGATCTGCGAGAACACCCCGGTCGAGGACAACAATGGCACCGTACTGCCGGAAAATCAGCCGGTGATCGAGCGCATCACGATCCTGGACTGAGCAAAGCCCCATCCATAGCAAATCCCGCACACGAAGGCTTTCGTGTGCGGGATTTTTTTGTGTGGTGCGCCCGGCGGCGCACGTTTCTAACGGGTGAAAGACCCGAGTCCGCCCGGTAGCGGGAAGGACATAGCCGAAGGCAAGGGTGTCCATCGTGAGGTGGAATCTGAAGGAAGCCGGATGTGGGGAAGCTACTAACCCACGGGCAAACCTCTGGTCTGACGAACAGAAATCGCATAGAAGGCTGTGCATGAGGGTAAGTCTGCCAATCAAGATGAAGCCCGATAGCTACACGGAATCATGTACAGTAGATGCGGCAGATAGATGGAGGGAAAGAAACGTGTGGTACCCGGGGAGATCTGTGCGGAATGCTCCGAAAGGAATAAGCATTATCGTGAGATGGTGTTGAGCGCACAGAAGTCAGCAGAGGTCATAGTAGCTGCATGCAGCGAAGGACCGAATCAGTAGGAGTCTTGAGTACAACCTGGAAAGGAGGAATGAGCAGATGGGTACAGAAAACAAAGAAGAAAGCTGCTCACAAAGAGATAGCGCGGAACGCAAAGGGTATGTGAGAGCGCACCGCTCATTCAACCGGATATGGAAGGAAAGAGACAGTGCAGAGCCGGATATCTTAGGTAAGATACTTGATAGAGATAATCTCAATGCAGCATACCGGAGAGTGAAGGCAAACAAAGGAGCGCCTGGAGTAGATGGAATGACCATCGAGGAGGCGCTGCCATGGCTGAAGGAACATAAGCAAGAACTGATAGAGAGAATCCGAAAGGGGAAGTATACCCCGTCTCCTGTCAGGCGAGTGGAAATCCCCAAGCCAGACGGAGGGATACGAAAGCTTGGTATCCCGACCGTCACAGACCGTATCATTCAGCAGGCAATAGCACAGTGGTTCTTAATCGCTTGTCTGTACTTATCCATAAAGATGCAGGAGTTGCAAGGACTGCGTAGCAGCTTGTTTATCCTTGCGACTTCTGTGACTTTATGGAACACTCTGATAAGCGATAGGAACATGTTGTTTTTTCTTAAACATGGAGATTTTAATTTGACGTTTATGGATACGACAATGTGTCGTTCTACAACTCGACAAGGAACTCGAATCACGAGGACTCTATTTCGTCAGATATAAGGCAGGGACGGGTGGAAGTGCAGACCTGCGGATGACCGCAAGAAAAGGCTGTATGACAAGACCCGTGCGATATTGTGCAGACGAAAAGCGGCGGCAAGGTCGATAAGATCTACATTCATGCAGCTGAACTGGCTCATCCAAGGATGTGTCAACTACTACAGAATCGGCAATATGAAAGGATTCCTCGACGAATACGGACAATAGCTCAGACACAAGGTGAGAGTCGTGATACTCAAACAATGGAAAAAGCCAAGCCGCATCTACCGGAATCTTCAGAAGCTGAACCGGATAGTAGGATGCAATTTTACAGATGAAGAATTGTATAAGGTTGCAAACAGCCGTCTGGGATGGTACAGACGATGCGGGATGTATGTAGTGAACTACGCATTAAACCCCGAAATACTCGGGCGTAAAACAAAAGATCGACCGGGACTGGTCGATCCTTTGGTGTATTATCTGAGTTAAAACTTGAATCTACATTGATATAGCGCCGTATACCTGACCGGTACGTACGGTGCAACGGGAGGGAGAGGATAGCCGCATGGCTATCCAAACTCTACCCTATTGCGCCTCTGCCGTTTCCGCCGGCCCGAGCGCCGCTGTGCCTGCGGCGCGGTTTTCCCGGCGGAACTGCGCAGGCGGGCAGCCCACGCGCCGCGTGAACAGCGTGATCAGGTTGCTGCTGTTGGGGTAGCCGACCTCGCGCGAGATTTCGGCGATCGACAGGTCGGAGGTGAGCAGCAGCGCCTTGGCGCGGTCGATGCGCGAGTAGATGACAAATTCGTTGGGCGACTGGCCGGTCATCTCCTTGAACAAGTGGGAGAAGTAGTACAGGCTCAGTCCGGCGATGTCGGCCATCTCCTGCAGGGTGATGCGCTTGCCGACATGGCTGCGGATATAGGTGACCACGCGGATGAGTGAGTCGTCGTTCTTTTTCAGGCGGGGCGACTGCACCGGGTTGTTGAGCAGCATGAGCATCTGGTAGATGCGGGCCGAGGTGTCGAACACGCTCTCGCTGCTGCCGTTCTGGTAGAACGCGACCATTTCGTCCATCATGCGCAGGATGGCGCCGTTGTTTTCCCCCTCGATCACCAGGCCGCTGGTCTGGTTGATGTAGCGGCACAGCTCGTGCGCCTGCGGGCCGTCGAAATGGACGTAGTAAAACTCGGTGCCGTCCGCGGTGTGATAGTAGTGCGGCTGGCGGCAGTCGAAAAACGCGATCTGCCCCGCGCGGGCCTCGTGTTTTTCGCCGGAAAGCTCAAAGAAAAACGTGCCGCGCCGGACGTAAATCAGCAGCAGCGGGGAAAAGGTTTCGCGCTTGATGTAGTAATCGCGGTTGCAGTAAAAATGGCCGCACATGGTGTGGTAGTAAAACATCTTCCGGGTCTCCTCGGACGGGGAAAAGAAAAACCATTCGGACTCAGGCAGTACGCCGATCTCATAACTTTTCATACGTTGCCTCCTGAAGCATTAAGATGCAAGGTCACTGTCCGTTTTCGGGCGGGATGGCCTTAAAATAGCGCGGCGGATAGCCGGTGATCTTTTTGAACAGGCGGGAAAAATAGTTTGCGTCGTAAATGCCGACCGCGCGGCCGATCTCGGCGACCGGCGCGTCGCTCGTCTGCAGCAGCTCGAGCGCGTGCAGGATGCGCACGCGGTTGAGGTAGTCGGTCGGCGGCATACCGGTGACCTCCTTGAACAGGGTGCGGAAGTAGGCGAGGGTGATGCCCTGTTCGTGCGCAATGGCCTCGAAGTCGATCTCCTGCGCCAGATCGCGGTCGATCTGCGTGAGCACCGCGCCGATCATCTCCTCCTTCCACGAGGAGGTGCGGCTGAGCTGCTCGAACTGCCCCAGCTGGATGCGGCGCACCTGCACCAGTATCTGCTGCAGCAGCAGCTGTTTCATCTGCTCAAAACCGAAGCGGCGCTCCTCCTGCTCGCGGCCAATGCCTTGCAGGAGGGGGTAAAGCGCGTCCAGCTCGGCGTGTGACAGGTGCAGCAGGCCCTGCATATGCGCCGCGCTCATGTGCAGCAGCACAGGCTCGCCCGCCGCACGCGCCTCGCTCTCGAAGGCGCGCAGCTCGCGCAGACGCTTTTCGGTGGCTTTGCCTTTCGGTGTATTCCAGTATACCATATCGTGCAGCGAAGCCGCAAGCGCGCCGGAGAGGCTGTCTGCCTCGAAGCGGCAGCAGCAGGCCTGCGCGCCGCGCAGCAGGATATAGGCGTGCGGCCGGTCGGGTGGGAGCAGCAGCAGGTCGCCCGGGATGAGTGAAAACTGCCCCTGCCCGGTGAACAGCTCGGCGCTGCCGCGCAGCACAAGCACAAGCTCATAAAAGGCGTGGCAGTGCAGCGGCGGGCGAGACGCCGGAATGGGTGAGTGGTCTGCGGCTGCCTGCTCCTGCAGCAGGGTGATGCCCGAAGCGTCCGGCACGTCGCGGTCAATGTAATGGGTGCGGACAGGCATGGCTGCGCCTCCTTTCCTCAAACGGTTGATCTGTTCTCTGTATATATATTGTAACGCGATCCACGGAAAAAGAAAAGCAAAATCAATGAAATAGATATGGAGGATTTGGCCAAGAGTACAGGAGCTGATTTGGCAAAATTACATAAAGCAAGATAAATTAGTTTTGTTTTGTGCTAATTTTTATAGTGTCCAATTCTAACGGATATTTCGGAAAAATGATAAACTTAAACCAAGATAAGAGATATAAAACGAAAAAATAAAAAACAAAAACAAGTAATAAACAAGATATAATACAATACATTAAAACAAGATAAGTGAATATGATCCCTGATATGGAAAAGCAAAATAAAGATATTTTCCTGTGGTGCGCGCGAGCGCGCGACGCACGCGCCGCAGGTGAAATATAGGAGAAAAAGAGAAGCTTCGGAAGAAAGGATGGAAAACATGAACCAAACCACCTTGAAATCACCGGAAGCCAGCGGCAAGCTCAATTGGGGCATACGTTTTGCCTATGGCTGCGGCGACACGGCCTGCAACCTGGTTTTCGGCATGATGAGCACAATCCTGACCCTGTTCTACACGGACTACGCCGGTATCCCGGCGGCCACCGTCGGCCTGGTCATGCTGCTCAGCCGTGTGTTCGACGGCGTATCCGATATGATCATGGGCGTCGTTGTCGAGCACACCCATTCCAAGTGGGGCAAATCCCGCCCCTGGCTGCTGTGGATGAGCGTGCCGTTCGCCATCAGCGCGGTGCTGCTGTTCACCGTGCCGCACACCACGGCGTTCATTCAGTTCCTGTACATCTTTGTCACCTATAACTTCTGCACCACGATCTGCTACACGGCGATCAACCTGCCGTACGGCTCGCTGTCCGCCATGATGACCCGCGACTCGGACGAGCGCGCCTACCTGAGCATCGTGCGTATGGGCCTGTCCCCGTTCGGCCGTATCCTCGCGGTCACCGTATCCCTGCCGCTCATCCAGTTCTTCGGCGACGACCAGATGGCCTGGATCAAGACCATGAGCATCTGGGCGGTGCTGGCAGTCATCCTGCTGATCATCAACTTCGCATTCTGCAAGGAGAACGTGCAGATCGAAGCGGTCAAGAAGCAGGCCAAGATCCCGCTGGGCAAGTCGCTCAAGGCGCTGGTCACCAACCGCTACTTCTGGGCGATCCTCATCCTGTGGGCGATGCAGAACGGCCTGTTCACCTTCACCGGCACCATCCTCCCGTATTACTGCCGCTACATCTTCAACAACGACACCTGGCTGTACTCCACGGTCTATCTGGTGGAAACGCTGGTCCTTGTCGCCGGCACTTTCTGCAGCCCGTTCCTGCTCAAAAAGTTCGGCAAGCGCAACATGTCGCTCGCCGGCGCGATCCTGGCCTTTGTCGGCCAGCTGGTGTTCTTCCTCAACCCGTACAGCATCCAGTGGCTGTTCTTCAGCTGCATCGTGCGTGCGATCGGTCTGGCACCGTTTAACTCTGTGGTATTCGGCATGCTGGGCGACGCGGTCGAATATGGCCAGTGGAAGACCCACGTCCGTCAGGAGAGCATGGTATTCGCAGGCGGCTCGGTCGGTTCCAAGATCGGTGCCGGCCTGACCTCGTTCGCCATCACCTCGCTGCTCGGTCTGGCCGGCTTCATCAGCTCGACCACCGGCGGCACCGCGCAGCCGGACAGCGCGCTCGACATGATCGTCAACGTCTACAAGTTCGGCCCGCTGGTTATCTGGGCAATCATCATCGTCGTGCTGGCGCTCTATCAGCTGGATAAGAAGTACGACCGGATCATGCAGGATCTGGCAGAGCGCGAAGCCCGCGGCGAAGTATAAACACGCTACCTTTTCCTCTCTGTCAAGCGCCGGTGCGCCCCGTCTCCAGGGGCGGGGCGCACCGGCGCACAAAACAGTAACCAACCTATTTTTCATGCTGCAAGGAGGCAGACACATGATTACTGCAAACGAACGCGAAGTAATCCGCGATCTGGCCAAGCGACTGGCCGAGCTGGCAAACCAGCCGATTATGGAAGAGCGCCGCAAGCTGTGGTATGCGCACAACGACCTCAAGACCGATCAGCCGGTCATCGACTGCTCGCCCGAGGGCGCATGGCGCGAGATCGTCACCCCGGACAGCCTGGTATGCCAGGACCCGGTCGCCCGCGAGATCGAGTGGACGCTGCGCGCCCGCATCTACCGCGCTGAGGTCATCAACGACGACGTGCCGGCGGAGATGCGCTGGGACTGCCGCAAGCGCATTTCGGACACGGGCTGGACGCTCGAGGGCCGTCAGGCGCACAACGCCTTCACCAATGAGTCCGTGCATGTGCCGACCATCTCGACCATCAACCCGTTCTGGCGCAAAGACTATAAGTTCGACGAGACCGCGGCCGAGTTCGACCCGCTGATCACGGACGACGAGATGGAAGAGGGCGGCATCGAAGAGCTGCTCGTCGCGCCCAAGGTGATCTACGACGAGGAGGGCTCGAAGCGCGACCTCGAGATCCATCAGGATCTGCTGGGCGACATCCTGGATGTGCACTGGTGCGGCAACACCTACATCGCATTCTCCTGGATGGAGACCTACACCAAGATCCGCGGCTATGAAAACGCGCTCTACGATCTGTATGACTACCCGGACCAGATGCACGCCATCCTGCGCGTACTCGAGAAGGGCTATCTGAACCTGTATCAGCAGCAGCTCGACATGGGCCTGCTCGAGATGAACAACGGCTGCCAGTACAACGGCACCGGCGGCTATGGCTACACCCATGACCTGCCCGATCTCAAGCCGGGCGACAAGCTGACCTTCAAAAACCTGTGGGCGTATGCCGAGTCGCAGGAGTTCGTTTCGGTATCGCCCGAGATGACCAAGGAGTTCGCGATCGACTACGAGAGCCGCCTGTTGTCCAACTTCGGCCTGTCGGCGTACGGCTGCTGCGACAACCTGGAAAAGAAGCTGCCTGACGTGCTCGCGATCCCGAATATCCGCCGTATTTCGGTTTCTCCGTGGGCGGACGTGGCGTCCATGCGCGACCAGATCGGCATGAAGGCGATCTTCTCCTGCAAGCCTAATCCGTCGCTCATCACCAACGGCTGGGATGAGGACCTGATGCGCAAGAACACCATGCAGCTGATGACCGACGGCAAGGGCACGGCGTTTGAGATCATCCTCAAGGACACCCACACCATCGGCCACGACCCGATGCGCTTCCGCAAGTGGACCGACATGTGCCGCGAGTGCATTGGCAAGGTTTATGGCTGATCCGACACAAGGCAACCTGCATATTCACATAGTCACCTGACGGGGGAACGGCTGCTGCGGCAGCCGTTCCCTTTTTTGCAGGAAACGACGGCAATGCGGCACGTATCCCGGTTGCCTGCTTCGTTCCCCATGTATTGCGCGATCGGGCGGAAGCGCTGTCCTTTGCTGTTTATTGATACGATTGGCGCATGGATGGAAAGAATGTTGTCGCTCGTGTATGGATGTGCTATACTGTTGGCAAAGGGGGCGAATTCATGGAGCTTCGCACACTGCGTTATTTTTTGGCCGCAGCGCAAGAGGGGAATATCACCCGGGCCGCGGACATTCTGCATATCACCCAGCCGACACTCAGCCGTCAGATCATGGATCTGGAGCGGGAGCTTGGAACCACATTGATGAGCCGGGGCAAAAACGGGCTGACGCTGACGGACGACGGCATCTTTTTCCGCCAGCGCGCGGAGGAGATCGTGGAACTCGCAGACCGGCTGGAGCGGTCCTTTGCAGAACGGAATGCAGAGGTCAGCGGCATAATTTCCATTGGCGCCGTCGAAGCCATCGGCAGCCGCCTGTTTGCAAAGCTGGTGAAGCGGTTTTCGGAGAAATATCCGCTGGTGCGGTTTCATCTGTACAATGAAGTGGCGGATTCCCTCAAAGACCGCATAGACAAAGGGCTGATCGATGTCGGCCTGCTGCTCGAGCCGGTCGACACCTCAAAATATGATTATATCCGCCTGTCGCAAAAAGAGACCTGGGGCGTGCTCATGCGGGATGACCATCCGCTGGCGCAACGGGAGTCGATCCGGCCGGAGGAGGTCACCCAGTATCCGCTCATCCTGCCGCTGCGCGTACGGGCGCGCGCGGAGATCCTGAACTGGCTGAAAAAAGAGGAAAAGGATTTGCATATCCCACTCAGCTACACGCTGCTCTCCAACGCGGTGCTGCTGGTGGAAGAAGGGCTGGGGTGTGCCTTCTGCCTGGACGGTGCGCTGGCCATTCACAGCAGCCCGCGGCTGCGCTTTATCCCCATCACGCCGGAGCACACCACCCGCAGCGTGTTGGTCTGGAAGAAAAATCAGCTGTTTACTCCCGCTACGTCTCTGTTCGTGCAGGAGATCAATATGATGCGGGCTAAAATAGAATAAACAACAGGAGGGCCTCCCGGTTTTGTGCGGGAGGCCCTCCTGTTGCTTGAGCTATACATTTTTGGAATGGAAAAAGATAAAAGATAAGTATTAGACATTAAAATACAGTGCCGCTATAATGAAACTGGAAGCAGGAAAAAGTTCCATTTCGGACGCGATACCGCACACACAGAGCGAAACGGGCGCGAGTACGGACAGGAGGTAAAAGCCATGAAACGAATTCTTTCTCTGTTTTTGATCATCGTGATGGTATTTTCGCTTGCGGCGTGCGGGCAGAGCGGCGGGACGCCGGCCTCTGAACCGGCTGCGGATTCCTCTGCGGAAGTGCAGACAGCACCGCAGGAGCCTTCCGGCCGGACAGAGGGGGAAAACATTCTGGTGGCGTACTTCTCCTGGGCGGATAACGCCGTTTTGGCGGATGATGTGGATGCTGTCACTTCGCCCAGCGTTGTCCCGCCGGGTAATGTGCAGCAGCTGGCAGGCTGGGTGCAGGACGAAACCGGCGGCGACCTGTTTGCCATCCGGGTAACCGACCCGTATCCGAGCGATTGGGACGCCTGCCTGGAACGAGCCAACGAGGAGCGGGGCGACGACGCCCGGCCGGCGCTTGCAGAGAACGTAGAAAATCTGGAGGAGTACGATACGGTATTTCTGGGTTACCCCAACTGGTGGTACGGCGTTCCCATGGCGCTGCTCACTTTTTTGGAGGAAAACGACCTTTCCGGCAAGCAGGTATACCTGTTTTGTTCGCACGGCACGGGCGGGCTGGCACGCAGTGTGGAGATCATCACCGAGGCTGCGCCGGATGCCGTAATCTCGGACAATATTTTCGACTGCTCTGAGGAGGAGGCCGCTTCCTCTGAGGCGGCGATCCGCGCCTGGGTGAATGAACTGGGGTATTCCCGTCCGGCAGCGCAGGACGCTGCGGCGCCCGCGGCGGCGCGGCAGATCTCCGTACAGTTTGGCGGCAGCACAGCGGTATATGAACTGAACGATGGCTCCGCCGCGGATGCCCTCTACGCGATGCTGCCCCTCACCGTTCAGGTAGAGGATTACGGCACCAACGAGAAAATCTTCTACCCCGATGCGGCACTGGACACTTCGGCTGCGCCGCTGGCGCAGGCAGGCGCCGGGACGCTGGCGTATTACGAGCCGTGGGGCGATGTGGTATTCTTCTACGGGGACTACAACGAAAACCCCGGCCTGTTTGAACTGGGGCAGGTTGTTTCCGGCGGAGAGCGGATCGGCGAAATGTCCGGCACGGTCACGCTGCAAGCCGTCCAGGCGTAATCAGGAAGGGAGCAAGACAGCGAACCGGGCTGTGCTTCGGGGCGGGGCACCTGCGCCGCGCCGGACAGACAAACGTGAGCGGCGCGCAAGTGCAGGCCATGTGCCCCGGCAGCTCCATAACACATAACAAAAGATAAAAGACAACATAAAGAAACGGGAGGAAACCGATATGCAGCAGAAACCATTACCGAAAATCGCGCTGGGCGCCTGGGCCTGGGGCAACGACGGAACCTTTGGCGGCAACCTGACCGCCGGCGACCTGCGCCCGGTCTTTGATGCCGGGATGAAAGCGGGCCTGAACCTGTGGGATACTGCCTATGCCTACGGCATGGGCGCTTCCGAAAAGGTGCTTGGGGAATTTTTGAAGGATTATCCCCGGGACAGCTATCTGATCTCGGATAAGTTCACGCCTCAGTGCGCCGACCCCAACGCGGAGAACGCGGTGACGGCGCTGTATGAGACCAGCGCCAAGCTGCTGGGGACCGATGAGATGGACATTTACTGGATTCACAATCCGGTGGGCGCACCGGAGTGGACCCGCAAGCTGATCCCGCTGGCAAAGACAGGCAAAATCGGCCGCATCGGCCTGTCCAACCACAATCTGGCGGAAATCAAGGAAGCAGAAGCCATTTTGGCGGCCGAAGGACTGAAAATCTCCGCGATACAGAACCATTTCAGCCTGTTAAACCGCTCGTCTGAGACTTCCGGCATTCTGGACTACTGCAAGGAGAACGGCATCACCTTCTTCTCCTACATGGTGCTCGAGCAGGGCGCACTGTCCGGCAAGTATGATACGAAGCATCCCTTCCCGGCGGACTCCGACCGGGGCGCGGTGTATAACCCCATGCTGCCGCAGCTGGAAAAGCTCAACGCCGGATTGAAGGAGATCGCGGACCGGCACGGTGTGGCCGTTGCGCAGCTGCCGGTGGCCTGGGCCATCGCCAAGGGCACACTGCCTATCATTGGGGTGACCAAGGTCTATCAGGTGGAGGACGCCGCCAAGGCCGCTGCCCTGACGCTGACTGCCGGTGAGATCGAGACCATGGAGCGTCTGGCCGGCGAGACCCCGCTAAACGTCATCCGCTACTGGGAAAAGGAAATGAAGTAAGGGAGTGCAGAAGATGAAAATCGTTGTGCTGGAGGGCAGCCCCAACCAAAACGGCTCCACGCATATCCTGGCGGACTGCTTCCGCCAGGGGGCGGAGGAGGCGGGCCATACGGTGGAGCTGATTAACGTGGCCCATGCCAATATCCACCCCTGCACCGGCTGCGTCCACTGCGGGTACGAAGGCCCCTGTGTGCAGAAGGACGACGTGGCGGGCATCCGCAAAAAAATTCTGGAAGCGGACATGATCGTGTTTGCCACACCGCTTTATTACTACGGCATGTCCGCCCAGCTGAAGACCATGATCGACCGCTTCTGCGCCTTTAACAGCTCCATTCAGCGTAAACACATGCAGTCGGCCCTGCTGGCGGTGGCCTGGAACAGCGACGGCTGGACCTTTGAGGCGCTGGAGGCCCACTACCAGACGCTGGTGCGCTACCTTAATCTGGAGGACATGGGCATGGTGCTGGGGAAGGGGTGCGGCACTCCTTCCATGACCCAGCACTCCCCCTTCCCCCAGCAGGCATACCAGCTTGGCAACCGGCTGAAATAGGCAATCCGGATGGGTGAGGCAGACGGCTGTTTCACCCATTTGCCATCGTTTTGCATCAGAGGAGGTTGTGGATTATGGATACTGTCAAATTAAATAACGGCGTAACCATGCCGATGGAGGGGTTCGGCGTCTTTCAAATTCCGGAGGAATCCTGCGAAAACGCGGTGCGGGACGCCCTTGCCGCAGGGTACCGCCTGATCGACACCGCCAGTTCCTATCAGAATGAAAAGGCCGTAGGCCGGGCGATTGCCGGCTGCGGCATCCCGCGGGAGGAACTGTTCATTACTACAAAAGCCTACATCCAGCAGATGGGGTATGAGAAGACCAAAGCGGCGTTTCAGGAATCTTTAGACAATCTGGGCCTTACCTATCTGGATCTCTACCTGATCCATATGCCCTTTGGGGATTACTACGGCTCGTGGCGGGCGCTGGAGGAGCTGTACCAGGAGGGCAGGGTCCGCGCCATCGGCGTGTGCAATTTCCTGCCGGACCGGCTGCTGGACCTGTGCTATAACGCGAAAATCCTGCCGCAGATCAACCAGATCGAGCGGCACCCCCATTATCAGCGCCCGGAAGAGCTTGCCCTGATGCACGAGCTGAACATACAGCCGGAGGCCTGGGCGCCCTTTGCGGAGGGACTCAGAGGGATGTTTACCGAGCCGGTGCTGCAGGAGATCGCCCGCAAGCACGGCAAGACCCCAGCCCAGGTGATTTTGCGCTGGAATGTGCAACAGGGCGTTATTGTGATCCCCAAATCAGTGCACAGGGAGCGGATGGAGGAAAACCTCGCCATCTGGGATTTTGCCCTGGACACAGAGGACATGGAAAAGATCACGGCGCTTGATACAGGCAGCCCCTCTATGCTGGATACCCGGAAAATCAGTGAAGTGAAGCGGGTCTACGACTATCTGAACAACCCCGTGCTGACCAGCCTGTGAGGGAAAGGCAGAGCCGGAAGGTGCACGGCATCCCGGCCGGATACGGCCCCGTGCTGACCGGGGCATGCACCATGGCCGGTATGGATATGAACAACGATACGGAAGGAATGGACAAAAGGAGGGATGGCCCATGAAGCCAAAGGCAATTATCAAAATTGCGATCGACGTGCTGATGACGCTCGGCCTGCTCTTTTTGATGGGCTACCAGTTCTGGGGCGACGTGGCCCATGAGTGGGCCGGCGCGGGGATGTTCCTCTTGTTTATCCTGCACCACATCCTCAACGGCGGGTGGCACAAAAACCTGTTTCGCGGGAAATACACCCCCGCCCGCGTATTGCAGCTGGTCGTGGATCTGCTGGTGTTCCTCTCGATGATCGGGCTGATGGTCAGCGGCATCCTGCTCTCCAGCCATGTGTTTGCCTTTCTGCACCTGCATGGCGGCAAGTCCTTTGCGCGGCTTTTGCATATGGCCGCCTCCTATTGGGGCTTTGTGCTGATGGCGCTGCATCTGGGGATGCACTGGGGCATATGCATGGGGATGGCCAAAAAGGCGCTGCAACGCAAACGGGCTTCCCGGCTGAGGAGCATTCTGCTGCCCCTTGCCGGTGCCGGGATCGCTGTTTACGGCCTGACCGTATTCATCCGGCGGGATCTGCTCACCTATATGCTGGTGCGCACCCAGTTTGTGTTTCTGGATTTTGGCGAACCGATCCCGCTGTTTTATCTGGATTATCTGGCGATGATGGGAACCTTTGTTTTCCTGGGCTATTATGCCGCGCTGCTGCTGCGGCGCCCCAGCGGCAAGCCCACACCGCCGGGCAAGGCTTTGAAAGAACGATAAATCGTAAGAGAAATCAGTTTGGAGGTCAAACATTATGAAAAAGAACATTGGAAACGCGCTCGCACTGTATCCCACGCCCCTTGTCGTCGTGGGCGCGATGGTAAACGGCAAGCCCAACTGGCTGCTGGTGGGACATTTGGGCATCATCGGCCACGACCATGTGATGGTCAGCCTGGCCAGCGCCCACTATACCAACCAGGGCATCAAGGAGAGCAGAAAGCTCTCCATCAACATTGTGGACGAAGCGATGCTGGCCAAAGCGGATCATGCCGGCTGCGTCAGCGGCAGCCGGGAGGACAAATCCGGGCTGTTTGACTACGTGGTAGACGATGCGGGTGTGCCGATGATTTCCCAGGCCCCGGTGACAATGGTGTGCAGCGTGGAGGATATCTACGAGACCAAAGGCTTTGAAAGCTTCATCTGCACCATCGACGCCACCTATGCGGAGGAAAGCGTGCTGAACGGGGATGGCAAGATCGATTACCATGTGCTGAAACCCGTGCTGTTTGAGATGCCTACGTATGAATATCTGCGCACCGGCGAAGTGATCGGCAAATGTATGTCCTTTGGAAAGGGAAAGGAAGCGTAAGCGGATGGGTCAAATGGTGGAAGAGCAAAGAACGATGCCTCCGCTGATTGTTTCCTACTCCTATTCAGGAAACACATATCGGATTGCGCAGCAGCTGCAGGCGATGACCGGCGGTGACTGGTGTGAAATCCATCCCTGGCAGCCCTATCCTGCGGCATTCCCGGCGCTGCTGGAACAGGTCCGGCATGAGGTGCGTGTGGGCTGCCGTCCCCGCCTGCTGCCGGGGAGCAAAAATCCAAAGCCCTATTCCGTCGTTTTCGTGGGCACGCCCAACTGGTGCGGGACGATCGCCCCGCCGCTCGCCTCCTGGCTTGCGGGAAATGATTTGTCCGGCAAGATTATCCTTCCGTTTTGCTCCCATTGCGGTGGGGTTGCAGGCAATATCCAAAATGCTGTTGCGAAGATTTGCCCCAAAGCGGATGTCCGGGCGGCGCTGTACATCATGGATGACGGCGGCGTATATTTGCCGGAGACGCTGCGGCAATGGCTCGGCAAAACCGATTGGGGAAGCCCTGCGCTGGGACGGCAATGCAGTGCCTGTGCATCGCAGCGATGACTGGAAGATGCTGCGGCGCGAAAAGCAAGGTGTACTACGGGGAGCGGCTGTTACGGCAGCCGCTCCCCGTTTGTGTCCGGCGGCAGAACGTGCTATACTGAAGGTAACGACAAGGAAGGGAAGGATACCCATGTTGGACAAGATAACCGTTTTGCTGTTCAGCCCGACGGGCGGCACGCAGCGGGCAGCGATGCTGCTGGCTGAACGGCTCGCGCACACGGTCCAGCAGGTCGACCTCAGCCGGCCGGACTGCGCGCCCCACGCCTTTGATGCGGACGATGTGGTGCTGGCGGCCGGGCCGGTGTTCGGCGGGCGCATCCCCGCGCTCATGGCCGAGCGGCTGCGGCAGTGCCAGGGAAACGGCGCGCGGGCGATCACGGCGGCGGTGTATGGCGGCCGCGCATATGAGGACGCGCTCATCGAGCTGGATGACCTGCTTGCGGTGCAGGGCTTCCGGGTGGTTGCGGCGGCCGCGCTGCTGGCCGAGCACTCAATCGTGCGCACACTCGCGGCAGGCCGGCCGGATGCGCAGGATGCCGCGCAGCTGGCGGATTTTGCCGTGCGCATCGCGGACAAGCTCGCACAGGGCGGTACGGACGCACCGCACGCGCCGGGCAACCGTCCCTATAAGGAATGGAGCGGTATGCCGGTGACGCCGGCGGCGTCGGACGCCTGTGTCGCCTGCGGCACCTGCGCGCGGCAGTGCCCGGCGCAGGCGATCGCGCCGGACAATCCGCATCAGACCGACGCGTCAAAGTGCATCACCTGTATGCGCTGCGTGGCTGTGTGCCCGCAGAATGCGCGCGCCCTGCCGCCGCAGGTCACGCAGATGCTGGGTGAAAAGCTCGCGCCGTTCGCCGCCGTGCGGCAGGAGAACGAGCTGTATCTGTAAAGAAAAAGGCTGCAAACCGAAGGGTTTGCAGCCTTTTTGTGCGATATGGCTTACTCCTGCGCCGCAGGGGCGGGCGGGAGCAGATTGGTCATGCTGCGCAGGCTGATGCCCAGAGTGGACAGGTTGTGCAGCATGGCGGAGGACGCCGGGGCGAGCACACCTGCCACGCCCAGGCCGATCAGCGTGCCGTTGAAGCCGATGACAAAGCGGTAATTGCCGTGGATACGGCGCATCAGCCCCTGCGCAATGCGGCGCAGGGTGACCAGCTCGAACAGGCTATCCGCAGCGATGGTGATGTCCGCGATCTCGCGGGCGATCGCCGCGCCGTCGCTGATCGCGACGCCGACATTCGCCGCCGAAAGGGCGGGGGAGTCGTTGATGCCGTCGCCGATCATCACGACCGTGTGTCCGGCCGCGCGCTCGGCCTCGACAAAGCGCGCCTTGTCCTCGGGCAGCACTTCGGCGCGGAAATCGTCCACGCCGACCTCGGCCGCAATGGCCGCTGCGGTGCGCGCACTGTCGCCGGTCAGCATGACTGTGCGCTTGACGCCCAGTTCGCGCAGCGCCTGAAGCGCCGCGCGCGCCTCGGTGCGCAGCGGGTCGGAGATGCAGATGACCGCCGCCAGCTCGCCGCCGATGGCGAGGTACAGGTGCGAGTATTCGGGCGGCAGCGTGTCGAACGCCGCCTGCTCTCCGGCTGGGATGGTGCACTTTTCATCCTCAAAGACAAAGTGCGCGCTGCCGATGATGACTTTTTCGCCGTCTACGGTGCTGGAAATGCCGTGTGCGACCAGGTATTCCACCTGCGAGTGCATTTCCTCGTGCGCAAGCTGGCGCTCTTTGGCCGCGCGCACGACCGCGTTTGCCATCGAGTGCGGGAAGTGCTCCTCCAGGCAGGCCGCGACGCGCAGCATTTCGCGCTCGCTGTGCCCGCCGAACGGAACGACCTGCGCCACCACCGGGCAGGCGTGGGTCAGTGTGCCGGTCTTGTCGAACACGATCGTGTCCGCGCCGGCCATGGACTCGAGGAATTTGCCGCCCTTGACCGTGATGTGATAAGCGCTCGCCTCGCGCATGGCGGACAGCACCGCCAGCGGCATGGCCAGCTTGAGCGCGCACGAGAAGTCCACCATCAGCACGGACAGCGCGCGGGTCATATTGCGCGTGAGCGCAAAGCTGAGCACGCTGCCCGCGAGCGTGTAGGGCACAAGGCGGTCGGCCAGGCGGGAGGCGCGGCTTTCCGCCGCGCTCTTGAGCTGTTCGGACTGCTCGATCATCTGCACAATCTTGTCGTAGCGGCTTGCGCCCGCGTGCTGGGTGACCTCGATCACGCAGTCGCCCTCCTCGACGACCGTGCCTGCATAGACGTTGGTGCCCGGCCGTTTGGCGACCGGCAGGGATTCGCCGGTGAGCGAGGCCTGGTTGACCATCACCTCGCCCTCGGCCACGCGGCCGTCGAGCGGGATGACGCCGCCCATGCGCACGACGATGCGGTCGCCCGCCGCGACCTGCGAGATCGGGACGAGCACTTCGCCCTCTCCAGTGCGCAGCCAGACGCGGTCAACGCCCAGCGCCATGCAGCGCGCGAGGTCGTCGACCGACTTTTTGTGCGTCCATTCCTCGAGCAGTTCGCCCAGCTCGAGCAGGAACATGACCGAGCCCGCGGTGCCAAAGTCGCGCCGCGCCATGGACAGGCCGATCGAGAGCGCGTCGAGCAGCTCGACACGCAGCTGGCCGCGCAGCAGGCGGCGCAGACCGCGCCGCAGGAACGGCACGGAGATCCAGCACACGCGCGCGATTTGCAGCGGCGTGGGCAGGAACAGCGAGGTAAGCAGCTTGACCGCCACCTTGCCGACCAGCTTTTCCTGGTATTTGCGGTTCAGCGCACGGCTGCTGTGCGCCGGTGCGAGCGCCGCGACCTGGGGCGCGTCATACCGGAAGCGGCTGACCGCGTCAAGCACCGCGCCGCGGCTGCCGGTGTAGCGCACGATCGCGCAGCAGGTGCGCTCGTGCACCACCGCCTCAGACACACCCGGCTGCACCTGCAGCCAGGCCTCGAGCAGGTCGGCCTGCTCGAGCGTCATGCGGCGCTGGGCGAGCCGGAGGCGCAGCCGCCCCCGGCTTTCGTGAACAATGGTTGCTTTCATGTTGGGTTTCTCCTCCGTACGGGAAAAAAGAGGGACGCGCGCACGCCCCTCTTTATGCCGGTTTTGGTCGGTTTATTCTGCCGCCGCTTCTTCTTCCGCGGTGTCGGCCACAGCTGCGGCCTCCTCCTGTGCGGCGCGGGCTTCGTTGATGTCCTGCGCGGAGGCGAGGATATCGGCCGCGTTCTCCTGCACGCAGTTGACCGTGCTCATAACTGTATCCTTCATGCGCAGCGCAGCCGCGGTCGCGTGGGTGTAAACCTTTTTTGCGTCCTTGCTGGACAGCAGCTTGATGCCGGCCGAGCCGAACAGCACGCCGCCTGCAAATACCGCGAGATTCTTGTAAATGTTCATCATGTCTGACTCCTCCTGTGGAATGTTATTTGCGCTTATATCCGGTGATCATCACCATGATCATGCAGATCACCGCGCCCCATGCCCAAAAACGATGCTGCTTCAAGGTCATACACCTCCCGGGATCGCTTGGACGATCATTCATTCCACTAAAGATATCATAAAAAGACAGAAATTTCACTCGGTTTTGGACATGCGGACGCGGTTTTGGATTTTTTCCTCGCGCGACAGGCGGCGGAACTGAGAGGGCGTCAGGTGGAACCGGCGCTTGAAGGCCACGCCGAACTGGCTGGCACTCGTATAGCCGACCGCCGCCGCGACCTCGGTGACCGGTAGGTGTCCCTCGCGCAGCAGCGCCGCGGCGCGCTGGATGCGGCATTCAAGCAGGTATTGGTGCAGCGGGCGGCCGTACAGCTGGCGGAAACAGTCCTTGAGCGCGGTGGGGGAGATGTGAAAGCGCGCGGCCAGCTGCGCGATCGTCATGGGCTCAGCTAGGTGCGCGACCATGTATTCCTGCACCTGCTGTGCGGTTTCGAGCTGATAGCGGTCGTGATAGGGAACGGCGGACGGCGCACGCAGCAGGCTGCTGTCGCTGCACAGCAGGTAGAGCAGTTCGGCGGCCTTGAGTACGCTGTATCGCGCGCGGTCCTCGGGCGGGAAAGTGCGCAGCGCGGCGAACACCGCGTCCGCCCAGGCGGCGTCGCGCAGCACGGCGCTGCCGCCGTGCGCCTGCATGAGCGCGCGCACCTGTGCGGTATCCAGCCGCAGCCCGCCCAGCAGCATACACAGCCGGGCCAGGCTCTGGCGCGCCGCCGCCGCATCCACAAGGACCAGCTCGCCGCCCAGCCGGCCGTCCGGGAAGGTCAGGCGGTGGATGGCCGAGGCATCGCTCACCAGCAGGATTTCGCCTTCCCGCAGGCACAGGGTGCGCCCGTCCCGGCGCTCGAGCCGCAGGCTGCCGGACAGGCAGAACAGCAGCTCGAAATGCAGCGCCGCCAGCGGGGGCACCGCGGGCGGGTCGGGCAGCGTGCAGTCAAAGCTGCACACGCGCACCCCCTCCATCACCGCGGTGCGGCGGATGCGGCCGGACAGGGCGCCGCCCGCGTCCGGTGTCAACAGCGTTTCCAGCAAAGCAAATCCTCCTATACAGATAAACCCAAACAGGGCTTAAAACGAAATTTGGTTAGCAAAACCTAACTTATGGCGCAAAAACAAGCCGCCTCGCGCGGCTTGCCAGATCATCCGGCGCTCACTTGCGGAATGCGCCGAACAGCCCCTTTTTTTCATACGGCTCGCTCGTGACCGAGGTCACCTGATAGCCGGTTTGGCCGATCGTGTCGCGCAGCGCCTGCTCGTCCAGCGGCTCGTCGGACAGGATGACCGTCTGCTTTTTCGTGTGCGATGAGGTGATCTTTTTGACCGGAAACTGCTTGCGCACCGCATCGTTGACATGTGCCTCACACATGCCGCACATCATGCCGTCCACACCGACTGTTGTCCTGATCATTTCCATACACTCCTTTATTCGATGCGGCGCACTGCCGCAGCAGCGATAGTTAGTATCTGCTAACCAAAATATAGCACGAAATCACCGCGGATGCAAGAGGAAAATCCGGCGGATTTGCGATTGACTTTACCCGGCGCACCGCAGTAAGATGAAAAGACTGGGAAAGGACGAAAGGGAAATGAGAAAATCGTATGAGATCGACATGTGCCACGGCCCATTGCTCAGCCGCATCCTGCTGTTTGCAGTGCCGCTGATCTGCTCGGGCGTGCTGCAGCTGCTGTTCAACGCAACCGATATCATTGTGGTCGGCCGCTTTGTCAGCAGCAACGCGATGGCGGCCGTGGGCTCGACCAGCTCGCTGATCAACCTGCTGGTCAACTTTTTTATCGGCATATCGGTGGGCGCAAATGTGCTGGTGGCGCGGTTTCGCGGCGCGAACGACTTTGACGACGCGCAGCAGACCGTGCAGACCGCGCTGATCACCGCGGTGTTCGGCGGGTTTGTGCTGATTGCCGCGGGCCTGCTGCTCGCGCGGCCCATGCTGGTGTGGATGGCGACCCCGGCCGAGGTGCTCGACCAGGCGGTGCTGTATATGCGGGTGTATTTTATCGGCATGCCTGCGACCATGCTGTATAACTTCGGCGCGGCTGTTTTGCGCGCGGTGGGTGATACACGCCGTCCGCTGTATTTCCTGACGCTCGCAGGCGTGATCAACGTGGCGGGCGACCTGTTTTTTGTGATCGTGCTCGGCATGGGCGTGGCGGGCGTTGCGGTGGCGACTGTGCTGTCGCAGATCGTCTCGGCAACGCTCATTGTGCTGTGCCTGATGCGGGTGGACGGCATGTGCAACGTCAACCTGCGCCGCCTGCGCTTTTATCCGGATAAGTTCCGCCGTATGATGCAGATCGGCCTGCCCGCCGGGCTGCAGAGCGTGATCTTCAACATTTCGAATGTGCTGATCCAGTCGTCGGTCAACTCGTTCGGCGCGACCGTGGTGGCGGGCAACACCGCGGCGAGCAATATCGAGGGCTTTGTCTACACCTCGATGAACGCGCTTTATCAGACCTCGCTCAGCTTCACCAGCCAGAACCTGGGCGCCAAGCAATATCACCGCATCGATCAGATTCTGGCGCGCTGCCTGGCGCTGGTGCTGCTGATCGGGCTGGTGCTGGGCAACGGCGCGCACCTGTTTGGCCGCACGCTGCTGGGCATCTACTCGGGCGAGGCGGATGTGATCGAATACGGTATGATGCGGCTGGGCGTGGTCAGCGTGACCTATTGCCTGTGCGGCATGATGGACGTGGTCGCGGGCAGCGTGCGCGGGCTGGGCTATTCGATCCTGCCCATGCTGGTGTCGCTTGCGGGCGCGTGCGTATTCCGCGTGATCTGGATTTTCACCGTGTTCCAGTGGCAGCACACGCTGTTCAGCCTGTATGTCTCCTATCCGATCTCATGGGCGCTGACCATCAGCGCGCATCTGGTGTGCTATTTCGTAGTCAGGCGGCGGGTGTTCCCCAGTGCGCCGCAGCAAACCGAAACCCCATAAACCAACCGGACAGAAAGGATGTTCCCCATGAAAAAAGTCAAGATCACTGTGCTCAAGACCACGCTCGATCAGGAACTCGCGGCGGAATACGGCGTCGAGGGCCTGACCGCTTGCCCCATGCTGCGTGAGGGGCAGGTGTTCTACGCAGACTACGCCAAGCCGGACGGCCTGTGCGACGAGGCGTGGAAGGCGATCTATCAGTATGTGTTCGCACTGGCGCACGGCGCGGGAGAAGGGCTGTTTTACTACGGCGACTGGATCCGCAAGCCGGGGGTCGCGATCTGCAGCTGCAACGACGGCCTGCGTCCGGTCATCTTCAAGCTCGAGGCGACGGACGAAACCGCTGAGATCGACTACACCCCGGTGCGCTGAGCGCGCCGCTTTCTATCCTGTCCCGCAGTAAATTCCCTTTGTATCCCTGCGCAGGCTGTGCTATAATAGCGGCAGGGCTGTCTTTACAGTCAAACAGACAGCTGTCCGTAAGGGACAGCAGGGGGAAGGGACAGATATGGAAAAATGGAAGGCGTTTCTCAAACGCAAAAACATCGAGATTTCAGTCCGGCGCTACGGCATTGACGCGCTCGGCGCGATGGCGCAGGGCCTGTTCTGCTCGCTGCTGATCGGCACGATCATCGACACGGTCGGCACGCAGCTCGGCATCTCGTTTCTGACCATGCCGGTTGCGACCGTGAGCGGCGTGGAGTACACAGTCGGCGGACTGGCCTCCGCAATGAGCGGCCCGGCCATGGCGGTGGCGATCGGCTACGCGCTCAAATGCCCGCCGCTCGTGCTGTTTTCGCTCATCACGGTCGGCTTTGCGTCCAACGCGTTGGGCGGCGCGGGCGGTCCGCTGGCTGTGCTGTTTGTGGCCATCATCGCCGCGGAGATCGGCAAGGCGGTCTCGGGCGAGACCAAGATCGACATTCTGGTCACACCGCTTGTCACCATCGGCGTGGGTGTGGGGCTGTCCGCCTGGTGGGCGCCCGCGCTCGGCGCGGCGGCCATGCAGGTCGGCAATTTGATCATGTGGGCGACCAATTTGCAGCCGTTCCTGATGGGCATTGCGGTGTCCGTGCTGGTCGGCATTGCGCTGACGCTGCCGATCTCCTCGGCGGCGATCTGCGCCGCGCTCGGCCTGACCGGCCTGGCCGGCGGCGCGGCGGTCGCGGGCTGCTGTGCGCAGATGGTCGGCTTTGCGGTCATGTCCTTCCCGGAGAACCGCTGGGGCGGCCTGGTGTCGCAGGGCATCGGCACCTCCATGCTGCAAATGGGCAACATCGTCAAAAACCCGCGTATCTGGATCGCGCCGATCCTCACTTCGGCTATCACCGGGCCGATCGCGACCTGCGTGTTCGGCCTGCAGATGAACGGCACGCCCGTATCCTCGGGCATGGGCACCTGCGGCCTGGTCGGCCAGATCGGCGTGTATACCGGTTGGACGAGCGATATTGCCGCGGGCGTCAAAACGGCGATCACCGCGCAGGATTGGATCGGCCTGATCCTGATCTCGTTTGTCCTGCCCGCCGTGCTGTGCCCGCTGATCAATCTGGTGCTGCGTAAAATCGGCTGGGTCAAGGACGGCGACATGACGCTGTCCTGACCGGAAAATCAAGGAGGAAAACTGCGTATGCGCATCCTGTGCTTCGGCTCGCTCAATATCGACTACACCTACCGCGTGGACCATTTTGTCCAGCCGGGGGAGACGCTCGCGGCGGACAGCTTACAGGTGTTCAGCGGCGGCAAAGGGCTCAACCAGGCGGTCGCGCTGGCGCGTGCGGGTGCGGCGGTCTGGATGGCGGGCGCAGTCGGCACGGACGGCCGTTTTCTGCTTGACGAGCTGGCTGCTGCCGGCGTGCACACCGGGTTGGTGCGCGTGCTCGAGACGGTGCGCACAGGCAACGCCATCATCCAGAACGATAAAACGGGAGACAACTGCATCCTGCTGTACGGCGGCGCGAACCGCGCCATCACCGAACAGCAGGTGGAGCAAACGCTTGCCTCGTTTACCGCGGGCGACTGGCTGCTGCTGCAAAACGAGATAAACGGTCTGCCGTATCTCATGCGGCAGGCGCAGGCGCGCGGCCTGCGCATTGCGTGCAATCCGTCGCCGATGGAGGCGCGCGTGCTGGAGCTGCCGCTGGAGACAGTCGATCTGTTTTTGCTCAATCGCGTAGAAGCGGCGCAGCTGGCGGAGACGGACGGCGCGGACGAGGACGCGCTGCTGCGCGCTTTGCGCGCCCGGTTCCCGGATGCGGCCGTGGTGCTGACGCTGGGTGCACAGGGCGCGGTGTATATGGACGGCGGACAGACCGTCCGGCAGGCGGCTTTTCCCGCGCAGGCAGTGGATACGACCGCCGCGGGCGATACCTTCACCGGCTTTTTCCTTGCCGCGCGCCTGCGGGGCGAAAGCGCGGCGCAGGCCATGGCGCAGGCCGCGCGCGCCGCGGCGTACAGCGTCACGCGCCGGGGCGCAGCGCCGTCCATTCCGACGCGCGCGCAGGCGGCAGCCTTTGGCGGCTGACAGGTGGAGACAGACAAGGGGCAGACCTGTGCAGGGCCTGCCCCTTTTGCTGTGCGCGGCTTGCGCTGAGTAGCAAAGCAGGGGCGGCGTATCAAACGCCGCCCCTGTTCTTTCTTCAGCCAGTGTCTCAAAAAAGAAAACGCCCGGCAGAGCCGGGCGTTTGTCGTTTCTGGCAGCTGAAACCAATTAGGCTGCTTTTTAGAATGCGAAGTTGGTCTTGACGCGCCAGATATTCTGCGCATACTCGGCGACCGAACGGTCTGCCGCAAAACGGCCGGAGTTGGCAATGTTCATCAGGGACATATAGTTCCAGTTCTCCGGGCGACGGTACATCTCGCTGACGCGCTCCTGCGCCACTGCGTAGGACGGGAAGTCCTTGAGGCTCATATAGCGGTCCGCCGGCTGGCCGCCCGCACCGTGCAGCAGCAGGTTGGCAATGTCGGTGTAATCCACGCCGTCGCCAAAGCCGTTGATGATCTGATCGAGCACGCCCTTGATCACTGGATCGTTCTGGTAGATCAGCATGGGCTCGTAGTTGCCGGATGCAGCCAGGGCCTCAGCCTCAGGCGTCTCCATACCGAAGATGAAGATATTCTCGCGGCCAACCGCCTCGCAGATCTCGACGTTTGCGCCGTCCATCGTGCCGATGGTGAGCGCGCCGTTCATCATGAACTTCATGTTGCCCGTGCCGGATGCTTCCTTGCCCGCGATCGAGATCTGCTCGGAGATCTCGGCGGCCGGCATAATCATCTCGGCCAGGGATACCTTGTAGTCCTCGATAAAGACGACCTTGAGCTTGTCGCCGATCTCCGGGTCGTTGTTGATCGTGTTTGCGATCGAGTTGATCAGCTGGATGGTCTTTTTCGCCACCGCGTAGCCCGGCGCCGCCTTGGAGCCGAAGATAAAGGTGCGCGGCACGAAATCCATGCCCGGGTTGGCCTTGAGCTTCTGATAGAGAGAAATGATGTGCAGGATGTTGAGCATCTGGCGCTTGTACTCGTGCAGACGCTTGACCTGTACGTCGAAGATCGAGTCCATGTTGACCTCGATGCTGTTGTGCTCCTTGATATAGTCGGCCAGACGCTGCTTGTTGTGGCGCTTGATTTCGCCCAGCTGGCGCAGCAGGTTCTTGTCGTCGCCGTAGTTGGCGAGCACCTGCAGCTCGGACGGATGCTTGCGGTAGCCCTTGCCGATCTTGCTCTCGATCAGGGCAGCCAACTCCGGGTTCGCCTCGCACAGCCAGCGGCGGTGCGCAATGCCGTTGGTGACATTGCAGAACTTGGACGAATAGATCTTGTAGAAATCATTGAACACGCGGTCCTTGAGGATCTCGGAGTGCAGCGCGGATACGCCGTTGATCGAGAACGAGCCCGCGATCGCCAGATGCGCCATGCGCACAGTGTTGTCCGCCACGATGGCCAGCTTGGAGATCTTCTGGAAGTCGTTCGGGAAGTAGTTCCACAGCTCCTTGCAGAAGCGCTCGTTGATTTCGTAGATGATCTGCATGATGCGGGGCATGAGCTCCTGCACCAGCGATACCGGCCAGCACTCGAGCGCCTCGGGCATGACCGTGTGGTTGGTATACGCGACCGACTGGCTGGTGATGTTCCACGCCTGCTCCCAGGACATATCGTTTTCATCCATCAGGATGCGCATGAGCTCAGGGATGACCAGGGTCGGGTGGGTGTCGTTGATATGCAGCACATGCTTGTGCGCAAAGTTATCCAGCGTGCCGTACTTGGCCTTGTGCTTGGCGCAGATGTCCTGCAGGGTAGCGGACACCAGGAAGTACTGCTGCTTGAGGCGCAGGGACTGGCCCTCGCGGTGGTTGTCCTCCGGATACAGCACCATGGAGATGGTCTCCGCCATCGCGTGCTTCTCGACCGCCTTGAGGTATTCGCCGGACGAGAACAGCTTCATATCCAGCGCGATCGGGCTCTTGGCTTCCCACAGGCGCAGGCAGGCGATGTTGTCCGTGTCATAGCCCGAGATCGGCATGTCGTACGGAACAGCGAGCACCGGGGTGTAGTCCTTGTACTCGACGATGAACTTGCCGTTCTCGTCAAAGTGGGTGTCCACCGTGCCGCCGATCTTGACCTCGCGGGTGTCGTCCATCGCGGGGATCTGCCATACGTCGCCCGACGCGAGCCAGGAGTCCGGCAGCTCGACCTGCTGGCCGTTTTCGATCTTCTGCTTGAAAATGCCGTGCTCATAGCGGATGGAATAGCCCGTGCCGCGCACGCCGATGGTGGCCATGCCGTCCATATAGCAGGCCGCCAGACGGCCGAGGCCGCCGTTGCCGAGGCCCGGATCGGCCTCCTGCTCGAAGATATCAGCCATCTCATAGCCCATATCCTTGAGCGCCTCGGTCATGGTCGACAGAATACCCAGGTTGTAGGCATTGTTGCGCAGGCTGCGGCCAACCAGAAATTCCATGCACAGGTAGTGCACCTGACGCTCTCCGTACTTTTCCACTTCGTTTTGGGTTTCGATCATATGCTCGGTGAGCGCATCGCGCACGACGAGCGCGCAGGCTTCGTAGATCTGCTCCTTGGTGGCATCCTCGACCTCACGGCCGAAGTGGCGCTGCAGCTTGCCTGCGATCGCTTCCTTCAGCGCGGTTTTTGTGTACTGATTTTTTGGCATGGTACTTCTAATCTCCTCACATAGTTTTGCGTTTGGATTTTGCTTTGGCGGGGTCTGTCCTTACCAGCCCAGGGCGGAGTGATAGACCTCGATGTATTGATCAGCCGAGCGATCCCAGCTGAAGTCGCTTTGCATTCCCTGCACCATCAGCTTTTTCCATGCGGGTTTATTGTAGCGGAACACCCCGCACGCTTCGCGGATGACGTGCAGCATATCGTGGGCATTGTAGCTGGCGAACGTAAAGCCGTTGCCCGTGCCGGCGTAATCGACAAACGCCTGCACCGTGTCCTTCAGGCCGCCGGTTTCGCGCACGATCGGGATCGTGCCGTAACGCAGCGCGATCATCTGCGCCAGGCCGCAGGGCTCGAACTTGGACGGCATCAGGAACATATCGCAGCCCGCATAGATGCGGTTGGCGAGGTCGCCCGAGAACATGATGGACGCCGATAGGTTGTTCGGATAGCGGCGCTTGGCTTCGAGGAACATCTGCTCATAGCGCCAGTCGCCCTTGCCGAGCACAATCAGGCGCAGGTCGTCGGACAGGATGTCATGCAGCACGGCTTCGATCAAATCGAGGCCCTTCTGGTCGACAAAGCGGGTGACCATGCCGATGACCGGCGTGTTCTCGTCGCCCTCGAGGCCGCACAGCTTGAGCAGCTCGAGTTTGTTGACCTTTTTGTCCTCTGGTGTCTTGGGGCCGTAGTTCTTGAAGATCTTGGGATCGGTCTGCGGGTTGAAGGCGTCCATATCGATGCCGTTTAAGATGCCGTGCAGCTTATAGCTGTTCATGCGCAGCACGCTGTCCAGGCGGTAGCCGTAGTATTCGGTCTGAATCTCCTGCGCATAGGTGGGGGAAACCGTGGTGACCGCGGTCGAAGCGACGATCGCCGCCTTCATCAGGTTGACGTCGCCGTCCATGGCCATAAAGCCCGAGCGGAAATGCGCGTCGTCGATGCCTAGCACATATTCCAGGATCTCGCGGCCATAGCGGCCCTGATACTGGATGTTGTGGATGGTGAACACGGTTTTGATGTTCTCATAGAACGGACGGGAGGAGAACATCAGGTTATAATATACCGGAACAAGCGCGGTCTGCCAGTCGTTGCAGTTGATCACGTCCGGCTTCCAGTCCAGGTCGGGCAGGACCTCGAGCACAGCCTTGGAGAAGTAGGCAAAGCGCTCAGCGTCGTCATATTCACCGTAGACCTGGCCGCGGGCAAAGTAATATTCGTTGTCAATGAAATAGAACGTCACGCCGTCCGCCTCATAGCGGAAGATGCCGCAGTACTGGTTGCGCCAGCCCAGACGGACGTATGCGTTTTTCACATATAAGAATTTTTCACGCCATTCCGGGCTGATTGCAGAGTAAAGCGGGCAGAAAACGCGCACGTCGTGGCCTTTTGCAGCCAGCGCTTTGGGGAGAGAACCTGCGACGTCGCCCAGGCCGCCAGTTTTGACAAACGGGGCGCACTCGCTGGTAACATACATGATTTTCATAAAAGCCAACCCTTCCCAGCAGGAGGTGCGGAAACAGTTGCCCCGCTTCCGCACCTGTGTACTATTATTATACTAAATTCCTGTTCGCCACAACATAGGGATTTTCCACGAACATATCGGGCCGAACCATTCTGTTTTTGCGTATTCTTTGCGGGTTTGACGAAAATTTATCATACCGTGGCGTTTTTCGCAATCGTAATCGGATAATTCTCGTGGCCCATCATGGTGCGGCCGTCGCGGACGACCACATTGCGGTCGGTGATCACATAGCGCAGCGAGGCATCCGACAGGATGCGGCCGCCCTCCATGATGATGCAGTTGGAGATTTCCGCGCCCTTTTCCACGACAACATCGCGGAACAGCACGCAGTTTTTGACCGTGCCTTCGATCACACAGCCATCGGCGATCAGGCTGTCCTCCACGAGCGCCTTGTCGCCGTAGTAAGCCGGCGCCTCATCCTTGATGCGGGTGAGGATCGGGCGGTTGCGCAGGAACACTTCGTCGCGCACATCCTTGTCCAGCAAATCCATGTTGGAGCGGAAGTAGTCGAAAGTGTCCTCGATCTTGACCGCATACTCGTTGAACAGATAACCTGCAACCGTGCCGTCGATCAGCGCGCGGGTCAGGAACTCGCGCTCGAAGTGGATGCAGTTGTGGGTGACGCAGTCGGACAGCATGTGGATCAGGTACTGGCGGCTCATCACATAAACGCCCAGCGCGATGTGCTTGCACTTGCCCTCGTTGGTATCGCCCACGCGGATATCGACCGCTTCCTTTTTGCGGTTGAGCTCAACATAGGTGGTGAACGGCGAGTCCTTGGTCTTTTTGGTGCAGACCATGGTCAGGTCCGCGCCCGACTTGATGTGGCGCTCGATCACGTCGTCAAGCGGGATGTTGGCAACGATGTCGCCGTCCGCGACGACAACATATTCGGCCTTGTTCTTCTGCAGGAAGTCGACCGCGCCGGCCAGCGCGTCGATCTTGCCGCGGTACTCGCCCGTGACGAGCGGGGAGGCCTTCTTGGAGTAGGAATACGGCGGCAGCAGGGTGACGCCCGAATTCTTGCGGGACAGGTCCCAGTCCTTTGCATTGCCGATGTGGTCGATCAGCGACTGGTACTTATCCTTCATCAGCACGCCCACGCGGTAGATGCCGCTGTTTACCATGTTGGACAGCATAAAGTCGATGATGCGGTAGCGGCCGCCCCACTGGACAGCGCCGACCGTACGGTGCTCGGTGATCTCGCGAAGATCGTTGTCGTTATCGAAAGCAATGATGATGCCTAATACATTCTTCATCTTGTCCGCCCCCTTACTTTACGTCCGGCAGGTCTTCGTCTGCCATTTCCTTGGCCGCAAGCGTTGCGCCGCGTCCAATGCGTACGCCCTCTGCCACGACAGCGACGCCCCACTTGTCCACATCGCCTTCCGACGGGCTGCCGCCGACGACTGCGCCCTTGGCGATCACTGCGTTGGACGCGACGATGGCATAGCGCACGCAGGCGCCCTCCTCGACGACCGCGCCTGGCATCAGGATGGAATACTCCACCTTGGCGCCCTTGGCGATCTTGACATCGGAGAACAATACGGATTCGGAAACATCGCCCGCGATCTCGCAGCCCTCAGAGAGCAGCGTGTGCTTGACCGTGGCGCCCTTGGCGGTGAAGTGCGGGGGCGAACCGGTGGTGCGGCCGTAGATTTTCCAGGAGTCATCCGACAGGTTCAGGCCGGAGTTGGGGGAGAGCAGGTCCATGTTTGCCTCCCACAGGCTCTCGATCGTGCCGACGTCCTTCCAGTAGCCCTCAAAGCGGTAGGAGACCAGCTTTTCGCCGTTGCCGAGCATGGCGGGGATGATGTCCTTGCCGAAGTCGTTGGAGGACTTGGGGTTGTTTTCGTCGTCGATCAGGTACTGGCGCAGCTTTTTCCACGAGAAGATGTAGATACCCATGGAAGCCAGGGTGGACTTGGGCTGCTTGGGCTTCTCCTCAAATTCGTAGATCGTGCCGTCCGGCTTGCAGTTCATGATGCCGAAACGGGATGCCTCGGAAAGCGGCACGTCGAGCACGGCGATGGTCGCGTCCGCGCCGGTTTCCTTGTGCTGCTTGAGCATCTTGTTGTAGTTCATCTTGTAGATATGGTCGCCGGACAGGATGAGCACATAGTCGGGATCGTACTCGTCGATAAAGGCGATGTTCTGATAGATCGCGTTGGCCGTGCCTTTGTACCATTCCGAGGTCTTGCCCTTCTGATACGGCGGCAGGACGTATACGCCGCCGCGCAGGCGGTCGAGGTCCCAGGTCTGGCCCGAGCCGATATATGCGTTGAGCACATGGGGCTCATACTGGGTCAGAACGCCGACCGTGTCGATGCCGGAGTTGACGCAGTTGGAAAGCGGGAAGTCAATGATGCGGTATTTGCCGCCGAACGGCACCGCGGGTTTTGCGACGTTTTTCGTCAGCACGTAGAGGCGGCTGCCCTGGCCGCCTGCGAGCAGCATTGCCACGCATTCTTTTTTCCGATACATGATGAACTCTCTCCTTTACAGTGTAAGCATTTATTGTTTACGCTTCTGGCGTGTCCCCTTGTTATGCCTTTTATGCCTTCTCGTCTTCGGTTGCAATCACCGCCTTTGTTCCGGTGGCTGCCACCGCCTTTTCCGTGGGTTTTGCGACGGCCTTCTCCGTGGGATTGGCAACCGCTTTTTCCGTGGTCTTTGCCACTGCCTTTTCCGCGGACTTGGCTACGGCGCGGGTGCCGGTCTTGGCGACCGCCTTTTCACCGGTCTTTGCCACAGCCTTGCTTCCGGATTTGGCAGATTTTGCGCTTTTGGCCTTCTTTTCCGCGGCGGCCTTTTTGGCTGCCTCGATCTCGGCCTTGGTGCGGCGCTTTGCGCGCGGCTTGCCCTTGAAGAACAGCACGCCGAAGCGCGGGATGTCGATGCTGATGGACTGGTCCTGACCGTGCAGCGGCTTTTTGCTGTCGGTCTTGACCTTGCCGTTGGCGATGCCGCTGCCGCCGAATTCGGTCCGGTCGGAGGAGAAGACCTCTTCCCAGGTGCCGGCGAACGGCACGCCGATGCGGTAGCCGGTCAGATGCTCGGGCGAGAAGTTGACCACCACGACAATGTCGCTACCGTCCTTCGCAATGCGGCGGAAGGCGATGGTGTTGTTGCGGTTGTCATCGTGGCTGATCCATTCAAAGCCGCGCCAGTCGGTGTCCTGCTCCCACAGCTGCGGGGTAGCGAGGTAGAAGTGGTTGAGCGCCTTGACGTAGGTCTGCATCTGGCGGTGCGCCGGATAGTCGAGCAGCATCCAGTCCAGACCGCGCTGATACGCCCATTCGGAGAACTGGGCAAACTCGCCGCCCATGAACAGCATCTTTTTGCCTGGATGTGCAGCCATATAGCCATACAGCGCGCGCAGGCCGCCGAACTGATTTTCATACGGGGGCGGCATTTTGGCGATCAGCGAGCACTTGCCGTGCACGACCTCGTCGTGCGAAAGCGGCAGGATATAGTTTTCGGAGAACGCGTACATGAACGAGAAGGTGATCTTATCGTGCATATCCTTGCGGAAGAACGGGTCAGCCGAGCAGTAGCACAGCATATCGTTCATCCAGCCCATGTTCCATTTGAAGTTGAAGCCCAGGCCGCCGTCGTAGCCCGGTTTGGTGACCATCGGCCACGCGGTGGACTCCTCGGCGATCATCATGACGTCCGGATGGTCGGTCAGCACAAACTCATTGAGCAGGCGCAAAAAGTCGATCGCTTCCAGGTTTTCGCGTCCGCCGTGGATGTTGGGCCGCCACTCGTTCTGGCGGTTGTAATCCAGATACAGCATGGAGGCGACCGCGTCCACGCGCAGGCCGTCCATGTGGAACTTTTCGATCCAGAACATGGCCGACGAGAACAGCAGGTTGCGGGTCGAGGTCTTGCCATAGTCAAACACGCGCGTGCCCCATTCCTTGTGCTCCATCTTGAGCGGGTCGGCGTATTCATACAGGTAAGAGCCGTCAAACTCGACCAGGCCGCAGCCGTCTTTGGGGAAGTGGGCGGGCACCCAGTCCATGATCACGCCGATGCCGGCCTGATGCGCCTTATCGACCAGATACATCAGGTCCTTGGGCGTGCCGTAGCGGCTGGTCGCGGCAAAGTAGCCGATGACCTGATAGCCCCACGAGCCGTCGAACGGATACTCGGTCAGCGGCATGAACTCGATGTGCGTGTAGCCCATTTCCTTGACATAGGGCACAAGCTCGTCCGCCAGCTGGCGGTAGGAATAGAAGTTGCCGTCCTCGTGCATCTTCCACGAGCCGAGGTGGCATTCGTAGATATTGACCGGGTTGGAATACGGCAGGTGCTTTTTGCGCCAGTCCAGCCAGGAGTCGTCATTCCACTCGTAGCCTTCGATGTCATACACCTTGGAGGCATTGCCCGGGCGGGTTTCCGCGTGGAAGCCATAGGGGTCGGACTTGTCGAACACGTCGCCGGATTTTGCCCACACGCTGTACTTATATGTTGCGTATTCGGAGATATGCGGGATAAATTTTTCCCAGATGCCCTGCTCGTCCCGCACCATATAGTCGGCTTCGCGGTTCCAGCCGTTGAATTCGCCCATGACCGAAACCTTTTCCGCTTCGGGAGCATATACCCGGAACAGATAGCCCTGCTCGCCGTCCTGCGTGTAGGGATGCGCGCCCATGTAGTCGAAGGCACGGCAATCCCTGCCCGAATAGAAAAGCTGGCTGCGCTTTTCACAGGCCGGGGGCGCGGTTTTCTTCTTCATATTGCATCTCTCCCTTATTTTAACTGCCGAAATTTGAGCAATTTGCGAAATTCTTCCAACATTTTCAGCATTTTCACATGATTTGGGCAAAATTACATCACTTTAGTTGGGTATAGTATACATCAAATCAAAATAAAAGTCCAGTAATTTTACACAATTACTGGACTCATTTAATAAGAATTTTGTTTGGTTTCAACATGATTTGCCGAAAATATGTGAAATAACGTACAAAATCATGCTGTTTTGTTCAGAAAACGTTGCGACGGATGAGATCAAGCGCAGTCGAAGCGGCCTGCATGCGGATGCGGTCGCGGCCGTTCATGGACTGCATTTTGCGGGTAAAGTGCTGCCCCTTGTACCAAACGCTGATATACACCAGGCCGACCGGCTTGTCGTCCGTGCCGCCGCCCGGGCCGGCAATGCCCGTGGTGCCCACGCCGACATCCGCGCCGAGCGCCCGTGCCACGCCCTCGGCCATCTGCTCGGCCACTTCGGGGGAGACCGCGCCGACCGTGTCGAGCGTTTCCTTTTTGACGCCCAGCACGTTCATTTTAACCGAATTGGCGTAGGAACATACGCCGCCGAGGTAATAATCCGAGCAGCCCGGGATATCCGTGATGCGCTTGGACAGCAGGCCGCCCGTGCAGCTCTCCGCCACGGCGAGCATCAGGCCGCGCTGCCGCAGGCCGTCGCCCACGACCTGTTCGAGCGAGTCCACGTCCACACCGTACACATCCTCGCCCAGCAGGCCGCAGATTTTTTCGACCACCGGTTCGAGCAGCGTTTCACACTCTTCCGGCGTGTCCGCTTTGGCGGTCACGCGCGCGAAGCATTCCGAGGTCTTGGCGTAGGGCGCGATGGTCGGGTTTTTGCTCTCGGCCATCATATCGTGCAGAATGGCCTCCATGTTGCTCTCGCCCAAACCGAACACGCGGATGTTGCGCGAGACGATGCACCCGCCTGCGAGCTGATACAGATAGGGCATCGCGCATTCCTTCCACATCGGGTTGCACTCGCGCGGGGGGCCGGGCAGCATGAGCACATGCTTGCCGTAGGCTTCAAAGGCGCAGCCGGGGGCGGTGCCCCACGCATTGACGAACACCGTGCAGCCTTCGGGCAGCCACGCCTGCTTTTCGTTGTTCGGCGTCATCTCGCGGCCGATGGTCTGGAAAAAGTCCTTGATGCGGTCGAGCGAGGGCTGATGCAGCGAGAGCTTTTTGCCGAATACCGCGGCCAGCGTTTCCTTGGTCAGGTCGTCGAGCGTGGGGCCGAGGCCGCCGGTGGTGATGATGATGTCCGCGCGGTCGCGCGCGGTCTCGACCACATGGCGCAGGCGGGCCGGGTTGTCGCCCACCACGGTCTGATAGAATACGTTGATGCCCAGCTCGCTCAGACCCTGTGAGATCAGCTGTGCATCCGTGTTGACAATGTCGCCGAGCAGGATTTCCGTGCCGACGGCGATGAGTTCTGCGTTCATAACTGCTTCTCCTTTCGCGCCGTAGCGCGCATAAAATCGGTTTGCGCAGCGCGCAAACCGCCATCCAACCGCAGCTTTGCCGCGGTTGGATACCCCGACCCGCGCCGTGGCGGCGCGACCGCCTTTGGCTACAAAGGCGAGGGGGGTTATCGCAAAAAGTTTCCACGGGAACTTTTTGCGTATCTAAGGGGGACAGCGTCCCCCTTAGAGGTTACGGTAAGTGGATAATTTCAACGCCTGCAACTGCCTCATCGACCAGCGCGTCCACATCCAGGTGGCTTTCGGCCTCAAGGATTTTTGGCATCTTGGGCTTGGTGTTCGGGTGCTTGGGGGTGAACACCGTGCAGCAGTCCTCGTAGGGCAGGATGGAGGTCTCAAACGTGTCAATGTGGCGCGCGATGCGCACGATCTCCTCCTTGTCCATGCCAATGCAGGGGCGGAATACGGGCAGCTCACACACCGCGCCGGTCACCGCCATGGCGGGCATGGTCTGGCTGGCCACCTGGCCGAGCGACTCGCCCGTGATGAGCGCGCCGCAGCCGTACTCGATCGCGACCTTTTCCGCAATGCGCATCATAAAGCGGCGCATGATGAGCGTGAACAGCTCTTCGTGGCACTTTTCACGGATTTCCTCCTGGATTTTGGTGAACGGCACGACCATGACGCTCATGCGGCCGGACCACACGGTCAGCTTGCGGCCGAGCTCGAGCACTTTTTCCTTGGCGCGCTCCGAGGTGTAGGGATAGCTGAAAAAGTGCACGCCCACAAGCTCCAGCCCGCGCTTGGCCATCATCCAGCCCGCAACCGGGCTGTCGATGCCGCCCGAGAGCAACAGCGCCGCGCGGCCGTTCGTGCCGACCGGCATGCCGCCCGCGCCCGGCTCGGGGCCGGCGTGGACAAAGGCGTATTTTTCGCGCATCTCCACATGCACGGTCAGGTCGGGGTGGTGCATATCCGGGCGGACAGCGGGGAACAGGTCGGCCAGCTCGCCGCCGACGTGCTGGCTGATCTCGGTCGAGGTCATGGGGAACTTTTTGTCCCCGCGCTTGGTTTCGACCTTGAAGGTCTTTGCCTGCGCAAAGCGCGGCGCAAGGTAGGACTGCGCGGTTGCGATCACGCTCTCGAGCGTCTTTTCCGGGCAGACCGCTGCGCGCGAGATGGTTGCAAAGCCGAACACATGGCGCGCACAGTCCATCACCGCGTCCGCGTCTGCCTCCTCGGGCACTTCGACATAGACAACCGACTGCCGCATGGTGATCTCGCAGTCCGAGACGTGCTTCATGCGCCGGGACAGGTTTTTGAGCAGGCGGTCCTCAAAGGTTTTGCGGTTGAGACCCTTGAGCACGATCTCGCCGCACTTGAGCAGTAATACTTCTTTCATAATGTCTCCTTATTTTATTCATTTCGCAGGCCGTCAAACGGCTGCGGTTGTTCCACTTCGATCTGGCCGCGCGCGGCCGATACAATGACGCAGTATGGGTCGCCGTCCTGTACGGCGCGGAAGCCGTAATAGCCGAGCGGGTCGGCCTGCGGCGGCATTGTGCAGCCGATGGTCTCGCCATTGTCCAGCGCGCACTCGAACCAAACGGTGTTTTGAAATTCGTTGGCGTCGAACGGGTACAGGTTGGTGTAGCCCGCCTGCCCGACCATATCCTCCGCCTGCGCGGCGCTCACTGGCTGCATGGCCAGCAGATAAGCGCCCGTCACCAGCAGCCCGGTGAGAAACAGCAGTCCAACTGCCGCTGGGCGCGTATGCCGATGCCGGTGCAGCAGCACAAAAAGCACGAGCCATGCGCCCAGCAGCCATACAGCAAGGCGGTATGGCTCGGTCAGAAGCGTGTAAAAACAGCATACTGGTACCAAACACCAGAACAACGTGTACAGCCGCACGGCAATGCTGTTTCGATCTGGCGGCTCCGGAGAAAGGCTGCCCTGCGCAAGCCAGCGCCCAAGCGGGTAGGCGGGCACCAGAATGATGATCCCCCAGAACACGATAATATCCCCTGCGAGCAGTATTCTGTCATACACTTTGTAGTGCAGCCACAGCAGCACAAAGCTGAACACAGCCCACATGACAGCGGCAAAGAGCCATTCCTGGAGCGGATATTTTTTCTCCTGCATGGAACCGACCTCCCAACTGTATTCGTTTTGCAAAACGGGCCAAACGTGGATGCCCGCGCATCACGGGGGAATTCGCCTGCGCGGCGGGCGGACAAGAAGGGGAACACCTGCGGTTTTCCCCTTCTTGCGAATCATCCCCATTCCCTTTAGGCGCGCCGCGGCGCGGAATATCGTTGTTCCGCCAAGCGGCTGCCACCCAGCCGCTGTTGCGACAGGCAAGGTTTGGCTGCCACCCCGGAGGGGTGCTGGTCTTTGGGTTTTCGCCCGACAGGGCGAAATGGGGTGCCCGCGCATCACGGGGGATTTCGCCTGCGCGGCGGGCGCACAAGAAGGGGAACACCTGCGGTTTTCCCCTTCTTGCGAATCATCCCCATTCCCTCAGGCGCGCCGCGGGCGCGGATTATCGCAGTTCCGCCAAGCGGCTGCCGCCCAGCCGCTGTTGCGACAGGCAAGGTTTGGCTGCCACCCCAGAGGGGCGGGGATTTCCCTTCTTGCTGCTGAAAGGTAGCCGGCGGCAAAAACTTCAGCGTAACGCACCTTTGCGCGCGTCAGCGCGCCCTTATTTGCGGCAGCAAATGCCGCAAATCTTCGGGCAGATGCCTAACTGCCTGCTTTTATTTAGAAGGAAAAGGGGTGATTCGCAAGAGGGGAGAAAACTGGGTTTCTCCCCTCTTGCGCGCAGTGCGGCCGCGCAGGCCGCATTACCGCCGCAGCATCCGGATGCCCTTTTGCGCCGCGGCGATGAACGCATCCACATCCTCTTTGGTGTTCGCCGGGCAGAACGACACGCGGATGGCGCTGTCCGTGCGCGTTTTAGGCAGGCCGAGCGCGCGCAGCACGCCGCTCTGCTTGCCCTTGGAGCAGGCCGACCCGCTTGATACGTACACCTCGTCCCCCTCAAGCACACGCAGCATGACCTCGCTCTTGCAGCCCGGGATGGACAGGTTGACCACGTGCGGGATGTCGCCCGCGCCGTTGATGGCCGCGTCCGGCAGGCCGGCCGCGGCCTGTTCTTTGAGATAAGCCGCAAGCTCCGCCACATGCGCATAATCCTCCTCAAAATGCGCCATGCGGATTTCACACGCTTTGGCAAACGCCGCAATGTTCGGCAGCGGCTCGGTGCCTGGGCGCAGGCCTTTTTCCTGCCCGCCGCCAAACATCAGGGGCGGCAGGCGCAGGCCCTTTTTCACATAGAGCGCGCCGATGCCCTTGGGCGCGCCGATCTTGTGGCCGGATACGCTCATCAGGTCGCACTTCCACTTTTTCGGTGTGAGCGGCACGCGGGCAAGGCCCTGCACCGCGTCGATGTGGAACAGCGCGTCCGGCGCTTTGGCCTTGAGATGTGCGCCCAGCGTAGCTACCGGCTGCACTGTGCCGATCTCGTTGTTGACCAGCTGGCAGGACAGCAGAATGGTGTCCGCGGTCAGCGCCGCGTCCAGCGCATCTACCGTGATGTGTCCGGTCGCATCCGGCGCAAGATAAACCACGTCGAACCCTTCGGCAGCAAGCTGCTTGCAGGTGTTGAGCGTCGCCGCGTGTTCGATCGCCGTAGTGATGATGCGGCCTTTTTTGTGGCGGGCCAGGTGCGCCGCGCCGCGCAGGCTGATGTTGGTGCTCTCCGTGCCGCAGGAGGTGAAATAAGTCTCCTCCGGCAGGCAGCCGAGCGCTGCGGCGACGGTTCCCCGGCTGTCCTCCAGCAGATGGGACGCCTGGATACCCATTTTATGCAGGCTTGACGGGTTGCCGAATTCCTCGCACATGGCGTGCACGGCGGCCTCGGCCGCCTCGGGCAGAACGCGCGTCGTTGCCGCATTGTCCAGATAATGCATGAACAGTTGACTCCTTATCCTTTTCAAAACTTCCAGTATGCAATCATTTTACAACGGCAGGCCGCCTTTTACAAGATACAAACCCGTAATTTGGGCAAATACAGGATTGAAATAAACGCGGTCCTATGGTATACTTTACCCGTATGACGTGCTGAAGAACACGTCCGAGAGAAGAAAGGAAGGAAATCCTATGCCAGGTAAGGTTATTCTCGGCGCCCAGTGGGGCGACGAGGGCAAGGGCAAGTTCATTGATATTTTCGCAGGCAAGGCGGATCTGGTGGTGCGCAGCCAGGGCGGCAACAACGCCGGCCACACGGTTGTTGTAAACGACGAGAAATATAAGCTGCAGCTCATCCCGTCCGGCATTCTGTATCCGGACTGCATTAACATCATCGGGCCGGGCGTGGTCGTCAACCCCAAGGCGATCCTGGGCGAGATCGACGGCCTGCACGAAAAGGGCGTGTCGACCGACAAGCTGTTCATCGATGCGCGCTGCCACTGCATCATGCCCTGGCATCTGGAGCTGGACGCGCTGAGCGAGGCGGAAAAGGCCAAGGAAGGCACCGCTATCGGCACGACCAAAAAGGGCATCGGCCCAACCTATATGGATAAATCCGAGCGCAGCGGCATCCGCATGCACGATTTTGTGGACGCAGAGCGCTTTGAAACCGTCATCCGAGAGACCTGCGCGCGCAAAAACCGCGTGATCACCGGCGTTTACGGCGGCGAGCCGGTCGATGCGGACGCGGTCATCGCGGAATACCGCGTTTATGCCGACCGCCTGCGCCCGATGGTGCGCGACACCACGGTCATGACCTGGGACGCGGTCAAGGCGGGCAAGGAGGTGCTGTTCGAGGGCGCGCAGGGCACCCTGCTCGACCTGGATATGGGTACTTACCCATTCGTCACCTCGTCGCATCCGGTGGCGGGCGGCTGCTGCATCGGCTCGGGTGTCGGCCCGACCGCGATCACCGACATCATGGGCATCTTCAAGTCCTACACCACCCGCGTGGGCGAAGGCCCGTTCCCGACCGAGCTGTTCGACGAGACCGGCGACTATATCCGGAACGCCGGCGGCGAATTTGGCACGGTCACCGGCCGCCCGCGCCGCACGGGCTGGTTCGATGCGGTCATTGCGCGCTATGCAGTGCGCGTCAACGGCCTGACCGAGGCGGTCATCAACAAGATTGATCCGCTGCGCGGCCTGCCCAAGCTCAAGGTCTGCGTGGCCTACAAGCTGAAAAACGGCGAGACCGTCACCGAGTTCCCCGCAAACTTCATGGATCTGGTGGATTGCGAGCCGGTCTATGAGGAGTTTGACGGCTTTGACGAGGATATCACGGGCTGCCGCTCGTTTGACGAGCTGCCGCAGACCGTGCAGTCGTATATCAAGGAGCTGGAGCGCATCATGGGATGCCCGATCACCATGCTGGGCGTTGGCCCGGCGCGCGACCAGGTGATGACGATCAAGTAAAGATGCAAGCGGAAAAGCGCAAAGCGGTATGCTTTGCGCTTTTTTATACCGATGCCGCCAAGCCGGCCGGGCGCAAACCGTCCGTGCGCTGAAAGAGAAAGGGGAACGACATGGAACTGACAACCGAACGCCTGCTGCTGCGGCCCTTCCATGAGGACGATGTACAGGCGCTGTACGACTATTCCAAGGATGAGGCGGTCGGTCGCAACGCGGGTTGGAAACCGCATGAGAGCCTGCTCGAGTCGGACGACATCCTGCATCTGGTGTTTCTCGACCAGCCGAGCGTGTGGGCGATCGAGCGCCGGTCGGACGGGCAGCTGATGGGTTCGATCGGCCTGATCACGGATTCCGCCCGGCAATACGGTTCGGCGCGTTCGCTTGGCTATGCGCTCGGCATCCGCTACTGGGGGCAGGGCTATATGACCGAGGCAGTGCGCGCGGTCATCCGCTTTGGGTTTGAAAAGATGTCGCTTGACGTGATCTCGGCCACTTGCTATCCGGACAATCTTGCCTCGCGTCGGGTGCTTGAGAAGTGCGGGTTCCAGTATGAGGGCACGCTGCACCGCGCCGAGATGCTGTATAACGGGGAGATCAAGGATCACCTGCACTTTTTCCTCACGCACGAGCGCGCTGGCATGGTGGGCGGCGAGTGGATCGGGGCAGACTGAGCAGGGGCGGTAAAACTGTCGAATTTGCGCAGAGTGAAGGCCGTAAAAACGGATAAATTTACACAAAATATAGTGAAAATTGATTTTTTGCTTACATTTTCCCGCGAAATGTGCTATAATATAACAAAAGAGACAGACTGCGGCAGAGATTGCGCTGCCCACGCCTGCCGTTTGTGCGTTGTATTTTTTGAGGAGGCATAGCATGTTCGAAGCAGGGGAGTTCATCGTCTACGGAACCAGCGGCGTGTGCCGTGTGGAATCGGTGGGCGCACCGCCGTTTGAGGGGGAGGAGGACAAGCTGTATTATACGCTTGTGCCTGTTTCGGGAACCGAGACCATCTATGTTCCGGTCGATTCTCCGGTGTTTATGCGGCCGGTCATCTCCCGCGCGCAGGCAGAACGTCTGATCGATTCCATTCCCTCGATTGAGGAGGATCATTTCACCTCGCACAGCCTGCGTATGTCCACCGAGCACTATCAGGCAGCGCTGCAAAGCCACGACTGCCGCGATCTGGTGCAGCTGATCAAGACGGTTTATGCCAAGTCCCGCCGCAATGGCCGCCGCGTCAGCCAGATCGACCAGCGCTACCGCAAGCGGGCGGAGGAACTGCTGCACGGCGAACTGGCCGTGGCGCTCGGCATTCCGCTGGCCGAGGTGCAGTCCTACATCTCGCGCTCGATTGCAGACAAAACCGGCAAAACGGCAAAAGCCGCCAAGGTGCACTAAGGCAACACCGCACAATTATGTCTGCGGCGCTTTGCGGAAATTTTGTGCCCGTATTTTGTTGCGTTTCCTTGCAATACATCAAGTATTGCCGCAAAAACGCGCCGCATCCGGACGCAAAATATTCTCGCAAATCGCTCCCCGCCCAATTATGCGGTATTGCCCTAAGCCCTGGCGCGGCAACATCCAAAACGGCTGCTTTGCAGCCGTTTTTTCATTTTCCGGCCGGTCTTGCGCTTGACGGCAGCAGGCATCGCGGCTAAAATAAAGGGAACAAGGAGGGATGCCCGGTGCGCACCATGGAGGAACTGCTGCGACAGTATTATGAGAGCTGGCTTGGGCTGGACGCGGTTTACGAAAAGTGGGCGGCGCGCCGCGGTGTCACATTCAACGTATTCAACATGCTCACCATGCTGTATGAACAGGCCGAGCCGCTTTCCCAGGCGGAGCTGTGCCGCCGGCTGCATCTGTCCAAGCAGACGGTTGCCAGCGTGATCGACAGCCTGGAAAAGCGCGGCATGGCGGTCCGCCGTGTGGCGCGGGACGACCGGCGCAGCCGCGTTGTCGTGCTGACCGAGGCGGGCAGCGCCGCGGCGCGCGAACTGAGCGAGGCGGTAAAGCGGTTTGAGATACGCGCCCTGTCCATGTTGCAGCCCGAGGAGCGGGAAGCGATGGTGGACGCCATGTGCAAACTGCAAAAGAGTATGGAGCAGGCGCTTGCGCAGGAATCAGAATAGTATAAAGGGACCAAAAGTCCGGACCCCGGCAGCAGACCGGGGCCCGGACTTTTTTGCATCATGCGGCCCATAGCCGTTGATGGAATGAAAAATTCTGGTTAAAACCAACCAAAACTTAACCATGGAATTGTGCAGGCTGTATATATTGTTATTTCGGTCACAAAGTTTTTAATTTGACACAAAAATAACGTGATTGATAGAAAAAAGACAATAAAAAGTTTTGATTTTTCTATTGCAATATGGGGTGAAGCATGGTATAGTATATGCAACATCTGGCCAGAAGATAACAAAAATATAACCAAGATATGACCATTTACAGGAGGAGAAGCATGAGTAAGGTAAAAGTTGGTGTAGCGGGTTACGGCGTAATTGGTCTTCGTCTGGCGACGGGCGTGGCAATGCAGGAGGATATGGAACTGGTCGGTGTTTCCGACGTTGCGCCCACTCTGGCGGTGCGCGGGCTGGTAGAGTCCGGTATGCCCTATCATTTTTATAATGCGCTGCCTGAGAATGAGGACAAGCTCAAGGAGGCCGGCGTGCCTATTTCGGGCACGATGGAGGATATGGTCGAGCAGTGCGACATCATCCTGGACGCGACCTCAGCGGGCATCGGCGCAAAGAACAAGGAGCTTTATGCGCGCATGGGCAAAAAAGCCATCTTCCAGGGCGGCGAGAAGAATAACGTGGCGGATGTGTTCTTCCACGGCTATGCAAACTATGAGAAGGGCCTGGGGCAGCAGTTCCTCAAGCTGACCAGCTGCAACACCACTGGCCTGATCCGTGCGGTGGATATGATCGACCGCGCGGTCGGCGTGGACAAGGTTGCCATCACGATCATCCGCCGCGTGGCCGACCCAGGCGACTATCACCGCGGCCTGACCAACGCGCTGCAGATGGAATACGCGCCCAGCCATCAGGCACTCGACCTGATGAACATCATGCCGCATGTGGATGCGACCGGCATCCTGGTGCACGCGCCGGTCACCCACGGTCATATCATCACGGTCGTTGCAACGCCCAAGAAAAAGATCAACAAGGCCGATCTGCTCGAGATGGCGGCGCAGCATCCCCGCATCCGCACGGTCAAGATCGCGGATGGCTTCCTCGGCAACGCTTCCCTGTTCCGCTATGCGCGCGACATGGGCAAGTTCCGCGGCGACAACTACGAGATCGCGCTGTGGGATGAGTCCATCGTGATGAGCGGCGACCAGATCATGTTCGCCATCAACATCCCGCAGGAGTCAGTTGTCATTCCGGAGAACATGGACGGCATCCGTGCAGCCATGCAGATGCAGATGACCCGGGACGAGGGCACGGCGGAAACCAACAAATATCTGGGCATGAAAGCGCGTGGTCTGAAATGAAGAAATTTGGCATCTATACCCTGGACGCGCTGGACGTGGCAGGAAAGACCGTGCTGTTGCGCGTGGACATCAACGAGCCGATCGACCGCGCGGCCGACCGCGTGACCGACGACACCCGCATTCGCGGCTGCGTGCCGACCATTGCCGAGCTGTGCGACCGCGGCGCTAAGGTGGTCATTATGGCGCACCAGGGCAGCGACATCGAGTATAAAAACTATTACACCCTGCGGCCGCACGTCCGTGTGCTCGAGCAGCTGCTCGGCAGCAAGGTGCAGTTCATCGCAGATGTGTGCGGCCCGGCCGCGCAGGACGCAATCCGCGGCCTGCAGCCCGGCGAGGTGCTGCTGCTGGATAACGTGCGCTTTATGGCCGAGGAACAGACCCTGTTCGAGCGCAGCCTCAAGCTGACGCATGAGCAGCAGGCGGACACGCTCGTTGTGCGCACGCTCGCCCCGCTCGCGGATTATTACGTGTGCGATGCTTTTGCGGCCGCGCACCGCGACCAGCCCACGCTGTGCGGCTTTGAGCAGCGCCTGCCCTCTGCCATGGGCCGGCTGTTTGAAAAGGAATACAGCGTAATCTCCTCGCTGATGGAAGCGCCCGAACGGCCGTGCGTGTTTGTGCTCGGCGGCGCCAAAATCGCAGACGCCTTTCTGATGATGCAGACCGTGCTCGACCGCGGCATCGCGGATCAGGTGCTCGCAGGCGGCGTAGTGGCCAACATCCTGCTTGCTGCTAAGGGCGAGCAGATCGGCGCGGCTTCGCTCGGCTTCATCAAAAAGCAGGGCTACGACGGCTTTATCCAAACCGCTGCGCCGCTGCTCGAAAAATACGGCGAAAAGATTGTGCTTCCGGTTGATCTGGCGTATACTGAACAAGGCAAACGCGGGGAGGCCATGGTCGGCCGGCTGCCGGACGACAAAATGCTGGTCGACATCGGCGCGCAGACCGCGGCAAAATACCGCGAGATCATTTTGGGCGCGCAGACCGTGTTCGTCAACGGCCCGATGGGCATTTTCGAAAAGCAAGAAACCGAATTCGGCACCAAGGCGGTCTGGCAGGCGCTGGCGGACACCGCGGGCTATACCGTGGTCGGCGGCGGCGACAGCGTGACCGCAACCAATCAATACGGCCTGGGCCCGCAGATGGGATACATCTGCACGGGCGGCGGCGCGCTGATCCGCTTTTTAAGCGGCGAGGAACTGCCGGTTGTGCGCGCACTGCGCCACGCTGCGGAAGTCTTTCCGCTCGACTGAGATACAGAGAAAGAAGGAATAGACAACATGGAAACCTATAAGATTGCGGTCATCGCAGGCGACGGCGTCGGCCCCGAGGTCATCGCCGAGGGCATGAAGGTGCTCAACAAGGTCGCCGAGCTGGACGGCTCGTTTCGCTTCGAGTTCACCGAATTCCCCTGGGGCTGCGAGTATTACCTCAAGACCGGCAAGATGATGGACGACGACGGTATCGAAACGCTCAGCAAGTTCGATGCGATCTATCTGGGCGCGGTCGGCATGCCCGGTGTGCCCGATCATGTTTCGCTGTGGGATCTGCTGCTGCGCATCCGTCACGACTTTGACGAGTATGTCAACGTCCGTCCGGTTAAGCTGCTGAACGGCGCGCCCTGCCCGCTCGAGGGCTGCAAGAAGGGCGACATCGACATGATCGTCATCCGTGAGAACAGCGAAGGCGAATATGCGGGCGCGGGCGACTGGCTGTACAAGGGCCAGCCAAATGAAGTTGTGCTGCAGACTGGCGTGTTCTCCCGTCACGGCACCGAGCGCATCATCCGCTATGCGTTCGAGCTGGCGCGCAAGGAGAAAAAGAGCCTGACCAGCATCAGCAAGGGCAACGCGCTCAACTATTCCATGGTGTTCTGGGATCAGGTGTTTGAGGAGGTCAGCCGGGAATATCCGGATGTTGAGACGCATTCCCTGCTGGTCGATGCAGCGAGCATGTTCTTTGTCAAGAATCCGCAGCGCTTCCAGATCGTTGTCACCTCCAACCTGTTCGGTGACATCATCACCGACCTGGGCGCGGCGATCTCGGGCGGCATGGGCCTAGCGGCGGGCGCAAACCTCAACCCGGAGCGCAAGTTCCCGTCCATGTTTGAGCCGATCCACGGCTCTGCACCGGATATCGCAGGCAAGAAGATCTCCAACCCGCTGGCGTCGGTCTGGTCGGCCAGCCAGATGCTGGACTTCTTCGGCCACGAGGACTGGGGCAAAAAGCTGATCGACGTGATCGAGCGCGTGATGGTCGAAAAGAAGGCGCTGACTCCGGATATGGGCGGCACCGCTACCACCGACCAGGTGGGCGACGAGGTTATCCGCGTGCTGTGCGAGATGCAGTAAGCGAAACCTGGTTTCATCAGCATACACAGACGGCAGGGGAGAAGCGGTTTTCCGCAGCGCCCCTGCTGCGTCAGACGCAAAAAAGCGCGTCCGGATTTCCGGACGCGCTTTTCGTATGCCCGCAGCCGGGTTACGGCTGCGCTTACATTTTAGGGAACAGTTCCTGATCGATGACCGCTTCGAGCGTCATGCCTGCATAGGCGACCTGCGCGAGACCGTCGATAAACCGGCCGACCGCCGCGAGCAGCACCGAGATATTATCCGCCACAAAGGTGATGTTTTTCTCGAGGTCGAGCGAGCCGTCCAGCAAAGTGTTGTGCTTGAGGTAGATCTGGCCCGCCTGCTCGAAAAAGCCGAACGCACCGAGCGCGCAGAAATCGTTGCAGTAAGCGCAGGCGCGGCGCAGCTGGTTTGCGTGCATATCCGGCGCGCCCTGGAACAAGGTGACGAAAAACTGCAGCAGGCCCATATCCTCCTCGGGCAGCTGCATCGGGATAAAGCAGCACTCGATCACTACATCTTTGGCGACCTTGCCCTGACGCGCGGCCTCGCAGCGCAGCAGCGTGGGTGCGCCTTCCTTGGTCATGACCTCGGCACGGAAGCCGTTCTGGTTCAGCACATCGGCCATGCAGCCCAAAATTTGATTCTGTTTTTCTGCTTTCATCCTTATTTCACTCCAATATCCGTGCGGAAATGCGCTTTGTCAAAGTGGATCTTGTGCACGTCTGCATAAGCCTTGCGGATGGCCTCGTCCAGCGTTTTCGCGGTTGCGGTCACGCCGAGCACACGGCCGCCGCTCGTGACGAACTTGCCGTCCTTGACCGCCGTGCCCGCGTGGAACACGAACGAGTCGGTCACGTAGTCCAGGCCGGTGATCTCCTTGCCCTTTTCATAGGCCTTGGGGTAGCCGCCCGAGGCCATGCACACGCAGCACGCGGCGTTGTCCGCCCACTTGATCTCGATCTGGTCGAGTTTTTCGTCAATAACCGCGTTAAAAATATCGTACAGGTCGGTTTCCAGGCGCGAGAGCACAGCCTGGGTCTCCGGGTCGCCAAAGCGCGCGTTGTACTCGATCACGCGCGGGCCCTTGGGCGTCAGCATCAGGCCAAAGTACAGCACACCCTTGAACGGACGGCCCTCCTGCGCCATGGCCGCGACTGTGGGCTTAAAAATGGTCTCCATGCAGGTCTGTGCTACGTTCTCGGTGTAATAGCGCGAGGGCGAGAACGCGCCCATGCCGCCCGTGTTCGGGCCCTCATCATGGTCGTAGGCGCGCTTGTGGTCCTGCGCCGAGGGCATGGTTTTGAGGTGCTTGCCATCGACAAACGCGAGCACGGACACCTCGGGGCCGGTCAGGTATTCCTCGATGACCACGCGCGCGCCCGCGCCGCCGAAGGCGTGGCCGTCGATCGCGTCCTTGACCGCGGCGATAGCCTCTTCCTCGGTCATGGCGACCGTGACACCCTTGCCGAGCGCCAAACCGTCCGCCTTGACAACGATCGGCGCACCCTGCGCGCGGATGTAGTCGATCGCCTGCGCGGAATCCTCAAACACCGCATAGGCCGCAGTGGGGATATTGTATTTTTTCATCAGCTCTTTGGCAAAGGACTTGGAGCCTTCGATGATGGCTGCGTTTTTGCGCGGGCCAAACGCGCGGATGCCCGCTTCCTCGAGCGCATCCACCATGCCGAGCGCAAGCGGGTCGTCCGGTGCGACCATCACAAGGTCGGGTTGGTGCGCCTTGGCAAAGGCAACCACGCCGTCGATGTCCGTGGCCTTGATGTCCACGCACTCAGCCTCCTGTGCGATACCGCCGTTGCCCGGCGCGCACCAGATATGGTCCACCTTGGGGCTTTTCTTTAAGGTATGGACGATGGCGTGCTCACGGCCGCCGCCGCCAATGACGAGAACCTTCATGAGTTATCTCCTTCCAAACGGATCGTTTATTTGCGCATGCGGAACAGGGCGTCCACGATCAGCAGCAGCGTGCCCAGTCCTTGCAGAATGGGGGCGAGCAGGCCGATCCACTGCGCTGCCAGCGCGTTGACGCCCATGCAGGCAGACAGGATGGGGAACAGGCAGCCCGCACTCCAGACGAGCAGGGCGAGCCACTCGGGCGCGGTGCGCCGGCCATCCGCCGCCATCACGGCGGCGCTGGCGCGCAGCAGCAGACAGCCGGTGATCCACTGCACCACATCGCCTGCGGTGGCGGCGATCGTGTGCGCCAACCCGGCACCCAGCACGGGGGTGCCGCCGAGCAGGACGAAAAAGATCATCACGTCCGCCGCGATGCTCGCGTAAAAGAACCAGCGCGCGGCATCCTGCCAGGCCAGCGCCCCGGCGGAGAGCAGCGCGAACGCCGCCAGCTGCATCATCCAGTTGCCGGGCAGGGCGATCATCACCGCCGCGCCCACGCCGAGAAGCAGGCGGCCTTGAAAATGGGTCAATCCGGTCATGACGCCTCCTCCTTCAGCAGCCCGCGCACGCGCCACAGGTACCGCACCATCCAGATGTACGAAAGCACCGCTGCAATGAGCGCGATTACCTCCAGCGCAAGCTGCAAGGTGAACAGCGGGGTGTAGCTGCCCTGCTGGGCGGACAGGACGTCCTGTCCGGCAAACAGCGGGGCAAAGCCCAGCATGGACGCGCCGCGCTGCACGAGCGTGGCATAAGACCACATCCGGCCGATCATGCGGGTGCCCTTGGAGACATCCGCCGCAGCAAGCGCACGGTCAAAGCGGTTTTGCAGCGGCAGATAAAACAGCAGGAACAGCAGGTTGGACAACATGCTGCCTACCCAGCCGGCCGAGAGGCCGCCGAGACAGAGCGCGGCGAACACCGCGCCTGCGATCGACGCCGCAAGCGGCGCCGGGCTGCGCAGACGGCAGGCTGCATACGCATTGAGCAGCCAGCACACGAGCAGCAGCACAAAACCGGCTGTGTGCCCGACTGCCTCCATACAAACGCCCGCGGCGAGCTGCACGATGAGTGCGATCAGCGTCCAGCTTGCCGCGGCTGCGGGATTTTGTTCAAACATCAATGGTGGAACAGGCGCATGCCCGTAAACGCCATGACGATGCCGTATTTATTGGCGGTTTCGATCACGTTGTCGTCGCGGATCGAGCCGCCCGGCTGCACAATATACTGCACGCCCGATTTGCGCGCGCGCTCGACGTTGTCGCCGAACGGGAAGAACGCATCCGAACCCACGGTCACGCCGGTGTTCTTTGCGATCCACGCCTTTTTCTCCTCTGCGGTCAGCACCTCGGGTTTGACCTTGAAGGTGTTCTGCCACACGCCGTCCGCGAGCACATCCTCGTATTCATCCGAGGTATATACATCGATCGCGTTGTCGCGGTCCGGACGGCGGATGCCGTCGACAAACTGCAGGCCGAGCACCTTGGGATGCTGGCGCAGGAACCAGTTGTCCGCCTTGTTGCCCGCCAGGCGCGTGCAGTGGATGCGGCTCTGCTGGCCCGCGCCCACGCCGATGGTCATGCCGTCCTTGACGTAGCAGACCGAGTTGGACTGGGTGTATTTGAGCGTGATCAGTGCGAGGATCATGTCGTGCTTGGCACTCTCAGGCAGTTCCTTGTTCTCGGTGACAATGTTGTTAAGCAGGCTTTCGTTAATCTCATAGTCATTGTAGCCCTGCTCAAAGCGGATGCCGAAAATATCGCGCTGCTCGATCGGCTTCGGCACATAGTCCGGGTCGATCTTGACGACATTGTAGCCGCCCTTGCGCTTGGTTTTCAGAATTTCGAGCGCCTCATCCGTGTAGCCCGGGGCGATGATGCCGTCCGACACCTCGTGCTTGAGGTAGTTTGCAGTGTCCGCATCGCAGACATCGGACAGGGCCGCCCAGTCGCCGTAAGAGCACAGACGGTCCGCGCCGCGCGCGCGGATGTAGGCGCACGCGATGGGGGACAGGTCGTGGTCAGCCTCGACAAAGTACATCTGCTTTTCGATCTCGGTCAGCGGCTTGCCAAGCGCCGCGCCCGCGGGCGAGACGTGCTTGAAGGACGCCGCTGCCGGCATACCGGTCGCCTTTTTGAGCGCCTTGACCAGCTGCCAGGAGTTGAAAGCGTCGCAGAAATTGATATAGCCCGGCTTGCCGTTTAATACCTCGATCGGCAACTCGCCCTCGGTCATAAAGATGCGCGCAGGCTTCTGGTTGGGGTTGCAGCCGTATTTGAGTGCGAGTTCCTTCATGCGTTTTTGCCCTCCTCATGCTTGTTGCGGATCTCCTGCCAGTATGCGCCGGTTGCCAGATCAATATAGCGCACGAACAGGGAAACCTTGTTCTGCTCGTTCATGCTGTTCCACAGCATTTCGGTGAACTGCTTGATGGGCTTTTCGATGCGGATGCACTTGGGCTCGCCGCGGAAGGGCGGCAGCGGGTCGCCGTCGCACTGATAGGTGTGGATGAAGTGGCCGAGGCCGGGCACCGGCTTGTCGTACTCATAGAAAAAGCGCTTGTTCGAGGTGCGGTCCGAGGTGAAGTTCTTGAGGATGGACAGGCTGTACGAGCCGTCCTCATTGATCACACCCGAGATGCGCGAGGTGTAGTTGGGCGCATCCGGCTCGAACTGGCGGGTGCGCAGCGCGTCGATATAGCTCTTGCCCTGTTTCAGGTAGTCGCAGATCGTGTCGGTCTGGTCGCCGTTGGTGACGACCAGCTTGCCGCCGCACTGGCGCACCGGATGATAGATGATCAGCGAGGGGTCGGTCATCTTGGCGGGGTCATACGCCTCGGTGCGGATGCCGTCCTCGGTTTCGACGAACACGCGGTTGCGGCTGTTTTCCGAGCGGCCCATGATGAAGTACGCGACCACGTTCTGCTTGTTATCCAGTGTGCGGCCGAAAATAATGCCGCGGCCCGGATAAGCATTGCTCATCAGCTCGGTGCTGATGTCAAACACATTTTTGCTCATACTGCTGTCACTCCTTTTCCTTTCGTTCGACCCATGCGCCGCGCACGGTCAGCCGTCCGGCGCAGAAGTCGGATACCGCCTGCGGCAGCAAAATCCATTCCGCCTGCTCCATCACGCGGCGCTGGAGCACCGCGGGCGTGTCGCCCTCCTCCACATTGACGGCTTTTTGCGCGATAATCGCGCCGCCGTCTACCACTTCGGAGACGAAATGCACGGTTGCGCCGGTCACCTTCACCCCTTTGGCGAGGGCGGCCTCGTGCACATGCAGCCCGTAAAAACCCTCCCCGCAGAACGAGGGGATGAGCGACGGATGTACGTTGATGATGCGGTTTTCCCACGCGCGGCAGAAGCTGTCCGGCAGGACGGTCATAAAGCCCGCCAGAACGACGAGCCCGATGTCCTGTGCCTGGAGCCGCGCGTCGAGCGCGTGCGCGTAAGCGTCCGCGCTGTCGTAGTCGCGCCGGCGCAGCACCTCCGTGGGGATGCCCGCCTCGGCCGCGCGCTCGAGCGCATAGGCCTGCGGGTTGGACGAGATGACGAGCGCAATGCGCCCGTTTTCGATCTTGCCCGCCTGCTGTGCGTCGATCAGCGCCTGCAGGTTCGTGCCGCCGCCGGAAACCAAAACTGCAATCTTGATCATATTGGCTCTCCTAAATCCTTCGCGCCGCAGCGCGCATGAAATCCGAACAGAGCGCGGGCGCGCTCTGTCCTTATTGCCTTGCGTCAGGACGCGGCCGGACGGGGCCGGTGCGTCCCGATTCGATCGGGATTAAACGAGCTCGACGCCCTTTTCGCCCGACACGCACTCGCCGATGATGTAGGCCTTTTCGCCCGCGGCCGAGATCGCCGCAACCGCGCGGGAGGCGTCCTCCGCCGCAACCGCGATCACCAGGCCTGCGCCCATGTTGAAGGTGTTGTACATATCGCGCTCCGGGATCTTGCCGGTCTTTGCGATCAGGTCGAACACCGGCGGCACCGGCAGCGCGCCCTTTTCGATCTTGGCGCAGATACGGTCGGGCAGCATGCGCGGCACGTTTTCATAGAAGCCGCCGCCCGTGATATGGCTGATGCCCTTGACGTCCACCTTGCCCATGAGCGACTGGATGGTCTTGACATAGATCTTGGTGGGGGTGAGCAGCTCCTCGCCCAGCGTCTTGCCGAACTCGTCGATATAGCGGCGCACGGACTTTTCATTGATGCCGAGCGTCTTGCGCACGAGCGAATAGCCGTTGGAGTGCACACCCGAGGAGGCCACGCCGATCAGCGCGTCGCCCGGGCGGATGGTCGTGCCGTCGATCATCTTCTCCTTGTCGACCATGCCGACCGAGAAGCCGGCCATGTCGTACTCGTTTTCCGGGTAGAAGCCGGGCATTTCGGCGGTCTCGCCGCCGATCAGCGCGCAGCCCGCCTGACGGCAGCCCTCCGCGATGCCCGAGACCATCTGCGCGATCTTGGCCGGATGGTTCTTGCCGACCGCGATATAGTCCAGGAAGAACAGCGGCTGCGCGCCGCAGCACGCGATGTCGTTGACGCACATGGCCACACAGTCGATGCCGACCGTGTCGTGCTTATCCATCAGGAACGCCAGCTTGAGCTTGGTGCCCACGCCGTCCGTGCCCGAGACCAGGATGGGGTCGGCCATGCCCTTGAAATCCGGACGGAACAGGCCGCCGAAGCCGCCGAGCGTACCCATAACGCCCTTGGTGAAGGTCGATTCGACCATCGGCTTCATCAGCTTGACCGCCTCGTAACCGGCGGTTACGTCCACGCCGGCAGCCTTGTAGCTCTCAGAACGGCTTTCACTCATAAGTTACACTCTCACTTTCCCTTGTTGTTGATATCTGTCCGCAGCGCACGCAGCGCAGCGCTTATTCCTTGCCATTCCAGCAATAGGTGCACACCTTGTCGCGGTCCAGGCCGATGGCCTCGAGCAGGCCGTCGAGCGACTGGTAGCCCAGCGAGCTGAAGCCGAACTTTTCACAGATGGTCTTCAGCATGCACTGGCCGCGCTCGGTGTTGGCGTCCGCGTATTCCTCCAGGTGCTTCTGTCCCTCGTCGCCCTCAAGCTCCTGCACGGTGCGGCGGGCGAGCAGCTCCAGCTCGGAATTCGAGGAGGAGAAGTTGAGGTATTTGCACCCGTACATGATCGGCGGACAGGCCGAGCGCATGTGCACTTCCTTTGCGCCGGATTCATACAGGAATTCCACGGTTTCGCGCAGCTGGGTGCCGCGGACGATGGAATCGTCCACAAACAGCAGCTTTTTGCCCTCGATCAGCTCGGGCACGGGGATCTGCTTCATCTTGGCGACCTGGTTGCGGATTTTCTGGTTGGCCGGCATGAACGAGCGCGGCCAGGTCGGCGTATATTTGACAAACGGGCGCGCAAACGGCTTGCCGCATTCGTTGGCGTAGCCGATCGCGTGCGGCAGGCCGGAATCCGGCACGCCCGCGACATAGTCCACATCCTGCGCGAGACCGCGTTTTTTATCGTCGCGCGCCATGAGCGCGCCGTTGCGGTAGCGCATGACTTCGACGTTGACGCCCTCGTAATTCGAGTTCGGGTAGCCGTAATAGGTCCAGAGGAAGGCGCAGATGCGCATCTCCTTGCCTGCGGGGGACAGGGTTTCAAACCCGTCCGCCGTGACCCGGACAACCTCGCGCGGGCCGAGCTCGTAAGCGTCCGCATAGCCGAGCTTGTGATAAGCAAAGGACTCGAACGAGACGCAGCAGCCGTCCTCGTTCTGCCCGATCAGCACGGGCAGGCGGCCGAGGCGGTCGCGCGCGGCGATGATGCCGTCCTGGGTCAGCACGAGCACGGTCAGCGAGCCGTCGATCAGCTCCTGCGCGTGCAGGATGCCCGAGACAATGTCATCCTTCTGGTTGATGAGCGCGGCGGCCAGCTCGGTGGAGTTGACCTTGCCCGAGCTCATGGCCATGAACTGATGGCCGTGGTCGGAAAAATACCGGCGCACCAGCTCCTCGGCGTTGTTGATGATGCCGACCGTGGTCAGCGCATACAGGCCGAGGTGCGAGCGCACGAGCAGCGGCTGCGGGTCGGTATCGCTGATGCAGCCGATGCCGCTGCAGCCGGAAAAGTCCGCCAAATCCTTTTCAAATTTGGTGCGGAACGGGGTGTTTTCGATGTTGTGGATCTGGCGCTGGAAGCCGCGTTCGCGGTCATAAAGGATCATGCCGCCGCGGCGCGTACCCAGGTGGGAGTGATAGTCCACACCGAAAAAGATGTCCAGCACGCAGTCCTGCTTGGAGACGGCGCCGAAAAATCCGCCCATAACTACTCCTCTCCTGTGCCCGTCAGCCCTTATTCAGCGGGGAGCGGGATCTCGTTTTCAAACATATTCTTTTCCGCCTGCTCGGGCACCGGGATCGGGTACTCGCCCGAGAAGCAGGCGTCACAGAAGCCCAGATGGCAGCCTACGGCGATCTTGTGCGCCGCTTCGAGCGACAGGAAGCCCAGGCTGTCCACGCCGATGATCTCGCGCATTTCCTCCACCGTGCGGCCGTGCGCCAGCAGCTGGCTGCGCTCGGGGATATCCGTGCCGAAAAAGCAGGGATGGCGGAAGGGGGGCGCGGAGATGCGCATGTGCACTTCCGCTGCGCCGGCGTCGCGCAGCAGCTTTACCAGCCGCGCGCAGGTTGTGCCGCGGACGATCGAGTCGTCCACCATAATCACGCGCTTGCCCTCGACCGCGGTGCGCAGGGCGTTGAGCTTGAGGCGCACCGAGCGTTCGCGCTTGTCCTGTCCGGGCTGGATGAAGGTGCGCGCAATATAGCGGTTTTTGATCAGGCCCACGCCGTAGGGGATGCCGGAAAACTTGGCGTAGCCGATCGCGGCGGGGATGCCCGAGTCCGGCACGCCGATGACCACATCCGCGCCGACCGGGTGCTCGATGGACAGGTACTTGCCAGCCTCCTGGCGCGCCAGCTCGACGCTTGCGCCGTCGATCACCGAGTCCGGACGGGCGAAATAGATATACTCGAACACACAGGCCGAGGTCTTGCACTGCACGCCGCAGTGCAGCGAGCGAAGAACGCCGTTTTCGACCACGCAGACCTCGCCGGGCTCAACGTCGCGGATGAACTGCGCGCCGAGCGCGTCGAGCGCGCAGGTTTCCGAGGCGAACACATAGCTCTCGTCCAGCTTGCCAATGCACAGCGGACGGAAGCCGTGCGGGTCGCGCGCCGCGATCAGCTTGCGCGGCGACATGACGACCAGCGAATACGCGCCCTGGATAACGCTCATGGTGTTGACCACCGCCTGCTCGATCGAGCCGCACTTGAGGCGTTCGTTAACGATGGTGTAGACCAGCACTTCGGTGTCGTTGGACGAGCGGAAGATGCCGCCCGACAGCTCGATCTTGCGGCGCAGCTCGCCGGCGTTGACCAGATTGCCGTTGTGCGCCACGGCAAGGTTGCCCTTGACGTGGGTGATCGAGATCGGCTGCGCGTTTTCGCGCGACTGGTTGCCGGTGGTGGAATAGCGAACATGGCCGATGGCCATCGAGCCGGGCAGGGAGTCCAGAATCTCCTGGTTGAACACCCGGCTGACCAGGCCGACGTCCTTGTGGCAGCGGATGACGCCGCGGTTGTTGACCGCGATGCCGGCCGCCTCCTGTCCGCGGTGCTGGAGTGCAAACAGCGCGACATACGCCTCGTGCGCGGCGGAAATCTGCTTTCCGTCCGGCGCGGCGATGCCGAACACGCCACACTCCTCATGCACCTTGTCAAATGGAGTATTGCGATGCTTTAGGATACGATATTTCATGCTTTGCCTTGCTTGTCCCTTCGTGCGCGCTTACTTGCTCATCACGCGCTTCATGATCTCCTGATACGCCTCTTCGACGCCGCCCATGTCGCGACGGAAGCGGTCCTTGTCCAGCTTTTCGCCGGTGGTCTTGTCCCACAGGCGGCAGGTGTCCGGGCTGATCTCGTCGGCGAGCACGATCTGGCCGTCCGCGGTCTTGCCGAACTCGAGCTTGAAGTCGACCAGCGTGACGTTCAGCGTGTCGAAATACTGCTTCATGACTTCGTTTACCTTGAAGGTCATGGACTTGATCAGCTCGATCTCCTCGCGGGTGGCGAGCTTCAGTGCGATCGCGTGGTAGTCGTTCATCAGCGGGTCGCCCAGATCGTCGTTCTTATAGGACAGCTCGAAGGTCGGCTCGTCGAACACGATGCCTTCCTTGACACCGTAGCGCTTGGCGAACGAACCGGCGGAGATGTTGCGCACGATGACCTCAAGCGGCACGATGGAGACCTTCTTGACCACGGTCTCGCGGTCGGACAGCTGCTCGACAAAGTGGGTCGGCACGCCCTGCTGCTCGAGCAGCTGGAACATGTGGTTGCTCATCACATTGTTGATCGCGCCCTTGCCGGCGATGGTGCCCTTCTTTTCGCCGTTGAACGCGGTCGCGTCGTCCTTATAGGAGACGATAACGAGGTTCGGGTCGTCGGTCGCGAAAACCTTCTTGGCCTTGCCTTCGTAAAGCTGTTCTTTCTTTTCCATGTCCATTTCCTCCATTTTTATGTGTAATAATTTGAAAACAATGTTGTTTTGGGGTTATACCCGGCCCACGCAATGGCGGCGCGGGCCGCGCCTTTACCATAATCCCGATCGGAATAAATTATTGCGATCATAATCGCGCGAAGCGCGCATTCATAAAAACCCGCGACACGCGCGTGGGTTTTTATAGGGGTGCGAAGAAAAGTTTCGCCCGGCGGAACTTTTCGCAGCCTGGAACGTGTCCACGCCCTGCGCGGCGCGTCCGAAACTTCGATAGAAAATGTATTTTCTATCGAGTTTACGCGAACTGCGCGCGGATCTTCTCGTCCTTGGCCATGACCTCACGCGCCATGTCGTCCTTGAACTGCTGGAGCTTTGCCGCCAGGCCCTCGTCCGACAGGGCAATCATCTGTGCGGCCAGGATTGCCGCGTTATCCGCGCCGTCGATTGCCACGGTCGCCACCGGGATGCCCTTGGGCATCTGCACGATGCTCAGCAGGCTGTCCATGCCGCCCATGACGCTCGTACCCATCGGCACGCCGATCACCGGCAGGATGGTGTTCGCCGCAAGCACGCCGCCCAGGTGGGCCGCCTTGCCTGCCGCCGCGATGATCACGCCGAAGCCGTCCGCGGCTGCGTTTTTGGACAGCTGCTCTGCCACAGCCGGGGTGCGGTGCGCCGAGCAGATGCGCACCTCGGTCGGGATGTCAAAGGACTTCAGACGGTCGATGCACTTTTCCATCACCTTGAGGTCGCTGTCCGAGCCCATGATGACCAGTACCTTTTTCATTGCTATGCCTCCTCAAAATAAATGAGGACACGGGTATATCCGTGTCCTGTTTGTGCTATTTGGCTGCACCGGTGCCCGAAAGAATGCACGAATGCCCGAGCTTAAAGAACTGTGCGCGGATAGACTGCGCTGCATTGTTCAAAAATACGCTGCCGGTCATTTCGTCCACCTCTTTCTTTGTGCAATCGGTGAAGATACACTTTTATTTTATCCAATACGCCTGTCTATTGCAAGCATTTTACACGGTTTTTTCATGTTTCGTGCAAATGCGCCAAAGATCCAGTCCGCCGGCGTCAGCTTTCGTGCAGAACGCCTTTTGCATACAGCACCTGCTCGATCTGGTGCACGCGCTCGGTCCAAGAGCACTGCGCGCCGTAGGCAAGGCGCCGGGCGGTTTTGTCCGGATCATGCTCGGCCGCGGCCTGGTCGCACAGGGCGAGGAATTCCTCTGCGTCGTGCGCGATGTATACCACGTCCGCAAACTCCTCCACCTGCAGCGGCTCGCGGGTCGAGACGACCGGCTTGCCGGTGGCAAGGTATTCATAAAACTTGAGCGGCGACACGTCGCGGCTGAGCGCGCCCGCGCGGAACACATTGAGGCACACGTCCATCTGGCTGAGATAGGCGGGCAGCTCGGGCTGGGGGACCAGCCCGTGGAACACGATGTTGGGGTACTGCTGCAGGTGGGTCAGGTCGACGCCCGGCAGCGTGCGGCCGATCAGGAAGATGGTCGCGTCCGGCCGCGCTTTGGCCAGTTTTTCAATCAGCGCATAGTCGATGCACTCCTGCAGCATGCCGACAAAGCCGAACACCGGGTGCTTGAGCTCCTTCATGTCGTCCGGGCAGGGCAGGGTGTCCTTTTCGGTCTGTACGCGCGAGAAGATCTCATAGGCCGCGCCGTTCGGGATCATTTTGGTGGTCGGGTTGACCTGCTCGAGCGTTTCGGCGAGGCCGACCGCGGTCGCGAACACCTGATCCGCCGGTCCGGCAAGGTCGCGCTCCATCTGGTCGACCACGGCGGGCGTGATGTGGCCCTTGTAGGCCGAGTGGCGGTCAACGCAGTCGTACACCAGCGCCTTGTGCGGCAGGTGGGGCACAATGTCGCAGGAGGAGGGGGAGTAGCACCAGAGCACGGTCTCGTCCCCAAAGCCATGCTCGCGCATCTTTTTGCGCACAAAGCGCGCCTGCTGCTTCTGGTTGAGCTTGTTTATCCAGCGGTACTTATTAAAGAAGGGCAGCACGGGCGGCAGGGCGTAGACCGTGATGTTTTCATGCCCCTCGACGGTTTCGCCGGGCTGCTTGTATTTTTTGAGATACGCGGCTGCCTTTTTGTCCTTGAGCGGGGCGATGAGCGACACCGGGGGATCAAAATATAGGATCTCGCTGTTACGCAGGCGGTTCATGACGTTCTGCTTGCGCGTGGGCAGCGGGTGGTAATTGGTCGTCGAAAGGCAGACGATATGGTTTTTCATACGGTTTCTCCGTCCTTTGTCTTGTCATTGAGTCCGAGCAGGATGGCCGCGCCGCGCACGTTTTCGTGCTCGTGCGCACGCAGCATCGCCGCGGTTTGGCGCACCTCGCTGTCATGCGCGCCCGAGACACACTCGTCGATCAGGCGGCACAGGTCGGCCGCCTTGACCGAGCGCAGCGGCAGGCAGGTGTGGCTGCCGATATATTTGAGGAAGCCGTCGACCTTGATGTCGTAGCTCAGTCCCACGACCGGCACGCCCTGACCCGCCGAGAACATCAGCGAGTGCAGGCGGATGCCGACCACGGCCTGCATACGCGCGAGGATGCCGATGGTCACTTCGATCGGCTGGCGGGTGCGCACCGCGTGCCACGGGCAGCGTAGCAGCGCGCTGACGCGCTCGGCGGGCGCCAGGTCGTTCGGGAATTCGATGGGCACGAACACCGGGATCAGCCCGTGCTTTTCGTAGGCGTATTCCGCTGCCGCTGCGATTTCGGGCAGGACGGCGTCCAGCCCTTTCCAGGCACGCAGGCCGAAACCGATATAGCGGCCGTCCGGGTCGATGCCGCTCTGTTCGAGGGCGAGGTTCACAATTTCGCGCGGGGCGGGGTCGAGGATGATGGTCGGGTCGGCGGAAACGCGGATGTCCGGCCGGGTGACGCCCATTTCCGCGAGCAGGGCGCGCGAGTTGTCGTCGCGCAGGGTGATGCGGTCGACCGAGCGGTCAATCGTGCGGGCGGCCATGCGCCGGTTGCCCGGGCGGTTGATCGGGCCGATGCCGCAGCCGTACATCATCACCTTACAGCCGCGCTTTTTGGCTGCGCGCAGGGTGTAGCAATAGTACCAGATCGAGCGGGTTGAGGTCACGTCCTGCATCAGCGAACCGCCGCCGTTGATATAGAGCGCCGCGCGCCGGAAACGCCGCAGCACGGAGAATACATTAAAGGTATAAATCGCGTCCGTGCGATAGACCAGCCGGGTCTCCCTGGGCCGGCGCGACATGACACAGATCGTGCGCTCGGGGTCGAGCGCGCGCATCTCCTGCACAATGGCCTCGAGGATGGCGTCGTCGCCCGCGTTGCCGCGGCCGTATGCGCCGCAGATGACAATGCTTTCGCGCTCGTCCTTCGGGCGGTGGAAGCGGGCGAGCAGATGGCGGTAATTGGCCTCCTGCCGCTCGCACATTTTTTCCTTGGAAAAGTTCTGCGAGGCTTTTTCATACAGCGCCTCGGCAAAGGTGCGGCGCAGTGCCGGGTCGTTTGCCAGCCGCACCAGATAGCGCGCGCACTGCTTATCGTCCCCGACCGGGAAAATATAGCCGTTTTCGCCCGTGTCGATCAGCTCAGGCATACCGCCGACATCGCTCGTGATGGTCGCGCAGCCTGCGCAGATGCCCTCAAGAATCGAGTACGGGAAGGTTTCAGACACCGAGGACAAAAGGTTGATATCCATCGAGCGGAAAAACGGCTCGACCGGCGACACCCAGCCGCAGAACGTCACCCGGCCGGCCACGCCGAGGTCACCACACAGGCGGCGGAGCATGGGCTCATCCTCGCCGTCGCCCGCAATGAACAGGCGCAGCTGCGGCGCTTCCTTCAGCGCCTGCGCAAAGGCACGCACGGTGGTCGCAATGTCCTTGACCGCGGTCAGGCGCGCGGCGATGCCGCAGAGCACGTCGCCCTCCTCGATCTCAGCGCCGTAGGTGTCGCGCAGGTAGGCGGCGCGGTCAAAGTCGCCCGTCGGGCGGCGAAACTCCATGCCGTTGTAGATTTTGACAATGCGCTCCGGGTCGAACCCGCGCGCGATCAGCGTGCGCGCCATGCGGTCGGCCACGGGCTGGTAAAAATCCAGAAAGCGCAGCGCAATCGCGTTGGCCGTGCCGAAGGTGTGCTGCTTGAACGGGTTGCCGAGATAGTCGAGCTTGTAATCCGAGTGCACGGTCGTCACCACCGGGATGCGGCGGCTGCGGCGCACGATCGCGCCCATCAGGTTGGCGCGGCCGCCGTGGCAGTGGATGATATCGGGCTTAAACTCGTCCACCAGGTCGCGCATCGCGCGCGCGGCGGCGAGCGGATTGCGTTTTTCGATCACGCGCACGTCGATGCCGCGCTCGCGCGCCTCGTCCGCAAACGGGCCTGCGCGAAAGGAAATCAGCATCACTTCATTGCGCACGGCAAGTCCGGTGACGGTATTCATAATCTGGGTCTTGGCGCCGCCGACGTCGCCGCCGCCCATCACTTGCATCACTCGCAAAACCGGGTTCCTCCATTTTTGTTCACAGATACACACAGTATACCACGGAAAAGCTGCAAATGCAAAGCCCGGCAGCGCGGGCCCTGCACGCGAAAGCGCGATGTAAACAAACGGTAATTTGTTTTTCCGCCCGGGACATGGTATACTATCCATATCTGACCGAAAGTGAGGGTTTCTCCTTTGTCCGCGAAAAATACCATGACGCGCGACGCGATGCTCTTTTTGCCCGCCAAGGTAATTGAGGGTCTGCTCGTGATCGCGTGCTCCTCGCTGTACGCGCATATTTTCACCGAACCGGCGGTGACCGCCTTTAACCTGACCAACACCACCATGCAGCTGTGCTATCTGGTGCTGGCGGGATGGATGGCGAACGCTTCCACCCGTTATGTGGGCGAGGAATACAAGGCAGATCAGGGGCGCGGCCTGTTTTCCACTGTGTCGACCATCTATCTGCTGCTGTGCGCGCTGGTTGCGGTGGGCTGCGGCGTTTCGGCCGTGCTCTCGCGCGACCCGCTGCCGCTGGGCGGCGCGCTGATGTTCTGCGCCTATACGGCGTTCCAGGTGCTCAACGCCGCGCTCATCCAGCTCGGCCGCATCCGGGCGTCTATCTTCTGGTCGCTCGCCTCGGCCACGCTCAAGCTCGCGATCGCCTTTGTGCTTGTCGGCGGCAAATCCGGCTATCCGCAGGCCTATCCGGCGGTGTTTGCCGCCTCCGCGGCGGACGGCGTCGCAGCGATCGGCGCCGCGATTGCACTCAGCCTGCCGGTCGTGGTGCGGCTGCGGTTTTTCTCCCGCCCGCTACTGGGCAAATTCCTCCGTTACGGCGTGCCGCTCATGGGCGTGTCGGTATCGGTCGCGCTGCTCAACCAGATCGACAAATACCTGGTCGCCGGGTTTTACGGCGACATTCTCTATGCCTATTATTCGCAGAATAACTCGATTGCGTCCGGCCTGTTTACGATGATCTCGGTCGGCATCATGCGCGGTGTGTATCCGGCTGTGCTGCGCGGCTGGCGCGAGGGCGGCCGGGCCGCGGCAAAGCCGCTGCTCGATCAGGGCGTGCGGCTGTATCTGCTGATCGCAGTGCCGGCGGTCGCGGGGCTGACCGCGGTGTCCCTGCCGCTGTCGCGGTTCCTCTATCCGGAGGAATACAGCGCGGGCGCGCCGGTCATCGCCTATACCGCGCTGGCCATGCTGTTCATGGGCTTGACCGAATACGCCAACAAGGCGTATGAGCTGGAGCAGTCCACCGGCCAGGTGCTGCAGAACAGCGCCGCGGCAGCGGTGATCAAGGTGATCTCCAGCATCATCCTGCTGCGCGCGTTCGGCTTTACCGGCGGCGCGATGGGCTCGGTCGTGGCGTTTGCCTCCTATTTTATCATCACCTGCGTGCGCGTGCGGCGGCGGTTCCTGTTCCGCGTGCCCGCGCGGAGCATTGTGCGCATCGTGGTTTCCGCGCTGCTGTGCGGTGCGGCGGCCTGGGGCTGCACGCTGCTGCCGGCCGGCAACATCCTGCGGCTGGCGGTCGCAGTGCTCGCGGGCGTTCTGGTCTATGCGGTGTGCATCATCGTTTCGGGCGAGGGCCGCGCCGAGATGCAGGCGGTCCTGCGCCGCCTGCGCCGGTGAGGGATGCAGTTCGGTCAATGCCGTGCAGTTCGGTGCGGCGCACCGGGCGGAAATTGCGGTATTTTAGCCAAAAAATACGTTTTTCCCACAAAACGCTTGTTTGGCTGCCGAACACATGATACAATAGAACCCTGAGAATGCTGATATAGAGAGGCGTTAAAAGATTATGGAAATGATTCATGAGGCCGGCCAGTACGTTGACACCGTCAAGCGCGTGTGCGATGCGGTCGGCAGCGAGGTGACCTTCCGCGGCACGGTGCACCGTGTGCGCGATATGTCGGATTTCGCATTTGTCATTATGCGCGTCGAGCGCGGCCTGATCCAGTGCACCTTCCAGGGTGACGAGATCGGCGGCATGAAGCGCAGCGAGGTAAAGGACGCGCTGGTGCTCGAGGTAACCGGCACCGTGCACGAGGAGCCGCGCGCGGAGCACGGCGTCGAGGTTGTGCTGAGCGGCATCAAGGCGCTCGGCCGCCCGTATGAGCAGCTGCCCGTGCCGCTCGGCAAAAAGTATATGGGTCTGTCGCTCGATGTCGACCTGCCGCTGCGCCCGATCACCCTGCGCCACCCGCGCAAGCAGGCAGTGTTCCGCATCCAGGGCGCGATTGCGGACGGCTTTGCGCAGTATATGCAGTCCCAGGGCTTCACCCATATCCACACGCCCAAGATCGTTGTCGCGGGCGCGGAGGGCGGCGCCAACCTGTTCAAGCTGGACTATTTCGGCCAGCCTGCCTACCTTGCGCAGTCCCCGCAGTTCCACAAGCAGTATCTTGCGGGCGCGTTTGGCCGCGTGTTCGAGATCGGCAGTGTTTACCGCGCCGAGCGCCACAACACCTCGCGCCATTTGAACGAATATATCGGCCTGGACTTTGAGATGGCGTATATCGACTCGATGTACGACGTCATGGAGATGGAGACCGGTATGCTCAAATACGTGATGCACTACGTCAAGGAGCATTGCCCGGAGGAAGTCGCCATGCTGAATGCCGACATCCCGGAGATCGGGGAGATCCCCACCATCCGCTTCCATGAAGCCAAGCAGATCATGGAGGAAAAATACGGCCACAAGTCCAAGAACCGCTACGACCTCAACCCGGATGAGGAAGTCCTGCTCTGCCAGTGGGCCAAGGAGGAGCACGGCAGCGATTTTGTGTTCGTCACCCACTTCCCGTCCGCCAAGCGTCCGTTCTACGCGATGGACGACCCCGAGGATCCCAAGCTTGCGCTGTCGTTCGACCTGCTGTTCCGCGGCCTGGAGATCACGACCGGCGGCCAGCGTATCCACGACTACAAGGAGCAGATGGACAAGCTCGAAGCGCGCAAGATGAACGCAGAGCTGTTTGAGTCCTTCACCATGCTGCACAAATACGGCATGCCGCCGCACGGCGGTCTGGGCATCGGCCTGGAGCGCCTGACCATGCAGCTGCTGGGGCTGAACAATGTGCGCGAGGCGTCCATGTTCCCGCGCGACATGAACCGTCTGGAGCCGTAAAACAGGACTCGGTTTCGCGGAAAACATCAATCAAGACGATTGCACCAAAAAGGCACCGAAAACACGGGTTTTCGGTGCCTTTTTCTGTTGGAAAAGCGCAAAGTCAGGTGAGACGCAGCAGGGCAGCGGAAAAGGCGGGCAGCGAGAGCGCGCCTTCGGCCAGCAGTTCGCCGCCTGCCGGGTCGCCGCCAAACTGCGGCCAGTCGGTGTGCAGCAAGAGTTCGGTATCTTCCGGGACGGCAAACGTGCAGGGCGTGTCCGCAAAATTGCAAACCGCAAGCAGGGTTTCGTCCGCGCAGCGGCGCTCGAAAGCGAACACGCAGGGCGTATCCGGGTCGTCCGGTAGCCAGGCGAAGCTGTCAGGGGCATAGTCGTCATGCAGCGCGGGATGCGCACAATAGGCCTGGCACAGCGCGCGGAAAAACTCATGAAACGGCCCGTTTTCATAGGCCCAGTCCAGCTCGGCGGCTTCACTCCATTCGGTGCGCAGGCCGAGCTCGTTGCCCATAAAATTCAGCTTTTTGCCCGGATGCGCGAACATATACAGGTAAAACGCGCGCGCCTGCGCGTATTTGCCGGTCAGGTCCGCGCCCCACATCTTCTGCACGATGGCGGCCTTGCCGTGCACGACCTCGTCGTGTGACAGCGGCAGCAGATAGCGCTCGTTCGGGAAATACTGCATGGAAAACTGCAGCTTGCCGCGGTGCTGCGGGCGCTCGTCCGGCGGGGTCTGCATGTATTCGAGCGTGTCGTGCATCCAGCCGAGGTCCCACTTGTAGTCGAACCCCAGCCCGCCCTGTTCCACCGGCCTAGTCACCCCCGGGTAGGCGGTCGAGTCCTCCGCGATCAGCAGCGCGGTAGGGTGGCGCGCCCGCAGCCCGGCGTTCATGTTTTGCAGGAAGGCGAGTGTGTCGCCGTTGACCCCGCGCGCGGGGTTGCCCTGCCAATAGATCAGGCGGCTGACCGCATCCATGCGCAGGCCGTCGAAGTGGAATTCGGTCAGCCAGTAGTTGGCCGCGGACTGCAGAAAGCACCGCACCTCGCGCCGCGAGTGGATGAAGTTGCAGCTGCCCCACTCGCTCTCACCCACATCCACATGCGGGTATTCGTAAAGCGGGGTGCCGTCGTAGCGCGCGAGGCCGTAGCTGTCCACCGCGAAATGCACGGGCACAAAGTCCAGGATCGCGCCGATGCCCGCCTGATGCAGGAGGTCGATCAGTGCCTTGAGCTGATCGGGCGTGCCGTAGCGCGCGGTCGGGGCGAAAAAGCCCGTGTTCTGATAGCCCCACGAGCCGTCGAACGGATGCTCGGACAGGGGCAGAAACTCGACATGCGTGAACCCGTTTTCGGTCAGGTAGGGGATGAGCAGGTCAGCCAGCTCATCGTAGCGGTACCAGCCGTTTTCGTCCGCCGGGCTGCGCCGCCACGAGCCCGGATGCAGCTCATAGATATTCAGCGGCGCGTCGGGCGCGGCCGTGCGCGCCTGCATCCAGTCCTCGTCCGAAAACGCATAACCCTCCGGGGCGGTGAGGATCGAGCAGCAGCCCGGCCGCAGCTCCATCGCGCGGCCGTAGGGGTCGCAGTGTTCGGTGACCGTGCCGTCCCGGCTGTAGATGCGGTATTTGTAGAACTGGCCCGCCGCCGCGCCCGTGCAGCGGCCCTCCCAAAAGCCGCTGCGGCCGTCCTGCGTCAGGTCGGTTTCATTCCAGCCGTTGCACGCGCCGGTGACCGTGATGCGCGCGGCGTTGGGGGCAAAGGTGCGGAAAACAGCGGTATCTCCCTCGAGGTGCGCGCCGAACCAGCGGTAGGCATCGAACACCTTCCCGTCGAAAAATGCCTGCTTGAATGCCTGTCTGTCCATGGCGCCCTTCCTCTCTGCCGTTATCTGGGTGTATAATCGATACAGTTCCATTATACCGGAAAGTGTCAGCGGACACAACGAACAGAAAAACGCGATGTGTCTAAAATGAACCATTTGGCGGCAAACTGGCTCTTATCAGCAGGTGCTCCCAAAAGGGCAGGATAGAAAATTTTTTCAAAAAGCGTGAACCGGGTGTGCGCCCGGGTGCTCTTATTGTCGGGAGCACCAAAAACGCAAAGGAGAGCAATCGCATGACGGATGAAGAACTGGTGCGCCGTATGCAGCACGGCGATATGCAGGCCTTTGACACGCTGTATGCGCGCTACAAGGACGACGCCTACCGCGTGGCCTGCCTGATCACCGGCAACCGCGCGGACGGCGAGGACCTGACGCAGGAGGCGTTTGTGACCGCGGTGCGGTCGATCGGCTCGCTGCGCGACGGGGCAAAGTTCCGGCCCTGGCTGCTCAGGACGCTGACGCGCGCGGCGTGGAAGTACTGCCGCAAGGCAAAGCGCGAGACCCCGGTGGCGGAATTTTTCGAGACCGGCGAGGCCGAGAGCGCGCTGTCGGCCGTGCTGCGCACGGACGAACAGCGGCGGCTGTACGATGCGCTGTACGCGCTGGACGAGAAGCGCCGCACGGTGATCGTGCTGTATTACTTTGACGATCTGCCGGTGCGGGAGATCGCGCGCACGCTCGGCGTAACCGAGGGGACGGTCAAGTCCCGCCTGTTTTCCGCCCGCCGCCATCTGCGGCAGGCGCTGACCGAAAAAGAGGGAAAGCCGAAGGAGGCTGCTGAACATGGATGAAATGAAGATGGGACGGACGATTCGTGAGACGCTGCACAGCTGTGCGGACGGGCTGGAGGCGCCCGATCAGCTCAAAACACGCATCGATTTTGCGCTGCGCAGCGGGGAGACGCAGGCGCCGGCGCGCCGCCGCCCGAAATGGGGCAAAAAGCTGGCTGCTGCGTGCTTGGTGGCGGCGCTCGCCGTGACCGGCGCGGTCGCGGGCAGCGGCGTGGTGGGCTGGTATTCCAGCACCATGCTTGACAAGAACTGGACAGACTTCGCGGAAACCGCGGAATATGCGCAGGAAAATGTGCCGGGTGCAAAGTATGTTGCGTCGTTTACCAACGGCTACACGTTTGACAAGGGCTATGAGCAGACCGTCGATAAGCGGGACGACACCGGCAATACGCTGGGCAGCTTTACCGGCATTATGCTGGATTATGAGAAGGACGGCGTGGATTTGCTGCTCGGCGTGGAGCCGGTGCAGGAGGATGGTGAATATACCTCTCCGTATGACACGGTGCGCACGGTAGCGGGCACCGAGGTGCATTACCGCGAGATGGAAAACATCACCCTGCCGGCGGATGACAGCGTGCAGCCGACCGAAGAAGAACAGGCGGCCTTTGCGCGCGGCGAGATCAACATCGCTTATGGCTCGTCCGCACGCGAGGAGAGCACGTTCTACCGCGTTTCGTGGGTTGAGGATGGGCTGGCCTATTCCATCTACACGGATACGCCGGGCGATCTGACCGAAAACGACTTCTTCCAGATGGCGCAGGAGGTCATCGAATCCTGAGCAAAGGCAAAGAAAAAAAGCGTCCGAAAGGACGCTTTTTCTTTGCTTTTTGTTTTTACTTGCCGGCTTGCACAGCCTCGAACTCCGCCTCGATCTCCTTGGAGGGCGGCGCGGTGAGCAGCGAGACCACCACGATGCACAGCGAGGAGAACAGGAACGCGGGCAGCAGCTCGTAAATATCCCAGATGCCGCCGAGGTTGCTGATCACGAGGTTCCACAGGAACACCATGCAGGCACCGCCGATCATGCCGGCGATCGCACCGGCGCGGTTGGTGCGCTTCCAGAACAGGCTGAACAGCATCAGCGGGCCGAAGGTTGCGCCAAAGCCCGCCCACGCGAAGCTGACGATCGAGAAGATGACGCTGTTTTCGTCCATCGCGATCACGATCGCCACCAGCGTGATGGCAACGAGCGCCACGCGCGAGATGGTCAGCACCTGCTTGTCGTTCGCCTCACGGCGCATCAGGCCCTGATAGATGTTTTTGGCAAAGGCGGACGCCGCGATCAGCAGATAGGAGTCGGACGAGCTGATCGTCGCCGCGAGGATGCCCGCCATGACCAGACCGGCCAGCAGCGGCGGCAGCAGGCTGGTGGACAGCAGGATGAATACGTTTTCCGCATCAGATGCCGTGGTGAGTGCCGCCGGGTAGAGCGTGCGGCCGACCAGGCCGATGAACACCGCAACGGTCAGCGAAATCAGCACCCACACGGTGGCAATGCGGCGCGAGGTGGTCAGCTCATGCTCCGAGCGGATGGCCATGAAGCGCAGCAGAACCTGCGGCATGCCGAAGTAGCCAAGGCCCCAGGCCAGCATGGAAACAATGTTGAGCGCGCCGTAAATGCCCGCTTCGCCGAACTGCGGCACACCGTCCACCACCTGCTGCACGCCGGCGGCGTCGGTCACCGGGGTGGCGATGCCGAAGAAGTCAAAGAAGCCCGGGATGCTGCGCGCGTTCTCCACGACCGCATCCAGGCCGCCCGCCGCGACCGTGCCGGTCACAACGATGATGATAAGCGCCGTGATCATGACGATCGACTGCATGAAGTCGGACGCGCTTTCCGCCAGAAAGCCGCCGATGATCGTGTAGATCAGCACGAATACCGCGCCGACAATCATCATCGGCACATAATCCAGGCCGAACAGGGTCGAGAACAGCTTGCCGCAGGTGACCAGGCAGCTGGCTGCATAGACCGTGAAGAAGATCAGGATGAACAGCGCCGCAAGCGTCATGATGACCTTGCTCTTCTCATGGAAGCGGTTGGAGAAGAACTCGGGCAGCGTGATCGCGTTGCCGGCCTTCTCGCTGTAACGGCGCAGGCGCTTGGACGTGATCAGCCAGTTGATGTAGGTGCCGACCGCCAGGCCGATCGCGGTCCAGGATGCATCCGAAATGCCGGACCAGTAGGCCACGCCGGGCAGGCCCATGAGCAGCCAGCCGGACATATCCGAGGCCTCCGCGCTCATCGCGGTGACCCACGGGCCGAGCGAGCGCCCGCCGAGGAAGTAAGCCTCCGAGCTGCGGTTCGCACGCCGGGCGAAGGCCACGCCGATCACGATAACCGCCAGCATATAGGCGATCATGGTGATCATGATTTGAATCGTATCTCCCATAGTGAATCTTATACCCCCAATAAACAGCAATTCTGCCGATAATACCTAAACATTATATAGGAGTGACCGGGATAAATCAAGCATAACACGCAAAAACAGGAGAAATAATCCGCGATACAGCGGGGTAAAAGGCGCAGGGCGCGGTGTTTTCGCCCCGGAAAGGCACACACTGCGCCTGCGGCGGCAGGCGGTTTCGAAAGCGGTTTTTGTATTTTTGCTTGCATTTTTATAGCCCAAGGGTTATAATAATACATATTGCAGTGTTTCGGCGCAACGGCGCGCCCGGCGGCACTGCAGCTCCCGGATGCAGAAAGAGGGAGCGAAGCACCCGGCTTCGCTCCCTTTTTTCGTATTCTGAATTCACAAAAAGAGGGGAAGGAAAGGTTACATGGAGACATTTTCCAACATCATGACCGCCATTGACAACTGGATTTGGGGCTTGCCAATGATCGTCATGCTGATGGGCACGCATCTGTTTATGACCGTGCGCACCGGCTTCATCCAGCGCAAGACCTTCACCGGCATCAAGCTGTCGGTCACCAAGGACCCGGATTCGCCGGGCGACGTTAGCCAGTTTCAGGCGCTGACGACCGCTTTGGCCTCCACCATCGGCACGGGCAACATCGTCGGCGTGGGCACGGCGGTGTTCCTCGGCGGCCCGGGCGCGGTGCTGTGGTGCTGGCTGACCGGCGTATTCGGCATTGCGACCAAGTATGCGGAAAGCCTGATTGCGGTCAAATACCGCGTGCAGACCAAGGATGGCCGCATGCAGGGCGGCGCGATGTATGCGCTTGAGCGCGGCCTGCACATGAAGTGGTTGGGTGTGCTGTTCGCACTGCTGGCCATGCTGGCCTCGTTCGGCATCGGCTGCGGCACGCAGATCAACGCGATCTCCGAGATCATCCGCGGCAACAGCCCGATCGACATCCCGCCGCTGCTCATCGGCATTGTGTTTGCCGTGATCACGGCAATCGTTATCATCGGCGGCATCAAGTCGATCGCCAATGTGTGCGAAAAGCTCGTGCCGTTCATGGCGGCGTTTTATGTCGGCGGCTGCCTGATCATCCTGTGCATCAACTGGGATTTCATCATCCCGGCAATTCAGGCGATCCTGACGCTGGCGTTCAAGCCCGGCGCGGTCGCGGGCGGTCTGGTCGGCGGCGGCCTGCGCATTGCCATGCAGTACGGCGTTGCGCGCGGCCTGTTCTCCAATGAGTCCGGCATGGGTTCTGCGCCGCTCGTGGCGAGCGCCGCGCAGACCCGCAACCCGGTGCGCCAGGCGCTGGTTTCTTCGACCGGCACGTTCTGGGACACGGTTGTCGTTTGCCTGATGACCGGCCTGGTTCTGGTTACCACCATCATGAAGAACCCGAACATCAATATGGATCAGTTTGCCGACGGCAGCCAGATGACTACCGCGGCCTTCTCGCAGATCCCGGTGCTCGGCCCGATCATTCTGGTGGTCGGCATCATCACGTTTGCCTATTCGACCATCCTCGGCTGGTCGTATTACGGCGAGCGCTGCTGCGAATACCTGTTCGGCAAAAAGGGCATGCTGCCCTATAAGATCCTGTTCATCGCGGTCATCGTGATTGGCCCGGTGCTCTCGCTCGACCTGGTGTGGACGATCGCCAACACGCTCAACGCGCTCATGGCGGTGCCTAACCTGATCGCTGTGCTGCTGCTCTCGGGTGTGATCGCACGCGAGACCAAGCACTACCTCAAAAACCTCGACGAGGTCGATACGACCGAGATCCCGGTGGTGGACAAGTAACATACACAGCAAAAACCGCCTGCATCGCAGGCGGCTTTTTTGCGCATATCGGGCGGTCAGGCGGGCATTTCGTCCGAGAACGTGATGGTATAGGCTTCGGTGAACAGGTCGCCTGTAAAGCGGGACGGGTCGGCGAAATCCCGCGCCGCGTCATAGACATACAGCTCGCTCTTGTCGCGATAGGTGCGGACCAGGAGGGGGATTTCTTCATCGTATACGATGGGAACAGCCTGCTGCTGGGCGCCGACGCCGCACGCTGCGGCAGCCGGCAGGTCCTCAGGCAGCGCGGGTGGGTTGACCCCATCCCCGATGCCGGGTGCGCTGAAGCGGATGGCATACCCCTCGGTGCTCTGGCCGGTCAGCGCAAGGTATCCGCCGGCTGCAAGCGGCGTGTCGTTATAGGTTTGGTAAAAACCGCTGTCAGCAGCCTCCCAGGTCAGCGCGTCGTTCAGAATATAACGCTGGATGGTGATGCAGCGCAGGGTGTCGCCTGCCTGGTATTCGTAAGGCACAAACTCGCTGCCGGTGATACCGGCGAGATCGAGCACGCGCGCCGCGTCCTCGCTGAGCGTCATGGGCGAAAGCTGCATCGCCGCAGTATCCTCGGATGCCGCCGCCTCCGCGCCCGACTGCTGGGCCTGGCAGCCGGCCAGCGCGATGCAGAGCAGAACGGCGGTGCAGATAGCAAGATGTTTTTTCATCGGTATCCCTCCATTTCGGCAGTACAGGGTACAGTGTGCAAAACAGTGAATCGATTGTTTGGGCCTTGCGAGCACAAACAACCGGTCAAACCAGAACGGGCGCCACCTCCTCGTATTTTTTGATGATCGCTTTATCTGTCTTTGCGAACAAGCAGCGCGGCGGTTTCCACATGGCTGGTTCGCGGGAACAAATCAAAGGCCTGCGCCCGGTCGAGCCGGTACCGCGCGCCGCACAGCTCGGCCATGTCGCGCGCGAGCGTGGCCGGGTCGCACGACACATACACCACGCGCGGCGGCAGCATTTTGAGGATCGCGTCGCGCGCGGCTTCGTCCAGTCCCTTGCGCGGCGGGTCAACCACCAGTACATCGGGCTGGGTGCCCCGCATGGCCAGCTGGCGGGCGGCCTGTCCCGCGTCCGCGCACAGGAATTCTGCGTTTTCGATGTTGTTGCGTGCGGCGTTCTGCCGGGCGTTTTCAACCGCTTCGGGCACGATCTCCACGCCGATCACCTGTTTGGCCCGCTCGGCCAGCGCCAGTGTGATCGTCCCCGCGCCGCAGTACAGGTCGATAACCGTCTCCTGCCCGGTCAGACCCGCAAAATCCAGTGCGCACGCATACAGCCGTTCGGCCTGGGCGTGATTGACCTGGTAAAAAGCCTCGGGCGAGAGCAGGAAGGAGTGCCCGCACAGGCGGTCCTCCAGCATGGGCTCGCCCCAGAGCACGTCGGTTTTGTCGCCCAGGATCACATTGTCGCCCCGCTGGTTGTGGCCCAGCAGGATGCCGGTCAGCGAGGGTTCAGCCACGCGCAGACGGCGCACCAGTTCATCCAGCCCGGGCATTTTGCGCGTCGCTGCGATCAGGGTCAGCTGGCTTTCACCGCTTTTTTCGCCGATGCGGACGTAAATGTGCCGCACCGCGCCGCGCTTGGCCGCATAGTCATAGGGAGGCACGTCATAGTCGCGCATCCAGTCCCGCACCACGGCCGCAATGCGGTCGGCTGTTTCGGACTGGATCAGGCACCGCTCGACCGGCACAATGTCGTGGCTGCGCGGGCGGTAAAAGCCCGTGACGATGTTGCCGTCCCGGTCGCGCCCGACCGGATACTGCGCCTTGTTGCGGTAGTGCTCGGTCGAGGGCGCGCCTGTGATGCCTGACAGTTTGGCGCCGTCCTGCCCGCCGATGCGGGTGAGCGCGTCGCGCACCTTTTTCTCTTTGGCGCGCAGTTCTTCCTCATAGGTGATGTGCTGGTAGCAGCAGCCGCCGCACTTATCCGCCGCCGGGCAGGCGGGGGTGATGCGCGCGGCCGACGGGACGATCAGCTTTTCCATCCGGCCGAAGGCCACATTTTTTGTCACCTTGACGATGCGCACATCGCACTGGTCACCGGCCGCTGTGCGCGGCACAAACACCGCGCGGCCTTCAATTTTGGCAAAGCCCGTGCCGTCCGACGTGTAGTCGGTGATCTGGCAGCGGTAGATTTTATTTTTCACAAGCTCCATGCAGGGCGCTCCTTTTTGTTTGGTATCCGTATTATATCATGCAGGCGGCGCATACTGCAAACAGAAGGAGTGGCTGCCATGAAAGAACACCACAAAAAACAGGTTTCTGCCGAGGTTCCGTTTCACTTTCTGAACGGACTCGGGCACGACACCCGCGCGATGGAGCGGTTTTTCGACCTGCCGCGCGAAACACAGGAAACCCTGACCGACGCGGTCGCGTCCGCGGACAACCCGGATGCGCGCAGCGCGCAGGCCTACAAATCGCTGGCAAACGGCGGCGAGGGCTATTGCGACCGGTTTTGAACAGGGCGGACGTAAAAGAGGGAAAACGCTGGGGCGTTTTCCCTCTTTTGTCATCCGTGAGCGGAATTCAAATATGCTCTTGCTTGGGTGCGCGCGGCTGGCTGTGCGTCTGCACGGCTGGTGCGGCCGGTGCGCGGCCGACGCGGAAGATCGTGCGGAACAGCCAGCGCACCAGCGGGCCGCAGTAAAAAATCTGCCAGAAAAACGCCATCGGGAAGTTGCAAGCCACGGTTTGCAGCCACACCGCGATGAACTGGACGCCCGCCTGCTTGAAGATCAGCGTGGCCCAGAAGCTCATGATCGGGCACATGAACGCCACCGTGACCGAAGCGCGCACCAGCGTGACCAGCAACGGGTTATCCACACCCGGGGTCACCATGCGGAACGCGATTTTGGGCGCAAGGCGGTCGATGAAGCAGAACCCCATGACAAAGCAGATCGGGAACATAAACGTCATCTCGTGTAGTGCAAGCGGCAGGGCCGCGTTGGTCAGCTCGCCCGTGCGCAGGCCGGTGTTATACAGCTCCATGGCCAGCACCATGAAAAAGGTCATCAGCACCCCGTAAACGAACTCCTGAAATTTGGTCTTTGGCATGATACAAAATCTCCTCCTGTTGTCGCTTCCCGGCGGGAAAAAGGCGAAAAGAAAAGGCGCAGCCTATGCACATAGACTACGCCTGAATCGACTTATTTCTACCGGAAGTATTTGATTTGCTATTATTATAGCAGAAAAGGGGGATTTTGTCCAGCGCCGGCGCCGGGGTAAAACTGCTCAGAATTTGATCGGAAAGCCGGGCAAAACCGGGCAAAACGTCAGCCAAGCGCCACATCCAGCACCATCATCACGAGAAAACCCGCCATCACGCCGAGCGTGCCGGTGTTGGAGTGTTCGCCCAGGTGTGCCGCCGGGATGAGTTCTTCGACCACGACATACAGCATCGCGCCCGCGGCCGCCGAGAGCAGCCAGGGCATGAAGGGCGTCAGCTGCGCCGCGGCGAGCACGACCAGCACGCCGAAGAGGGGCTCGACCACACCGGAGAGCGCGCCATAGGCAAACGCGCGGCGGTGGGACAGGCCTTCCTCGCGCAGGGGAAGCGAGACAGCCGCGCCTTCGGGGAAGTTCTGGATGCCGATGCCGAGGGCGAGCGCGCCCGCGGCTGCGAGCAGCCCGGTGTCGCCGCTGTGCTGGGCCGCACGGGCAAAGGTCAGGCCGACGGCCATGCCCTCGGGGATGTTGTGCAGTGTGACCGCGAGCACGAGCAGCGTTGTGCGGCGGAACGAGGAGGGCAGGCCCTCGGCCTGCGCCGCACCGTTATGCAGGTGGGGCAGCAGGCCGTCGAGCGCGAGCATGAGCGCAATGCCCAGCACAAAGCCGCCTGCTGCGGGTACCCAGCCGATGCCGCCCGCGGCCTCGGCTTCCTCGATAGCCGGGATGAGCAGGCTCCACACCGAGGCTGCGATCATCACCCCGGCGGCAAAGCCGAGAAAGATGCGCTGGAGCAGCGGGCTCGACCGGCGGCGCAGCAGAAAAACCATCGCCGCACCGAGTGTGGTCATCAGAAAAGTAAAGCCGGTGCCTGCGGCCGCCCACAGGAGCGCCTGCCTCATGTGCGACAGCCCGGGGCGGGCAGGCAGGGAAGGAAGGGAAATGTATGGGTCATGGTGATCTCCTTTGCTATGAGTTAGTTATTGCTAACCATGATTATACCGGGTCTCCCGCCGGCTGTCAAGCGGGCGGGCTGGTAAACCGGGCCGGGGTGTGCTATAATCACAGCAGCATCCGCTGGATGCTGCAAAACAATGATTGCTGCAAAAAGGAGGGGAGCGCCGATGGCGACATCCCGCGAAACCGTATTATATTATGACCCGCAGGGCGGGGAACAGACCACAAAGCTCAAGGCCATTCTGGTGCAGATGGGTGTCCGCATCAAAAATATCGCGCCCGAGGCGGTGGGGCAGACCATTGGCTGCCTGCTCGGCCGCAAAGGCTTTGACGCGCGCGAAAATCCGGAGGCACCCGCGCTCGAGCAGCCCATGCTCGTGCTGGACGGGTTCACGGACAAGCGGCTCGAAATCCTGCTGCGCGAGATGAAAAAGCACAGCGTTTCCGTGCCGTACAAGGCGATCGTGACCGAGACCAACATCGGCTGGATCTTCCATCAGCTGTATGAGGAGCTGGCGCGCGAGCACGAGGCCATGAGCCGATGACCGAACGCACCATCCCGGATTTCGACATCGACCAGATCGCGCGCTCAGGGCAGTGTTTCCGCTTTCGCCCGCTGGGCGAAAAGCGCTATGCGCTGGTGGCGGGCGGCCGCTATATCGAGATTGCGCAGGCGGGCGAGATCGTGACTTTTGACTGCCCGGCGGACGAGTTTGAGGCGGTCTGGCGGCCGTATTTCGACCTGGACGCGGATTATGGGCGCTACAAAGGCGCGGTTGCTGCGCGCGACAAGTACTTACAGGCCGCGGTCAGAGCGGGCAGCGGCCTGCGTATCCTGCGGCAGGAACTGTGGGAGGTGATCGTGTGCTTTATCATCTCCCAGCAGAACAACATTGCGCGCATCACAAAATGCGTGGAAAATTTGTGTTCCCTTTTTGGAGAAACCTGTTATAATAGGAGTGAACAGGTATACAATGCGTTCCCAACTGCGGCACGGCTCGCCGCCTGCACGGCGGACGACCTTGCGCCCATCCGTCTGGGCTACCGTGCGAAGTACATCCTCGCCGCGGCGCGGCAGGTGGCGTCGGGCGAAGTCGATCTGGACGCGGTGCAGCGCATGGACTATGCACATGCCAAAGCTGCACTCATGCGGCTAACCGGCGTGGGCGTCAAGGTGGCTGAGTGCATCTGTCTGTTTGCGCTGCACCACATCGACGCCTTCCCGATCGACACGCACATCCGCCAGATGCTGGACGAACACTATCCCAAGGGCTTTCCGCTGCGGCGGTACAAGGGCTTTGCGGGCGTGATGCAGCAGTACGCATTTTATTACGAACTTGTGAAACAATAATAAGGATAAGGAGCGGATTAACATGGCAGTATTAACCATCACCAAGGAAAACTTCCAGACCGAGGTCATGCAGTCGGACAAGCCCGTGCTGCTCGACTTCTGGGCGACCTGGTGCGGCCCGTGCCGCATGGTCTCGCCGATTGTAGACGAGATTGCAGAGGAGCGCACGGACATTAAGGTCGGCAAGATCAACGTTGACGAGCAGGGCGAGCTGGCCCAGCAGTTCGGCGTGATGAGCATCCCGACGCTGGTCGTGATGAAGAACGGCCAGATCGCCAACAAGGCGGTCGGCGCAATGCCCAAGAACAATATCCTGGCGCTGCTGTAAGGCAAACGGCACCGCAGGCACACCGCCTGCGGTGCTTTTTTGCCCGCGCTTCAGCGGCAGGTGTGCAAAGTGTGTTTCTGTGCAATTTCACGAAAAAGTGTGTGCACAGTTATCATTTTCATCGGTGATATTCAGGGGATTGCACTTTTTTTGCTTTTCCCTATTGTGCAAAATGCAAAAAAGTGTTATGCTATTACCAGCAATGAGTTGTCGGGGGAAACAAAATGCCGCGAATGCGATTGGACAAGCTGCTGGCGCATCTGAACTGCGGCAGCCGCAAAGAAGTGCAGGCGATGATCCGGTCCGGACGCGTAGCAGTGGATGGGGCGGTGCTGACCGATCCCGCTGCCAAGGTGGATCCGGACACGGCACAGGTCCTGTTGGATGGCCAGGCGCAGACCTACTGTGCGCAGCGGTATTATATGCTCAACAAGCCCACAGGGGTGATCACCGCCAGCCGGGATGAGCGGCATGATACCGTACTCGGCCTGTTTCCGGAAAACCTGCGGCGCGGCCTGTTTGCGGTCGGCCGGCTGGATAAGGACACCGAAGGGCTGCTGATTATCACGGACGACGGCGCGCTCAGCCATGCGCTGATGAGCCCGGCGCGCCATGTGTGCAAAATATACGAGGCCGAGGTCGAAGGCGAACTCGCGCCGGACGCGGCCGGGCAGGTCGCTGCGGGACTCACCCTGCGGGATGGAACCGTGTGCCTGCCCGCGCATCTGGAGATCCTCTCCCAGCGGGAGGCGGGCGCCCGCGTGCGCATCACGCTGCGCGAGGGCAAGTATCATCAGGTCAAGCGCATGATTGCCGCGCTGGGGGGCACGGTGGTGCACCTGCGGCGGGTGCAGCTGGGCGGCCTGCGGCTCGATCCGGCGCTGCCCGCGGGCGCGTTTCGCGCGCTGACAGAGGAAGAGTTGGTGCTGCTGCAGCAGACAGGCGATATCATCAGCTAAAAATCGCCAAAAATTTTTGAAAATTTTTGTACAAAAATGTTGTAGACTGTGATATAATGTCTTAAAATGCATAACAGATCGGCGTCGTTCTTGTGAAGAATGATGGTTGGCCGGCGGGCCGCCCCTGTGATGGGGCATACGTGGAGAAAGGTAACAGAGACGGGAAAGGTGATGGAAATGGCTTCGAGATTGTTCCAGTCGATCATTTTACAGATGAAGGACACGGTGGACCGTACCATTGGTATTGTGGATGCGAGCGGCGCGGTCGTGGCGTGCACCGATCTGCCCCGCATCGGCGAAATGAGGGAGGAAGCAATCACCGAACTCGGCTTTGCGGGCGAGATTGTGCGCTTCGGCGGATATACTTACCATACGACGGGCGACCGCACCACGCGCCTGGAATATGCGGTTTTCGTGCAGGGCGAGGATGAGCTTGCACGCAGCATCTGTTCGCTGGTCGCGGTGGCGGTCAACAATATCAAGACGCTGTATGACGAAAAGCACGACAAGGCGACCTTTGTCAAAAATATCATTCTGGACAATATCCTGCCGGGCGATATCTATATCAAGTCCCGCGAGCTGCACTTTGGTAACGATGTGCCGCGCGTGGTGTTCCTTGTGCGCCAGCAGGCGCCGGCGGACGTGGCGGCCATCGACGTGGTGACCGGTATGTTCCCGGACAAGCAGAAGGACTTTGTGCTGCACATCTCGGAGACCGACATCGTTGTGGTCAAGGAGGTCAAGGCGGGCAGCGAGACCAAGGACCTGGTCAAGATCGCCACGGCGATCGAGGAAGCGCTGCAGAGCGAGCTTTCGGTCAAGTGCCTGATCGGCATCGGCTCGGTGTCCTCGCAGATGAAGGACATCGCCAAGTCCTTTAAGGAAGCGCAGACCGCAATCGAGGTTGGCGCGGTGTTCGACACGGAAAAGAACATCATCAGCTTTGAAAACCTAGGCATCGGCCGTCTGATCTATCAGCTGCCGATCACGCTGTGCGAAATGTTCCTGTCCGAGGTGTTCCGCAAGGGTTCGATCGACTCGCTCGATCAGGAGACGCTGTTTACCATCCAGAAGTTCTTTGAGAACAACCTGAATGTGTCCGAAACCTCGCGCAAACTGTTCGTGCACCGCAATACGCTGGTCTACCGCCTGGAAAAGATCAAAAAACTGACCGGACTCGACCTGCGCGAGTTTGACCATGCAATCGTGTTCAAAGTGGCGCTGATGGTGCGTAAATATCTGGCAAGCCGCGAGGAAAACGCGCGCTGAGCAGCTGTTTGTTCACAAAAACTTCATCAAAAAAACCAGACTCCGGCGCATCTGACAAGTATTGTCGGCTTGCGCGGCTGGGGAATATCTGCTATAATAGGCAAAGGTGTATCGGTGTATGCACCTTTGCCTTTTTATTGAAGTGTTTGAAATAACGGCATCGGGGAGGATTGCCTGTGATACGGATGAACGATGTCACCGTGGTATACGATAACGGGATACGCGCGGTGAACAAGGCCAACCTGCGCGTTGACGAAGGCGAATTTGTCTTTCTGGTCGGCGCGTCCGGTTCGGGCAAGACAACGATAATCAAACTGCTGACCGCTGAGGTGCGCCCGACCGAGGGCCGCGTGCTGGTCAACAACTACAACATCGGCGAGATCAAAAAACGGCGTATTCCCTATCTGCGCCGCACGCTCGGCGTGGTGTATCAGGATTTCCGCCTGATCAAGACCAAGACCGTGTATGAAAACGTGGCCTTCGCCATGCGCACGATCGGTGCCAAAGGCAAAGCGATCAAAGAGCGTGTGCCCTATGTGCTCGATCTGGTCGGCCTGAGCGACAAGGCGCAGGAAAAGCCCATGAACCTGTCGGGCGGCGAGCAGCAGCGTGTGGCGATCGCCCGCGCGCTGGTCAACAACCCGCGTCTGATCATCGCAGACGAGCCGACCGGCAACCTGGACCCTGCCCGTTCGCTCGAACTGATGACCTTGTTCGAGAAAATCAACGAACTGGGCACCACGGTCCTGATCGTCACGCACGAAAAGGGCCTGGTGGACGAGTTTGAAAAACGCGTCGTCATGATCGACAACGGGGAAGTCATCAGCGACCAGACAGGTGGGTATTATCAGATATGAGACGTTTTGGTTATTATTGGAAAGAAGGCCTGCGCAATATCTTCAAGCACGGCTTCATGTCGATCGCGGCGGTGGTGATCATGATCGCCTGCCTGCTTTTGACCGGAACCGTGACCTTGATTGCATACAATATAGACCTGAGCATCACAGACCTGCAGCAGTCCAACGAGATTGTCGTCTGGATCGACGACGAGCTGACCACGCGCGAGGCGCGCGCACTCGGTTCGGAGTTCAATAAGATCGACAACATCGCGACCATCGAGTTTGTCGACCGCGACGAGGCGCTCGAGGATTACCGCCTGCAGCTGGGTGAGGATGCAAACATCCTCGACGAGTTCGACTCGAGCAACAACCCGCTGCGCAACAGCTTTGTATTCACCATGAAGGACCCGACGCTGGCCGATGAGACCATCGCGGAGATCGAGGCGGTTGACGGCACGGACGGCGTGCGCGCGGACGAGGCGGTCATCTCCCGCCTGATCCAGGTGCAGCGCGTGTTCAACATCGTGTCGCTCGCCATGGTGGTAGGCCTTGCGGTGATCTCGATCTTCATCATCTCTAACACGGTAAAGCTCGCCATGTTTGCGCGCCGTGAGGAGATCTCCATCCAGAAGATCGTCGGCGCGACCAACTGGTTCATCCGCTGGCCGTTTGTGATCGAGGGCATGGTGCTCGGCCTGGTGGCCGGCGGCCTGGCGTTTCTTGCAGAGTGGGGGCTGTATACCGAGCTGTATAACATCGCCGGCGGCGTCATCCCGTATTTTCAGATGCTTGCGTTCGACAGCATCCGCTGGCTGGTGCTCGGCGTCTACTGCGGCGCGGGCGTGCTGTTCGGCATCGGCGGTTCGGTGACGAGCATCCGCAAGTTTATGAATGTTTGATCCATCCACGGCGGACAAAGGAGCGAAACCCATTATGTTAAAGAAGAAAACCATCCGGTTGATCTCGTGCATCATCGCGGGCATTCTGGTCATCGCCATGCTGTTCTCCATGTTTGCCTCCAGCCTGACGTTTGCGGCGGCGGCGGATGACGATGAGGACTCGCTGCGCAGCCAGCTCAGTTCGCTGGAAGAGCAGAAGGCGCAGGTGCAGGAGACCATTGCCGAACTGACCGCGCAGGCGGACGACGTGCAGGCCACGCGCGACGCATTGCAGCAGGAGATTGACCTGACTAAGCAGGAAATCACGACCGTGCAGGCGTATATCGACCGCCTGCAGGATCAGATCGACGTCAAGACCACCGAGCTGCAGGCGGCTGAGGTGGCGCTGGAGGAAAAGAAGGACGAATTTGCGCAGACCGTGCGCACCACCTATGAGCAGGGCGAGATCAGCTATCTGGAAGTGCTGCTTAACTCCTCGAGCTTTTCCGATCTGCTCTCCCGCATGGAGATCATCACCTCGCTGATGGACTACAACCAGAAGGTGGTCGATGAGTATACGGCCGCCAAGGAGGACATCGAGCAGAAGCGCGACGACCTGCAGCAGACGCAGGACGAGCAGAAGGATTATGAGGAAAACCTGAATTATAAGGTGGAGGACCTTGCGGCAAGCGAGGCCGAGCAGGCGGCGCTGCAGGAGAGCATTGAAGCCTATAAGGCCGAGAGCGAAGCGGAATATGACCGCATCGCAGCGGAAATGCAGTCGGTCAGCGACCAGATTGCAGAGCTGTCCCGTCAGTCGGCTGCAAACGGCTCGGTGCCTGCGGGCGACGGCACGCTGATCTGGCCGACCCCGAGCTGCACCACTAACTCGAGTGCTTACGGCTGGCGTATCCACCCGATCTACGGTACGATGAAGTTCCACGCGGGTGAGGACATTCCGGCCGGCTATGGCGCGGATATCCTGGCGGCGGCCTCGGGTACGGTTGTCACCGCAGGCTGGGTTTCCGGCTACGGCAACTATACGGTTATCGACCATGGCGGCGGCATGATGACGGCCTACGGCCATCAGTCCCAGATCCTGGTTTCGGTCGGCCAGACCGTTACCCAGGGCCAGCTGATCGGCAAGGTCGGCTCGACCGGCAACTCGACCGGCCCGCACCTGCACTTTGAGGTGTATATCAACGGCGAGACCGTGGACCCGAAGAGCTTCTTTTAACCAAATATGAGCATACATAAAAGGGAGGGGGCGACCCTCCCTTTTGCTGTGGAGGGAAATATATGCACAGATTAAAGGAAACACGCATCACGCTGGCGGCAGCGCTTGTGCTCTGCCTGGCTGCGGCAGCGGTCGCGGCAGGGATCTGCTTGGCGGTGACCGGGTGGAGCACGCCTGCGGTCGAGCGCAAGCTGCGCGAGCTGGATGCGATCGTCTCATCACACTATGTCGGTGAGCAGGATGTGCAGACAGTTGCCGACTATGCCGCGGTCGGCTATATCACCGGCCTGGGCGACCAGTGGTCGTCCTATATCCCGGCGGAGCAGTATGAGGCGTTCCGCATGAACAGCGCGGGACAGGGCTGCGGCATTGGCGTGTCGGTCATCAGCGGCGAGGACAGCATCCGCGTCAGCCTGGTGTATGACGATTCACCCGCGGCTGGGGCCGGTATCCAGAAGGGCGACTATATCACGGGCGCCGAGGGGCTGACCGTTGCCGCGGACGGTGCGGACGCGGTGATTGACGCGATCCAGGGCGAAGCCGGCACCGAAGTGACGGTTTCCGTGCAAAAGGACGGGACGGACGAGGTGCGCGAGCTGACCATGGAACGCGCAGTCGTCACGCAGAAGATGGCGTGGGGCGAGATGCTGGACGGCAGCGTGGGGTATCTGCGCATTGAGAACTTCCATGACGGTATGGCGGCGCAGTTCCAGCAGGTCCTGGACGGCCTGCTTGCGGACGGCGCGCAGGCGCTGGTCATTGACGTGCGGCACAATGGCGGCGGCCGCGTCAAGGAGATGAGCGAGGCGCTCGACCCGCTGCTGCCCGAGGGCACGATCATGACCCTGCGCACCAAGGATGGCAGCGAGACCGTTTATACCTCGGACGATCAGATGATCGACCTGCCCATCGCGGTGCTGATCGACGACCAGAGCATCTCCGCGGCGGAGTTTTTCGCCGCCGCCCTGCAGGAATACGGCCGGGCGACGCTCGTCGGCACGCATACCACGGGCAAGGGCCGCGCACAGCAGACGTTTGAGCTGTCCGACGGGTCGGCCATCAACCTGTCGGTCGAGGAATATTTTACGCCGAACGGCAACAGCCTGGCGGACGTCGGCATCGCGCCGGACGAGGAAGTGACGCTCACCGAAGCGCAGCAGGCGGACTTCTACTTTCTGACGGCCGAAAACGACCCGCAGCTGCAAAAAGCGGTCGAAATCGTGCAATAATCCGGCCGCGGGCGGGCAAGGCTCTGTTAAAAATACGTGGGTGCGCTTGACAGCGCGCCCAACCTTACATATAATAATGAGTATTGTACGGCAAAAATCAGCCGAGAATGATCTGATAAGAAGGGTTTGCAAGACATGGCAAAAGAAATCAAGCTGACACAGGAAAGTCTGGACGCATATAAGGATGAACTGGAATATCTGAAAACCACCCGTGCGGACGAAGTGGCCGAGCAGCTCAAGGAAGCGCGCTCGTTCGGCGACCTGTCCGAGAACGCGGAGTATGACGAGGCGAAGAACGAGCAGGGCAAACTGTATTCCCGTATTGCCGAGCTGGAGGAGATCATCAAGCTGGCGGTCGTCGTAACCGGCGACACCTACGCTGCGGACGAAGTCTCGCCCGGCTGCCGTTTTATCGTCAAGGACCTCGAGTTCGGCGACGAGGAGGAGTACCACTTCGTCGGCTCGCAGGAGGCCGACCCGATGGAGGGAAAGATCTCGGACGAGTCGCCCTTCGGCAAAGCGATGCTGGGCAAGAAGGTCGGCACGATCGTCGAGGTTGAGGCGCCGGTCGGCATTGTCAAGTACCAGATCGTCGACATCAAGAAGTAACAGCAATGTCCGCGGCCCGCAGCCGCGGACTTACGCGCAGACGCGTATATTTCAGATTAACAGAAAGATGGGGAAAACATGGCAGAACAGCATCAGGCGCAGCAGGAACAGACCGCAGAGGAGCTGCACGAGTTAAAGCGCATCCGCCGCGAAAAGCTGGCGGAGCTGCAGGCAGCGGGCGCGGACCCGTACCAGCAGGTGCGCTTTGAGCGCGACCACCACACAAACGAGATCCACGAGCACTTTGACGAGCTGGAGGGCAAGACCGTCCGCCTCGCCGGCCGCATGATGAGCAAACGCATCATGGGCAAGGCGTCGTTCTCCGACCTGTCCGACCGCTGCGGCCGTCTGCAGCTGTATATCAAGCGCGACAACGTCGGCGACGAGGTATACAAGGGCTACAAAAAGATGGACATCGGCGATATCATCGGCGTGGAGGGCGAGGTGTTCCGCACCCAGAAGGGTGAGATCTCGGTTGCCGTGCACGAGCTGACGCTGCTCTCCAAGAGCCTGACGCCGCTGCCCGAAAAGTGGCACGGCCTCAAGGACACGGATATGCGCTACCGTCAGCGCTATGTGGATCTGATCGTCAACCCCGAGGTGCGCGACACCTTTGAAAAGCGCTCGGCAATCGTGCGCGAGATCCGCAACTTTATGGACAGCCGAGGCTTTATGGAGGTCGAGACACCGTGCCTCAACACCATCCCGGGCGGCGCGGCGGCGCGTCCGTTTATCACGCATCACAATGCGCTGGACATCGATATGTATATGCGCATTGCGACCGAGCTGCACCTCAAGCGCCTGATCGTGGGCGGCTTTGAGCAGGTGTATGAGATCGGCCGCATCTTCCGCAACGAGGGCATGGACACCAAGCACAATCCGGAGTTCACCACCATCGAGTTGTATCAGGCGTATACGGATTACAACGGCATGATGGACATCACCGAGGATATGATCGTGGACGTGTGCGAAAAGGTGCTCGGCACGACCAAGGTGACCTATCAGGGCGTGGAGCTGGACTTCTCCAAGGGCTGGCGCCGCCTGACCATGGCGGACGCGGTCAAGGAATACGCCGGCCTAGACTTTATGGCCATGGACGGCGCGCAGGCGCTCGAGGCCGTCAAAGCCAAGGGGCTGGAGATCGAAAAGGGCAAGGACAGCTGGGGCGACCTGCTCGCGCAGTGCTACGATGAGTATGTGGAGGAAAACCTCATCCAGCCGACCTTTATTATGGACTATCCGGTTGAGGTCTCGCCACTGGCCAAGCGCAAGGCGTCCGACCCGCGCCTGACCGAGCGCTTCGAGTGCTTTGTCGCGGGCCGCGAACTGTGCAACGCATTCTCCGAGCTCAACGACCCGATCGACCAGCGCGAGCGCTTTGAGCGCCAGGTGGCACTGCGCGCTGCGGGCGACGATGAGGCCAACATGATGGACGAGGACTTTATCAACGCCCTGGAATACGGTATGCCTCCCACGGGCGGCATGGGCATGGGCATCGACCGCTTGGTCATGCTGCTGACCGATTCCGCTTCCATCCGCGATGTTCTGCTGTTCCCCACGATGAAGCCTTTGGATTGATAAAGTACCCATAAACCCGAATGAACACAGGTGGTTCGAGCAGCCCCGGGCTGGCAACAGTTACAATAATTTTACTGCAAATAAAAATCCTTGGATGAAAAGACACGGGACCGCCGGTATGCCGGCGGTCCCGTTCTGCCATTATGATACGGAGTTGAAGGTGAGAGAGGCTTTCCATAAAAGGCTTGCGGCACGCAAAACTGCGGGTGCGATTAACGCGCCCCATGGCGTACGGGTTTCCGCGGAGGCGAAGTTCCTATCAGAGAAGTGGAGTCGAAGGGAATTGAGCGGAGAGCAGATGAAGCAAGAACTGCCTGTCATCCAACGCAAGATCGCGGCGGAGGAGAATCAGGGCATTTATGTTCAAAAGAATGTGGGGTATGAACAGCGCCGCAGGCGCAGATCGGATGGCATAAAGGTTCTGAAGATGTTGTGCCGTTTATCAAGTATCTGCTGGGGACCGTTCTTTCCGCATACAAGGACGTTGCCGACCGCTTTGCGCTGGTGAAGGTCAAACTCCCTGCCCTGGAGACCGTGCGCCGGGCCGCCAAGGAGAAGGTTGGCCGTTTTATCAAGTAGGACATCAGGAAGCTCTGTTCCTCGCTCGGTAACAGCTCCATCGAAGGGGCGCTTTGGAAAGTAGCGACATCCGGCGAACTGAAACGGGAGGGTGCTGGAAAGAACATTTGGTATTACAGCATAAAATGATTTCCTCAATCATTGCGCTATTCCTGAAAAAAACAGTAGAGGGAGGCTCTTGCGGGGGCTAATTGAGGGATAATATTTAGTCGAAGATGATCTGCTCTGCAAGCAGTCGCAACAGGACAAGGACAAGATCATTGATTATGAAACTGGATGCAGAAGCGGCAATGCTTGCGCAATATAGACAATTGAGCTATACTATATTTAGTATATTTAACATTTTGTAGAAGCGCCGCTTCATATGGCAAGCAGGATGATGGGGGGGAGTACGGATGGCGTTACAGGCGGATCTGCTGGAGAGTATCCCACAGACAAGATATTTGTCCGCAGACAGTTATGTTTTCTACCGGGCCATCATGCGCACTTTTTATTTGGAATATCAGAAAATGCACTATCAGCTGGATAAGGATACCATATTAGTGCTGCTGCACAAAGCCCCCTTTTTTGTTGACTATACTGTGGAGCAGCTCATATCAGACTTGGATCAGTTGGTAAGATGGAAAAATCTAACACCGATACAGGATCCCCATAAGGTATACACGATTGCGGATTTTAAAAACCGTCAGTTTCAGTACATGATGACAGAAGCTGCGTTGGAAGTGGAACGTATGACAATCACGCTGGAGAACCTGTATACACAGACCACAGGCCTGTCTTCCAGTGTTTTCCGCCGGATCCAGGCTGCGTTGCATACCGCTGAACATTTGGAAGAGATGCCGCTAAAAGAGATTGGAGAATGGTGGCAGGAGCTGCAGGAGGATTTTCGCCGTCTTCGCCGTAACCATCAGGATTATTTACGCGAATTTTACGGTCCTAACGCCGAAAAGCAAATGAAGTCAGCGGAGTTTATTGCATATAAGCAGCATCTGATCCGTTACCTAGAAGAATTTATTCAGGATCTCCAAAGCAGCGCGTCGCAGATCGGTGCGCTGTTGGAGTCTTTTACAGAGGATCAGGTCAACCGTATTCTCACCCTTGTATACAAAAGCGAGCTTGAAATCCCCCGTCCCCACGCGGATCAGACACCGCTCTGGCAGAAAGAACTCTGGCAGAAGGAACAGGGAGTGTGGCAGTCGCTCATGGGTTGGTTTACCGGAAAGGACTCTACTGCTAGACAGGTTATGGATGTCACCAATGAAGTGATCCGCAGAGTGGTTCAAAATGCAGCGATTCTGGTTCAGATTCAGAATATGGGTGTCAGCAACAAAGCAGAGTTGCGTCATCTGCTGGCACTGTTTGCAGAAGCTGGGTCGATCGAGGAGGCGCACAGGCTTTCGGCTCTGGTGTTTGGCGCGCAGCAGTGCAGGCACTTTACCGTAAACACAGAGCGTGAAACCGAGCGCATCGATTTGAGCACCTATGAAGAACCGCCCATGGACTATGCGCTGCGGCCAAGGACGCGCACCTACAAGCCCCGCATGGATCGTAGCGGATTCGCGGATAAGAGTGCGGAAAAAGCAGCACAGAAGGAAAAAATTCTGGCGGAAGAACGCCAGCTGAGGGAGAAGATCATGCGGTATATCCAAGATGGAAAGCTGGACTTTTCCGCCCTGTCTGATCCGGTTCCGCCTGAGGTGCGGACGGTGTTCTTGTCGTGGGTCGCGATGGCGAACCTCGCGCCGGACGGCTACGGACACACACAGTATGGACAGCGCTTTTCTCTGCAAAAACGCGGGAACAGCACATGCAGCCTAGTTTGCACGGACGGCACGCTGACTATGCCAGATTGTATACTGATTTTTGAGGGAAACGAATATGTATGAGTTTCGGTATTTACTGGATCGGTTCTGGGTCACGCGCGCGGATAACAAGGAATTGTATTTTACCGTAAAGCGGGCGCTGCCAAGCTACCGCCGCTTTGTCAACGAGCAGCTGGGCTGGAATCTGATCGTCAATGAATCGGTGATAAAACTGGAAAAAGTCCCGCCAAAGGCAATGACCTGGATGGGAATACAGGAATTTCAGGAAAAACTGGATTATTGTCTGCTATGCGGGATGCTGCTTTTCCTGTCCGATCTGGATGATGGGGAGCAGTTCTTGCTATCTTCTTTGACAGAGTCGCTGGAAGCGCTCCTTAGGGAAGTGCAGCCGGTGGATTGGACCCGGTTTCCCCATAGAAAAGCTTTGGTGCGCGTCCTCCAGTATGCGCAGCGGATCGGGATGATTTTGGTCTATGACGGCGTCAGCGAGGGGTTTGGAAACGATCAGACACAAGAGGTCCTTTATGAGAATACAGGAGTATCCCGTTGCTTTACCGTCCATTTTGGCCGTGATATTATGCAGTGCAGAACGGTTGAGGATTTCGAGGCCTTTTCGTGGGAAGGCGAGGAAGCGGAGCGCGGGCGTCAGCGGATCCGGCGTGTATACCGGCAGTTAATTCTGGCACCTGCATTATATTGGTCCGAACAAAACCGCAGTGATTATGACTATGTAAAAAATCAGCGCTCGTGGCTGAACCGGTATCTGGGGGAAGCCCTGGGTGGAGAACTTCAGATCCACAAAAACGGCGCGTTCTTTGTGTTGGATGAAGAAAACCGTTTTGGACCAGTCCATCCGCGGGATGCGTCCATCCCGGACGCAGTGTTGCTGCTGTGCGCGCAGCTGCGCGATCAGATTGTGGCAGGTGTCTATCCCCGCGAGGAAGATGATACGGTTTTCCTGACTCGACGGGAATTGCAGAACGAGCTGGCACAATGCCGCATGCAGTATGGCAACGGGTGGGGACGCCGTGTGCGGGAGCTGCCGATGGAAAAGCTGGCGCAGGAGCTGATCGCCTACATGGCAGGATGGATGCTTTTGGAGGAGCGGGGCGAGGGCTTCGCACTCTACCCCGCTGTGGGGAAATGGATAGGACACTATCCCGTCAGATATCAGGGCGGGTCGGACGAGGAGGATGTAGATGAACCGCTGGAAAATGCATAAGCTGGGATTTTTGAATTTCTGGCTGTATGATCAGGAGGAGTTCATGATCAGGGATGGGCATATCCTGCTGCGCGGCAATAATGCCTCCGGAAAATCCATTACGACTCAAAGCTTTATTCCGTTTCTTCTGGATGGCAATAAGAGTCCGGAACGTCTGGATCCCTTTGGCTCTAGAGACCGTAAAATGGAGTTCTATCTTCTCGGAGAAGGGGAAAAGGAGGAATCTACAGGATATCTCTACTTAGAGCTTAAAAAAGCCAATGTGGAGGAATATCTTACGATTGGCATCGGAATGCGGGCACAGAAAGGGAAGGGAATTGATTTCTGGGGGTTTTGCCTGTGTGATGGACGCCGCATAGGGGCGGACGGCGTCTTGCTCTACGAAAAAATCGGGGGACAGATGCTTCCGCTGAGCAAGCAGAAACTTCGTAATCTGATTGGCGATGAAAACAACTGGGCGGAAACGCCCGGCACATACAAGCAGATGGTCAATGACCGGGTGTTTCAGTTTCGTGATATCCGTCAATATGAACAGCTGATTCAGCTGCTCATCAAGGTGCGCACGCCAAAGCTATCCAAAGAGGCTTTTCGTCCCTCTGAAGTGAAGAAAGTGTTGAATGAATCCCTTCAAGTGCTGACGGATGAAGATCTCTCTGCCATGGTCAGTACGATGGAGCGCATGGATGCGTTGGAGGACACACTGCGGGATTTTCAGGCGGCTATGCGGGATGCTGCGATCATCCGCAACGAGTACGGCCGTTATAATCAGTATATCCTTGGCAAGAAGGGGCAAGCCTATCTGGATGCACACACCACAACGCTGCAGCTCCAGAACCAGCTTCAGGATGCAAAAATAGAGCTGGAAAAATTGGAGCAGGAGATTCGCGATCAAACGAAGGAGCAGGAAGATGCGGAATTCCGGTTCCGACAGGCGAAGGCACAATATGCAGCCCTGGGAGAAGATGATCTGGAGGTTCAGCAGAAACGGATGGAGGAGGAAGAAGCTTCCTGCCGGCAGTTTGCAGAGCAGCTGGCTGCAGGGAATCATCAGGTGGAAAACCTCCAGTGCAGCATTTCCCGCTGTGAGGTGGATTTGCGTCAGAAAGAACGCGGGTTGTCCGATGCGCACGACCAGGTGGAGTATGGAATCAGGGATCTCAACGAGCAGAATGCGTGTCTATCGCTTGGAGAAGAACATGAGCGGTATATACAGCAGCTGCGCAAAATGGCTCCCAAAGCCGACGGCCGAAGTGTTTCCGCCGCCCTTCAGCAGAGGAAAAAGCAGATTGGCCATGTGCTGGCGTGCTTCGGGGAGCTATCTCGGGCGAAAGATATCTATGACGCCGCCTGCCAGACATTGGATCGGGCCAGCACAGTGGAAATCCAAGCAAAGAGCACACTGCGCGATGCACAGCTGCAGGAGCAACTGGAGCGGGATCGGTTTCTGGAAGCGCTTTTGTGCCGGCAGGACAGTTATCAGGAACTCTGTTTCCGACAAGATGATGTGCTGCGCTTAAAACAGATGATTGTGCAGTATCGCTCTCCGGCAGACTGGACAGCGGTCAGTCACTTGATCAGTTCCTGCTATCTTGACCGGCTCAGCCAACTTCAAAATGAAAAAAACAGGGGAGCGCTTGAGCTGAAAAATCTTTTGCAGGTGCGGGATGATATCCAGAGGGATTTGACGCGGCTTCGGGAGCAGCCGGAACCTGTACCGCCCCGCAGAGATCAGATTCAGGCCACCCGCGTTCAGCTGATGATGCGGGGCATCCCACATGCGGCATTTTATGAGGTTGTAGATTTTGCGCCGGAACTTGAACAGCCGGAACGGGATTTACTGGAAGCACAGCTTGCTGATGCCGGGATCTTGGATGCACTGGTGGTTCCGCAGGAACACCGGGAGGAGATTCGAGAGCTGCTTCAGGAATATCCGGATCGGTTTCTGTCCCCGGAACCGCCGGTCAGCGATCCTGTGACCAGCTTGTGTCCGGATGGGGATCCGCGCTTTCGGGAAGTGGTTCTTGCCTGCCTGCAAGGCATTTCCCGGTCCGATTTACTGGCGGGTACGGCTTTGCTGCCAGACGGGAGATTTCGGTGCGGCACGGTCCATGGATACAGTTGTGCGGAAGGACCGGCCGGTTTCATCGGTGCGGCAGCGCGCCGCGCCAATCGGGAACGTCAGCTCAGGGAAATGGAAGAGCGGCTTGAACGGGCTGAAGCGCAGGTACAGGAGAAAAGAGCCCAAGTGGATATGTTGGAGGGCCGACTGGCTAGGCTGGAGGAGGAGCGGGAGCAGCTACCCACGCCGGTGGACCTGGATTATGCCCTGGAAATACTGGCACAGGCGCAGGAGGCGCTGTCTGAGGCGCAAACCCAAAAAGAGCGGTGCCGGAATCAGGAACAGTCAGCCAGACAGGCAGTTGCCCGCATCGAACAGCAGAGCCGTGAATTGAGCCGCGGACTTCCCTATATGCGAACTGAGGAGGCATATGAGGAAGCACTGGATGCCGCTGAATCTTATCAGGTGCTGCTGGGCGCAGTGGGTATCAGTTACAGCGATTGGGTCCATATGGCCGAAGCGGTTCAATGGACGGAGGACCGTCTTGCTGAACTTCGTGACCAGGCAGGCGCACAAAACAGAATCAATTTACAGATACACAAGCAAATGGAAGTATCCCAGGCGCGAATTCGGGCGATCCAGGCATTCCTGAACCTCCCGGAAAACAAAGCCAGGGCGCAGCGGCGGGCTGAGCTGAATCAGGAGATAGATGACCAGCAAGAGCGGATGAACAATGCGGGAAGACGGTGCGCCGCGCTGGAGGAAGCACAGCGCAGCAAGTGCGACCAGCTAGGGCAGCGTAAGGATCTTCTGAGCCGTGCGGTGACAGAAGAGGCTGAACTGGAGAAGTATTTTCAGGAGGATCTGCAACTGAGGTTGTGTTCTATATCTGACGGGAGCCTGGAACAGCGCGCCGGGGAAGCCTGCGGCAGAATCCGTCCGGAGGATCGGGAACGTACGCCCGAACGCATCGGTGACGCGCTCCGCAACAATTACCAGCAGCACAACAATACGCTTCTGAAGTATCAGCCCAAGATTGAGTTGGTATTCGATGACGCCGCTAGGCCCGGCATGCTGCGGCAGCGACTGTGCATCAGCCTGCAATGGGAAGGAAAGAAACTTTCGCTTTACGACTTTATCCAGGAGCTGCAGAAAAAGATCGATCTGACAGCTACGCTGCTCGAGGAAAAGGATCGGGATCTGTTTGAAAACATTCTGGCGGAAACCATCAGCCATAAACTGCGGGCCCGCATTGCGGAAAGCCAGCAGTGGACAAAGAATATGACCGACCTGATGGGGACGCTGCAAACCTCGATGGGATTGACCTTCCGTCTGGAGTGGAAGGCAAAAAAAGCAGATGGGGAGGCGCAGCTGGATACGGAACAGCTGGTTCGGCTGCTGAATAAGGACAGGGCTCTGCTGACCCGGGAAGATAGCCAGCGCGTATCCATGCACTTCCGTGCAAAGGTAAAACAGGCCAGACAGGATGCGGCGCTTGAGGGCCAAATGATCAGTTATGCAGATTTAATCCGGGACGCGCTGGATTATCGGGACTGGTATGAATTCCATCTGCTGTATGAGCGGGAGGGCGAACCGAGAAAAGAACTGACGGATCGTGCCTTCAATAAATTTAGCGGCGGCGAAAAAGCTATGGCTATGTATGTTCCGCTCTTTGCGGCCGTTTCCGCCCAATATCAAAAGGGTGGTTCCAAATGTCCCATGCTTTTGGCGCTGGATGAGGCTTTCGCAGGCGTTGACGAGCGGAACATCAGCGCCATGTTTGAACTGGTTGGAGTTCTGGATTTTGACTATATCATGAATTCCCAGTCGCTTTGGGGATGTTATGCTAATGTAAAAAGTTTGAATATTGCAGAGCTACACCGTCCGGCAAACGCCTCGGTGGTTACAATTTTACATTACTACTGGAACGGTGCGCAGCGGACTTTGGAGGAGAGCGGACAATGAATGAAACGGCAGCAGCCTGCGCGGCTTTTTTTCAAGAGCATCCCTCATACCACCGGATTCTGGAGCTTTTTCTCCAAAAATACAGAAGTTTTGGCCGCCCGGCGGGCATAATCTGTCTGTCTGATGCGACACCGGAGGAATGCGGTGCCGCCCGTGACCTGTTTGGACGTGACTTCTCCGCGCCTCTTCGTATCAAAACCGCGGACTTTGAGGCCGCGCTTCAGGATACCCCCTATCATGGCGTAACCTTGAAAGAGGTGTTGGAGTGTTATTTTGGTACGAAGATCCAAACAAAACAGGAGGTCCGGAACAAGACAGATGCCTGCATACAGCAGATGGCTGATGAGGCAGCAGCCACTGTGCACAGCCGGCTGTGCCGCCGATGGCTGGATAGTTTGACCGATCGGCATGGCGAAGGTTACCGGCTGCTCCAAAAGTCCCTGCCCGAAAATAGGGATGCGGTCCGGCGGGCTGTCCTTCATGCGTGCAAAGGGATAGATTGGCTAGAAAGCCATCCGGATGAGAGGATCCGTCTGGCAGTCCTCAGCGCTTATGCAACATCCGATCCGCACGCGCTGGATGGTAACACCCTGGGCGGAAAGCTGTTTCTGCACCTCCTGTGCATGCGGATGAGCATCGGATTGCCCACTGAGGCGGAAGAGCGGGCAGCGCTCTATTATGACTGCGGCATTTTATGCGACAGCATATCGAGCCTTGTCACGCAGGTGGGCGTGCGTTTGTATACAGATGCAGAAGAACATCCGGCCTACCGCGCCTTTCGCCTGCGGAACGAGGCTGGCACCCTCACGCTCACCAATCTGACTGGCTTAACGGCGGGAGATAGCCCCTCCGGAAGAGCCTATCTGGTAGAAAACCAAATGGTGTTTACCCAGCTGTGCGACCAGTCTGTTCATTTTCATTCCCCGCTGATCTGCACTTCCGGACAGCCGACGATTGCAGTGATTCGCCTGCTGGATATGCTTGTTTCCGCTGGTACAGACCTGTACTACTCGGGTGACTTTGATGGGAAAGGCCTGTCCATCGCCCTGCAGCTTCTGGCGCGCTACCCGGCTCACCTGCATCTGTGGCATATGACAGCGTCAGATTATGCACAGTGCTGCTCAGAGGTTCGGATAAGTGAAAAAAGTCGTTCCCTTCTCCGGAACTGTGCGGATACTGTCCTTGCACCGGTAGCTGAGGCAATCGCCGATAACGGCTGTGACGGGTATCAGGAGTTGCTGCTGCCCCAGCTGCAGGCAGACTTAATACAAACCTGATAGGAGCGAAATGCGGCTTCCTGTTCGCGGATCTGTTCTGCGCTGTTCCCAAGCAGTGTAAGATCAGACAGCAGCAGTTGATCAAGTTCTCCGCGAATAGCGGCTTGCATCGGCGGTGTTAATCCTGCGTGAGGAAAAAAGCTTGCACCGCCTTTCTGCATGGAAAAGCCGATCATTGTATCAGCATTATCCGCACAGTATGCCGACATGGCGCGGATATCCCGCCTGCTACGTCCATAAACCCAAACTTTCATCTCAATCTCCTTTCTAAATTGGCTGCAATGACTGCTTTTGAGGTTTTTGACCGACAGCTGTCATCGTGTTGCAATCAGCCATCCGTATCTTATTCATTATGACCGGTGTAGTCATATTCTAACCATAAGCATGTTTTCAGCAAGGTATGAAAATCATTCGGCCGATGAAAAAATCGTTGACTTGAACATCCGGGAGGCGTATGCTATACTTGTTTTTGTATAGACGGTTTGCGGAACCGATGCAAAGTTTAGGCAGCCGCTGCTATGACGCTCGTTTTGCGCCGATACAACTTTTTGCAACATTTGTCCCAAACCAGGCAGAGCGGGAAGTGTATCTTGGGCACCTAAAAATCGGAAAATCACCAGAATAGTGATTTTTCGTATGCTAGACTATGTTACAACCGGATGAAAAGGCCGCCGCGCCGGTTTCGGCGATGAAGCCGCTCACAGGCGAATAACAACACGCACACAAAGCCTGGACGGGATGCGTTCAGGCTTTTGGCATATCGCCGCCGGGGGATGGAAGGAAAAAGACAGGAGTGGAGAAAACGCATTGATCCAGATACAGAGCCGCCAGAATGCCGCGCTGCGGCATCTGGCGCGGCTGGGCCGCGAGCGCAAATACCGCCGCAGCACAGGGGAAATGCTGTGCGAGGGCGAAAAGATGCTGCAGGAGGCGGTCGCCTCGGGCGCACAGATCAAAACGCTGCTCGTGCGCGCCGGGCGGGAGGACTGCCTGCCGGACGGGCTGGCCGGCAGGCTCGGGCAGGCTGGCGCCGCGCTTTATGCCGCGCCGGACGCGCTGTTCTGCCAGGCGAGCGGGGTGGAAACCCCGCAGAACGTGATTTTTTCCTGCGCGCAGCCGCAGTGGACCGCGGACGCGCTGGACGGCAAAGAGCAGGTGCTGCTGATCGACGGCTTGCAGGACCCGGGCAACCTTGGCACGATTTTGCGCACCGCCGAAGCGTTCGCGCTCGGCGCCGTTGTGTTGTGCGAGGGCTGCGCCGACCCGTTTTCGCCCAAGGTCGTGCGCTCGACCATGGGAGCGGTGTTCCGCCTGCCGTGCGTGCAGCTGGGGCTGCAGGAGGCGGTCGGGCGCCTGCACGGCTCGGGTCTGCCGGTTTATGCGACCGCGCTGCACACAGACAGCGTGCCGCTTACGCAGGTGCCGCTTGGGCGCGCGGCGGTCATCATCGGCAGCGAGGGCCGGGGCGTCACGCCCGCGGCGCTCTCGCTGTCCGACAAGCGGGTGATCATCCCGATGGCGGGCCGTGCGGAATCGCTCAACGCGGGCGTGGCCGCAGCCATTGTGATTTATGAAATGACAAAGTGAGTGCAAAATAAGGAGGCGGGCGGAATGTCGTCCCATCTGAGTTATGTATGGTTGTCCCGGCGGCCGCATGTCGGGCCGCGTATTGCAGCGGAGCTGCTGGAAGCATTCGGCTCGCCTGAGGCGGTGTTCGCCGCCGGCCGCGAAGCGCTGACCCGCTCGTCCTGCGGCCTGACCAAGGCGCAGGTGGATGCACTCTGCGACAAGGATACTGATGAAGCCGAGCGCATCATCGCGGACTGCGCGAAAAAGGACATCCGCCTGATCACGCCCGGGGACGACGGTTATCCCGGCCGTCTGCGCGCGATCGCCGACCCGCCGCTGACGCTGTATGTGCGCGGACGCTGGCCGGATTTTGACGTGCAGCCCGGCATTGCCGTGGTCGGTACGCGCGAGGCGACGCCCTACGGCTTGCAGACCGCAGAGGCCATCGGCGCGGCGCTCGGCCGCGCGGGTTTTGTCACGGTCAGCGGTATGGCGCTTGGCAACGACGGGGCCGCGCACCGCGGCGCGCTGCGCGCGGGCGGCCTGACGGTTGCCGTGCTGGCCGGTGGGGCGGACGTGTGCTATCCGCCCCAGCACCGCGGCCTGATGGGGGACATTATGCTCTCCGGCGCAATCGTCAGCGAATACCCGCCCGGCACCGAGCCGAGGGGCACGCATTACCACGACCGCAACCGCATCATCAGCGGCCTTTCGGTCGCCGCGGTGATCGTTGAGGCGGGCGGTTACCGCTCGGGCGCGCTCATCACCGCGCGTCATGCGCTCGATCAGGGGCGCGATGTGTATGCGGTACCCGGCGCGCTGGACGCGCCGCAGTCCAAAGCGTGCAACGAGTTGATCGAAAAAGGCGAAGCCGCACTGCTGCGCGGACCGGATGCCTTGGTGCGCACATACAGCGGCCTGCTGCGGGTGCGTCCGCAGCAGCGCGTGCGGCAGGCGTTTGAGCGCCAGACCGGCGCGCGCCCCGCGCCCGCGTCCACCAGCGCGTGGGATGATATCCGCCGGCGCGAAGGGCAGGCCGAGCAGCGCCGCCGCCAGGCAGAGGAAAAACGGCCCGCGCCGCCAGCACAGGGCAAATCCGCCCTGCCGGACGGCCTGAATGAGGACGAGCAGCGCATCGCCCTGCTCGTGCAGCAGGGCACGGATACGGTCGAGGAACTCATCGAGCAGTGCGGCCTGCCCGCCCCGCGTGTGATGAGCCTGGTCACCATGCTCGAGATGGACGGCGTGCTGCGCCGTGAAAAAGGCCGTCTGGTGATGGGACGGCAGGGATAAGCAAAGTAATATTTCGCGCCGTCTGGCGCGCATCAGACAGCCGCTCTGTGAGCGGCCCTGCAAAACCGGGCTTTGCCTGGTTTTGCAGCACCATCCGGCGGAAGGACGCGCAAGGCGCGTCATGCAGCCGGCATTTTCAGGCGGTTACGCCTGAAAATCAGACCTCGATCGCAAACTTGTTTGCGATCGAACTCCTGGAGGTTGTTATGTCAAAATTAGTTATCGTGGAGTCGCCCGCCAAGGCCAAAACCATCGGCAAATACCTCGGGCCGGGGTATGTGGTCAAGGCATCCATGGGCCATCTGCGCGATTTGCCGAGAAAGAAAATGAGCGTCGATATTGAGCACGATTTCAAACCGGAATATGTGCCGATCGAAGGAAAAGATAAAATCATCAAGGAGATCCGCAGCGAGATCCGCAAGAGCGACTTCGTCTACCTCGCAACCGACCCGGACCGCGAGGGCGAAGCCATCTCCTGGCACATCAAGGAGCTGTTCAAGCTGAAAGATCAGGACTCCAAGCGCGTCACCTTTAACGAGATCACCAAACCCGCGGTCAAGTACGGGATCGAGCACCCGCGCGACATCGACATCGATCTGGTCAATGCGCAGCAGGCGCGCCGCATCCTGGACCGCATTGTGGGTTACGAACTGTCGCCCTTCCTGTGGCGCAAGGTCAAGCGCGGGCTGAGCGCCGGCCGCGTGCAGAGCGTTGCGACCCGCCTGGTGGTGGACCGCGAAAACGAGATCCGCGCGTTTGTGCCCGAGGAATACTGGACGATCGAGGCGCTGCTGCAAACCGCGGACGGCGGCCAGTTCACCGCCCGCTACTACGGCGACGGCAGCGGCAAGGCGGAACTGAAGAACGAAGCCGAGGCGCAGGCGGTCGTGGACGCGGTCAAGGGCAAGCCGTTTGTCGTGGGCGAGATCAAGCGCGGCAAGAAAAAGCGCACCCCCGCGCCGCCGTTCATCACCTCGACCCTGCAGCAGGAGGCCAGCCGCAAGCTCAATATGACCCCGCGCCGCACGATGAGCATTGCGCAGGAACTGTATGAAGGCATCGAGCTGGGCGAGTACGGCCTGACCGGTCTGATCACCTATATGCGTACCGACTCGCTCCGCCTTGCGGACGAGGCGACCGCTGCGGCCGCGGGCTTTATCCGCGGGCGCTATGGCGACGAATACTATCCCGGCAAGCCGCGCGTGTTCAAAACCAAAGGCAATGCGCAGGACGCGCACGAGGCCATCCGCCCGTCCGACGTAAAGCTGCTGCCGGACGAGATCCGCCAGTACCTGACGCCCGATCAGTACAAGCTATACAAGCTGATCTGGTCGCGCTTTGTCGCCTGCCAGATGGCGGACGCGATTCTGGACACGGTTTCGGCGGATATTGTGTGCGAGGGGCAGGTGTTCCGCGCCTCCGGCCACACGGTGGCCTTCCCGGGCTTTACCGCGGTTTATGAGGAGGGCACGGACGACGAAAAGAAGGGCGAGGCGGGCAAACCGCTGCCGCGCTTTGACAAGGGCGACACGCTCACGGTCGAGAAGCTCGACCCGTCCCAGCACTTCACCCAGCCGCCCGCACGCTATACCGAAGCGTCGCTCATCCGCGCGATGGAGGAGCGCGGCATCGGCCGTCCGTCCACCTACGCGCCGACCATCTCGACCATCCTCGACCGTGATTACGTCACCAAGGAGAACAAGGCGCTGCGTCCCACCCCGCTCGGCGAGGGCGTGACCGGCCTGCTGGTCGACGAGTTCAAGTCGGTCGCAGACTATGAGTTTACCGCCAACATGGAGGAGCAGCTCGACGAGGTCGAGGCGGGCAAGCTGGACTATATCCAGCTGCTGCACAACTTCTATGACGGTTTTGAGGCTGCGCTCAAGCAGGCGGAGATTGACCTCGAGGGCAAGCGCATCAAGATCAAGGACGAGGTCACGGACGTGATCTGCGAGAAGTGCGGCCGCAACATGGTCATCAAATCCGGCCGGTTCGGCAAGTTCCTGGCGTGCCCGGGCTTCCCGGAGTGCACCAACACCAAGCCGATCACCGAGGACACCGGCGCATCCTGCCCGGTGTGCGGGGCCAAGGTGGTCAAAAAGAAATCCGCGCGCGGCTATGTGTATTACAGCTGCGATAAATACCCCACCTGCCAGTTCATGACCTGGGACAAGCCGCTCAAAACCAAGTGCCCGAACTGCGACTCTTCGCTGTTCCGCCACACCGACCGCGACTCCAAGGAGGTCACGGATGTTTGCCTGCGCGAGGGCTGCGGCTACAAGGAATTGGTGAAGGAAGGCCTGCCGCCCGAGGAGGCGGAGAAAAACCGCCAGCGCCGCGAGGCGCGCGCCGCCAAGGCGGCCGAGCGAGCGGCGGCCAAGGCAGCGGCAGAAGCCGCGGGCGAGAGCGAGGAGAAGCCGAAGAAGGTAACGAAAAAGGCATCCACTGCGGCAAAAAAGACGGGCACCGCGAAAAAGCCCGCAGCGAAAAAACAGGTGCCGTGGATGACCAAGACCACAAACCGCTTCAAAAAGCTGAAGGAAGAGGATGTGCAGGCGCTGACCAAAACCCAGCAGGCGCAGTATGCCAAGGCGCTTGCCAAGCACGAGGCCGAAAAGGCCGCGGAAAAGGCACAGAAAAAGGCCGCTGCCAAGGCGGCAAAGGAGGCTGCGGGTGAATAACGAGATCGTAACCGTTGTCGGCGCAGGTCTCGCGGGGTGCGAGGCTGCCTGGCAGCTCGCGCAGCGCGGCGTCCCGGTGCGCCTGCACGAGATGAAACCCGCGCAGCACAGCCCGGCCCACCATTCGGACGACTTTGCCGAGCTGGTGTGCTCAAATTCGCTGCGCTCGGACGAGCTGACCAACGCCGCGGGCCTGCTCAAAGAGGAGCTGCGGCGGCTGGACAGCCTGATCCTCGCCTGTGCGGATGAAAACCGCGTCGAGGCAGGCGGCGCGCTCGCGGTCGACCGCGAGGCGTTTGCGCGCGCGGTGACCGAAAAAATCAAATCCCACCCGAAAATCGAGGTGGTTTACGGCGAGGTGACCGAGATCCCGGCGGGGCGCGTTGTGATCGCGTCCGGCCCGCTGACCTCGGACACGCTGTTCGACGCAATCCATCGCAAGGTGGGCGGGGAGTTTCTGCACTTTTTTGACGCGGCAGCACCCATTGTGACTGCGGAGAGCATTGACATGAGTTCCGCTTATGTCGCCTCGCGCTACGGCAAAGGCACGGCGGACTACATCAACTGCCCGTTTTCCAAGGAGGAGTACGACGCGTTTTGGAACGCGCTGACCACGGCTGAGGAAGCGCCCGTGCACGGGTTTGAGGACAAGCTGGTGTTCGAGGGCTGCATGCCCATCGAGGTCAACGCCCGCCGCGGGTATGACACCATGCGCTTTGGCATCCTCAAGCCCATCGGTCTGCCCGACCCCAAGACCGGCCGGGACCCCTATGCAGTGCTCCAGCTCCGGCGCGACAACGCGCAGGGCACGCTGTATAATCTGGTCGGCTGCCAGACCCACCTCAAATGGGGCGAGCAGAAGCGCGTGTTTTCCATGATCCCGGCGCTCAAAAACGCGGAGTTTGTGCGCTACGGCGTCATGCACCGCAACACCTTCCTGGATTCGCCGCGCCTGTTGGACGCGACCTATGCGCTGAAAGCCGACCCGCGCATCCGCTTTGCGGGCCAGATGACCGGCGTGGAGGGCTATGTCGAGTCCACGGCCTCGGGCTGGGTGGCAGGTGTGGCCACCGCGCTCGAAACGCAGGGCAGGACCATGCCCGCGCTCGATTGCCAGACCGCGACCGGCGCGCTCGCGTGCTACATCTCCGACCACACGGTCGCAAAATTCCAGCCGATGAACATCAATTTCGGCATCATCGAGCCGCTTGGCTATAAGATCAAAGGCAAGCGGGAGAAAAATATGAAGATTTCCGAGCGGGCGCTCGATAAGATCGACAGTCTGAAAGGGGAGCTTTGATATGAAGATCATTGTGGACGCAATGGGCGGCGACAACGCGCCCGAATCCGCAGCCTGGGGCGGCGCGCTGGCCGCACGGGAATACGGCGAAGAGGTGCTGCTGGTCGGCGATCCGGACAAGGTTTTGACGGTGCTCAAAAGCAAGGGCATGGAGCACACCCCGGGTGTGACCATCATGCCGGCGTCCGACCTGGTGGACATGCACGACGACCCGGCAACCGTGCTGCGGCACAAGCCGGATTCCTCGATGGCAGTGGCGTTCAAGCTGCTCAAGGCGGGCGAGGGGGACGCGCTTGTCTCCGCGGGCAACACCGGCGCGCTGCTCACCGGCGCAACGCTGTATGGCGGCCGCATCAAGGGCATCCGCCGCGGCGCGCTTGCGCCTGTGATGCCCTGCAAGGGCGGTCAGGTGATGCTGTGCGACGCGGGCGCGAACACCGAGTGCACGGCGGAAATGCTGCTGCAGTTCGCTTTTCTCGGCGCGCTCTACATCGAAAAGATCAACGGGATCAAAAAGCCGCGTGTCGGCCTGGTCAACAACGGCACTGAGGATACCAAGGGCGATCCGCTGCGCAAGGAAGCCTATGCGCTGCTCAAAAAGGCGGGCGACGAGGGCCGGCTCAACTTTGTCGGCAACGTGGAGGGCAGCATGGTGCCGCTCGGCGCGTGCGATGTCGCCGTGTGCGATGGTTATTCGGGCAACGTGATGCTCAAGACCATCGAGGGCGTGGCCAAGTTTATGGCAAGTGAGATCAAGGGCGTGTTTACGACCAATCTCGCGACCAAGCTGGGCTATCTCGCGTGCCGCAAGCAGCTCAACCAGTTCCGCGAGCTGTTCAATCAGGACAAGATCGGCGGCTCGCCCTTCCTCGGTATCGCAAAGCCGGTCATCAAGGCGCACGGCTCGTCTAACGAAATCGCGGTGATGAACGCGGTGCGGCAGGCGATCGCCTACACCAACAGCGGCATGATCGACGAGGTGCGCAAAAATATTGCCTACATGACGATCGACCAGTAAATCCGGATCAAGGCTTTGCCGCGCAGGGGGCGCGGCAAAGCGGCAGAAGGAGGTGAAACCGATATGCTGAACATCAACTATCAGTTCAAGGACAAGACGCTGTACCAGACCGCGATGACCCATTCGTCCTATGCCAACGAGCACCGCGGCAGCCACCTGCACCACAATGAGCGGCTGGAGTTCCTTGGCGATTCCGTACTGGGCTTTGTCACGGCGGATTATCTGTTCACGCACTATCCCGACCTGCCCGAGGGCGAGCTGACCAAGCTGCGTGCGGCGGTGGTGTGCGAAGGCGCGCTGTGCGAGATCGCGAGGGAACTGGGCATCCCGCAGGAGATCCGGCTGGGCCACGGTGAGGAGACCGGCGGCGGGCGTGAGCGTCCGTCCATCCTGGCGGACGCGACCGAGGCACTGCTCGGCGCGATCTATATCGACGGCGGCATCGAGCCCGCGCGCGCGTTTGTGCTGCGTTTCATCCCGCACAAGGTGGAGGTCGCGATCGCAGGCGGCGCGTTCAAGGATTACAAGACCATGTTGCAGGAAATTGTGCAGAAAAACAAGCAGGAAACGCTCGAGTACCGGCTGGCCGGCCAGTCCGGCCCGGATCACGACAAGCGCTTTACTATGGAGCTGCTGCTCAACTCCAACGTGTTTGCCTCCGGCACCGGCCGGAGCAAAAAGGAAGCCGAGCAGATGGCGGCCAAGCAGGCGCTCCGCGCAATGGGTGTGGAGTAAAGCAAATCCCTCGGGAATTTTCCCGAGGGATTTTTGTGCAACAGGTTAGAACCAGGCCGCGTGTTCGTCCCGGAAGCGGGAAACCGGACCGTCCGCATACGGGGCGTAGGTGTGGATGTTGCAGCCGAATTCCTTGAGCGAGGCGATGCGGCCGTCCGCCGCCCAGCGGATGAGCGAAATGCCGTCAAATTCCTCCACGCGGCCGTCCTGCATCCGGTTTTGGAAATACCACTCGACCACGGTCTGATCTGCCCAGTGGAAAAACTGCCGGATGTCCCAGTGCAGCACCCGCCCGCGGGTGTTCCACTCGTCAAACCAGTGCTTGACCTGCCGGGCGCCATGGTATACCGGGCCCCAGATTTCGGTATACACGCAGTCGGGCGTGAAAAGGGATAAAATGCCCTCGTCCCGCGCGTGCAGCCACATGTCGAACCAGCGCCGCACGGCCTGCTCGCGATCTTCCATCCGTTCTGCCTCCTGTCTGCTGTTCTTTCCAAGGCTTGACCACTACAAACGCCGCAGACATAATGGTGCGGTATTGCCTTATTATAGCACGGCAGGCCGCGTCCATCCAGCTGTGCAAAATATGGACAGGGTGTAAATTGTGGGTTTGCGCATTGAAAACCCGGCGCGGCGGTGGTAAAATAGTACCATCTATAATTATGAGGTGTTACATGGTTCTCAAGAGCCTGATTTTGCAGGGCTTTAAGTCATTTCCGGACAAGACCGAAATCAAATTTCTCGGCGGCCTGACCGCGATCGTCGGGCCGAACGGTTCGGGCAAATCCAATATTTCGGACGCCATCCGCTGGGTGCTGGGCGAGCAGTCCTCGCGCAGCCTGCGCGGCGCCAAGATGGAGGACGTCATTTTCGGCGGCACTGCTAAGCGCGGACCGGTCGGCTTTGCCGAGGTTTCGCTTATTTTGGACAACTCCGAAGGCGTGTTCCGCTCGGAGTTTACCGAGATCATGGTGACCCGCCGCTATTACCGCTCAGGGGAGAGCGAATATTTTCTAAATAAAAAGCATTGCCGTCTGCGCGATATTCACGAGCTGTTTATGGACACCGGCCTGGGGCGCGACGGCTATTCCATCATCGGACAGGGCCGTATTGACGAGATTCTGTCCCTCAAGAGCGAGGACCGGCGCGAGATCTTTGAGGAAGCCGCCGGCATCACCAAATTCCGCTACCGCAAGGAGGAGGCCGAGCGTAAGCTCGCCGCCACCGAGGATAACCTCGCCCGCATCCGCGACCTATATGACGAGCTCGAGCGGCAGGTTGGCCCGCTGGAAAAGCAGTCGGAAAAAGCAAAGCAGTTTCTGTTGTTGCGCGACGAGTTGCGCGTGCTAGAGATTTCCCTCTGGCTGCTCACGCTTGACCGCATCAAGGCGGATACGGCAAAGCTCGAGATGGACACGCAAACCTGTACCGCACAGCTGGCGCAAGCAAAACAGGCGCAGGAGGCGCTTTATGCGCAGTCCGAGCAGCTTTCCGAGGATATGCGCCGCATCGACCGCGAAGCTGACCAGCTGCGTCAGCAGCTGCGCGAGGCCGAGCAGCGCGCTGCCGAGCAGGCGAGCCGCGCCGCGGTGCTGAAAGCCAATATCCAGAACAATAAAGACAACATCGACCGCGCCCGGCGTGAAAGCGCCCAGCGCGCGGAACAGGCGCAGGGCCTGGGCGCACAACTGGCAGCGCGCCGGTCGCGCATCGAGCTGCTGGACACCCAGCACACCGGCCTGACCGCGCGACTGGACGACTGCACCCGGGAGAGCCGGATGCAGGACGAAAAACGCACCGCAGCCGAGCAGGCGCTGCGCGACGCAGTCCGCATGCGCACCGAGCGTCAGAACGCGCTGCATACGATCGCGCTCGACCGCACCGCAGCCGAAACCGGCCTTTCCGGCATGGAGGGGCGGCGCGGCACTATCGCGGCGGACATTCAAGCCGCGGGCGAGCGGCTGGAGCGCGAAAAGCAGGCGCACGATGCGCTGGAAGCGCGTATGCGCGACTGCCTGGACACGCTCGCCGGGGCAAAAAACAAGATGCAGGGCGTGTCGCTCAAGGCGGAAAGCCGCCGCAAAAAAGTGGAGTCCCTGCAGGCCGAGCTGGCGCAGGCCACGGCAGCGCTGACCGACGCAAAAAACCGCGTCAAAATGCTCACCGATATGCAGCGCGATTACGAGGGTTTTTCGCGTGCGGTCAAGTCGGTCATGCACGCGGCGGAACGCGGCACGGTGCACGGTGTGCACGGCCCGGTCTCCGCACTGCTCACGACCGAGGACCGGTTCGTCACCGCGATCGACACCGCGCTCGGCGCATCCGCGTCCTCTATTGTGGTGGATGCCGCAGCGGACGGCAAACGCTGCATCGAGTATTTGAAAAAAACAGACGGCGGCCGTGCGACCTTCCTGCCGGTCGATACCATCCGTCCGAACCAGTTGCGGGAAAACGGGCTGGAAGGGCATCCGGGCTGCTACGGCACCGCAGACCGTTTGGTCACTTTTGATGAACGCTATACGGCCATCGTGCGCAATCTGCTCGCACGCACGGTCGTTTCCGAGAATATGGACACAGCCCTCGCGCTTGCTCGGGCGTACAGCAACCGTTTCCGCATCGTCACGTTGGACGGGCAGATCGTACAGGCCGGCGGCGCGATGACCGGCGGTTCGGCCTCGCGCGGCACAGGCGCGCTGGCGCGCGCGGGCAAGCTGCGCGCGGCGCAGGAGCAGGTGAAAAACTGCGAAACCCGCCGGGCGGAGGCCGACACAGCCTTCCACAATGCGCGGGAGGAACTTGCCGCGCTCGACTATGACCTGAAGGCGATCGAGGCCGAGCGCCGCCGCGCCGAACAGTCCGAAGCCGGGCTGCGGGCGTCTGTCACCCAGCATGGGGCGCTGCTCGAGAGCTTGCAGCTGCAATATGACGGGCTGGTGCTCGAGCGGGATAACCTCGCCGGGGCGCGGCAGAACTATCAGGACACCATCGACCAGTGCGCGGCACGCGAGACCGCCGCGCAACAGGCGTACGACCAGGCGGAACAGCAGGTGGCAGCCTGCCGCCAGACGATCGACGACCTGACGGCCGCCGCGGCGGAGAACACTGCGCAGACGGCGGCACTCCAGACCGAGATCGCGCAGAACCGGTCGGAAGCCGCGAGCGAAACGCGCGCACTGGCTGATCTGGAGCAGCTCAAAGCTGAACTGGATGCGGGCGTTTCAGGCACCGCGGACACCATCGCGGGCTTCGAGGCTGAGATTACCCGCCTGACCGACGAACTGGCGCACGCTGAGGCAACACGCGAGGATACCGGCGCGGTCACGGCGCGGCTGAACGAGCAGATCGCCGCGCAGGTGAATCAGCGCGAGCGGGTCGAGGGCGAGCGCGCCCGGGTTGACCGCGAAGCGCAGGGCAAAAACGACGAGATTTTAAGCCTCGAGCGCGAGGCGGCGCGTCTGGAAAACCGGGCGGGCCAGCTCAAGAACGAGGAAGCGCAGATTCTGGATAAAATGTGGGAAAACTATGAGCTGACGCCCACGCCGGCCGCCGAGGTCGCGCGTCCGCTGGACGACGTGCCTGCGGCCAAAGAACAAGCGCAGAGCCTGCGCGCGCAGATGCGCGCGCTCGGCAACGTCAATCTGGACGCGGTCGAGGAATACAAACAGGTGCTCGAGCGGTATACGTTTATGGGCGAGCAGAAGGATGATCTGGAAAAGGCGCAGAAAGAGCTGTATCAGGTCATCGAGCAGCTGACGGTCAACATGAAGGAGATCTTCGCCTCGGCGTTTGCCAAGCTCAATGCGTATTTCGGCCAGACCTTCCGCGAGATCTTTGGCGGCGGCCACGCCGAGCTGTCGCTGGCCGACACCTCGGATATCTTAAACTGCGGCATTGACATCCGCGTTTCCCCGCCGGGCAAGGCGGTCAAGACGCTGACGCTGCTCTCGGGCGGCGAAAAGGCGTTTGTGGCGATCGCGCTGTATTTTGCGATCCTCAAACTGCGGCCCACGCCGTTCTGCGTGCTCGACGAGATCGAGGCCGCGCTCGACGACGTCAACGTCGCGCGGTTTGCGCAGTATATCCGGCGGCTGACCGATTCGACCCAGTTTATTGTCATCACCCACCGCCGCGGCACCATGGAGGAGGCCGATATGCTCTACGGCGTGACCATGCAGGAGCAGGGCGTATCCAAAATGCTCATGCTCAACCTTGCGGAGGCGGAAAAGCAGCTGGGGAACGCGATCCGGTAAAAGGAGGCTGTTTTATGAGCGACATCTGGTTTGGGATCGTATGGATCGGCGGCTATATCCAGTGGATCTGGCCGTTTGTGCTGGTGTTTGCCATGCTCAAGGCGCAGCTCGCCCTGCGTGCAGACCGGCTGCGCGCGATGTGGCTGTGGGGGCTGCTGGCAGCGTGCGCGCTGCTGTTCCTCTGCGTCTCTGTGATCCGCGGCGGCGCACCGCTTTCGTATTACTTCACCATGCCGGCCTGAGCGTGCGTGGCCGGGTGAAAAGAGGGGACGCATCCGCTGGCAAGCAGCCGGCAGCCGCGCGTGCTGCGCTGTATGACGGCCGCAAGCGGAATGAAAAATATAGGAGTTAAGCATTCATGGGATTATTTGATAAAATCAAACAGGGTTTACAGAAAACCAGCGATGCGGTGAACCGCTCGTTGGATAACGTGTTCGCGGCGTTCGTCAAGATCGACGCGGACCTGCTCGAGGAGCTGGAGGAGGCGCTTATCCTGTCCGACGTGGGCGCGGAGACCTCCGCGAAGATCGTCGCCGAGGTGGAAAAGCGCGCCAAGCTCCGCAAGATCACCACAGCGCCCGAGCTGCGCGACCTGCTGCGCGAGGTGCTGACCGACAACATGCTGGACAACCAGCCGCTGGACGTTTCGGGCAAGCCCGCGGTCATTCTGGTGATCGGTGTCAACGGCGTGGGCAAGACCACGTCGATCGGCAAGCTGGCCGCCCGCTATGTCGGCGAGGGCAAAAAGGTTATGCTGAGCGCGGCAGACACCTTCCGCGCCGCAGCCGCCGACCAGCTTGAGATCTGGGCTAAGCGCGCGGGGGCGGATATCGTCCGCCACGGCGAGGGCGCAGACCCGGCAGCGGTCGTGTTCGACTCGATCGCCGCGGCCAAGGCGCGCGGCAGCGATATCATCATCGTGGACACTGCGGGCCGCCTGCACAACAAGGCAAACCTGATGAACGAGCTGGCCAAGATCGACCGCGTGATCACCCGCGAGCTGCCGGACGCTTCGCGCGAGACCCTGCTCGTGCTGGACGCGACCACCGGCCAGAACGCGGTGCATCAGGCGGAGGAGTTTAACAAGGCAGCGCACCTGACCGGCATCATCCTGACCAAGCTGGACGGCACCGCCAAGGGTGGCATCGTCATTGCTATTTCCGCGGGACTCGGCGTTCCGGTCAAGCTGGTCGGCGTAGGCGAGGGCATCGACGATCTGGTCGATTTCGACCGCGCGTCCTTCCTCGAGGCGCTGCTGCCCGAACAAGGAGGGAATGCGTGATGCAGAGACCGGACGGAAGAACACCCGGCGCGATGCGCCCGGTGAAGATCACAACGGATTACACCATGTATGCCGAGGGCTCGGTGCTGATTGAGATGGGAAACACCAAGGTCATCTGCACCGCCTCGGTCGAGGATAAGGTGCCGCCCTTTCTCGAGGGCAAGGGCCTGGGCTGGGTGACGGCGGAATACGCCATGCTGCCCCGCGCCACGAACACGCGCAAAAAGCGCGACATCAAAAACCTCAAGCTGGACGGCCGCTCGAGCGAGATCCAACGCCTGATCGGCCGCAGCCTGCGCGCGGTGGTCGACCGCGCGGCACTCGGCGAGCGCCAGATCACGATCGACTGCGACGTCATCCAGACGGACGGCGGCACGCGCTGCGCATCCATCACAGGCGGATTTGTCGCCCTGTGGCTCGCGTGCAAGCGCCTGCTGGATCAGGGCGTGATCGAAAAAATGCCGCTCACCGCGCAGGTGGCGGCGGTCTCGGTCGGCATTTTTGAGGATGAGGCCGTGCTCGACCTGAACTACGCCGAGGACAGTCACGCGATCGTGGACTGCAACGTCGTTATGACCTCGGCGGGGCAGTTTATCGAGGTGCAGGGCACGGGCGAGGGCCGTCCGTTTTCGGACAGCGAGCTGAAAAAGCTGCTCGGCCTGGGTAAGCGCGGCTGCGCGCGCCTGTGCAGGGCACAGAGCCGCGTGATGGGGGAGAGCCTGTGATGCAATTCGTACTCGCTTCTCACAACAAGAAAAAAATGGACGAAATGGCGGCCATTCTGAGCGGTCTGGGGATTGAGGTCGTCCCGCTGCCGGAAAACGCGCCTGAACCCGAGGAAACCGGCGCGACCTTTGAGGAAAACGCCATGATCAAGGCGCGCAGCGCAGCGGACTTCACCGGCCTGCCCGCGATTGCGGATGACAGCGGCCTGTGCGTGGACGCGCTGGACGGCGCGCCGGGCATCTATTCCGCGCGCTACTGCGCGGGCACGGACGAGGAACGCAACGCCTTCCTGCTCCACAATATGCAGGATAAGGACGAGCGCGCCTGCCGCTTTGTGTGTGCAATCGCGTGCGTGCCGCCGGCGGGCGAGGCGTTCACCGTGCGCGGCGAATGCGAGGGCGAGCTGCTCCGCGAAAGCCACGGCACAGGCGGATTTGGGTATGACCCGCTGTTCTATGTGCCGGCTTACGGCTGCACATTCGGCGAGCTGCCGCCCGCGACCAAAAACGAAATTTCCCACCGCGGGCGCGCGCTGCGCCGCCTGCGTGAGGCGCTGGAAAAGCGGCTGTAAGCCGTCCGGCAGTCCCCGTAAAACCACAAAACACAAGGAGAAATTCTTTTATGCTGAACACCAAACAGCGCGCCCAGCTGCGCGCTTTGGCAAATCCGCTTGCCGATACATTGATCATCGGCAAGGAAGGCGTGACCGACGCGGTCGAACGCCAGCTCGACCAGCTGCTCGAAGCCCATGAGCTGGTCAAGGGCAAGGTGCTCGAGAGCGCCATGCTCACCCCGCGCACCGTGGCCGAGGCGCTCGGCGAAGCGACCGGTGCGGATACGGTGCAGTGCATCGGCTCCAAATTCGTCCTGTACCGCCAGGCGCGGGACAAGGACAAACGGAAGATCGTGCTGGTCAAATGAGAACGGGCATTCTCGGCGGCACCTTCAACCCGCCGCATCTGGGGCACCTGCACGCCGCAGAGCTGGCGAAGGACGCGCTGCACTTGGACAAGGTGCTGTTTATCCCGACCAACATCCCGCCGCACAAAGCCATGCCCGCGCATACCGCCACCGCAGCCGACCGCTGCGAGATGGTCCGCCTGATGATCCGCGGCCTGCCGTGGGCGCAGCTCGACCGGCTTGAGATCGAGCGCGGCGGCGCGAGCTATACGGTCGACACGCTGCACGAGCTGCGCGAGCGGGGCGAAGACGACCTGTACCTGATCGTGGGTACGGATATGCTGCTCTCGTTCGACGGCATCTGGCGCGCGGCGGACGAGATCGTGCGCCTGTGTACCCTTGCCGTGTGCGCGCGTGAGGACGAGGACTGGGCCGCGCTGGAGCGCAAGGCGCAGGCGCTTCGCGGCAAAATGGGCGCCCGGATCGAACTGATCCGGGGCAAAAGCCTGACCATTTCATCGACCGAGCTGCGGCACGGCGGCGAACTGCGCCGCTACACCGCGCCCGCGGTCGCAGATTATATCGAGCGCAATCACCTGTACGGTTATTCATAAATTCAAGTCGATATAAATTAGAAAGGCGGGTCAAAGCTATGTTGTGTAATGACGAAATGCGGAAAGGTATCCTGTCCAGACTGCGCGGATACCGGTATGAACATTCGCTGGGCGTAGAGCGCGCGGCCAAGTGGCTCGCCAGAAAATACGGCGGGGACGAGGAAAAAGCAGCGGTTGCCGCCATCCTGCACGACATAACAAAGCATCTTTCTCCGCAGGAACAGTTGAATTTATGTGAGAAATACGGTATAATACCCTGTGCCGTCGAAAAAAGTGAACCGAAAATGCTGCACGGCAAAACCGCGGCAGCGATCGCGCGGACGGAATACGGCATGCCCGAGGACGTCTGCGAGGCGATCGCGTGCCACACCACCGGGCGGCACGGCATGACTTTGCTGGATAAAATCCTTTATTTGGCGGACTACATCGAAGAGACACGCGATTTTCCCGGTGTGGAAAAGGCGCGCGAGCTGGCGAAGGTTGACATCGACCGCGCGCTGCTCTACTGCTACGACCAGACGCTGACCGAGCTGGTCGCGCGTGCAAAGCTGATTCACAGCGACACCATTGCTGCATACAACGATATGATCCGGCAAGGCGTGCGCTGGCGCGACGAATGAACACTGGAGGCAAAAATCGTTTGAAACTTTTTGGAGGCAGCGGCGGACGTAAACAGAGAAACAGCCGCGCAAAGCAGATAAGCGAAGAACCGGCCCGCCGGGCGCCGGCGGCTGCCCAGCAGCCGGACCCCGCGGCGCCGCAGGCGGCGCGGACCGCGCCCAAGCCCGCGGGCAAAAAAGGCGCAAAGGTAAAAAAACAGCTCACCCGGGCGCAAAAGCGTCGGCGGATCATCATCACGATAGCGGTCATCCTTGTGCTGGTGATCGGCGTGGCGGCCGCGGCTGCGGTTTTTATCCGCCCGCCGCAGGCGAACGACCCCACGATCAAGGACAAGGAAAACGGCGATAAGGTCGATGTTAGCGGCCTGCTCAATTCGGGCACGCGCATTGACGATGTGGTAACCTTTGTGATCGGTGCGGTCGATGAGGACGAAACACGCACAGACGCGCTCATGGTTGCTACGATGGACACCAACAAAAAGACGGTCAACATCATGAACATCCCGCGCGACACCATGTGCAACAACTCGGCCTCGGGCGCGAGCCGCAAGATCAACGCGGCCTATGCCATGGGCGGCATCGAGCAGACCAAGACCGAGATCGAGCGCCTGATGGGCTTTAAGCCGGATTACTATGTGATCGTCAACTTTGAGGGCATCGCGGCGATCGTGGATGCGATCGGCGGCGTGGATTACGAGGTTCCGTTCCGCATGGAGTATGACGACCCCTCGCAGAACCTGCATATCGACCTGGACGCCGGTATGCAGCATCTGGACGGCGAGCAGGTCGTGGAGTTCCTGCGCTGGCGCCACAACAACGACTACTCGGTGCAGTATGAAAACGGCGACGAGGGCCGCGTGGAGAATCAGCAGGCCTTCCTCAAGGAATTGGCGAACCAGGTGCTCAAGCTCTCCAACGTCACCAAGATCCCCAAGATCGCGGAGGCGGTGTTCAACAACGTCAAGACCGATCTGACCGCAGGCAACCTGCTCTGGATGGGTATGCAGGCGCTGCAGATCGACAATGATGACATTCAGTTCTTTACCCTGCCCGGTTATGGCGCGATGAGTACGGCCGGTACCTCGACCGCGTATTCCTTCTTCTTCCCGTATTACGAGGAGACTCTTAAGCTGGTCAACCAGTACTTTAACCCGTATGAGGAGCCCATCGAGACCCTGGATATGGTCGGCGGACCGGAAAGCTCGTCGGGCAGTGTGGATTACAGTTCGAGTTCGGACGATAACTACGTCTGGGGCGACACCGGGGACGCGTATTACGAACCCAGCTACGAAGAACCCTCTTACGAGACGCCGTCCTATGAGGAGCCTTCATATGAGGAGCCGTCCTACGAGGAGCCTTCTTATGAAGAGCCTGCGGGCGGCGGCTCGTCCGGCGGCGGAGATGTCTCGAGCGGCGGTTCGTCCGGTGGTGAGAGCACGGGCGGCGGTTCGTCTGACGGCGGAACCACCGGCGGCGGCTCATCCGGCGGAGAAAGCACAGGCGGTGGTACGTCTGGCGGCGAGAGTACGGGCGGCGGCTCGTCCGGCGGGGAATCTGCGGGCGGCGACACGTCGGCAGCCATCGATCCGGAAGCATAATGGACGCGGAAAAGGAGTTTGTGAATTTGACTGCAAAAGAAACAGTGAAGGCGATCTGCGAAGCGCTGATCGAAAAGAAGGGCCTGGATCTGCAGGTGCTGCAGGTCGAACGCCTGACCGAGCTGACCGAATACTTCGTCATCTGTTCGGCGACCTCGACCACCCAGGTCAAGGCGCTGGCCGACAACGTCGAGTGGCGGCTGAAATACGATCATGAGACCCTGGTGCACCACACCGAAGGCTACGAGTCCGCACAGTGGATGCTGCTCGACTACGGCTGTGTGGTGGTGCATGTGTTCATGCCCGAGGCGCGCAAGTTCTACAATCTGGAGAACCTGTGGAAGGACGGCACGCCCGTCCCGCTCGCCGACCTTGGCATTGAGGAAAAATAAAAACGGGATGCGGCGGGCGCGAAAGCGTGTCCGCCGCGTTGCCGCGCCTGAAATAGAATATTCACTTAGGGGGAGAATCCGTTGAAGTACGATCACAAGCAAGTGGAGAAAAAATGGCAGGACATCTGGGATGAGGCGCATTGCTTCGAAGCCAAGAACGGCAGCGAGAAGCCCAAGTATTATGCGCTTGTCGAGTTCCCGTATCCGTCCGGTCAGGGCCTGCACGTCGGCCATCCGCGCTCTTACACCGCGCTGGACATTGTGGCGCGAAAAAAGCGTATGCAGGGTTATAACGTGCTCTACCCGATGGGCTGGGATGCGTTCGGCCTGCCGACCGAGAACTATGCCATCAAAAACCATGTTCATCCGGCCGATGTGACCAAAAAGAACATCGCCCGCTTCAAGAGCCAGCTCAAGTCGCTCGGCCTGTCGTTCGACTGGTCGCGCGAGATCAATACCACCGACCCGAGCTACTACAAGTGGACCCAGTGGATCTTCCTGCAGCTGTTCAAGCACGGCCTGGCCTACAAGAAGGAAATGAACGTCAACTGGTGCACCTCGTGCAAGTGCGTGCTGGCCAACGAAGAGGTGGTCAACGGCGTGTGCGAGCGCTGCGGCAGCGAGGTCGTCCACAAGAAAAAGAGCCAGTGGATGCTCGCCATCACCAAGTATGCCCAGCGCCTGATCGACGATCTGGACGATGTGGATTACATCGAGCGCGTCAAGGTGCAGCAGCGCAACTGGATCGGCCGCTCGACCGGCGCCGAGGTGGACTTCAAGACCACCGAGGGCGATACGCTGACCGTTTACACCACCCGCCCGGACACCCTGTTCGGCGCGACCTATATGGTCATCTCGCCCGAGCACCCGGCGGTCGAAACGTGGGCGGACAAGCTCGCGAACATCGACGCGGTGCGCGCCTACCGCGAGGAGGCTGCGCGTAAGTCGGACTTTGAGCGCACCGAGCTGAATAAGGATAAGACCGGCGTGCGCCTGGACGGTGTGCGCGCCATCAACCCGGTCAACGGCCGCGAAATCCCGATCTTTGTGTCTGACTATGTCCTGATGGGCTACGGCACGGGCGCGATCATGGCCGTGCCGGCGCATGATGACCGCGACTGGGAGTTTGCCAAGAAGTTCGGCTGCGACATCATCGAGGTCGTTTCGGGCGGCGAGGATGTGCAGAAGGCCGCCTTCACCGCTAAGGACGAGACCGGTATCCTGGTCAACTCGGATTTCCTCAACGGCAAGACGGTCAAGGACGCAATCCCGGCCATGATCGCTTGGCTGGAGGAAAAGGGCATCGGTCGCGCCAAGGTGCAGTACAAGCTGCGCGACTGGGTGTTCTCTCGCCAGCGCTACTGGGGCGAGCCTATCCCGATCGTGCACTGCGACAAGTGCGGCTACGTCCCGCTGCCGGAGGACCAGCTGCCGCTTGAGCTGCCCAACGTGCACACCTATGAGCCGACCGACAACGGTGAATCCCCGCTCGCGCACATGACCGACTGGGTCAATACGACCTGCCCGTGCTGCGGCGGCCCGGCCAAGCGCGAGACCGACACCATGCCCCAGTGGGCAGGTTCGTCCTGGTACTTCCTGCGCTATATGGACCCGCATAACGACAAGGCGCTCGCCTCCAAGGAAGCGCTCGAGTACTGGTCCCCGGTTGACTGGTACAACGGCGGCATGGAGCATACCACGCTTCACCTGCTGTACAGCCGCTTCTGGCACAAGTTCCTGTATGATATCGGCGTGGTGCCGACCAAGGAGCCGTATGCCAAGCGCACCAGCCACGGCATGATCCTGGGTGAAAACGGCGAGAAGATGTCCAAGAGCCGCGGCAACGTCGTCAATCCGGACGAGATCGTCGACACCTACGGTGCGGACACCATGCGCCTGTATGAGATGTTCATCGGCGACTTTGAAAAGGCCGCCCCGTGGAGCCCGAAGTCGATCAAGGGCTGCCGCCGCTTCCTTGAGCGCGTGTGGGCGCTGGCCGACAAGGTGCAGGACGGCGACACGTATTCCAAAGAGCACGAGGTGCTCATGCATCGCACGATCAAAAAGGTCGGCGAGGATGCGGACAACCTCAAGGCCAACACCGCGATCGCGGCGCTCATGACTATGCTCAATGAGTTTTACGACAAGGGCGTCAACAAGGCGGAGTATATGACCTTCCTGACTCTGCTCAATCCCTTTGCACCGCATATCACCGAGGAACTGTGGCAGCAGATGGGCGGCGAGGGCCTGCTCTCGATTGCACCGTGGCCTGCCTATGACGAGGCCAAGACCATCGAGGACACGGTCGAGATCGCCGTGCAGGTCAACGGCAAGCTCAAGTGCACAATCAAGCTGCCGGTGGACTGCGACAAGCAGACCGCCATCGACACCGCGCTCGCCGAGGAAAAGGTGCAGCACGCGATTGAGGGCAAGCAGATGGTCAAGCAGATCGTCGTGCCGGGCAAAATCGTCAATCTGGTCGTCAAGTAACCCGTAGCAGCGGCCGGGAAGGCAAACTTTCCGCCCCGATCCAGCCGCCGGCTGAACTTTGTTATTGACACGGACGGTAAAAACAGATATAATATTCTTACGGTTTTTTGTGCCGTGGTATTGAAAAACCGTGCAAAGCGTTCCTCCATAGGGGATCGCGCGGAGGGAGGGAAAACTGTGTCGGAGATCCGCATCAAGGAAAACGAGTCTATTGACAGCGCACTGCGCCGTTTTAAGCGTTCGTGTGCCAAGGCGGGTACGCTTTCCGAGCTCCGCAAGCGTGAGCATTATGAAAGCCCGAGCGTCAAGCGTCGCAAGAAGTCTGAGGCTGCGCGCGCGAAGAAGAAAAGATACCGCTAAAGACAGATTCCAAAAGGAGCAGATGCAAAGCATCTGCTCCTTTTTCCTGTCTGGTGCGCCCGGCGGCGCACGTTTCTTAAGGGTGCGAGACCCAAATCCGCCCGGTAGCGGGAAGGATATAGCCGAAGGCAAGGGTGTCCATCGTGAGGTGGAATCTGAAGGAAGCCGGATGTGGGGAACCTACTAACCCACGGGCAAACCTCTGGTCTGACGAACAGAAATCGCATAGAAGGCTGAGCATGAGGGTAAGTCTGCCAGTCAAGATGAAGCCCAATAGCTACACGGAATCATGTACAGTAAATGCGGCAGATAGATGG